>JBKHWS010000174.1:0-503 GCA_046566385.1 Bacteriovoracia bacterium | reverse complement strand
CAAGACCAAAACGCAATGAATGAAAAAGATCATTGGTATTTAAAAAACCTGTTAACGTCAGATCAGAATCGATTAAGTTAAGGTCAACACTATTTAAGAAAGTAGCGAATTGCTTTTCAATACCTTCAACCGTTTCTCCATATCTAATATTTGGAGCAACTTCCGAAAGGAAATGTCCTCTGGGTGTTTCCAGATGAACGATAAAATTTTCTTTAAATGTTGTTTGATTACGGGAAAGCTTCCAATTTACTTTCAAATCCAGATGACGTTTTTCAAGCCAGAGCTTCATAGCTCTCCCACGACATGGAAGAGATTAGATTTTTCATAATCAGCTGGCGCATTTCCCCACTTACCATCAGGAGGATTTCCACGGAAATGTTGAATCCAGAGTTCCCGGTTTTTATCGTATTTCATTCTCTTAATGGGAAGCTTAATGCTTAAGAATCCCTCAAGAAGTTTGGTGATCATTTCTGAGCAGTACAACTTCTCATTTCCATCATCAC
>JBKHWS010000173.1:0-506 GCA_046566385.1 Bacteriovoracia bacterium | reverse complement strand
CCGTTTTTGTCCCGTCGGATTTGAATAATAAAATCCACTGCATTTGAAATTTGATAACGAAGTGCTTTTAAAGGCAGATCATAGCCAGATAAGAGATAAAGGTTTTCCAGACGTAAGAGGCATTCACCCGGAGAATTAGCATGAATACTAGTCATAGATCCTTCATGTCCGGTGTTCATGGCCTGAAGAAGATCAAAGACTTCTCCCCCACGACATTCACCGACGATTATCCGATCAGGTCTCATTCGTAATGTGTTTTTCAATAGATCACGGACCATCAGACCTTTGAGTTCAGAAACCGGGGGACGCGCTTCAAGTCTCACCACGTTCGGAAGATTAAATTGAAGTTCCCGGGTATCTTCAATTGTAATGATTCTTTCTTTTGGAGGAATTTCCTGCAACAGAAGATTAAGAAAAGTGGTCTTTCCTACTCCTGTCCCTCCTGAGACAACAATATTCATCCTTGATTTAACTAATATTTTTAAAAAGTGCATCCAGTTCTCTGA
>JBKHWS010000172.1:0-508 GCA_046566385.1 Bacteriovoracia bacterium | reverse complement strand
CATCAGAGTAACGAGAGTTTATGTCCGAGTTATTCCTTTTGATTTTTCTCAACATGGAAACCACTTCATCGTAGTGAGTGAACTGATAAGGAATTTTTTCCTGCTGAGCAATGGTGGCGGTACAAAGCAAAACTTCGCTCACCGTTTTATTCAGATCATACTTCTCAAGGGCAATATCATACTGAGACAACTCCGGCAGAAGGTTTCGTAGTTGCTTGATAAAAATCTCTTTCTGGTATTCAAGATAAAGCTGAGTTCCTTCTCTTGAGGCAACCTGTGCTTCATACCTGGCCACTTCGTCCGGCTCCGCCACCGCATTCTTTAACCTGAGCTTCGCTTCATTCAACTGCTGACGAGCGGTCTTCAAAAGGGCCTCAGCAATCACCGCCGATTCCTGGTTAGCAACCAGAGACCAGTAAAGTCTTCTGAGTGAAATTTTAAAGGCCTTCAGCTGAATTTCTTTTTCAATCTTAGCTCTTTCCTTATCCAGAGAAGCGTTTTCCAACTG
>JBKHWS010000171.1:0-509 GCA_046566385.1 Bacteriovoracia bacterium | reverse complement strand
CAGTTTCCGGAACCAGTCAGGCGGCACCTTATGTTTCCAACATCGCGGGAAGAATCAAGGACGCCAATCCACGTCTTAAGCCTCTACAGATTAAAAAGATCCTGATGGGGACGGTGGATAAAAAAGATTTCCTGAAAGATAAAGTTACTTCTGGTGGCATCGTCAATGGTGATCGCGCCGTTTATGCAGCGACATTGTCCAGACAAGTTTCACTTGAAGAGGCCATAGAGAGATCTCAGGTTGCAGTCCTGGGGAAAAAATCCATGAAGTTCAGGATGACGGTTCCGGCCTTTATCCCGAAGAATATAAAACCAATTCCAATGCCTTCTCAGTTTGAATTCTAATGTCGAAAAGGTATACGCTACCTTTTCGACAGGTGAGATGAGTTAAGCGGCTTTCTTTTTTGAACGAGGTGCTGCTGCTTTCTTCTTCGGAGCTTTCACTGCCTTCGCTGGTTTGATGAGTTTTTGATACTCCTCAAGCAGCATGGTAAAGAGCTCCCAGGATTC
>JBKHWS010000170.1:0-520 GCA_046566385.1 Bacteriovoracia bacterium | reverse complement strand
GGATCAAGGTGTCACTATAACCAATTGTAATTACAAGCAAGGCTAACCAAAACAGCATTCCAATAAAAAATAACGCTCCGCTTAAGGTTATCCAGAGGAATAATCCCAGAATCAGAAAAATAAGCATTAAGGAAAGGGTTGCACGCATAAGAAGTAAAACCAGATTTTTTAATAAGTTAACTCTATTTTACCATCTCATAATTCTTATTTGCATTACTTTATTACAGCCTTAAGGCTTTCCCATGGACTTTAATCCAGCTCCAAGTTATAAACCAGCAACACTTTTTCACGAATGAAAACTGAATGTTTCTGCACGGCGGCACACTGGTACAAAATGGATAAGGAAATTCTTCATCTCATAGAAACTGTTAGCGAGCTTTTACCGGCGAAAGAACAAAAACTTGATGATGATGCTCTTATTTGTGAATGCTTTTGTGTAAATGCCGGAGATATTCGGTCAGTGTGTTCAACCAAAGTAGATCTGGAACTTTTAAAGGACCATTTCAAAATGGGGCAAGGA
>JBKHWS010000169.1:0-527 GCA_046566385.1 Bacteriovoracia bacterium | reverse complement strand
ATAAGGGCATTTTAAAAAGCATCAGATGAGTTTCGCCGGATATCCTGCATCCTCGACCAGCTTTAATACCTGTTCACTGGGATAATCCCCTTTCTGATGAATAAAGGTTATATGCACCGGCCCGAATAAAGGTGATGTGCCCCAGGCTATTTTCAATTTCGTATCAAAATTCTTACATCAATTTTCTTCTTGGTCTATCTTCTTTTTGCCCTGACCTTTTCTAAACGAATCTCCCTTCACATCTATTGTCTGAGAGCTTGCACTAAGCCGATCCAGAATAGCCTCAGCAATAACTTTATCATCAAAGAGAGTTTGCCAGCCTTGAGGTTTTACCTGTGAGGTAATAATGACAGAGCCTTTACGATAACGATCTTCAAGAACTTCATAGAGAATAGTGGCTTCTTTATGAGTGTAATTCCTCAATCCAAAGTCATCCAGAATAAGAAGACGAACTTTACCCAGACGAGAAAGATAACTCAGATAATTCCCTTGAGCTTCCGCCATTTCTACTTCCCTAAAGAGGTGAT
>JBKHWS010000168.1:0-539 GCA_046566385.1 Bacteriovoracia bacterium | reverse complement strand
AGTTTGCGACGAGAATTTTTCACTTTAATCACAACGACCTCACAAATAATGGCTAACATTGTTCGTTTTTGGGGAGAGTGTATCCAACTTTTTGACGCTGTGCAGTTAAACATCCCTAAGGCTGTAAAAACTACAGACAGTGTCTTTGGAAAGCCACAACTCGAGGTGCCTCCTTGCAATTTTTGTGACAAGGATATTGCTTAATTATTTTAATGAGTTGAACTCCAAAACCTGTGAGGTTTGAGGACAAATGTCTAAAGTTTGGGCAATTTGGTACAAGAAGCAAGTTGTCTAAATCATTGAACTTTTTGTTTAGCAGTGGCCAATTTATAGGGCCAATCTTAAGAGTGCGAGTCTTGGTTAGAATAAGTTACTTGATTTTGAAACGCACTAAAACGAATGATGAACAAGCTTCCACAGGGTGTTAATTTCCGGTAATCAATTTCGGCCTGGTGAAATTGAGCAATCTTTTGAGCAATTGGAAGGCCAATCCCGGTTCCAGTGATGCCTCTAGGGGAGGCCCGGTGGAAACGGACATT
>JBKHWS010000167.1:0-547 GCA_046566385.1 Bacteriovoracia bacterium | reverse complement strand
ACCCACAATACTTTCTAGTGTTCTTAAACTAGTAGTTCCAACAGCTACTCTAAACTCCGCTTTTTTAATCAGCTCATGATTAGCTTGATCAATCATAAACGGTTCAGTGTGCATTTGATGATCTTTTAAATCATCAACCATAACTGGTTTAAAAGTTCCAAGACCAACATGTAGTGTGACAAATGATTCCGTGATACCTTTTGCTTTTAATTTTTCACGCAACTGGTGTGAGAAGTGAAGCCCCGCGGTCGAAGCCGCTACCGAGCCAGAGCTTTTAGCATAAGTGGTTTGATATTGCTCCAGATCTAATTCATCGGACTCTCCATTTCTGATATAGGGAGGAATGGGAAGTTTGGCGAATTGAAAAGGATTTTCAAGATTAATAAAACGCACGAAAAAAACACTATCATCTTCTGGATCACGACGAGTGATTTCTAATTCGCCGACCACAACTTCGTTAAAAAGAACTTCTAAAATATCGCCGATGTTTTTTTTCCCGCGGTATTTTACGAGTGCACGATATTCATTATTTTCATTGGCGGTGTAA
>JBKHWS010000166.1:0-555 GCA_046566385.1 Bacteriovoracia bacterium | reverse complement strand
AAGCCTGTGGTTGCACCACCTCCACTGGTCCAGCTTAGATCCACAGACCAGGACTCATTGGAAACGGCAAGGAGGTCAGTGACCTCAGGAGTGGCCGGAGCGGTTTGAAAGCGGGTGGTGTAGCCTTGAGAGAGATTTGCTAGAGAGTCATAAGAGCAGATTCGGAAGCTGTAGTGCTTACCGGGACTGAGACCAGTGACGGAGTAAGTGGTGACGTTGCCGGCATCGATGACGGTGCCGGAGTTACAGTCGGCCGGAGGGGTAGTGCCTTCGGCATAGGCAATCTTGTATCCAGTGGTCATGGCACCGGAAGAGGCCCAGGCCAGGTCAATGCTGGAAGTGGTATGGGCCGGCATCCAAACATCTGAAGGATCAAATAGGCGAAGGTTACTAGTGTATATATAGACGGCCCCACTATTTGAGAGTGAGTTATCGGCAGACGAGCCAGTTCCATTGGTAATAGTGGTCTGATTACTGTCTTCAGCATGAGCACCTACGGCAAGGGTGTCTCCTGAGAGAGCAACGCTGTAACCGAATAAGTCGGAGGCATTGTTA
>JBKHWS010000165.1:0-555 GCA_046566385.1 Bacteriovoracia bacterium | reverse complement strand
CCGGGCTTTTTAAAAGTGATGGACCGGGTTCATTCACTGGAAGACAGTCTGAGTTTTCTGGATGTCATGCAGAAAGATGACTGGAATTTCTCATTGGATTTCCTTCTAGGAATTCCTTTTTCTCGAGAGAGAAAGCGTGACATTCAAAAAGAACTGGAACTCCTGCTCAAATATTCTCCTAAACACATAAGCCTTTATATTTTAAATGCCAGATCTAAGTACCCTCACATTCAGGATATGCCGGATGATGAATTCATTCGGGAAGAATACTTATTTGTGAGTGAATATCTGAAGGCCCGCGGCTTTCATCATTATGAAGTTTCAAACTTCGCTCTGCCAGGATTTGAATCCCGTCACAATCAAAAATACTGGCGGGGAGAAAATGTGGCGGCCTTGGGTCCCACTGGCACTGGTTATCTTGCTTTTGCTCAAAATGAGGCCATTCGTTATAAATGGAAAGTTTCAGTGGCGGAGATGGAAATTGAAAAACTAGGAACCGAGGAGCTTTTGCTGGAGAAAACGTATTTATCTCTTCGTACTTCAGATGGCTGGAAG
>JBKHWS010000164.1:0-571 GCA_046566385.1 Bacteriovoracia bacterium | reverse complement strand
GATGAAATCTTTAAGTATGTCTATCAGAATGAAAAACCGCGGTACGAGAAATTTCTCGGTTTCCTTGCAACTGTCGGATCAAACGGGCCCTACATCGGTCTCTTTGGGACAGTACTTGGTATCATGAAAGCTTTCAATGACATGGGAAGCACGGCCGGTGGGGGAAACTCTGTCATGGCAGGGATTTCATCCGCACTGATTGCAACCGCCGCGGGCCTCATGGTGGCGATTCCAGCTGTTCTTGCCTTTAACTTTTACTCAAAGCAGGTGAAAAGCATCTTCAATAATCTTGAATCCTGTAAGGAACTTCTCTTTCTCTATGAAAGAGCTGTAAAAAGCGGGAAATAAATATGGCCGCTGTAAAACAAGAACAGGAAGAAATTTCGGACATAAACATTGTTCCCCTGGTCGATATCATTCTGGTGGTACTCATCATTTTCATGGTGGCATCACCGGCTTCACAACAATCAAAGATTAAAGTGGACATTCCACAGGCTTCATCAGGAGATGCCACCGGTGGAGGAGAGCCCTTTCAAGTGACGGTGAATGAAGAAGGCTATCTTTTTGTCAG
>JBKHWS010000163.1:0-576 GCA_046566385.1 Bacteriovoracia bacterium | reverse complement strand
ATCATAAAATAGGATGTTAGCAACATTGACCCAACGCCTCTTTGTTGTAAGAAGAATATCCTCGTTATTCTTCCCTAGACGGAGTGCTTCTTGATGAATAAACTCTTAACTCGACAGATCAATTAAAACATAACTCGACAGATAAAAAATCGCTTCGTCCTAAAATTCTTACATCAATTCTCTTCTTGGTCTATCTTCTTTTTGCCTTGGCTTTTTCTAAACGATTCTCCCTTTACATCAATAGTTTGAGAGCTGGCCATAAGTCTATCCAGCAGAGCTTCTGCAATAACTTTATCTTCGAACAACGTGACCCATCCTTGAGGCTTAACCTGAGAAGTGATTATCACAGAACCTTTTCGGTAACGATCTTCTAGTATTTCATAAAAGATTGTCGCTTCTTTGTGGGAGTAATTTCTCAAACCAAAGTCATCCAAAATAAGGAGTCGAACTTTATTGAGGCGAGAGAGATAAGTTAAATAGTTACCTTGAGCCTCTGCCATTTCAATCTCTTTAAAGAGTCTATTTACTGGGATAAAAAGAGTCTCATGTCCACTAGCGCAGCTTTCATGGCCAATT
>JBKHWS010000162.1:0-580 GCA_046566385.1 Bacteriovoracia bacterium | reverse complement strand
CCGTCTAGATTATTCCATCTCACTTTTCTTAAGGAGCCCCCAATGTCTGATAAGGCAAAACTAGTTCTAGGTGAAAAAACCATAGAACTTCCAGTATTCACCGGTACTGAAGGTGAAAAGGCCATTGATATTACAAAACTAAGGGCAGAGTCAGGTTTTATAACCCTCGATTCTGGTTATATGAACACAGGTGCCTGTACCAGTTCCATCACTTTCCTGGATGGGGAAAAGGGGATTTTGAAATTCCGTGGTTACTCCATTGAAGAGATCGCTGAAAAGTCATCTTTCATTGAGACCGCTTACCTGGTTTTTTATGGCAAGCTTCCGTCACCTGGTGAATTAAAAGCATTCGAAGAAAGAATCGCCTCTTATGACGATGTTCCTGAAGGCATCAAGCAGATGATTAAGGCCTTCCCGAAAGACGCTCATCCCATGGCCGTCCTTTCCAGCAACATGGTTTCCCTGTCTGCTTTCTATCAGGATATGTGTGCGCAGGATTTAACCCAGGATCAAAAAGACCAGGCCATTGCCCAGCTCATGGGACAGATTAAAGTGATGTCGGCCTATGCTTACAGGCACT
>JBKHWS010000161.1:0-581 GCA_046566385.1 Bacteriovoracia bacterium | reverse complement strand
AATATTCTTGTGGCCAACAAAATCGGCAACCCGCTCAAGTGCGTGGCCTTTATCCAGAAGCATACCAATGACAGTGGATCTAGCAGAGTGAATGGTTATCTTTCCGGTGACACCTGTCTTCTTAGCATATTTTTTAATGATATAATTGAGCGACTTTGGATCCAGGGGCTTATTGAGATTCCCTGAATGAGCATTTCTGGTTGGCCTAAAAATATAGTCTTCGGGCCCCATAGGATAATCCTGAGCTTTACACCATCTTAAGTAATCACCCAATGCTGTAAGAACTTTGGGGTTTAAAGGAGTCACCATCTCCTGAGAGCCCTTGGCCGTATAACGGATAATAGTGAAGCCATTTTCTTCATCCAGACATTTAAACTGTAAATGAGAAACTTCACGATGCCTCATCCCTGTAGTGAAAAACAAACTCAGTACCGCTTTATGAAGCTTACCGGCACCAGTACTTTCATCAACGGCGCCCAGAAGGTTTAGGACTTGTTCATCACTTAGATCTTGAGTCCTCACCTCTTTGGGAATACTGAATCGTTTAACCCGACTGACGGGATTTTTGTCAATTAACTCCA
>JBKHWS010000160.1:245-609 GCA_046566385.1 Bacteriovoracia bacterium | reverse complement strand
CGAGCTTGAGGCCGTGATTAAGTCCGACAACCAATGGGTGCGCTTTATCGCTAATGACAAAGAGACAACGCTTAAATCGCTCACTCCAGCAGCAGTGGCGGGTAAGCTTGATATCGCGGTTGGGCGCCTTCGTAAGATGAGTTTAGGCCCAGGCTTTGTGAATGCCTTCACTTGCGGCGATCAGCTCCTCTGGGGAGCGGCCGAACCGCTGCGCCGGATGTTAAGACAATTGCTGTAATTTTTTCTGATAGGGTCGTGGCTGAAGGCCTTGAGTGGTATGAGTATGGGCAAATAAGTAAAGGATTTTTATGAAAACGCTCATCGTTTTACTACTCGCTATCTCTTCTGCTTTTGCATCTGAGTA
>JBKHWS010000160.1:0-235 GCA_046566385.1 Bacteriovoracia bacterium | reverse complement strand
TGAGTACGATGCCACACGTGCCCTGACGGAAGTCTTGCATGTCGGTTACTACACCGGAACAACTGAAGACGGTCGCTACTGTGCCGTTTCTATTTCTCGTGAAGAGGGTGGAGTTTTGGCTTCAGTGATTATCGACGGTGTAGGCGAAATGAGTCGTGTGGTAAAAAACGGTACTCATTACCGTTGGCAGCCGGGTCAACGTTACTTCCTCTCTTCTGAATATTTTCAAAATGGT
>JBKHWS010000159.1:0-619 GCA_046566385.1 Bacteriovoracia bacterium | reverse complement strand
AGCGGCTTTTTTTTAGAAGTATAACCCGTGCCGACATCTCGGCCAGTGCCCTGTCTTTTCGCTTTAAATCCTTTGAGAGCTCTTTTTCTTTTGCTCTGAGTTCTACTAACTCTGGATCAAGTTTCGGACGTCCTGCCGACTTCTGGGCACTATAAATGTCCTTCTTCCATTGATCAATTTCATTTGAATGAAGGCCATTGGTTCGAAGAAATTCCCCAAGCTCATTTTCGTTCATCGTGGCGGTTTTAATGATTGCTTCAAGCTTTGATTCCGGAGTCCACTCTTTTGATTTTTTCATGCTGGATGTATTAGCATGATCTTTGACCCAACCGTAAATAGAAGTGTAATGAACACCCAGATTTTTTGCCATCTGAGCGACACTAGGACCACCAGGGGTTGAAATCTTTTGGACTACTGATTGTTTGAAATCAGCTGAATAACTAGGCCTCATGGAAAATCACTTTTCCGCCCCCAAGACTCTAACTCGTTAGAATCCTTTTGATTAATTCTTTTAATTCCAGCTGGTCAACTTTCCAAAAACCGGGGGAGTGCTTACATTGGCAGAACATGAATGCGTAAAAAGAAACCCCCCGTTTGGTAATTGATCCACCGCCAAAAC
>JBKHWS010000158.1:0-639 GCA_046566385.1 Bacteriovoracia bacterium | reverse complement strand
GCCACTATCCTTAAGCGGCTGGGTTTTCAGGACGTGCAGGTTCTGAATGATCTTTCCGGTCAGAAGAGGTTTCTTAAATCTTCTTTAAATAGTGTCCTCTGATCGCCCCGATTTGATTTTTATTCAGATTGGTTAGATATGACTTGAGAATAAAAAATCGAAAGAGAATTTCTGCTGATATTAATCTGGCCTTGGGAGTGTTGATATAAAGTAGTAATAATGCCAAGCCGAACTCTGAGATATCGTATTTTACACGCCTTGTTTCACGCCCTTTAGGCCCACCTAAGTAGCTGTTTTCTATTAGATTTCTACAGAGCTCAAATTTGAGCTCTGTTCCTAGTTCGGATTCGCATTTTTTGATGGCACGAAGTATATTCTTGTGATCCATTTCGAATTTTTCAGCGATTTTTAATGAATCCGTGACTGGTCCAAAAGGGGTGTCCCTCACCCAAACATCACCCATAATGTGTTTATTGACGAGATCTTTTAATCGGGGTGGCTTCGTTTTAAATGGAACATCAATTCTAAAGTCATCAGTCATATTTTCCCCCGGTGTTTGTAAGGTGGTGTAAGAAATCTTGTGTAAATTCTGATTTGGCCTAAGCATGGCCCTCTCCATAGAATTGGTTTGCTTCAACT
>JBKHWS010000157.1:258-680 GCA_046566385.1 Bacteriovoracia bacterium | reverse complement strand
CTCTGATTAATTTTTACCGTTGTTAGTCTCAATAGGTGCTGCATGATCTGATCCAGATTGCCTTTGGGAGTATGACAAAGAAGATGGAAGTGATTTCCCATAAGAACAAAAGCATGAACGGCCAGAGAGTTTTCCTGAGCTTCGATATTCAACTGATGAATCATGATTTCCCAGACTTCTTTCAAGGGAATGGGAAAAAACTCTTTATTATTACTTCTGGAAGTAACGTGATAGGGATGAGTTTCCGAGCGAATGAGCAATGGTCTTGGCATAATTCTTCCTTTAATGTCGAAAAGGTATACGCTACCTTTTCGCTCTTCTAGAAAAAAGCAGGCCAAGTTAATTTTTTCCAACTACAGGATTTTGAAGAAGTGAGACGTAGCGAATAGAATTTTTTACTACGCTAAAGATGAGCATTTTAC
>JBKHWS010000157.1:0-248 GCA_046566385.1 Bacteriovoracia bacterium | reverse complement strand
CACCTTTTCGACATGAATTTGATTTTGAAAGTGAAATAGAATTTAAGGTGATGCCTGCTATCAATAAAATAAAAAGAAAAATGTTATGGCGGAAAGGCCAAATGTGCTTTGTCTGCCAGAAAGAAATTAAAACTTTCGAGGAGTCTACATTAGAACATATAGTTCCAAAGTCTTTAGGAGGAACTTTAAGATCTAGGAATCTAGCTCTTTCTCATAAGACATGTAATAGCATTAGAGGAGCAATACTT
>JBKHWS010000156.1:0-687 GCA_046566385.1 Bacteriovoracia bacterium | reverse complement strand
CCTGGTTTCGACGGGGAGTACTGACGTTTAGTGGGCGTGTCCAGGTTGATCACCAAGGTCCTGGTAAAAAGGAGATCAAAATTAAATGCTGAATCTAACGATTACGGCTACGCAATGGCTGCTTAATTAATTTAAGCCCGTTCGTTGAGGTGGTTACGGCCGATAAAAACAAGCGTGACAACAAGGGTGTCTCCCCTTAAAGAGGCAAGTGAGTAGTCGGGAGTGACACTTTAAAATCACCGAGCTTGTAAGTAGACTGAACTTTCTAGACTTCGTTTTGAGTCGATAATTCAAAACTACACACGTAGTCCGCTTTACTGATGATTCTTCGGACGTGGGTTCGATTCCCACCACCTCCACCATCGGATTCCGGTGGTGGACACCTCTCTTCCTTAAACATTTTTGAAATCAACTACTTCATTACGGTAACTTGCGTTTTGTTTTTGAAAACAAGCCTGTCTGAAACTGTTTAAAACTGTCTCGATGTGGCTATTTGTAGCCAAATCTTTGGCTACAGCAGTTTTAAGAAAACTACTCAGTGTAGTTGACCATCAAAAATGAATCATCAAGTCAGCGTAATTAAAAAACTACTCAGTGTAACGGATGAGCAAACTTTTAAGTCAAAAGGAGGAAATCATGACTTTAAAAAGAAAAAAAACTCGCCGTTGTGACAAGAAAACTGAAACA
>JBKHWS010000155.1:251-692 GCA_046566385.1 Bacteriovoracia bacterium | reverse complement strand
ATGCGCATTCTAAAACCCAAAGGCATCTCCATTCACACCGATGTAACTGGCATGAACATCTACTCCCGGGGCGTAGTCCTGGAACTTCGTGATGCTCTGGCCGAATTAAGAAGACGGGGAATAGATATCAAAACTTTGGAAGACAGAAGTTCAGTTATTTTCAAAAAGCCCGAGTTTAATGTTCTTTTCCCAATGACTCCTCATCAACCTCTTCCTAAGAATCTCGATAACATCTCCCAGGAGCTTAGGCGTCCGGAGATGGGGTATAATATCAACTACTAGGTTCCAACACACTTATGGATATGCACTGCACATCCATAAGTGTGTTGGAACTAAAAAAAAAGTTAAAAAAAAAACCCTCCCAAGAACATCCATTCCAGGGAGGGGCCTGACAGATAAACAGTACTAAGAGCCGCAGCTTACGCAATCTTCAGGATTGTC
>JBKHWS010000155.1:0-241 GCA_046566385.1 Bacteriovoracia bacterium | reverse complement strand
GAACAAACCATCGCTGCTTGCTGATCAACAGGGGCCTTAGCAGTTTCCTTAATTGTGAACTTAATGGCATCAACTGCAGGACGAGTTCTTAAGTAGTACATGCCTGTCTTAAGACCAAGCTTCCACGCTGTGAAATGAAGCGATGAAAGTTTTCCGAAGTTAGTGTCTTCCATGTGAATGTTCAGAGACTGAGACTGATCGATGTAAGCACCACGATCGGCCGCCATCTCAAGGATCGACT
>JBKHWS010000154.1:0-792 GCA_046566385.1 Bacteriovoracia bacterium | reverse complement strand
AGCTGCAAAATGCGTTTTCTACCACATGCCGGCCGCTATATATTTCTTTATCGTAAACAATCTCTTTTCTTCTGTTTTTTCTCCCAGGAATAATAGGTTCTCGATTTCCGCTCTTAATACATTTCCTGAATAGGTCAGAGTCGTACCCTTTATCAGCTAAAAGATTTTTGGCTTCTGATGGAAGTTCATCCAAAAACTCAAATGCAGTTTCGATATCGTGAACATTTCCACGACTCAGTTTAACCAGTTCAGGATTCCCAGCATTGTCGGTTACAAGATGGATTTTCGTCGTCGGTCCACCAGCACTTCGACCTATTTTTTGTGCACCT
Organism: Bacteriovoracia bacterium; assembly: GCA_046566385.1. Lineage (GTDB taxonomy): Bacteria > Bdellovibrionota > Bacteriovoracia > Bacteriovoracales > Bacteriovoracaceae > Peredibacter. Next base: position 463 of record JBKHWS010000154.1, on the reverse strand, counting down.
TTTTTTTCGCAGCACCATGAGCGTGCTGATGCGCACGTACTGTTGTAGAATCAAGTGAAACGTCATCGCACGAAAGATGAACTTTGATTTCTTCAAAGACTTGTTGAAAAATTCCCCGCTCACTCCATCTCGAAAATCGTGAGTACACTGACTCCCAAGGGCCAAATTCTTTTGGTAAATCTCGCCAAGGGCAGCCAGTTCTTAATTTCCAAATCATACCTTCGAGCATTGGTCTGTTTGGCTTGGAAGGCCTCGCATTTCGACCTTTTTCCGCAGGAAGAAGTGGTAATAGTTTGTTCGGTGCTGTCAAAATTTTTGTGTAAATTCGGTTTCTGGCCCCGGCAAAGCACTCTTCCAGGTAATTGGGTGTAAATCGTCGACCTACCCCGCAGCTTTAGGCAATTTTTTCTTCTTTCATTCTCAAGTACTCATTCGGAGTAAAAATATCTCGTCTCTCGTGGAT
>JBKHWS010000153.1:0-839 GCA_046566385.1 Bacteriovoracia bacterium | reverse complement strand
CCATGAATGACAAACCAAGAATTCTTTTGATTGATGACGAAAAAGATATCCTTTCTCTCCTGGGAGCTTTTTTAGAAAGCGAAGGTTTTTGCGTTGAGACTGCTGAGAACGGAGAACTTGCCTGGAAAAAAATTAATTCCAATAGTTTCTCGGCAGTAGTGTGTGATTTGAAAATGCCTGTAATGGATGGCCTCACTCTTTTGAAGAAGATCCGTGAAGCAAAGAACTTCATACCTTTTGTCTTTCTTTCAGGACATGCCAATCTTGATGATGAACACGAAGTCATAAACTACGGTTCCTATGAACTGATTCACAAGCCTCACATTGATAAAGTTCCTATCGCATTAAGAGCACTTCTGAAAGCAGATAAGGAAGTAAAGAGTCTTGAGAAATCAGGAGTTCATGCCATTGACTTTCTTGAGATCCTTCATGAAGCAAGTATAAAGAAAGTAAGTTAAGCTAAAAATCCCAGGTAAATTCTATTCCCACTTTTGAAGGCGACCATAAGGGATGGGGAAGATCTGCTTTGTCCAGCATATCCGACGTCCACTCGTTGCACGTTTTGATAACACTGAATTGTCCATGAGCTTCATAAAAGTTATCTGAATCAAAGTAGCCTCTTCCCTTAATCACAACTGGGCGACCTTCTTTCAAGATAAATGAGCCTTTAATGGCCGCTACCAGCTTTGTATATGTTTCGCTGGAAACATTTATCTTCCTCACGCTTTTATAGGCCTCGGGGTGATCATCGAGATAATTAACATGCATGGCCCCGGGTCCGGGAAGAAATAAAGCATCAAGCATGATACCAACTGTAAATTCATCCCAGGTCGGAACCT
>JBKHWS010000152.1:0-848 GCA_046566385.1 Bacteriovoracia bacterium | reverse complement strand
CCGGAAATGTTCGTGAGCTTGAGAACGTTATTGAAAGGCTTGTGATTCTTCGCGGGGGGAATGAAATCCTTCCTGAGGATTTACCGGCGAAAATCTTCCGTTCCAATCCTTTGGCAACCCAGCACTACAAAACTCTCTTTGAGTTGCCGGAACCCGGCGTAGATCTAAAACAAATTCTATCAGACATCGAAGATTGGTTAATCATGCAGGCCATGAACCGCACCCGCGGAAATAAGAATCAGGCGTCGAAGTTATTAAGTCTCAACAGGACCACTCTGATCGAGAAGATGAAGAAGAAAAACCTGGATGTGTAATGAATGGCCCCTGCTGGGGCCATTTTTTCTTCTCTTGAACTGTAAGAAGTCCCTCTAAATTCATGATTTAAATTCACATTCTTACTTGTTTGACCTTTCTTTCAGAGGGTCAAAAAGCACCTTTGACGGAGAGCTTTGTCTCCCTTAGCTTGGAAGTATTAACGGAGAATTTAGAATGAATTCTGTCTTATGGGTGAGCTTTATTATGCTTACATTCCTGGTCATCGGCCTCAGGCTCATGACCTATTAATCTTTCTGGGGCTTTCTTTCCTCGGATTTTTTAATGGATTCACGGATGAAGTATTTGATGACTTTATTTCTCTGGGCCCCGCCAAGTAGCGCTCTTAAGTCATCATGGACGGTATCTTCATAGATCAGCGAGTGAGCGGTGCCTGGTCCTTGTTCAATTCGCTTCAGGATACGGTCCATCGAAGCCGAAGCTTTATTAACGTTCTTCACCATCATTCCCACTTGAGCTTCCCTCAGTTCACTCGAGACCTTTTCAAGATTTGCTCCCGCTCGGTTGATTGACTG
>JBKHWS010000151.1:0-875 GCA_046566385.1 Bacteriovoracia bacterium | reverse complement strand
TCACACATCCAGCGGGGAAAAATCTATTCTACTGCGCGACTGTTTTTTTTGAAACCATATACAAGAAAACCATTCATTCCATTCACCGGCTGGACCGGGAAACTTCCGGACTTCTCCTCCTGGGAAAGAACCCAAAAGTCTCTCAAAGAGTCGCCCAGCTTTTCGAAGAAGATAAAGTGAGGAAGTGCTACTTCTTCATCGCCCATAAGAATGAAGGAGCGACCCCTTTCCCTTTTACGGCGAAAGAAAGAATGGATCGGGAAGAAAACGCAGTTCCCCGTGGAATCATGTTTCACTATCCTGAAACCTCGCACCTGGGAAAAGAATCTGAAACTCATTTTGAGTCAGTCCTGATAAAAAACGATTACGTTCTGGCCCTCGCCTTTCCGGTAACTGGCAGGCAACATCAGATCCGGGTGCATGCCTTCTGTCATGGGTATCCTTTACTTGGGGATAAACTTTATAATGGAGACCCAGGAGTTTTTATTAGATTCAAGGACCACGTTGCCACTCCTGAAGATCATGAGAAGATGCAAATTCCAAGGCAGGCCTTGCATGCTGTTGCTCTTAAGCTCACTTATCCGTCTGAGAAAATGAATCACTTTATTGCTCCTCTACCAAGAGATCTTTCTCATTGGATTGAGAGAAACTTAGAAGTTTCCCATGAAGAGATCGAGGCCATGATTAAACAAAAAATAGAATTATTCCTGTCTTAAGATTTCATAGTTTAAGTTCTTCTTAACAAGTCCGGATTTTAACCCCTTAAGAATATTCACATTCCCGTTTTCTTTTTATTTACTTAAGAATTAGCAGATACAGTGCCGAATAAGCTGCCATGAATGACAAACCAAGAATTCTTTTGATTGATGACGAAA
>JBKHWS010000150.1:0-902 GCA_046566385.1 Bacteriovoracia bacterium | reverse complement strand
GTAAGGCTAAACTTATATCCATAATTAGATTATATGCTGAACAGTGAAAATCGCTACCTTTTCAAATTTGCCTGGAAAAGTATCCGCCGACATAGCGGCCGAAGCTTTTTCATCGGATTCTCAGTTTCACTGGCCGTGGTGATCGCTGTCTGGGTGATTGCATTTTTTGACGGCCTCAATTCTCAGATCGAAGAAGCTGTTGTTAACACAAACACCGGATTCTTTCAGGTGCAGGACCCTCTCTATGCCCAGTCTACTGATTCATCCAGACCTAAGGTTTTCACATCAGATCTTGCAGGAACTCTTTCCCGTCACCCCGTCTCTGCAGCATCTCCGGAGCTCGTGCTTGATGGAAATATTTCAACTCCTGAAGGAGCAACTGCCCTTCTCGTTCTCGGAATAGAACCTGGAATGCATCAGAATCTCCTTCCATTAAGAGAAAAGATCACTCATGGAGAATTCATCTCACCAGAAGATGACTATTCCGTAGTCATAGGAAAAGAACTCGCCACACTCTTTAAGTTTAATGTGGGGGATCAGCTGATCCTTAATTATCAGGATCATAAAGGTGAACTCAGGTCCGAGATCCTGAATATCAAAGGCATCTACCATTATAACAGCAAGGGATTTGAGAAAAGATTCGTCTATGTAAACCAGAAGACGTGGCAAAACCTTTTTTTGAATGAGTTTACCGGAAAGACCCTCTTTAACCGGGTTACGCTTCTCACTCCGGGCCTTGCTTACGAGCCGCAGATTTCTGATCGAATTAAAACCACAGACCTTAAGCTTAAAAACTGGAAACAACTCAATCCCGAGATGGCAGTTGTTCTCGAGTTTCACGACGGAATGATTAACTTCTTCTTTCTTATCATTGCCGCAACTATCACCATGACCATCCTCAC
>JBKHWS010000149.1:0-944 GCA_046566385.1 Bacteriovoracia bacterium | reverse complement strand
ACTCAACGAGTTTTGAAAACTTATCGAAATCTGTTTGATACATTCTCATCGTCACATCTTTTGGTTGATGTTTAGCCTTAAGACTTAAAAAATCCAAATTCATTCTTACCTCCATGCCTTCTTATCGAAGTCGAAAAGTGTTTCGATAAGAAGTCATTTTTTGTCCCTTGTTAATTGCTGTTCAGTCCCTTTCTTCAATCAATGAAAATCATTTTCACTACTTACAAAGCTCCCTTCTTTCATGAACTTACAGATTCATTTGGCACCTCACTTGTAATGTATCTCTCAGAGTCCTTCTTGAATTTGAAGACTCATAAGGAGAAATCATGCAAACGACATTGCAACCAGAAGGCCAACACGAAGAACTTTTAGACATCAAGCAAGCTGCAGAGTTTTTAAATGTGAAAGTTTCAAAACTAAGACGAGAGATTTTCCTTAAGCGAATCAAGCATTTTAAACTTGGGGCCTTAATTCGTTTCAAGAAGTCTCATTTAACTGAGTGGCTAAATTCGCAATTTCAAGATGCTAGAAACGCAGTGACCAGGTATCAAATCCAGTAAGATTGTGTTAGAATGGCCCTACGCTGTTCTTTGACAATTAAATAGGGGATATTGTCCCGAAAGTGGTGCGCGCCCCTATGATATTCCTTCAAAAGTCAGCCTGATATTTCCGCTTAATTTCATTCTCTGAACCCAATAGTTTTCCCATTCCTTTGGCGAGCAAATCAGCTTAATAATTAATCTCGTCATGATTGCTGCTCCTTTCTCAGACCAGTTAAAGGCAAATTTTTTTATCCGACGATTAATTTCTCTCATGAGCCTTTCAAGCTTTGATGTCACACGAGGAGTAACAACTCCGGTCTTCATCCAGTATCGAAGATATGTGAACAAATCGTCCTTGGCATTGGCAAGATAAGTCGCTGCTTGTGAATAACCTTTACTGGA
>JBKHWS010000148.1:0-1003 GCA_046566385.1 Bacteriovoracia bacterium | reverse complement strand
AAGCTTCTCACTAAGGACCTCAAAGATAAACAGGCCTATGGCCTTCTTCACTATAAACTTCATGAGGCCAAAAATAACAAGCTGAATGAAGAGATCAAAGAACTGGAAACAGCACTCACTTCTAAAAAGAATGTTCTGAAAGATCATTAAGGCTTGAACCAACAGGCCGGTCTCTTTTCGACCAACTCTCCATTCTCCAGTACACATTTTCCTGAAGAGTCCAGTTTGCAATCAATTCCTGCTGCCATGGTATCAAGTCGGCATTGAAGAGTGGGATATTCACCTACATAGATGAGAGACCTTTCAACCACCAGGGGATCCTTTCTGTTATAGTTAACGTAAGGATAGTCATAACCCGTGATTGCTCTGACTGCATCCGTATAGATATCGATTACTCTTTTGGAAGCCTGATGAAGAACTTTGCAAAGATCGGGATCACTTGCACTATTGCAAAAGATACTTTCCTGTTCAAAAGTTGTGATCTCAAAGGCAGGCTGTTCTCCAGCTAGAACTCTCTTTCCGCATTCAGCCGTCGCAAAGAAATCTGCCTGACCTTCCACCGACATTTCCTTTGGAGCACGTGAAACCATAGTTGGAGTTAATCTCCTCCCCTCAACAAAAGGCCTGCCTCCTAAAAAATGTCCCAGCTCATGACAAAGAATCAGGGCCATTGAGTTGTAATTCATTTTGGGGTGTGAAATGAATCCCCCATGAATGGTTATTTTCCATTCTTTTGGAGTCTCTTTCTTGGCAAAAGCATTCAATATTTTACTATCAGTATTAAAAACAAATTCTAAAGTTGCCTCTTTTTCCATGAGTTCAGAAGAATAAACGGCATTAATCCTGTCTTCCAATTGGAGAAGTTCTGTCACTGTGACAGCTCCATAGGAAGTACCAGTCATTAAAAGAATGAAAAGGAAAATAGTCTTAATCATGGAGATAAGATTAGCACCTAAACGAAATCATAAGATGGTTTCTGGAAAGAACGTGAAGATTTTACAGA
>JBKHWS010000147.1:0-1032 GCA_046566385.1 Bacteriovoracia bacterium | reverse complement strand
GCTAGATTAACGTTGCCAGTGCAACTCGGCGGTTGAGAAAAGGGCCACCCTGCGATAAACCCTTTTAAAACCGCCAAGTTTTGAAAGGAGTTGCACATGCCAAAGTATCGTAGGGTGACTTACGTCGATAGATGCCAGATTCATTCCCTTTTGCAAAATGATTTTAAGCTCATTGAGATTGCAAAAATCTTGGGCTTCCATAAATCAACTATTTGCAGAGAGATAGCAAGGAACAAAACTGGAAAAATCTACAATCCAGATAAAGCACATACTTTGGCAAAAAAGAAGAAAAAGCAGTGCCGTAGAAGATGTAAAATAGAACCAAGTTTACATGAAGAAATTAAAAATAAGCTTAAAAAGACATGGAGTCCTGAGCAGATAAGTGGGAGGTTAAAAATTGAGAAAAAGATCTCCGTATCTACACCCACTGTGTATAGATTAGTAAATCGATTTGAACACTTCCGGTGCCATCTAAAGATGTATAAGAGAAGAGGTGCAGGTCGATATTTACAAAGGAGATCAAGGCCCAAATGGGAAAGCTCAATCGATTCAAGACCACATATTGCAAATGATAGAAAACGAATTGGAGATTGGGAAAGGGACACTATGCATGTTAAGGGTGGGATGACTCTTGTTTGTACAGACAGAAAGTCCAGATTCTCCTTAATGGATAAAGTGAATAAAAGAACAGCTGAAGCAGTGGCAAAACAAACAATGGCTCTACTTAAGGAGAAAAGGGCTTATACCGTTACGAATGACAATGGTCCAGAGTTCAGGGGATCTATAAACATAGGGATACCAGTCTACTACTGTACTCCGATGAAACCACAGCAAAGAGGAACAGTTGAAAATACGATTGGACAAATTAGAAGGTTTATTCCAAGGAATACTGAAATAAACTCTATAACTTCAAAAGACTTAAAAAAAGTTCAGGAAATATTAAACAATAAACCTCGTAAGTGCCTTGGATTTAAGACACCTTACGAGATTTTTTATAAAACTAAAAAGTTGCACTGGAAGTTTTAATCTAGC
>JBKHWS010000146.1:0-1352 GCA_046566385.1 Bacteriovoracia bacterium | reverse complement strand
AAGTTAATCCGAGAAAAAGGGTAAGTTACTCGTAATCAAAAATCTTCTCCTCCCAAAGGCTCATCTTCCTTATCTGCTTCTTCGTCAGAGCTTTCAAACATCTCATTTCCTTCTGCAACTTCTCCTGAAAATTTGTGTTTTTCTCTTTCACTTGGGAAAGGAACGTTACTGCCCTCTTGATAGTCATCATTTCCAAGATAGTGAGTGACGTTATCGCCATCATGATAATCGGTCAGACCTTTCCGGAAATTAGAATGAGAGGTACGGTCTTTGAGAGGCTTTTTACCTGCAGTTTCCTGGTCCATGTTTCCTCCTCTTCGCAAAAGAAGATTTTCTCACTTAATTAAAAAGGCAGAAAGAGACGGAAGGTAAGATTAAGAAAAAGAAAAGGATACTAAAGGGCCCTGAACGGGCCCGATAAGGTTTTACTTCAGTTTATAATAAACGTAAGGTTTTTTGACCTGTAGTTTGTCACTTTCTTTCTTCTTTAATTCGTCAAAAACTTTGCTGGTGATGTTTAAGAAACCGAATTTCACCTCAGAGATTTTTACTGAAAGTACTCCGGAAGTCGGATCATAATTTATATTCCCTTTGCTCTTTACCCTCCCGGAAACCTGGGCCTTAACATCAGCTAAAAGCTTGTAGCTTCCATTCTGTGAGGTAACATCAAGAGAACTTACTCCCAACGCTGACTTCTCAAACACAAATCCCATTGATGATTCAAGAGTATGAACAATAGTTTTTTCAACAGACGCAGAAGAAAACTTTCCCATATCAAGATTCATTGATTTCACACATCCTGAGATGATCTGATCCATTTCCCCGGTAAGACTATGATCCCGATTGCAATCCAAAGACAGGGCCGAGAGTTCCAGGGAATCATCTTTTGAATAAAAGTTTCCGGAGACTAAATTGAGATCGAGGTTATCAGCTAGTGTCAGGTTAAAAGCATTTACTGACATGGTTTCAGCTTCAGTCATGAATGAAGGGGCATCTTTAAATTCAAACTCTTCGTTTTCACCACCGGATACCTCCAGATGAAAACTAGTTTCTACTTTCTCAACCTTGACCTGAACTTCATTATTCAGAAGACGATTACGGGTGAAGGAGGTGGCAGAGCCTTCACCCAGTGGATTCTGATAGGAGAAGTTAAAATTTTGAACTGTTATTCTTAGAGGTTCTGCGTATGCCACAGATGAAAGCATAAGGCAGCTAATGAGTAAGCTTTTCATAAATCGTCCTTTGGTAGTAGGTAAAGGACTTCTCGACCTGGCACGGGAACCTGTTTAGGTCAGTGAAGAAATGAGGTTCTCAGGGGAAAAATTATCCTCAGGTAAAGACGAATTCTTACC
>JBKHWS010000145.1:0-1355 GCA_046566385.1 Bacteriovoracia bacterium | reverse complement strand
CGCCCTGGGAAACACGTCAGAATAAAAGGGCGTATGCACATTCCTGAAAAAAAAACTGGTAAGTAAAGGAGACATTATGAAAAATCATAAAAAAGGTAATGTTAAAAAACACAAGGGGAATCCCCATGGTAATCCGAAAAATTACGGAGATTCCCACAGTCAGTCTCATCATGTCACTTCAGATGATGATTTGAGACAATCAGTAAAACCTGGAGTTACTAAATCAGAGCGGCTTAAACAGTAAATCGTTCGAAGTTAACTGAGGATAATGAAATTAGGAATGCAAAGGGGTCTGTAAGGTCACAGAAATTAATTTCCAGAAGAGTAGGGAATCATTTCCTAAAATCATCCACATTTACGTCGAACGATTTAGGGGAAAAGTTCCCTGATTTCCTTAGGTAAATTATGTAAAACTTCTACCGCTTCACCTTGATCGATAAAATCGAGGATGCATTTCATTCCAATCGGTACCACTTTTTCCAGTTTCAATTCTTCATGCCCATTGAGATGAAACTGAATATCGGCCAGGAAGTCTTCCTTGTTACGAATTTTTTTGGGAGTTGATGAGGGTTTCCAGCCTTCATAATAATAGCCTCTGAGCAGTGCTGGAAGCTGGCTCCCTAGATGAAAAGCTTCTCCGGTTTCAAGTCTGTCTCTTAAAGATTTCAAACATGCCCGGAGTACAACAAAGGCATCATTGTTGTTAGTGAATTCTCCTGAATTCATCATCTGCTTTAAGATTATTGACGTACTTTGAATTGTTTTTTGAATGGCCTTAATATTCTCAATCATAACTTTGCTCCTTACTGCTTTCACCCGCCTTTATTTTAAACTCTTCCTTATGAGGACGGCAGCTTAAGGTGGGCCAAAACACTTCTGAGCATAAAGGGGTAATACGTCCTTCTATTGGTAACAAACCATAAGAAGGACGTATCGCAAGTAATTTTATTCAACTATTTCTTCACCTGCATCTTCTACATTTTCCCCGAACTCTGAACTTTCTTCTTCCATTTCCTCCATGCCCTCACCAGCATCTTCTCTCATCTGTTCAGTTGAGAACTCTTCTCTTTCAACCTCTCTGTCGCAGGCAACAGAAAGTCCGAGTAATGCAAATAGCATGATAAATAGAGATGTCCTTTTCATAGATCCTCCTTATTAGGTCCTGCTCTTATTTAAAACAATGTTGTGCTGTTATTTAATTTAAGTGATTCCAAAGCTCACTTGAGTAAACTACTTGATGACAGAAGGAGTTGATAAACAACTCCTTCTGAATTGATTCAATGGTGAGTTCCGCCCTGCAAGTCGTTTCTGAATTCTCCCATCTTTCCAGATAAGCTATCAAGGTTCTCTTTAAG
>JBKHWS010000144.1:0-1527 GCA_046566385.1 Bacteriovoracia bacterium | reverse complement strand
CCAGCATTGGCGTTATCATTCCGGACATCCATATAGAAGAGAATGTCTCTCGGAAGCATGGCCTCAAACTGAAAGCGCACCCGCCGGGATTGGAAATCACCGCTGGTGGTTGAGCTATTGTTCTCTTCACTGGTCCGGATGGTGGCCAGAGATTGAAAACGTGCCCCTAAGCGGAGGGCCAGATCCGATTCAGGGAACTTGATGGGAAGACCCCATTTATCCAAACCGTCTCCCATGGGGAATTTTGTCTGTGAATAAAGACTTGTGGAAGCGAGAAGGCAAACTGCCGTAATGATGTTGATTTTCATCATGTCTTAATAGCTCATTTCAGGTGAAAAATCTTTGGATATAGCGATATAAATCAGCTTTTCACGCAATTTCAGTCATAGTGCAACTTTTTGCATGTCCCTAAAATAGAAACATAAGGAGAGTCCTATGAAGTTTGCCCGTCGAGTAGCTGTTGCCGTAAATCTCAATCAACCTCTTCCGGAGGTTTTCAAGACCCTCAAAAACCTTGAGTTTCTAGAGCACTGTGAAATTCATGTCATCTATTCCTACCTTACTATCAGCTACCTCGTTGGGCTCGGGGAAACCGCTCTGGTTTATCCCCTGGATACAGACAGGAATAAAATTGAGGAGTCGGTAAACGCAACTCTTCAGGATTACGCGCAGAAAATTTTTCCCAAGCCTTTCGCTGGAAAGATTATAACTCGATGTCTCTTTAGCGATGATCCTAAGAGAAAATTTTGTGACTATGTGAAAGAAGAAAAAGTTGATCTTGTGATAGTGGCGACCCGAGAGAAAAAGGGACTTTTTGAAAGTTCATTTACTCATTTTATAAATAAACACACTGAAGCGAACATGATTGTTCTGAAACATAGAGCTTAAAGGAGTTAAAGATGAACAAGCAAAGTATTGAAGAAGGTCTTTCTGCTCAGGAACTAGAGGTGCAGAGGCTTGGTCTTGAAGACCGAATTAAACGACTGGAGAGAGATTTAAAAAGTCCCCTCGATATGGATTTTCATGAACAGGCCAATCAGATCAGTAACCAGATCATCCTGAAGCGCCTCCTGGAAGTGGAGAGAATGAATCTCAGAAAAGTTAACTTTGAGATTGAAAAAAGAAAACAGACTAGTCTCTATTCCTCATAATTGACCTGTTCCTGCTGACAAGGATGATGTCTGCGAAGAGCGCCGTGAACATGGCAAACAGGGCAAGTCCCGTGACCATGAGAACAATACTGAGAATTTTTCCAGAGTCTGTCACGGGGGTTATATTCCCATAGCCAGTTGTTGTCGAAGTTGTGTAACTCCACCAGAGGGCATCTATGTACCTATCTACGGCCGGATTGATTCCTTTTTCCAGGTAGTAGAAAAAGAAGCCGCAAAGAATGATGAAGCCATTTCCGATGAGTGTCAAAAGCAGGAAGAAGGGGGAGAAAATCAAGTGCCTCATCTCTTTCAGGAAGTACTTTAAATGGGAAAACATGATATATGTCATGGTTAAGAAGGCCCCCAAATCATTAAA
>JBKHWS010000143.1:0-1638 GCA_046566385.1 Bacteriovoracia bacterium | reverse complement strand
TCTATAAGCTCTCCATTTGTATTGTAGACAAATTCCTGAACAGGTTCTGCCCCTAAAGCATAAGTCAGCAGCCTAACCTGAGCATCGAAGGTAGCAGTAAAAGGAACTCCGTTATGAGCTACTTAGAGTCACAAAGGGCACTGTCAATCTCTGAGGAACTTGTTCAGCAACTCCATAAAAAGAGAAGTAAACAAGGTTACGTTTTCCTCACGTATTATGGAGAAGCTTTCACTAAATGCAAATTAGGTAGAGCGGAGACGGAGTTTAAAGTGAAAGGTAACTTCTCCAAAAATTGGTGTTGCTCCGATTTTCGACATTCATTTTCCGTTCACTTCCTTTCAATAGGAGGCAGTTTGAATAAGCTCCAGTACATTTTGGGTCACAGTAATGTTCATCAGACAAAGCAGCTTTATGGTGAGGTCAGAAAGCGAATCTTATCAAAAAACAGTAAAAATTCGTTTGATCCTTATACTTCCACCGCCTCTTAGGATTCGGGGCAAGAACCATTTGCGGCCCTTGATCAGGGCCGCATTTTTGGCGGTATTTTTGAAATTTTGAAATGGTATAAATGTGAATTTTAAGGGCGTTTTTAGCCGATTTGAAATTTGGGGCAATCCTGTTTTTCTACTTTTTACGGTTACAAAGCTCCTGTGCACTAGGTTCTTCTTTTCTACACACGTCATCAACATAATCCCAGCACCCACCTCTATCCAAGCATTGATCAGCTTTAATAATTGGAACACCATACGTATCCTTAAACAACTCAGGCTTAAGTTTAATAAGTAGGAAATATAGTCCTGCAAATAAAAGGATCAGTAATGGCAAGGAAAACAAAACCTTACTGATCCATTTCTTTTTAAAGATGTCTCTCACATTTACCTACTCGTCTTATTGCGCGGACCAAAACTCTGTTGTAGCTCGGCCGACAAATGATTTACAATTATGCCCATATGGGTTGTAAGGATCGCTATAGTGTCTTTGCGCCCATTTCTGCATCAATTCATCTTCTCGTTTCGAGCTTTCGATATTGCCGCCACATTTCTCCCCTTTGGGATTTCGACTTTCTCGAAGCTCAGTAGGTTTTCCATTTTCATCAACACCATAAGAAATAGTACTGCCATCATCGAAACGTATATAATAGTGTTTAAAAGGTTCTGCATCAGGCAAGCTCATATTCAATGGTCTTGAGCAGATTCTAAAATCTAAACCACTTGGATCAACGAGATTGACGGGATCGTTTCGGACATACCTATAAAGATTTGTATCCCCACCTCTAAATCCAATTGGGTCTTTTGAGATGAACCGCCCAGTCTCTGGATTGTAATCCCTCGCCCCAAACTTCACAAGCTTGGTATCAGGATCATAAAGTCCTCCAGCAAAACCAAACGGCTGAATCCCTGGATTTGTATCAAGAGTCACCTTTCCCCATTCGTTATAGTCCATTCGCTGGACAACCTGACCATTGGAAGATTTGACAACTAAACGAGGCGATCCAAGATGATCTTTAATGATCTTGTAGGTACTGGTGCCGATCTTCATGTAGTCGGCTGAGTTAATGTTGGTGGCGAAGACGTACTCTTTCTTCCCCTGAGTTTGAAGGTTGATTTCAGCAGCAAGACGATAAGTGTCTTCATAAAT
>JBKHWS010000142.1:0-1701 GCA_046566385.1 Bacteriovoracia bacterium | reverse complement strand
GACTCAAAGGCCTCTCCTGGGAGGAAAGAGATGATCACATCGTGCCGGATCAGTTTTTCAAGAGTGGGTTCGTTAATTCGGTCAAAGAACTCGATCTCGCAGGTGGCGATTTCCAGTACTTTTGAGCCGGTTTTTCCTTTTCCTAAGAGTGCAACTTTCATTGCGCCTCGATCAGGGCCTGGTGAAGTTTCTGAATCACAGGTTTTGAATCTTCTTCTTTGACCAGGAAGTTAAAGTTATAGGAAGAGGCACCAAGACTCATCATACGGACATTGACTGAGTCGATGGTGGCAAAAATAGTTTTAGCAAGACTTGCCTTACGGGTAAGCTCGTTTCCAATAAGAGATACCAGAGAATAACCGGCCTCTATGTGAATGTTTCCAACTTTTTCCAGGTCACGGATAAAACGCTCGTTTTCCAGAGTGGCATTATCAACAGTAACAGCTACTGAAATTTCAGATGTCGTCACACAATCCACGGATACGCGATGGCGGCCGAAGACATCGAAGAGTTCCGACATAAATCCGTAAGCGTTATACATGGAAGGAGTGGTGATAGTGAGGAGGGCCTGGGCCGATCTTTTAGTTATGGCACGGACAGCAGGACGGTTTTCCACGGAAGTTCTGATCCATGTTCCAGGAAGATCCTTTTCAAAACTTGATCCCACAAAAACAGGAATAGCTTTTCTCACGGCCGGAGCAATGGTTGCCGGGTGGAGTATCTTAGCTCCATACTGGGCCATCTCTGCAGCTTCCGAGTAAGTAAGTTCAGGTATGATACGTGCTCCTGAAACCATACGTGGGTCAGTAGTGGCCACCCCCGCCACATCGGTCCAGATCTCCAGAACGTCGGCAGAAACACCTTCAGCAAAAAGAGCAGCGGAGTAATCAGATCCTCCGCGGCCAAGAACTGTGGTATTGCCCTGAAGGTCTGAACCAATAAATCCTTGAGTCACATAGACAGTTGATCCAGACAGATCAAGTCTTGAAATGGCCTCTTTTTCAATTAGCTCAATCTGAGGAGTCGCTTTCCCGAAATTTGAATCAGTTTTAATGACCGTTCTGGCATCCAGAAGAGTAATTGTTTTATTGGGAAGCATACCGGCCATGACGTCTCTGAAAATCAAAGAGGACATTCTTTCACCTAAGGAGAGAATGTGATCATAGGCACGGGGAGTAAGTTCTTTTAAAAGGGAGAGGTTCTGAACCAGAAGCTCAAGTTCCGTAAAGTAACTTTCAAGCTGGGTGTGAGTCTGAGGATGATCCCCAGCGGTCTTTAATATTCCAAGATGTCTTTCTTTTATTCCAAAGATCAACTTTTCACACTCTTCCATGTTTCCGCTGGAAGCAGATTTTGCGACTTCGATTAACTTGTCAGTCGTCCCAGAAGTGGCTGAAACAACGACGATAGTTGCTCCTCTTTCCATGGAAATTCTTGCACTTCTTTCCATGGAAGCAAAGTCTCCCATAGAAGTTCCGCCGAACTTTGAAACTATTAATGATTTCATCTTCTCACCTCAGTGAAAGTTTATGCTAAAATATTAAAAAGGGGGAAAATAGGATAGGTAAAGTTGAATTCTTTGACCTACCTAAAGCACCCCACCGTATTATTACTCGGTGACAGTCTTGGGGATTAAGCCCCAACAACCAATGATCAGATGGACTAAGAATTTCCGATCACTTCGGCGACTTTTCCCTTAGA
>JBKHWS010000141.1:0-1750 GCA_046566385.1 Bacteriovoracia bacterium | reverse complement strand
TCCAGGAGAACTTTAAAACGGATCCGGATGAACTGGCAGAGATCAAGGTGTCAAATGATACGGGAAACCTTGTTCCACTGGGAGCTGTTGCGGAATTTGAAAAGAGAGAAGGAACTCCGGAGATAAGACATTTTGATTTTAAAAGGGCGAGGACTCTTTTAGGTAATGTAGACGAAGATGTCACTTCCGCTTTTGTCGTTAACCAGTTTATTAAGAATGAGTGGGAGGAAGTTTCGAAGAGCTATCCGGAAGTCTCCCTTGTTTTCGGAGGAGTGGAAGAAAGTACTCAGGACAGCATCCAGTCACTTTTTGAGGCCATGTTTCTCGCCGTTATCGGAATCTTTGCTCTGCTTGTTTTTATGTTCAACTCCTTTCTTCGTCCTTTTATCATTATGATGACCATTCCTTTAGGTTTTATTGGTTTCTCCATTGCCTTCTTTTTACACGGTAAACCTATTTCCTTTCTTGCTCTCATCGGAATAGTCGGTCTCACTGGTATTATCGTTAACTCAGGAATTGTACTCATTGAGTTCATTGAAATCGCCAGAAGGGAAGGACTTGAACTGGAGGAAGCACTTATCAAGGCTTCATCCCAGAGACTTCTCGCAGTGATTGCAACAGCCTTTTCCACCATGCTGGGACTTTTTCCAACTGCCTATGGGGTCGGAGGAAAAGATTTAATGCTCATTCCGATCACTCTTTCAATGGCATGGGGACTTACCTCCGGAACTTTTCTCACTTTGATTTTTATTCCACCGGCCTACGCCATTTCAGAGAAGTGGGTACAGTATCTTCTTAAATGGAGAATCTTCTCTGGCATTAAAAAGCTTCCTTTTTATTCCCAGTTTCAAAAAAGGTAATATGAGATTTATCTTGTTCTTATTACTAATATTTCCCCTGCATACAATGAGTAGCCCAAAACCCCCGGCCTTTGAGGACTTGTGGCTAAACACGAAAGATTCATTTGAAGGACAAAATCTTTACCTGCATCTCTCTGGATTTGCCTTAACTCCTCTGATCATTATGAGTGGTCTAGATGCAGAAGTGAACGATACTTTTGATAATCGAAGAAGAAATGACATTTTTTCAGTTGGAGTCACTGCTGGTTATCTGGCGCCTGCTCTTCTTGGAGTTCCCTTGTATATCAATGGTCGCACTAAAGAGGATCCTGAAACTCTAAGAGCGTCTTACGCCGTATTACAGTCAACCATCATTACTGTCAGCTATATCAGTCTTTTAAAAGGTTTTACAGGAAGGCCGCCACCAAACAATAGTGCCGAACGCTCTATTCAGGAGCAAAGTGAAGAGTTTAACTTTGGATTATTTGAAAGAGGAATTTTCTGGGGATGGCCTTCTGGGCACATGGGAACAACTATGGCCCTCGCTTCAACTCTTACTCACTATTACCCTGATACTGATTGGATAAAGTGGGCCGGCTATGGAACTTCGGCCTATATGTTTGTGCTTGTCTCGGCCCATGATAAAGGCCAGATGCACTGGTTTTCGGATGCTGTAGCAGGAGGGCTGATGGGCTATGCAATTGGCTCTACGGTGGGGAGTAACTTCCGCTCCAAGCAACTGAAGCCTGAGTCTAGGGACATGGTTTTTCTTCCCATACTGGATCGGGAAAAATCAGGTGTTCAGATAGTCTGGAAGTACTGAAGGTATGATTGAAGGGCAAGATCAAGCCATCTTTCAAAGCCTAATCCTTTTTTCATTAGGTATCCCATGTGTCCTCCATGCTTTTCAA
>JBKHWS010000140.1:0-1768 GCA_046566385.1 Bacteriovoracia bacterium | reverse complement strand
GTTCATGTTAAAGAGATGAAACTCCGTTCATTGAATCTGATACAGTCTGCCGATCCCGATAATCTATTGATTGGTCGGTCGATCCAAATGCAAAAACTCAGAGAAGAAATAGATTATGTAGTGAAAGCGGGAATTAAAGACGTTCTTCTCATGGGAGAAACTGGTACAGGAAAAGAAGTTGTTGCGAGAGCTATCGCCTATCAGTCTGATCCTAGTTACAGGTTCAGTCCCATACACTGCGGGGCCATTAGTGATGGAATTGCAGAATCCGAGCTTTTTGGACATGTCAAAGGAGCCTTTACAGGCGCAGACAGAGACAGGCCAAGTGTGTTTGAAATCGTTGGTGGTGGGTTTGTGTTTCTTGATGAAATTGGAGATATGCCACTTTCACACCAGGCTAAACTGTTAAGAGTCATTCAAGAGCGTCAAGTGCAGCGAGTGGGAAGTTCTGATGCTAAAGAAGTCAGCTTCCGATCAATTTCGGCTACTCATATTGATCTTGAGGCGGCAATCTCTAAAAAGACATTCAGAGAAGACCTTTATTACAGATTGGCCAAGGCCATTATCAAAGTTCCTGCCTTACGAGAACGTCGGGATGACATTGTCGAACTAGTTCACCATTTCCTGGTTAAAGGTTTTCCTTCAAGGAACTTAACAATTACTGAGGACGCACTGGAACTACTCATGTCATATCACTGGCCGGGGAATGTTAGACAGCTAAAGGCAGTTATTGAATCTATTGGCTCAAGAAGTATAGATGAAGTTATTCGTGAACAGGATATATGCCAAGCCTTACCACAAATAGCCTCTGTCTTTGGTGGAAGAACTTCCAAAATCTTAGTTGGTCGTTATGGTGCTTCTTTAATCAATAAGGAGAGAGAGCGTTTTGAAAAAGCAATCACGGTGGCCAAGGGAAACAAACGTAAGGCCGCAGATCACATGGGAATGTCGCGAGCGACTTTTTATCGTAGGGCCACAGAACTTGGATTAATACAAAGTAAAGATGAGCCACTAGGTACGATAGCCTTAAGAAGCTGACCTCAAACAGCAATCTTTTCAACATTCACATCACCAATGAAAATGCCAGAGTCACAAAAAACTCTGGCATTTTTTTGTTAGCTCCATCCAAATGAATTTTAAAAATTTGCTGAGACACTTTTCTGAAACACATGTCTCAGTGTCTCAAATTTTGAGACATCCTTACATTTTCATTTCTCAATCAAAATCATCACTTATCCAAAACCACTGTCAGAATTAAAGTTGGCATGGGTTTGCAATATATATCGTCACGAACGAAAAGTGTCTCACGAAAGGAGGTTTCAGTGTGTAGAACGCAGACGATATTAGAAGAAATGCAAAATGCGAGTGATGTATTTGAAGAACTCTTAAACGAAATGGATTTTCAGAATGAAAAAGAAATGAAACGAGGGAGACTCTTAGACTTTCATTCTCATTCTGGGCAGTGCCCACGCTGCGATTCCAATGCAAGAATCTCAAGTGGTCATCTCTACTGTCCTAACTGCAATTGGGATTCCGTGACTGAACTCAGATTAGAGAGCGACAAATGGGTCGTATAAAAGAGTTGATGAAATGGATAAACCAAAAATTAAAAATATTTGGAAGCACTCGCTTTTATCAGGTGAAACAAAACAATCACTCTGAATGGATAATGCTTGATGAGTTGATGGAACGAAACAAAGAACGTCATTTTTACCAAAACCTTTTAGGAGCACAGAAGTATGAAAACAATGGAACAGGCATTAGAGAC
>JBKHWS010000139.1:0-1809 GCA_046566385.1 Bacteriovoracia bacterium | reverse complement strand
ATTTATGAAGACACTTATCGTCTTGCTGCTGAAATCAACCTTCAAACTCAGGGGAAGAAAGAGTACGTCTTCGCCACTTCTATAAACCCTTACAGAATTGCCTTTTGTTTTTTCTAAGAAAAATTATAACTTTTGAATCTAAAGACAAAAACTATTCCTTTTTCCTTCTGCGGGAAACCTGAATCCCCCAATTATGGGTGCCTAACCTTAAGATGCCAGACAAAAACTTTGTTGAGCTTTTAAAGTAATTCCTTTTTCATATTTAATACAAGCAAAGAGGAGATAGTCATAAAAGTTGTAGAAATAAAGAATTATGTTCTTGCTGATCAATGTCCCCATTGCAGAAGTTACAAAGTTGTCTCAAGAGACAAAAACAGATTTTTCGTTTGTCACGATTGTGGTCACACTTTATTCAGTTATGTTCGAAAGCCTTTTCTGCGGAACTTCTCGATAGTTCTTCAAGGATTTAATATAGGAATCGGAATTGGTTACTTTGGTTGGTTTTTCAGTACTAAGGTCAGCTCAAACGAGTATCTTTACTATCTGTGGCCTAGCGTATGTTTTTTCCCTGCTGCGTTTTTTGCTTTCGTCCTTAATCGAAGGGCAAGAAATTTTAAATCTCTTGAGAAGTAGTACCTATGATAAAGAATAATGAAGTTGAGTTACCACCGCCGATACCTGCAGATGGCATTGAAGCAAAGCCTATTCCTATTGGGGGACCTCTTTTTATTTTCGGACTTCTCTTTCTCTCTAATACTGTTTCGAAAATCACATTTTTGCTTAAATTATTAAGCTTGAAAATGGTTTTTAATAATCCCCTTTCAGGTTCTCTTAAACTCCTCTTCGTCTGCGTTGGTATCTGTGTCTCTCTGATGGTGGTTTATTCATTTTTCTCTCGGTCCAAGAGCTTCGTGAATCACATCCACTTCTATCTACTTGCCAGCATCCTTGTATCTTTCCTAACGCTTTCCCATCTCTTTTTTATGCTTCCCCTGATGTTTATAGTTTTTAGGGTGGTACCGGATGTTCTGCTGATTGTTTATTTTAAGAAGTCCTCCAGAGTAAGAAGAACTTTTGTTAAGAAGTCTGTCGTCCCAGACCGCCATTTCTATTTTCTTATTTCAGTAATGCTTATCCTGTCTTATTTGCAAAAAGTTGTTTGATAAAAAAAGGGCCGCTTTCGCGACCCTTCTCGTTTTACTTTGAGATTGTTTCAAAAGTACTGACTGGTGAGTCCATTCCTTCAAAGTAGTGGTGGCCACCGAGAATTCCCAGCTTGTTTCCAGGAAGAGGGAAGACTTGTGAGAAACCTTTAGTTTCATTCACGTATCTTCCAGTGTGTTTCCATTCACCTTGAGTGAGGTCAAGAGAGTAAATGTGCGAGACGTATTCGTAGTTCAATGGGCCGGTTTTGAACATTCCACCGAACACCATGAGCTCGTCCTTAAGAACTCCCGCTGCAGGTGCGAAGGTTGCAAATGGAAGAGGTGCGAGTTCTTTGAAAGAGCCATCTTTAGGATCGATCATGGTAACTTTGTTTAAAAGTTCAAAGTGAGAAGCACCTTCACCGAGACCACCGATAAGAAGGATCTTGCCTTTGTACTCAGTGGCAGAAAGAGCACGTCTAACTGGCCTAGGAAGCTTATAAGGAGCAAGTTCGATCTTCTCGGTTTTAAGATCGAAGATTTCAACGGTGTCGAGGAAGACCCCATCGAGATCGTTTTCAAACTTAGGAGTACTGTTCCAGCCCGCAACAATGTAAACCTTGTCGTCGATCTTAATTGATTGATTAGATGAGCGAGGAGTTTT
>JBKHWS010000138.1:0-1833 GCA_046566385.1 Bacteriovoracia bacterium | reverse complement strand
GAAAAGCCTTTTTAGCCCTTCCTACGCTTAAACATCTGAATCTCTCTTTCATGCTGAAGGGCCTCTTCCTTGGTGCTGAAAGTTCCGAGATTCCTCCGATGACCAGTTTTAGGGTTAATTTTCCTTGAATAAATGCGGTATTCACCTGACTTAAGTTTCCGGATCATAATTTTTCCTCCTCCATCGGGAACGTGCAAAAACCGGACCACGCTGTAAGATCATGACAAAAGTCAGTGAATGCATTGTTGGCCATCATTTGGATGTGGCCATAAGTTTGCAAGAATATTTGCTAAGATGACTATTAGTTCAATGCGAAGGAGAATTCAGTGAAAACGAGAAAAATCATCATGGCTATGCCCACTGAAGAAGAATTCATGCCAAGCATTTCCCGCTGGGGACATGAGTTTAACTGTGCCAAGTGTGAGGTTCACTTCGTCCACGTTGTAAGAAAAAATTATGAAGTTAGTGAAGTATATGTAACTGAATATCCGGATGCAAAAAAATTCAATAAAATTAAAGAATCAAGCCTCAGGTTTTTTCAAAAGAAAGCGAAAGAATTATTACCAGAAAAAGCTTTAGAGAATGCTCGGTTTCAAGTTTTTCTCGACCCTTCACCAGCGGACCGGATGGTTGAATACGCCAAAGAAATTGATGCTAATATGATAGTCGTAGCAACAAGAAATAAAAGAGGTCTGGCAGGTCTTTTTACAAGTTCCTTTGCTGATCGAATGCTGGCACTCGCTCCCTGTGATGTATTGGTGCTGAGGCCAAACAAAGTGTAATAATGTCTCAAAATCCTAAGAACGAATCAATGCCTTCGTATCAATTGTCTGTTGAGGATGTCCTTGCACGCAATAATACAGATATTGAGAGAGGTCTAACACATTCCGATGCTCAGGAACGACTCTCGAGGATCGGACCGAATGCTTTGCCTGAGCAAAAAAGAAGAAGCACCCTCGTTCTATTTCTAAAGCAGTTTCAAAGCCCTTTGATCTACCTACTCTTCGCAGCGGCTATGATCGCTATTTTTCTTAATGAATTGAGCGATGCCGCAGTTATTCTGGTCGTGGTCATCATCAATTCAATAGTAGGAGCAGTACAGGAAGATAAGGCGGAGAAATCTCTGGAGTCATTGAGGAAACTCTCGAAGCTGATGGTTAAAGTTCGAAGGGATGGACATGAGAGGCAAATTGAAGCCAGAGAGTTAGTTCCAGGGGATATCCTTCTTCTGGGAGCGGGGGACGCCATAGGCGCCGATGGAAGAGTTGCGGAAGCAAGAGACTTCTTCGTCGCGGAAGCGGCACTTACCGGTGAATCTCTTCCGGTAGAGAAAATGAGTGAAAGCTTACCCGAAGGAACTATTCTGGCCGATCGAAGAAACATGGTTTATTCAGGAACTTTTGTCACTGCTGGCCGGGCAGCTGTTGTCGTTGTTGCGACAGGGGAAAAGTCTGAAGTCGGAAAGATCGCTCGTCTCACGAGTGTCGAGAAAGAAATCAAGACCCCACTGGAAGCGAAGGTCGCTCAGTTCGGCAGACTCATCATTGTACTTGCTGCCGTTGTTTTTGTTCTGATCGTTGTGGTTGGCACTTTACAGGGATTGAATCTCTCGCAAATTTTCATGGTTGGAGTCAGCCAGATCGTCTCAATGATTCCCGAAGGACTTCCTGTCGCCATCACGGTAGCCCTGGCAGTTGGGGTGAGCAGAATGGCTGAGCGGAAAGCAATTGTGAGAAAGCTCTCAGCAGTGGAAACTCTTGGTTCCACCAATATCATATGTACCGATAAGACCGGTACTCTGACAAAAAATGAAATGACAGTCCGAGAGATCTT
>JBKHWS010000137.1:0-1879 GCA_046566385.1 Bacteriovoracia bacterium | reverse complement strand
AAATCATTCTCGTTCTTTCTTTTTTAATCTCGTCGCAAGTTTTTGCCGTCGACATTTGTCAGTTCCAGGAAACCTGGGAATTCACTGAGGCCCTGGAAGCGGAAGGGATCAAGCATTCGAAGCGATCTAAGAACCACAAGCGCTTCACCTTTGTTGAAAAAGAAATGATCCATCTAACCATCACTCTTCAGGACTGGTTAAAAGGTGTATCAAGAGCAGAGGCCCTGGAAAACTTCGCTGACCTTTACGAGGGTAGAATCGGAATGAACGCCGGCGAAATCCTTTACTACAGTATTGAAGGGAAAACCTACGCTCTCGTTCACTACTGGCCCGGTGATAATGAATATGGAGCTTTCTACGAGATGAAAAACAAGGCCTACAGGCTGATCGCTGAAATTAACGATAGTTTCATCGAGTGCCGTTAAATTATATTTGCGAAGGTCACTGGCTCCTTTAAACTAAGAGCATGACCTTCCTCTTTCTTCTTTTTCCGATCCTTTCATTCGCCCACATCGTCCAGGATGATGTTTCCATCACAGAAAAGTCCCGCCACTCATTCAAAACAGTTTGTGCAAAAATGTTTTCCCATGATTCCCCTCTGATCGAGGTAGCATCGGGAACCGTTCTTGATTGCATGGGTAAGAAACTTGAAGTGGGAAAATACTGTGAAAAGGCCATGGCAGCTGATCCATACTACCTTCGGGCCTATATTGATCAGAAGAGTAAAGAGGTTGTCTGCGTGTCCGGAAAAAAAGTTCTCTTCAAGTATCAGTGTGTGAAACTTTCTGATAAGTCCCTGTGTTCTCAGGAAGCTAAAGCGAGCTGCAAGTACATTCAGGGAAAACTCGCCAAGAGGCTGGATCTGGTGCATTTCTCTTTTGTGAAAAACGAGAAGGGTATTAAAGAATTAAACTGCTTCTTTGAATCCCTGCCCCTTGCTGAGAAATTCGATCTATAAATTCTCCGGATTTAAGAAGTAATTTTTTTTCCACACCGTATCTTATTCCAAGTAATTTCCATCTTCTACTTTCATCATTGGTGGCCCTCATCTTGCTCGGTTGAAGTTGGAGGTAATCATGGAAACTCAGTTACAAACCTGTTATTTCACAAAAAAAGGTCCCGTTCTCATTACTCTTTTCGGTTATGCCACCAAGAGTGTTCCTGGTCTTGAAATCAATGGCATCGGTAAATACGGCAGATCCATCAAAGAGAAGATCGTCTTTGTCACCCGTTCAAGGAATCTTCAGATTCCTCTTAAGCGCTTTGTCCTCAATGTGGAAATGAGTGATGATCTGGGAGATCTTGAAAGTTCTTCCGTCAAGTGGCTGGAGTACCCGCTTCTTCTTCACTATTGGTTTTTAGCGGGACTTCTCCCTATTTCCAAACTTGATAATTGCCTGGCCATTGGATCACTGAATCCCAGCGGAGTGGTGGAAGAGCCTCTCACTGATTTAGTTGTGGAACTGTGCGAGCGGCATCAGCTCCATTTGATTTCTTCCAAAGCGGGACTTGAGAGTGCCAATGGGATCATTGATGGGAAGGACCTCTTCGGACAGATTGCTGAGCTTTCGTTTAAGTGCGGTTAAATCGACAGCGTCTGAGCGAGAGTTTGGTACTCGGTAAAGTTATGATCAGCCTTGGTGGTGCAATTGATGAGGTCTGTTAAAAGGACTTTACCGTTTTGGACAACAGTCACTTTCGGAAATTCTCCCGCAAGAAGGGCCTCAACCGACATGTTTCCCATTTGGGAAGCAATGAAGCGGTCGTTGGAAGCAGGGGAGCCACCTCTTTGAATGTGACCTAAAATCACAACGTGCGTGTCCATATGGTACATGTCTTTGAGGACCTGCTGGATTTCATAACTTCTTCCCGCCACAGG
>JBKHWS010000136.1:0-1969 GCA_046566385.1 Bacteriovoracia bacterium | reverse complement strand
ATCGGAACCACAGGAAAAGGAATTGGTCCGGCCTACGAAGATAAAGTCAGCCGTCGTGGAATTAAGGTCAAAGACCTTATGGATAAAGACACTCTGGTTCGCCGTCTATCCAGTGGCTACGCCGAGAAGGCAATCCTCTTCAAGCATCTTTATCAAATCGACATTCCATCAATTGAAGAAGAAGTGGAACGCCTCTATCGTTATGGTGAATCCATCAAAGATTATGTGACTGATACATTCAGTCTCATTGATGAGAAGCTCTCTCAGGGAAAACGTGTTCTTTACGAAGGTGCCCAGGGCATTCTTCTTGATATCGACTACGGAACATATCCTTACGTCACATCTTCTTCTACGGCGGGGGCAGGAATCTACACCGGTGCCGGTCTTCCAGGGAAAAAACTTGAAGAAGTGATCGGAGTTGCCAAGGCCTATACAACCCGAGTTGGAGAGGGTCCCTTCCCTACTGAGCTCTTTGATGACATGGGAGCAGAGATCCAGACGAAAGGAAATGAATTCGGGGCCACAACAGGCCGTAAACGTCGCTGTGGGTGGATTGATATTCCTCTACTCCGCTACTCGGTCAAATGCTCTCAGCTTACAAGCATCGCTCTGACCAAACTTGATATCCTAAGTAATCTCAAAGAGCTCAAAGTTTGTTACGCCTATGAAGTGAATGGTAAAGTCGTTGATTGCGCTTATCCTGGTATCAACCTCTACAACGCAAAACCTCTTTATAAAGATTTTACGCCCTTCACAGACGACTTCTCAGGTAAGCCTTCAAAAGAACTTGAAGCCTATCTTAGCTTCCTTCAGGATGCCCTTGGCATTCCTGTCAGCATCTACGCCTACGGACCAGAAAGAAGTCAGATCGTTTTCAAAAAAGATCTCTTTAATTAATTTCAGCGTTTAATTTTCCACCGATAAAGGAAGTGCACACCACTTCCTTTATCTGGTTTTTCAGATTCCCGGAACTCTTCACGCGCACGCGGAGGTAATTTGAACTATAGCCTTCCCAATAACCATCGACTTCATTCTCAAACAACACGGAGGTTCTTTTCCCTACCATGCTTTCTGAAAACTCGTCCAGCTTAGCATCTCCCAGCATCAACAACGTCCTCACACGATCCTTCTTCACAGTAGTCTGAATCTGGTTTTCAAGTTTAGCTGCCGTGGTTCCTTTTCTCTTAGAATAAGGAAAGACATGAAAATGAGTGATGGGCTGTGCCCTTAAGAAGTTAAAAGTCTCAAGAAACTGCTCTTCTGTCTCATCCGGATATCCGACAATCACATCAGCACCAAAAGCAGCATCGGGGAAATATGAACGGATCATTGCCAGCATGTCTTTATACTCAAAGGACGTGTATTTCCTTCTCATGGATTTTAAGATCTCATCACTTCCGCTCTGAAGAGGAATATGAAAATGATCCTGATATTTCCCTGTTGCCTTCAACGTCTCAACAAGCCCACGAGTCATAGTATTGGGCTCCACTGAGCCAAGTCTCAATCTTTCAACTTCCGGAAGTTCAGCTATGTATTTCACGAGATCAGTTAATTTTTCGCCACTCATGGCTTCATATTCACCAATATTCACCCCTGTCAGCACGATTTCCTTGAATCCTTTCGAAGCCAGATCTTTTGCTTCTTTCAGGGCATCCCTTACAGAAATTGTTCGCGATCTTCCGCGGGCGAAAGGTATAATGCAAAAAGAACAAACATAATTACATCCATCCTGGATTTTTAGAAAAGCACGAGTATGAGAATCCGCCAATGTTGTGGCCGCTCCCCAGAATTCGGTGGACTTATCAATTCGGATTTCCTGGTCACTCTCACTTTCAAGGTAATCAAAGACTTTATATTTTTCTGACGTCCCCAGAATAAGATCTACACCCCGCATGGCCTTGACTTTATCCGCCTCCATCTGGGCATAACATCCGGCCACCACAATTTTGGCCTCCGGAGATGATGCATG
>JBKHWS010000135.1:0-2137 GCA_046566385.1 Bacteriovoracia bacterium | reverse complement strand
CCAGCATTGGCGTTATCATTCCGGACATCCATATAAAAGAGAATGTCTCTCGGAAGCATGGCCTCAAACTGAAAGCGTACCCGTCTGGATTGGAAATCACTGCTGGTTGTTGAGCTATTGTTCTCTTCATTGGTCCTGATCGTGGCCAGAGATTGAAAACGTGCCCCTAAGCGGAGGGCCAGATCGGATTCAGGAAACTTGATGGGAAGACCCCATTTATTCAACCCATCTCCCATCGGGAATTTTGTTTCGGCATAGAGATTTGTGGAAATGAGGAGGCAAAGGGCTGAAATGATTTTGGTATTCATATCTTATAAATACCTCATTAATATGAAATGGTCTTTGAATATAGCGATATAAATCAGCTTTTCACGCAATTTCAGTCATAGTGCATCTTTTTGCATGTCCTTAAAATGGAAGCATAAGGAGTGACCTATGAAATTTGCCCGTCGAGTAGCTGTTGCCGTTAATCTCAATCAACCTCTTCCGGAGGTTTTCAAGACTCTCAAAAATCTTGAGTTTCTGGAGCACTGTGAAATTCATGTCATCTATTCCTACCTTACCATCAGCTACCTCGTTGGGCTCGGGGAAACCGCTCTGGTTTATCCCCTGGAAGCAGACAGAAAAAAGGTAGAGGAGTCCGTGAATGCGACCCTTCAGGACTATGCACAGAAGATTTTCCCAAAGCCTTTTTCAGGAAAGATTATTACCCGTTGCCTTTTCAGCGATGATCCTAAGAGAAAGTTTTGTGACTATATAAAAGAAGAAAAAGTAGATCTTGTTATTGTTGCCACCAGAGAGAAAAAGGGACTTTTCGAAAGTTCGTTCACTCACTTTATAAATAAACACACTGACGCGAACATGATTGTTCTAAAGCATAAAGCTTAAAGGAGATAAAGATGAACAAGCAAAGTATTGAAGAAGGTCTTTCTGTTCAGGATCTTGAAGTGCAGAGACTGGGTCTTGAAGATCGAATTAAAAGACTGGAAAGAGATTTAAAAAGTCCTCTCGATATGGATTTCCATGAACAGGCTAACCAGATCAGTAATCAGATCATCCTGAAGCGACTTCTGGAAGTGGAGAGAGTGAACCTCAGAAAAGTTAATTTTGAGATTGAAAAAAGAAAGCAGGCCTAATCTCTATTCTTCATTATCGCTCTGTTCCTGCTGACAAGAATGATATCTGCAAAGAGGGCCGTGAACATGGCAAACAAGGCAAGACCTGTGACCATGAGGACAATGCTGAGAATTTTTCCAGAGTCTGTTACCGGGGTTATATTCCCGTAACCAGTTGTTGTTGAAGTTGTATAGCTCCACCATAGGGCATCAATATACCTGTCTACGGCCCGGATTGATTCCTTTTTCAAGATGGTAGAAAAGAAACCCGCAAAGGAAGATAAACCCATTACCAATCAGGGTCAGAAGGAAGAAGAAGGGGGAGAAAACCAGATGTCTCATCTCTTTCAGGAAGTACTTTAAATGGGAAAACATGATGTATGTCATGGTTAAGAAGGCCCCTAAATCATTAAATAAATATACAGATAGTGTATCCTGAGTTTGAGCAAGTTTAAAGAAGGAGCTCCCATGTTTTCTCAGCCGAAAATCCTGGTATGTACTGATTTTTCTGAGGGGTCAGACAAGGCCCTTAGGGCGGCCAAGGATCTTGCTCATAGGACCAAGGGTGAAGTCCACCTTTTACACGTAGCTGAAATCTCTTTTTATCTCAATGTCTGTGGATACCTTCCTGAGTTAAATGAACAGTTTCTCAACACCATAACAGATGATGTGGTTAAAATGATGCATGAACAGGCCTTTCGTTGTGGTGTAGCCGCTGACGTTAAGGTGGTGGTTAAAAACGATGTCCTGAGTGGAGTCCTGGAAGACCTTAAAGAACTTAAGGCAGATATTGTTGTCATTGGTAGCAAAGGGACTTCTCCTGAGCTTAATTTTTACCTTGGAAGTAATGCCAGAAAAATCTGCTCAGCTTCCCCTGTGCCTGTTCTGGTAGTAAACGATGAAACAAGCATTGAAAGAGTTGCTGCCCTGGTAGATGCTGACAATGATGCGGAAGAAGTTCTTAGGAAAGCCATAGATGTCAATCAAATGTATGATTCCAGATTAACAGTGATTTCCTTATT
>JBKHWS010000134.1:0-2264 GCA_046566385.1 Bacteriovoracia bacterium | reverse complement strand
TTTCTCGCATACCACATTGCTAAGCTGAAAGGAACTGATATTGATAAACCAAGAAACCTCGCTAAGTCGGTCACGGTAGAGTAATGGATTTAAATTTCCTCAATGAGTCCCAGAAAGAAGCAGTCCTCATGACAGATGGTCCTGTCATGATCCTGGCCGGTGCGGGGTCTGGTAAGACAAGAACTCTCGTTGCCAGAATTCAGTATCTTCTTGAGGAAAAGCAGATCAGCCCTTTTCAGATTCTTGCCGTAACATTTTCCAATAAGGCTGCACGGGAAATGAGAGAGCGCCTTGCGGCCAATACTCAAATCAATATTGGCGCTTTGAATGTTACTACTTTCCATGCCTTCTGCGCCAAAGTCCTCAGGATGGAAGCGACCTATCTGGGACTAAGCAAGAACTTTACTATTTATGATGATGGTGAATCACAGTCCATTATCAAAGCTGTACTTAACAGACGGGGAATTAATCAGAAGGAATTATCTCCTTACACCGTAGCTGCTTTCATTGATGGCCTGAAAAACCTCGGCTTTTATGTCGGATTATCGAGAAGCCCTGAGGTTGAAAAATTTGCTGAGGATAAAAGACTCTTTGATATTTTTCTTGAATATGAAGGTGAACTTCATAGAAGTAATGCTGTGGATTTCGGGGGGCTCATCACAGGAGTCCTTAATCTCTTCCGGTCTTACCCAGAAGTCCTGAAAAAGTACCAGCAGAAGTTCAAATATGTCCTGGTCGATGAGTATCAGGATACTAACCGTGCACAGTTTGACCTTGTCCAGCAATTAAGTCACCTCCACAGAAACATTTGTGTGGTAGGGGATGAAGATCAGTCCATCTACTCCTGGCGAGGAGCGGACATCAGAAACATACTCGATTATGAAAATATTTTTCCGGAAGCGAAACTCATTAAGTTAGAGCAAAACTATCGCTCTTCAAAAAAAATCATAGAAGCTGCATCTGAAGTTATTTCACACAACGTTGCCCGAAAGGGAAAACAGATGTGGACGGACAACGATGAAGGGGATGAGATACGGATTGTGGAATGCCGGGATGATAAAGCCGAAGCTGAGTTTGTCGGCCAAGAAATCAGGCGTCTTCATCAGGAAGGAGTATCGCTGAAAGATATTGCTGTCTTTTACCGCAACAATGCTCATTCAAGGACGATCGAAGATGCCTTAAGACGTGAGAAATTTCCCTATAGAGTTGTTGCGGGTATAAAGTTTTATGACCGTAAAGAAGTCAAAGACATGCTCTCGTATATGAGGGTGGTTGTGAACAGGAAAGATTCACTGGCCTTAACCAGGATTATTAATACTCCGGCCCGGGGAGTTGGTGCGACATCTTTGAGAAAACTTGAAGATGAAGCCGTTCGTTTGGGTCTTTCCCTGTTTGAGCTTCTTGAAAAAATTGCTGATAACTACTCTGAGTTTAAGCACCTGTCCCTCTCTGGAAAAGTTCAAAGTGCCATAAATCACCTCGTTCATCTGATACAGGAAGTTCAGGTTCTGGAAACTCAGAACCATTCCCCAAGTTTTAGTTATGAGAAACTCTTGAATGAGTCAGGATATTTTGAGGTCTTAAGGGCCGACAAAAGTTATGAGGGAGCTGCCCGGCTGGAAAACCTTGAAGAGTTAATGAGTGCTATTAAGCAATTTGAAGATTCTGAAACGGAACCAACGTTATCAAAATTTCTTGAGGCCATAACACTCGACACTTCTAATTCTGAAGATACATCCGGGGATCAGGTATCATTAATGACTGTTCACGGTTCAAAGGGCCTTGAATACCCTTATGTCTTTTTGATTGGAATAGAAGAAAACATATTTCCTTCCTACAAGAGCCTTGAGGTTGGTCCCGTTGCCCTGGAAGAAGAAAGAAGACTTTTTTATGTGGCCATGACCAGAGCAATGAAACAACTCACGATTACTTTTGCTCAAGGAAGACTTTTGTGGGGAAGTTTGAAATTTAATGGTCCCAGTCAGTTTTTGCACGAAATTCCTGAAAGATATTATAAGTGGGATTTTTACCAAACAGGCTCAAAAAGAAATCAGTTTGATAGTTTTAGTCCTCAATATGATGATTTTGATCAGAGGGTTGCCTCCGAAGCTGATGATAATGTTTTCTACAGAGAAAAAAGTTATCAAACTAAACGCCCTGTAGTTGCCTCTAATTATCCTTCGGGGAGCAGAATTGTTCATGCCTTATATGGTGAAGGAACTGTTCTTAACTCAGAGGGCCTTGGTCAGGATGAAAAGGTCACA
>JBKHWS010000133.1:0-2297 GCA_046566385.1 Bacteriovoracia bacterium | reverse complement strand
AGTCGAAAATACACCCTCCTTGAATGGAGTGAGCGCCAGCTCTTTTTCAACCAACTATCTGGTGAACATAAACTGGCTGAAGATAAAGTAATCGCAAAATGGAGATTCAATAAATCAGAAGCGACCCGTGATAGTCCGGATACTCGTGAGGTCATGAGGTATTTCGACGGAAACAGTTATGTTCTGGAAACGGATGTCTCTGGTAATAAAAGAATTTTCAGTCAACTGGTGGACGAGTCTCAGGAAGTGGGAGCAGATTTCGACTTCAATCTCTATGAGCAAGGTGACAGAAAGATTGTTGTGAAAGTTGGGGGA
Source organism: Bacteriovoracia bacterium (assembly GCA_046566385.1). Classification (GTDB taxonomy): domain Bacteria; phylum Bdellovibrionota; class Bacteriovoracia; order Bacteriovoracales; family Bacteriovoracaceae; genus Peredibacter. The sequence continues at coordinate 1,982 of JBKHWS010000133.1, read as the reverse complement.
ACCAAGAACACAAAGGATCGCTCTTCAGATGTCTACCGTCTTCATCTGAAGAATAACTTCGCCATCGGGAACACACCGGACTTGTCTCAGGATACAGAAACGATACTTGGGCAGAGAGGAGCTGACGCTTTCCTGCTGACTAATATCACAGACTCGGCCGACAGTTTTACGGGTAATCAGGATCTCACGTCCCTCTACAGTGTTGTTGAAGTGAGTCCGTCTGAGAAGTGGACACTGGTCGCGGGTGTGAGGAACGAAAAGTCGATTCAGGAAGTGAAGACCTTCAAATATTATGAACCAGGTCTCCCGACGTCTCAAGGGAAGCTGGTAATGAACGATGTCCTTCCTTCTTATAACGTTACCTGGAAAGTGACCCGGGACGAGAGGATCCGACTAGCCTACGGGGAGACTGTGGCCAGACCCGACTTCCGGGAACTATCTATGGTTTCATATATTGAAGATGAAACTGGTTACGATGTCATTGGAAATAGCGACCTCCAGGGAACCGTCATTAAGAACTGGGACTTTCGTTATGAAAGGTACTTCGCTGACAGTGATTACTATTCTTTCGGTGTCTTCTACAAAGACTTTACTGCTCCCATTGAAGCTGTTTTCGAACCCGGCGATAAACTTGTTAAGACTTTCATGAACGCCGAATCCGCGGTTAACTATGGAGCAGAAATTGAGGGACGTTTGTCTCTCAGAAACTTCGGAAGATTCTTCCGTCGCTGGAGTCTTGGCAGTAACGTCTCGGTGATTCAATCAAAGGTGGCCATAGACGGTTCTCAGGGAAATCAGACTTCTAAGGAAAGGCCACTCCAAGGCCAGTCACCATATGTGGCGAATCTTCAGCTTCTGTATGACCGGCCTCAATATAAGATCAATTCGGCACTCGTTTACAATGTCGTGGGAAAAAGAATCACGGAAGTCGGAACTAATGCACGTCCGGATGTCTATGAGCAGCCAGTTCATCAGTTAGATTTTATTTTTAATCAAAAAGTAGGGGACTGGGGCTATGGTTTCAAGGCCAAAAACCTGTTGGATCCTGTTGCTAAAAGTACCCAGGGTGGCGAAGTTGTTCGCTCAAGACAAAGAGGGAGAAGTTATGTCTTCAATCTTTCCGCTTATTTTTAGTTTTTTTATTCTCTTCTCCTGTGGGAAGCATGAACAAACTTCTTCAGGCAAACAAGGGGTGCAGGATATTCAACGCGTAACTAATCCGGACGCCTTATCCCAGGACATCATTGATGAGAATGTCAAAAACATTAGAAGTTATCTGATGAAAGGTGGCAGACCGGAAGACGAGTTGAAAAACGGAAGAACTCTTCTGACTGAAGCTTGTTTCTGGTTAAAAATTAAAGTCGTAGAACTGCTGGTCGAGCATGATGCTGACATTAAATTTAAGGATAGAAGCGGGAAGAGCGGCCTGGACTACGGCGAAGAGGACATCAAAATTAAGAGGGCCCTCCTTCCGGAACTGGTCATTGTGCTGAAGAAGACCCTTTTTCAACAAGTGAAAGACAATGACCTTACAGGTCTGAAAAAAACACTTAATGAGAACCCACCATTAAACTTTCTCCTACTGGAAAGAGAGCTTGGATCGGTTGTGACTGGCTTTGAAGGTGAAACGCTTCTTACCTTTTGTATCAAAAACAATCTCTTCAACGTCCTGAGACTTTTTGCTCAACCTAAACTCGGGCTGGATGTTAATCAAAGGAATTCTCATGGAGAAAGTCCTCTCCAAACGGCCCGTAATTTAAACAATAAAAATATAGAAAAACTTCTTTTGAAACTTGGAGCTATTGAATGAATGAAAGAATTTTCGCCATTGCCCACTATGTGGACCAGGGAGTCCTTTATCTTCTTCTGGGACTTTGTTTTATGAGTCTGGTCATGATTGTGGAAAGATTCGTCTTCCTGAAAAAGAGAATAAAACACAGTAAAAGAAGACAGGCAGAACTTAAGGAAGTTCTGGAAACTCA
>JBKHWS010000132.1:0-2318 GCA_046566385.1 Bacteriovoracia bacterium | reverse complement strand
CAATACTCACCACTACTTCTCGGGCCACGAAATCAATCTCAAAATGCTGTACGGGGATTATATTTCTCCCCAAGGCATGAGACTGCCAGAGAAAGTTCTCCTGCAGAAGAGAAGCTTTTTGAAGGATACGAAGGATTTCCCGGTAGTCTTTACTCGACCGGTAGTTTTCTGGGTTCACCATTATAATAGATTGCAAAACTTGTCTGGATTTGACAAATGATCTGGCGCATACCCGTGCACGACTATCAGGTAATCATTCTGGGTCATTATCTTATGAATTAATCTGTGCAAGTATATATCAGGGAAGATATAGGTGAATCATGAAAACGATCGTACTTCTAATGCTCCTCTTATTAAGTCACGGCTGTGCCCTAAAAAAGTTTGCCATTGATCATGCTGATAATCTGATAACCCACCAGGTAAACAAGCGCCTTCCCTTAAATACTGAACAAGAACAACAATTGGACAAAGATGTTGATCGCTTCTTAAATGACTCAAAACCTTTGGCCCGAGAAATTCTGAAGATCTTAAAAGAAGTAAGCTTTGAAGCACCTGAAAAACTAGAGGATCAATACTCCCAATTAGAAAAAGACTATGTAAAAATCGCGGCCAATTTTTCTGCCATGGTGTCACGCCCGATGGCCAGGTTAGATAAAGAGCAGCAAAAATCCTTTTTCAAAAGACTGAAGGAAGAACAGAAACGGGTGGAAAAACAGCAAAATGAGGATGATCGCAAGAAACGCTTTCAGGAGCGCTTCAAATTTTTCTTAGGTTCCATGAACTCTTCCCAGGAAAAACTTTTATCAGAATATGAAGAATACTTCAAAGAAAGAAGCGGTCTCAGGATTTCCAGAAGAATGGACTTAAGTGATAAGCTAAAGACCATCTTTGAGAAAGAAGTTCCATTAGAGATGAAGGAAGAACTGATTACCGAAGCTTTCAAGAATTATCAAAAAAAGAGTTTAACCGGGAATAAGAATTTAGAGATGCTCAAGAAACTAATTCCGACTCTATCCACGGAACAAAAAGATCACTTCAAGCAAAAGAAAAAAGAAATCCAGGGCCTGTTGGAGTACTTTATTCTAAAGACCTATTAAGCTGATTTTTTTCTTTTCCTGGCCGGAGTTAGAATAGAAACTTTTTGCTTAAGTTTTAGCATTTTCTCCCAAGGATCTTTTTTTCGGGCCTTTATTTTTTTTCGGGCCTTATCCAGCGTAAAGTCATGAGGCCCCTTTATTTTTCTCAACTCTTTCCAATCCACAGGAAGGGCCACTGCACTCATTGGTTTTGCCCGTAAAGAGTATGGGACGACTGCTGTTGCTCCATAACCATTCCGTAAATAATCGACAAAGATTTTATTCTTCCGAATTTTCTTAGACATGTTCGCGACATACTTCTGAGGATGCCTGGCCACAAGTTCTATCGCAAGTCCCTGGGCAAATGACTTGATTTGGTCCCAGTCATAGATAGGCTCTATAGGAATATGAAGATGAAGCCCCTTTCCACCTGTGAGCTTAACAAAACTCTCGAGTTCCAGATCTTCCAGCATCTCTTTTAATTCAAAGGCCGCTTCAATGACATCTTCCCAGGGAACACCAGGACCCGGGTCAAGATCCATGACGATCTGATCAGGCCACATATAATCTTCCGCTTGGCAGTTCCAGGCATGAATCTCAAAGGCATTGAGCTGAACCAGCTCACGCAGTCCCTCTGCAGAATCAATGGAAAGATAGGTCCCCTCGCCTTTTCCCTCTTGTATGGGAAAGGTGTGAAAAGAATCAGGGATGTTTCCAGTAATGTGTTTTTGGAAAAAACAATGACCTTCTCCCCCATTGGGGCATCTGACAAGTGAAAGGGGCCTTCCTGCCAGATAAGGAATCATATCGGAGGCTATTGACTGATAAAAGTCCGCCACCTGCTGTTTGGTAATCTTCTCATTTTTAAATAGTATCTTATCGGGTGATGATATTTCCCGGACAATACTTAACTTTCTTTTTGAAAGAGTTTTTTTGGGCTTTTCCATGTGTATATCCTTGGCAGGTTTATCTTCCCTGAGTCCCTGAAAAACGGGAGTTCTAAGAATTCCTTCATCCGTCCAGTTACCAAATGAAACTTCACACACTTTAACCGGTTTTACCCAATGAAGGCTTTTACCTTTGGGAGAATTGATATCAAACGAAGATTCTTCTTGCTCCAGTGAAGAGAGTTCTTTTTTTAAATCCTTTAGTGTTTTATTATTAAAACCAGTTCCTACTTTTCCCGCATATCGTAATTTACCCTTTTCATAAATTCCTAAGAGTAAGGCCCCAATTCCGGTC
>JBKHWS010000131.1:0-2454 GCA_046566385.1 Bacteriovoracia bacterium | reverse complement strand
AACTGCTGCAAATCGCCTTCCCCTGAAAACTCCTTCATGAGAGGAGACCTCTCAGAAATCATGGTTTCATCACAATAATCCATGAGCTGCTGATACTGTTCTATAAAACTCTTTTGGTACTGGTCTATGGGCAGATTGAGACCAAACTCGGTCCTATAGGACCACATTCTCAGGAGGGAATTATCTTCCCTTATATAAAGGCGGTTCTCAGAGCGAGCGGTGAATAGTCGGTAGGGCTCATCTCGGGTATTTGAAGTTAAGTCTTCGATCATTACCCCTATATAGGACTCATGCCTACTCAAAATAAGAGGATTTTTCCCTTTAATGGCCAGGGATGCGTTTGCTCCGGCAATAAACCCTTGTCCAGCAGCCTCTTCGTATCCAGAAGTTCCATTAACTTGTCCGGCAAAATACAAATCTGGTATATGAACATGCTCTAGTGTGAGCCTTAGATCAGTAGTATCAATCACGTCATATTCAACTGCGTATCCATAAACTTTAATTTCAGCACTTTCAAGGCCATCCATAGAGCGAACATATTGCTCCTGAACATCTTTTGGTAGAGATGAAGATATTCCAGAAGGATAAACAGTATCTAGATTTAGACCTTCCGGCTCGATAAAGACATGATGCACATGTTTTTCGGGATAACGAAAAGCCTTGTCTTCAATGGATGGGCAATATCTGGCCCCAACACCTTTAATCTGCCCATTAAACATTGGACTTTTTTCTTTATTAGATCGAATTATTTCCATTGTTGTTTGATTGGTACGGGCTAGCCAGCAGGAAACCTGAGATATTTGTCGCTCAAACGGTGAATGTAGACAGTGAAAGTTTCGAACTCTGTCATCTGAAGGCTGCTCTTCTAGCTTGGAGTAGTCGATTGTAGCCTTATTTAACCTTGGAGGAGTTCCTGTCTTAAATCTTTGTGGCCTGGTCTTAATATCTGAAAATAAATCCTGGAGTCCGTCTGATTTTTCGCAACCAACTCTACCACCATAGGATTGCTCGGATCCAGTGTGCAGTTTCCCGTTAAGAAATGTGCCAACGGTCATAATAACTTTACGAGTAAGATAAAGGTTTTCCCCCCTCACTTCAAAAAACTCATTCTTGTGAATAGAGGTTACCTTCTCTCTAATAACCGTTATGTTTGGAATTGAAGCGATAATCTTTTCAGCTTCCTCAGAGTATTTTTCCTTGTCTATTTGAACGCGAGAAGATTGAACGGCAAAACCTTTGGAGTCGTTCAATGTCCTGAACTGGATCCCAGCTTTGTCGGCAAGTATACCCATCAACCCACCTAGAGCGTCCAGCTCACGAACTACCTGACCTTTACCCACCCCCCCCACTGAGGGATTGCAGGGAGCAGATCCGAGACCTATTCCAGGAATGGTTATAATCCCTACATCTAGATCGAACTGACTAGCAATGTAGGCTGCTTCAATTCCAGCATGGCCACCGCCAACCACTAAGATATCGAACATCTTCATGTTTTCTTTTCCATAATTGTTCCACGTGGAACAATTCTATTTTCCGATACAAAAATTAGAGAAAATAGAATTTAAGATTTGATCTGGTGAAACTATACCTATGAGTTCTGAAATACAATGCCCCAGGGCATTTAATTCCTGGGATAGAATGGCGACATCTGCTTCAGAACCACTAAGTAGTTGATATTGCTTAAGACAAGTGTATGCTTGTGATATTAGATGCTTATGCCGATCCAATAAAAGAGGTTTACCACTAATCGCGTCTAAATATTTTTTATTGACTTGCCCCTGTAGGACCAAGTCAAACTCTCTTCCTAAATCTAGAAGATTAATCGCCCCTATAGAACCAAGTTTGGGAAATGTTTTCACAAGTTTCGCTTTAGCCTCAGGAAAACCCGGTAGGTCTGCATGAGTAAAATAAATGAGGTCGAAGTTATATTCAACAAGTTCATTGAATCCTTCTACGATTTCAAACGGATTAATCAGAAGAATAGAAAAAAAACTTTCTTTTAATTTTTTCTTAGTCCGCCTAATTCCTTCGGATTCAATTTGATCAAGAGATTCACGAATTCCCGCAGTATCAATCAATTTATACTTAACACCTTCAATGACTATGACTTCAGATAAATAATCCCTGGTCGTGCCGGCCTGTTGAGAAACGATTGCTCTTTCTTCTGAGAGAAGATGATTAAAGAGGGAACTTTTTCCAGAATTAGGAAGACCTGCCAGAACAATTTCTGGTTGAACAAGATTATGCTCCATAGGTTGGACGCGTTTAACCAGTGTTTCAAATCTTCTGGAGAAGTCATCTAAGCTTTTAAAGAAATAGTCCCGTGCTGCCTCCTCACCTATGTCTTCCGAGAAATCTATCGACAGCTCAAGGGAAGATTTATGAATCAGGAAGAGATTGTAGAGATCGGTATAAATCTCCTGTAGATTTCCACTCAAAAGTGAAAGTCCCTGA
>JBKHWS010000130.1:0-2462 GCA_046566385.1 Bacteriovoracia bacterium | reverse complement strand
CCAAAAATGTGGCATTGGCCCCGGCAATTTGAAATGTCGTCCGGCCGCAAGTGGAACCATTCCAAACATTGTTACTACTCCTGAAAAACCAGATTCGAAGCCCGAAGCTTTAGGATGTGAAAGAACTGACGCTCAGACCATCACTTGTGCTGACGGTGTCTATGTCAAATCAGCGGCCATCAATGGTGAAAACATCATTAAAGAAGTTTATGAAAAGTATGGATCACCAAAATCCAAAAATGGTTCAGCCAGTGAACAGTAGATTTTTAGTAATCAATTTTTCTGGTATTTTTTAAGTGTTTCACACCACCAGCATATAATTTACATTCATTAATCTCACCCGTTTCCTCATCAATTCCTAATATGACTTCCTGGGGGGCCATCCAACCATTCCAAAGGCATGGCATGGCCGCATGATCACGGGGAATTTCAAAGGTTTCACCAGTTTCTAGTAAGACTTTAGCGGTGTTTCCCTGGTAATCGATATTATCAATAGATCGAACCAGCATCTGATCGGAATCCCGGGCAAAAGCTGAGGGTAAGATGAGGGAAAGAAAAAGCAGATATTTCATAAATCTTCCTCCATCAACATTTTCCCATCCCAAAATCAGGAGGCAACTTTAAAAAAACTACAGATCAAGACTGAGAGACTGATGTATTTTTAAACGTCTTTTATTATAGGCCTTGGTCATGGAGATATCCCTATGACCTACAAAATCGGCCACCCGTTCAAGGGCATGACCTTTATCCAGGAGCATTCCAATCACTGTAGATCTGGCCGAGTGAATTGTTATGTTTCCCTTAATACCAATTTTTTTTGCATATTTTTTTATGATGTAATTCAGAGACTTCGGATCAAGCGGTCGGTTTACATTATTTTTTGTCCCTCGGAAGATGTAATCTTCCTTATTCATGGAATACCCCTCTGAATCCGCCCATTGGAGATAGTCACTCAAGGCACTTTCAGCCTTGGGGTTTAATGGAGTCACCATTTCCTTTGCACCTTTGGCCCAATACCGGACAACAGTGAAACCGTTTTCTTCATCCAGGTTTTTAAACTGCAGATGGGAAACTTCCCTATGCCTCATCCCAGTTGTAAAAAACAATGTCAGAATCGCCTTGTGAAGTTTACCGGATGGAACGCTCGTATCTACTGCCTCGAGAAGCCTTACCACTTCCTCATCTGACATATCCTGGGTTTTGACTTCTTTTGGTATGCTGAATCTTTTAACTCTTGAGACGGGGTTTTTATCGATGAGTTCCATGTCGATCAGATACTCATAAAAAGACCATAAGGTAGCGAGTAATCGGTTTACACTTCGGGGAGAGAAATCTTCTTTCAAGAGGAAGTCCTTGTAGGCCACCACATGAGCATGCTCCACTTGGAGCTCACTAATGCTCTTGAAACTATTCTGCAGGAAATGCAAAAATTTTCTAAGATCACGGGTATAGGCATCGCGGGTGTGTTCGGAGGAGAAATTGTGGATGAAACCATAATAAATTTTATTCCGGTCAAACCGAACTGCTTTATCAATTTCAAAATGAGAAAAGGTCTGAATTTCTCTCATAGTTTAATTTCCCGGTTATTTTTCCAGTCCAAAGCAAAGGATAAAATCGCCCAGTCTTCCCGGGGTAGAATCCGGTGCAAGGTCTTTGGTGAATAATTTAGAATTTTAAGGAGAAGGTGGACCTGATCGACGGCCCTGCTAATCGTAGTTTTCTCTCTGAGGGAAAGGTTCAGTTTTTCTCCTTTCTTCACCCTACTTCCAAATTCATTTAAAACCTTCTGCACTTCCTTCAAAGATCCTTTCAATACCTTCATTTGCTCCAGGCTTCTTCGTTCGTGTTCAATGAAGCGGTCGATAATAAACCGGATTTTCCTTCCCCTACCCTGGATCTTAGGATCCTTCACAATCATTTTATCCAGAAACTCGAGATATTGAGGCGCCAGACACAGGGTAAAATTGCGGGCCTTTTTCTCATGGGCCACCTTGGGTCTGCCGGGAGTTTTAGGGGCCTCTTTTTGGGCCTTATCCGGTCGGAGATACTTCTCCAGGACTTCTTCCTGGGACTTCGTCTTCAAAAGCTTTTTTAAAACGTTTTCGCTGCTCATTTTAACTCTCCCATAGAGGGTTTTAAGGGAAAAAAGAATTGAGAAGCAGTGTTCTCACGCATAATTCCCCTTATGAGGTATAAAACCAGTGTAGTAAAAATGATCTAGTTTTACTAATAAAATTGATCTAATTAAACTAATTGTCTTTTTAAACCACTTAAACATACAGGAAACATCAACTATTTTGTAAAGTGGACCGTTTTAGTCACCGATAAGTGTTTCAGGAGCTAACCTTATGAAATTCTTAAAATTCCTTTTGGTGACCCTTTTTCTTCAGAACCTGGCCTTTGCCGGATGTGGATCTCAGCACCATATTTTCCTGCTCCATGGGATCGGGGGAAGTAAGAAG
>JBKHWS010000129.1:0-2888 GCA_046566385.1 Bacteriovoracia bacterium | reverse complement strand
GGTCGCCCTTTTTTCCCACAATCCAAAGTCCCGCAATACTTCGGACCTATCGGGCATCCGTTAGGGATCTCATACCAACCTCCGCTGCAGCTTGAGCATTGAGAAGGAGTAACTTCCTGGCAATCATCCGAGACATCATGGCAGAGAGAATCCATTGCCAGGTACGTGGTAGTCTTTTTAACCTGCATCGGACTCTTAGGTGCTATCAGAATAATCTTTGGGGATTTGAAGGCTGCAGAAGAAAGATGAGAGAAGGCTTCCGGTTTACTTAGTGGAGTCTGAATTCTTGCCTGCCATTTCCTTGTTGTAAAATCGGCCAGGGAGAAGTCGATTTCCGCCTCAGTGTCTAAAATATTAAACTGCAGGGCCTTGACGTCTTTGATCTCCAGGTTGCCGGGAGAAAGAAGTTTCTCTTCACAAGGAGAAGAAACGGGTAGCGTAGTCACTTTTAAGATTCCAGATTCACTCCCCGGAACCCGATAGAAAATGCAGTCTTTAAGCTTTTGAAGATTCCCATCAATATAATTAAGGGAAAAGAGTAATTGCCAGGCATCTTTTGGCTTCTCAATCAATTGACGGTTCTCATAAAACTCATGGCGGTCTCCGATTTTCAAAATATAAGACCAATGAATCGGCTCACTGGCCATGGTAAAAGAGGATAAAAGTATCAACAACAGGGCAATCATTTTTCAACTTCCTCGTAGCATCTGAAGGCCACAGGCTCCTTCGCTGATTGCTTCCCATTCCATCCAGAGAGCACACCCAGTTCATGCCAGGGAGAAGCCGCATTTAGAAACCGGGAAGACTTTTTAAGGTTCTTTTCAGGCTCAATGAAGTTTTGCAAAGACTCCGGGAAAAAGCCCAGTGAAAAATGAAACCCCATCCAGGTGGCAGAATCAGTGGTGAAATATTTTTCATGGCAACCCTGGACCTGGGCAAGCTGGCAATCAAGAGGGGTCAGCTGGTAATCTGGATTAATCCTGGACATCCCCAGAAATGTCTTTGAAAGATCCCTTTGCCATGGAGTTGCGGGCCTGTAAACTTTTTCAGGAAGAGGATTTTTTAACTCTGATGGAGACATAGTGGCAGCATCAAAAAGTTTTGCTTCCAGGAGTCTTTTTCCATAGTACGAACAGTAGGCCTTCTGCTCAGCGAGAGGCAATAAAGCAGGATGGGGCCACTTAGCGGGGTCCTGAATTTTTTTCTCCGGAGACCCGATTAAAGTAAGCCACTCATTCAGCTGGCGGTTCGTCACATAAAACTTATCAATGAAGAGGTGACGATCAAGATTATCCCAGACAAATCCTTCCTCGGTGTTGTTCTTAACCTTACCGTAGCCATAAATCCGTTGAGGGAGATAAGTGTCACGGCAGGAATCCGCCAGGATCATCGTTTGAGATTTTCCGGGAAGTTCTTTAACTTCCATTTCAACGATATACCCATACTGAAGAGTGAGACCTGGCTCCTGCCTTTTAAAGAGATCGTAGTACCGGGAATCGAAAGCAGGTTTGGCCACCAGGTGAAACGTCTGACCAAAAAGATCGATTTCAAGTTCCGGTAGATCTCTCACTCCTCCCTGCCAATAACACTGCCAGAAGTGGGGGTTACACTGGTAGTAACTTTTACCGATGTTCGCTTCGTGAATAATTTCTGAAGGGCAGTTCACACCCCTGGCCGGGAAAAAGGTATCTCCTTCTTCCCACAGTTTCAAAATCGCAGGTTTTGCCGCATCCATCACCTGAGTAAAAAGCTTCTCTGGAGTTTCAGGACGCTTTGGCTTCACATGCGCGTGAGGCCGTGGTCGCAAGAAGAGCAAAATTATGCCTAAAATGCTAAGAGTACCCAAGATCAGGATGATCTTTGGTATAATGGATTTATCAGAATGTCTCTTCACAGGATCAGGTTATATGAAATGGATGGAAGAAGTAAATAAAGAAGAAGGTCGCTATCAAAACGTACTGGCCTTCGATGACTACATGAAGTTATTTGAAAAGAATCCGGAAAAAGAACTCCGGCCTTCTAACATTTACCTACGTGACATGTTTGATTACTTTGGCACTAACCCAAACGGTAGTTATAGTTTGTTCACCCGTGAACATGCAGATGCTCCTCCCGTTCATGGACAAGTGAAGACTCAGAAAAGAATCCATCAATTCCTACAGAATTTCATGGAAGAAGGTTTCAATAACAAGTTCATTCTTCTTGTAGGCCCCAATGGTTCATCCAAATCCAGCCTGATAAAAAAAATCATGCTTGCTGCCGAGGACTATTCCTGTACAGATGAAGGATCTTTGTTCTCCTTCAGCTGGGTTTTCCCGATAGATCAATTTGTGAAAGGATCACTTGGATTATCCGGAAGCGCCGGGGATAAAAACATAAACTCCTATGCCTTCCTTGAAGACAAGGATATTTCGGCCATCATCACATCTGAATTGAAGGATCATCCATTACTGCTCCTTCCGATTAAGACCCGTCAGAAACTCATCGACGAAGCTTTTAAAAACGACGGGCCAAGACTTGAAACAGTCAGAAAGTCCTACCTCTACAATGGTGACCTTTCTCAAAGAAACAGAGTCATTTTTGATGCCCTCCTTAAGAACTATAAAGGAAGTTATCAGGAAGTCTTTAAGCACATCAGAGTAGAAAGGCTCTTTATCAACAGACGCTACTCAATAGGAGCGACCACCATCGAGCCGCAACTGCATGTGGATGCAAACCTTCAGCAAATCACTATGGACCGAAGACTCGCCTCTCTTCCTCCGAGCTTGCAATCCCTGAATCTTTTCTCCTTGTCCGGGGAAGTCGTCCTTGCTAACAGGGGTATCCTGGAATTCTCGGACCTCTTAAAGAGACCCCTTGATACCTTCAAATATCTCCTGATGACCATG
>JBKHWS010000128.1:0-2940 GCA_046566385.1 Bacteriovoracia bacterium | reverse complement strand
AAGTTTTGAACTTGTATAGAGCGAGTTCGGCAGGAATACTTCAATTTGATCATTGTCGGAAAAGTCACTTAATATCTTTTCAACTTTTTTCCATTTCTCCTCATTCAGACTCTCTTGATAGAAAAAAAAGTTTCTCACACCATTTTTGAGATCATCTGAAAGAAGTTCTTCAATCTGCTCAAGGGGAAGGCAGGCGTAAGTGGTTGAAGCCTTTTTCCAGGATTCAGAAGAGAGCTGGACTTCATGTTTTCTATTGAGGGATAGAGTGGGCCAGAGAACGCCTGTCGCTAACTTCTTGGAAGTCTTGTTAAGAGGATCAGGGATCTTCAGTTCACTAACCAGAGACTTCTCCCACTGTTCCTGTAGGGTATTAAAATCAGAATCAAAAAAACTTGTTAAGGAATCCACAACAACTCCGGAGAATATTAATGCAACAAATGCCCTTATCTTAACAAAAAACTAAGCAAAAATCCCCAAAGAGATTAAACTATAAGCATACTCGGAGGGACTTTGAGTCTAACGCTTTTAGTAGAAAACAATCCTAAGATTGAGTCGTTTTACACGCTCAATCTCAATACCTGGTTAGGGCTTGAGATTCTTGCTCAAAAAACCGCCGATTCAGCTAAAAAGTTCCTTGAAAGTGACGCATCAAAAGTCAATCTCATCATAGTCAGGGCCGTCATTGAAAAAACTGAAGCGGCCAAGGAAATGCTAGATTACCTGAATGAGAAAAATCTCAACATCCCCATTATTGAAATTGGACCCGGTAAGGAAGTTCCGGGGTGCTTTGCCCACGTACCGAATTCAATGGAATTAAAAATCCTGATTCAAAGTGCTGCCAAGGCCCTCAACATCACTGCCAAAGATATGTCGGAAAAAGTGGTTCCTCACTATTTTCCCATACCCATTGAGTATTTCAAGGCCATCAAACGCTCTGTTTGTTCTGTTTATGCCCGAGATAAGGAAGACCAGTCCCGATATAATCTCTGCCTGAATAAACTGGAAGCTTTTGACGAAAATTTTATATCCAAACTGATCCAGGAGGGAATTGGCCACCTCTATGTGGATAAGATGGACCGCCTTGAATTTGTGAACAATGTGACTTCAGAACTCATGACTCTCCTCTCAAGTAAGGAAATTTCGCCAGATGAAGAAATGACCGCGGGAGACAAAACCATGGAGCTTCTTTCAAAGAAGCTTGTTTCCATCGGGCTGAATGAAGAGACGATAAAACTGGCAAATAAAAACATGGTTCTCATGAGGAAGAATGTGAAGATGTTTCCAAAAATGTCTAAGCTTCTCGAAAGACTTTTAAGCAACAAAACCAGCTACCTTTTCAAGCACACTCAAATCCTTACCTACGTGGGACTTCACATTGTGAAAAACATTGATTGGGGAAACCAGGAGCAGGAAGATAAAATAAGCTTTATCTCCTTTTTCCACGATATTGTTCTCGAAAATGATGAGCAAGGTAAGATCAAATCAACGATTGAACTTAAGAAAGCAAAACTTGAACCGAATGAGAAAGCGTTGGTTGAAAAGCATGCCCAGATGGCAGCGGAGTTTGTGTCGAAATTCCCTCATGCTCCTATGGGGTCAGATCAGATTATCCGGCAACATCACGGGACTCTGAATGGAATAGGATTCTCAGAACATTACGGTAACAATGTATCTCCAATGGCGATTGTTTTCATTATTGCTGAAGAATTCACCAGAATAATCTTAAAGCATGAAAGTGGTCCCTTCGATAAAGCAGAAATGCTTCGTGAACTTAAGGAAGAATTCCCCACTTCCCGTTTTCAGAAGGTCATCTCTCTTCTCGATACCATCACTATTTAGGTCAGAGCAGCGATATAAGAAACCCAGGCATCGCAATTTTCAGCGTCTTCTGCAGGTTCAAATTCCCCATTGCCACTGCCATCCTCATCATCCCCTTCCCAATAAACTACGGTCTTAGAGAAACCTGCTTCCATAAGAAGGTCACGCAGCTCTGGCATCATCCACATACGCCAATGATACGTGAAGACATTCTCATGTTTTTTCCCTTTGGCATCCTTGAAATGGATGGCAAAAGTGCAATCATGAGTGAGGGGGTTAAAATGCTGGCATTCCCAGTAGTAAGTCAGACCATCGAGTTTCTTGGTGTCAGTGATAACCTTCTGGCTTTCAGGGCCTGCAAAGATATCTAAGAAGAAGGCCCCTTGCTTATTGAGAGACTTTCGAACCGTTTTAAAATATTTAAGAAGGTCTTTTCGGTTCTTAAAAATCCAGTAAGAGAAATTGAAAGCGCAAACCACATCGACTTTTGGAGCTGTCGTTTTCATGACGTTTTGCTGAAGATAATGCATGCGGGACTTCTGCCCCTTCGTTAGTTTAGAAAAGTGCCTTTCCTTCCCCATCTTAATCGGTTCAGGATCAAGATCAACTCCCCAGGCTTCGCACTCCCGATCCTGCTCAACCCACTTACAAGAGATGGCCCCGGTTCCACAAAAGTCTTCCCTGAAAGTATAAGGAGAGCGTCCATAGAACCTTTTATATTCGTCATGCATGAAACTGACTTCGACTTCAGGATTCTGCACTGAGCGTTCATAGAAATCGTATTTTTGTTCAAGGGTCAGCTGGGATTTCACAATAATTCCTTTTCGTTCTCTAAGAAGACCCGCAAGGGATGGTTTGATGCAATCATCCCCTGTAACAGTAATTTCATGACCTTCTTTTTGTCGGTTCTAATATACCAGATTATATCGGCAATGTGACCCTCTGGTGAGTAAAGTTTTAAAATCTCTTTCTCACCTTCTTTCGATTTTTCAATTCTTTCAATTTCTTTCCATTTAACCACTGTCCGTGAAACCAGTTCCTTTGATCCAACCGGTATGAATTTTTTGACGGTAACCAGACCGTCAAAATTAATCTCGAAGGCGAACTCTGAACTTTTTGAGT
>JBKHWS010000127.1:0-2982 GCA_046566385.1 Bacteriovoracia bacterium | reverse complement strand
TTCAGCCCATGAACTATTCTTTGATGTCAAGCGAAGACAGGCTGATGTTTCAGACTGATAATGATTATGGATCAGGTCTTAAGATTAATACATCCGGGCAATTGCAAAGCTATAGCGATTATTTAAAGGAAGAAGATCCTTTTAGCCTGGATAATTTTAGCTTCAGTCTTACTCCGACTTTCTCTCCGTACTCCAGCTGGGGTACTGGCCTCAAAAGACGGAATCCTCTCTATTTAGGAATAGGATTAGACAGTTTTACAAGTTTTGAAACTGAAGAAACTCCTACGGAAGAGACAGAAAAAATAACAAAAATTTCTGAGCGGGTAAAAGTTGGAACGTTCGAGGATTATAACTGTCCACGTGAAACGCGTCCACTAAGTGACCTTGCCAGTGCATTGAACTGGACTGAATGTTATAAAGACCGTGTGAGCTTTACTGCATCCGATGAGAATTCAGACAGTGAGCTTCTTAAACAGGATAAAGAAATATGTGATTGTCTTAGAAGCTCTGTCCTTCTTCCAATTTCAAGTGTTATGAACTCTGATATCCTGGCAAACCAAAGATACAGAGGAGTTGCTTCCGAGGTTGAAAGGACACTCAACCAGAACAAAGAGCTTGTTAACAAAGACCATGATGCAACCTTGAACGGTCTGATGTTCCACTCCGCGTTTGCGACTGGTTCCATTAATTTTACCAAGGCCTATTCAAGTTCATTATTTCAGGGTGATGAGAATGAGAACGCTTTTAAGTTTCGAACTGAAGGGGATAAAATTATCGGTCATGAATTAAACTTCAGAGAACCGAAACGAGAAGGTGAACTTGTCGTTGACAGCAAAGAACCATATCGGACTGGGCAGTGTATCTCTGCCAGGCAGTACATGATAAACCGCCAGTTCCCTTCAGTGGAAGATAAAGACAGCAAGTATATCTTAGATGATTTGAAGAAAGGCTTCGATCAGAAAAGCTGGGACTACCAGACACTGGAAAAAGACTACCGGGCCCTGATGGCCCTCCCTCTGTCCCAGCGAAGGATTGAAGGTAACCGTGAAAAGATTAAGGGCCTCAAAGCTAAACTTAAGTTCCTGAACAGAAGTCCTCTGATTAAATACCTGATGGGAGCTTCAAAAGAAGATTTTGAAAAGATGGATCTAGAACTCGCACCAGAAATAAAAGCAAAATTTGACCAGAGCCAGCCAGAATCTTTTGCTGCATCCAAACAGGAACTCTTTGGTATCATGCAGATGTTAGGTGATGAAGGATGTAATTCCAGTAAGGCCTATGAGAGTGATTGCCAGGATAGATATAAGAATGCACTCGGAGAATTTTTCAAGAAACCAAAGCACGTGGGAATGGTTTCGCTTTCTTCACATAATGATATCCTGAAAAAAACACATGAACGTATCCGGAACGCTGAATTCCTTTCGGGAGGGGCTTCTACTCCTCAGTCAACTGGTGTTTCACAGAGATCTATTGTCCAGGAGTTTGTAAACAAGTACAAGCTTCCGTCGCCGGATACTTGTAAGCCGGATATCACCAGTAGTTCTGCCATTGAATGCGTCGACGTGTATGCCGGTTATTGTAAGGTATTGGAAAAGAGGATGCCCGAAATCGACAACCTTAGTTCAGAGGAAGACCTGGAGATCGCTGACAATCTTGATGAACTTCTTGCAAATGATTTTAATCCCGATTATCAGACGAACCCTGAATTCCAGGCCTACAATGATGAAATTTGCAATAAAAAACCTTCAGGGTTCCTGGGCTTTGGTAAGAAGTTAAGCGTGAATGAATTTCAGGTTGAGTTTTGTAACCGCGGAGAACACTCAGGGCAACAGTATTGCCGTTCACCACTTAATGGTGAAGGCTGGAATAAAATCTGGGCCCACTACCTTGAAGAAGTAAATCCAAAAGATGCCCGAGTCAGACTGGCAGATCCGGGCCGTCATGGATCAAGTATGTCATATAGTGATATAGCTTCCATTACTGGAAATACGTCTTCAGATATTTTCTCTTTCCTTAATGAATCAGAAAGTAGCACAAACGCCTTCAGCTCAAGAGATGGCATAAATGAAAAAATGAGTCAACAACCTGGAGGAGAAGGGGAAGAATCTATCTATAGTGCAGTTAGTTCGAAGCCGGCCTCAGTGAATCAGGAAGACCTTAACAGCGTTCCTTACTTCAATTATGCCTCTCCGATAAGTAATGTAGATCCTATCTCTAAGCAAAACGAGTCAACAGAAGAAGTTCCTAAGGTTGAAGAGATGAGCCAGATCAAGCGTGAGGAAATGCTCGCTGACTGGGAAAAAGAATACGAGGAGTGGAAAGAGTCAAAGGGGAATAACCTAAGTCCGGCCGATTCAGCTGCCAATGAAAAGATGAAAGCAGAAATCGCGACTCTGAAGGCGCTTCTTGCTCAACAACAGCAGATGAGTAAGCAGCAGCTGGACCTTTTAAATGATGCCATTGCTGCGAGAAAAAGAGATAACGAAGTGGAGCAGAATAAGCCTTCTGAAAATGGGACCAAAGCTGCGAGTAAGAATGCATCTTCAATATTCGCCGCAAACTCCAGACCGGTCGAAGAAGAAGTTAACAGAGGCCCGGCCAGCGTCAATGAAACTCCATTTAATACTGCCGGAAGTAAGTCGGGAGCAAAAGGGGCATCCCTTGGTGGAACTGGAAGTGGGTCCGGAGCGGCCAGCACATCTTCTTCATCCAATTCTTCTGATTCAGTGGCAAGGGAAGAAGCTAAACTTGTTAACCTTAGAAAATTCTCAGATGGGTCCATAACGATAGAGGCCACCCAGAAGAATAACAGTCAGGGCGGAAATGCTATCTCTGTTCCGGTATCCGATGAGCAGTACCGCATTCTTCAAACGAATCCATCGGGGCTTAACTTGAGTCAAATTGAAAAGAGAATTCCTCCTGAGCACATTGCGAAGTTGGAAAAGAATGGTGAGATCATCCTTCTTCTTCAAAATGGTGCGA
>JBKHWS010000126.1:0-2985 GCA_046566385.1 Bacteriovoracia bacterium | reverse complement strand
TTGATGTTCGCCGGTGAAGCACCTATCTGATCATTGGATAGACCATCATTTCCTGCAGCAAAAACGAAAAGAGTATTCGGAGCAACCTCAACGAATTTTTTACCAAGGATAATCGTCATCTCCATGAATTTAACAGCAGTCATTATCAATTCATCATCAGACGGATCTCTCTTATACACAATTTTGAATGCCTTATATGCGAGTTCAGCGGCCATATAAATGCTCGTACCAAAGGAACCATTCGCAACATGAGCACCCATGCTGTTCACGTAGTTTCCGATCTCGGCCATCTTAGTGGCATTGGTGAGGGCCACCTGAATTAATAAAGTATCCAGATCCTTTTCCGGTGACTTACTAAGATTAGACTTCAGGTCACTTTGCTTGGCCTTGGCGGGAGTTGGTAGAAGTTTGATCGCCATGATTTTATGATCAGTGCCTTTCATGGCAATTCCAGCGACGTGTGTTCCATGAACGTAGTTACCAAAACGATTCACTTCCTGGATGAAGTCCTTATCTTTTGCCTTCTCTTTCGCCCATTCTTTCTCTTCATCAGATGCCGCGAAAAGATAGGACTTAGATTGAATATCTGAATATTTTTTTACGTCAGGTGAAAAAGAATAGATGAGATAAGGATCAAAAACTTTTGAATTGTTTTCAGCGAAGTTCCAGCCATAGCTCTTGGAAAGACTGTTCCACATGTTGTGCTTTAATTGATCATGAGTGTAATCAACTCCTGAATCAATGACTGCGACAGTTGCAGCGTTAAGACTGGTAACAATTCCTAAGCAAAGTACGGCAAGTGCTTTCATGGGGCTCCTTATGTGAAACGGAGCCTACTCTCTCTTCATTTGCCATTTTCATCAACGACAACCAACGCTATGTGTAATAAATTCAGGCCACTTAATTGGAATATGAGCCATTTAGCGAACAATAAGGGGCATCTTTCTTGGAAGGCGCACAGTTCAGGGCCCGGGCAAGATAAGGGTGCTTGGCCAAGATCTGATTGGTACGGAAGGTGCTCTCGGGATGAGGTGAGCCTGGTTCAGCATGATTGGAGCAGAATCCATCAGTGGCAATGGCCAGGATTCTGGCATTAACCTCAGGTTGATCAGGATCAAGTGCTTTGATGTGCATGTTTGGAAGATTTGATCCTAAGGCCAGGGCACCCCAGTAGTCGGCAGTGATTTCCGCCGCCCTATCAACATTCCAGATATCCTTGCTCCCGGATACGTCCTCATAACAGGCCTGCATTTTTTTATACACATCCGGATAAACGGCTGAATCAATAGAGTGACCGATTTCGTGACCGATGGTAAATTTCAAAGCCGCCAGGGTCTCTTGAGAAGACCTTCCATACTCAGACATAGAGATCACGAGTCCAGGGCAAAGCACCAGATAACCACCTTCAAAGAAGGCGTTTACTTCAAGGCCACTCATCCCGCAAACTGACATATAAAGCTTATTGGCATGAACGCGCACTTCTTCCTCTGACATTTCTTTAGGAGTGTTGCCTTTGGCGTTTTTAACCAGGATTTCCACGTACTCTCTGCCGTAAATAAGCTGTACGCTGCTCATTCTCCTTATGAGTTCACTTTTATATTTTTCATTAATCAGTCGCGTGGGAGAAATAAATTTATAGAGAGCAGTCTTTACATCAGTAAGAGCGTACCTGATGTCTGATCTGCTGATCCTGGTGAGCTTGAAAACACTGTCTTCAGCTATCTGATGAGAGGCCTTCACAGTGTCGTTAAAACGCTTGTGGGTGAGAGATCTCGGAAGATCCCGCCAAAACTTATCCATCAGCTCTTTATCAAGCTTTCCTCTCCTATCAATGCTTTTCTTCTGCGAGCAAATATACTCATAAAGATTTTTACAGTACTCAGGAGCATTGGGATCATCACTGGCGCATGCTTTATACTCAAAGGTTTTACCATGAACTTCATCGATCATCTGAAAAGTCTTCATGTAAGCAGGATGAATCTCACCTTCTTCCGAGAAAGCTGAAAGAGACAAAAACAATGTCAACAAGAGTGCAGTTTTCATTTTTTACTCTCCGTCAGATCGAGGGTCATGGAACGTTTAAGATCCTCAATGACTGAAACCGTCTTCAGATATTTTTGGTATTCTTTTCCTTTGTAGGAAAGAGGATAAGCGAGAACGAGATTGATGGAGTTTTTTCCGTCATTGGCCTCAATTTTATAAAGCTGCCTTCCCTTCGTATTCGACTTAGGAAGGGCCCCGGACTTTTTCATGCTCATGAGTTCTTTAATCTTCTCTTCGTAGACCTTGGACTCAGAAGTGCCCTTCTCGGTGACAGTCGCCTTCATTTCCAGGGCGCACTTCTCATCACACTCAATCTTATAAATATCTTTGGCCAGAGATGGACTCCTCTGCTGCTCGATCTGGAGGGATACCCCCGCATGGGCAAAGGAAAGAGATAAGGAAAGTAATGTAATTCCGATGGCTTTAGTCTTCATATCCCCCTTATCGGGGAGGGCCCGTAATTACTTAATGTCGAAAAGGTAGCGTATACCTTTTCGACAACCTGATCAGTTATTGCTTACTAGAGGAATGTAGGAGCTTGTCCAGGACACCCAGGATGGCAAATGTTGGGGCCCACTGACCCACGAAAAGGCTATTTTCATCCTTACCAAAGTATTTGAGGCCCATGGATGTTACGATTGAACCAGCGGCTAACCACAGAAAAGTATCAGAAGGAATTTTTCTAATTTGCGATTGAACAACTCCTTGATCATAATCTTCTACTAATCTTAACTGTCTTTCTTCATTTTTATATTTTTGCTGAGTTTTTCGTTGTGCTGTTGCCATATATATTCTCCTTGATGAAATCGACTTTTTTTCAGCCTTAATCTTAAGTGCAAAGACGATTCCATTGTCGAAAAGGTATACGCTACCTTTTGGCATAATTAATCTTAAGCATTCTTGTTTTACCTCATCTTCCAGGTTTCCTAGGAGTAGCATTAT
>JBKHWS010000125.1:0-3132 GCA_046566385.1 Bacteriovoracia bacterium | reverse complement strand
GACAATGTCGACCAGCTC
Organism: Bacteriovoracia bacterium; assembly: GCA_046566385.1. Lineage (GTDB taxonomy): Bacteria > Bdellovibrionota > Bacteriovoracia > Bacteriovoracales > Bacteriovoracaceae > Peredibacter. The sequence continues at coordinate 3,114 of JBKHWS010000125.1, read as the reverse complement.
AGCTCTTAATGTAGGCTCTCCCCCGGTAAGTCGAACTTCCTCAATTCCCAATTTTGCAAGATTGCTCACGATTAGACCGGTTTCATCCGCCGTAAGCAGATCATGAACTTTAGAAAATGTTGCAGAGGCCGGCATACAATAAGTACAGCGGAAGTTGCAGGCATCCAAAAGAGAAACTCTTAGCTTCTTCATCTTTCTGCCATAGTCATCAATCATAGAACTATCCATTCAGCCCCCACAAATATACTTGGCCTTGATGACCGGAAATGAAAGGAGCTTCCTCAGGCCGCAGTTCTATAAATCCGTCGGAATCTCTCAACTGATAAAAATCTCCCGATCCATTCCCCTTTATCGGAGTGGCCATCAACTTGCCATCTTCATGCTGAACTTTGACAAGACAGTAGTAAGTAAGATTCTTATTGAACTTCACCTCTTCACTAAGAGTGGCAGTCGGTAAATAAGATTTTCCTGTTCCATTATTCAGCAAAAAAGGCACCACGTACTTTCTTAAATTTACCAGACAAGAAACCGGATTTCCCGGGAGTCCAAAGACCAGAGTTCCTCTGCTGGTTTCCCCGAACCATAAAGGCTTTCCAGGTCTCTGTGAAACCTTGTGAAAGACTTCTTTAACACCACACTCTTTCAAAAGTTTGGGAACGAAGTCGAATTTACCAGCGGAGACTCCCCCGCTTAAAAGCACAACATCAGAGGTTTCTAACTTTTCCTGTAGGGTTTTTCTGATTTCATCTTCGTCATCTCTAAGTTTTTGAAAAGACACATCGGTAAATCCGAAGGAAATGAGTTCCTGTCTGAGACTTATTCCGTTGGACCATCTGATCTGTTCGGGGGCAGGGATCTGATGAATATCCACCAGCTCATCTCCCGTACTTAATATGGCAACTCTGGGAAGCGCCAAAACCTTCACTTCAGTACATCCGACAGAGGCAAGAATCGCAGTGGTTGTTGACTTAATTCTGATCCCGGGACTTAAAACCTTATCGCCTTTTTTATAATCACTTCCCTGCTCATGATAATTTCGAGAGAGCTTATCAAAAGAAGTGACGACGTGAGCGACCCCGTCTTCAATCTTTATATCCTCATACCTGATAACCATGTCAGACCCGGAAGGCAGTACCGCCCCGGTCATAATTTCATAACAAACAGGCCCCGAAGGTAAGGCAGGACTGGCCGCTCCCGCGGCCACAGTTTTAAGAATCTTAAATGTAGTCGTTTCCTTGAGAAGTGAACTATTGATAGCAATGCCATCCATTGCAACCCGGTTAAATGGAGGTTGATCTATGTCCGCAAACACGTCCTGGGCGAGAGTACGACCCAAGGCTTCAGAAAGAAGAACAGTTTCGACATTTTTAGAAAGACTGCGTGACATGATCGCAGTGAAAGCATCTTTGGCAGTGATCACAGTTTCCCCTTCAAGTTAGGAAGAACAGCCCCGTTTCCAAGGTTGCCGCGTCTTAGGATCCGTGTCCATTAGGAGTTAGGAAACTAAGATTAGGAATAATGGTTTATATTAACCTACCAGGAAAAATCCTAACATGACCGATGTCAGGAATCAGTAATAATGTCAATGCTGGAGTCATATAGTTCGTTGCGTAGGACTTTCTTGATGAAATCCATTGTTGTGGTAAGCGACATGCCACATGTACCGCAGCTTCCGTGAAAAACGACAACGATCAAATTATCCAGGACATGGACGCACTCAACATCGCCACCATCACGCTGTAAGAGTGGACGCACGTGGTAGGAAAGGACGTCCCCAACAATTCGTCGCTTCAGCTCTTCATTCAGATCTCTGAATTCTCCGAGCTTTTCATGGTCAAACAGTAAAAAAGAATGTGGTTTGTACTCTTCGATATTTGGCGGGGTTCTTTCCTCTCCGCAGGCCTCCATATTTTGTGAGTACGCATTTTTTTTACCAATGGACTGCTGAAAAGCATGGATCACTTCATAATAACGAAAAAGTGAGATGCCTTCATCAGGGAAAGAAGGCTGAGAATTTTTATCCCTCAGGAAGGCTTCAATCTCTTTCATCCTAAGAAGCGGTAAGGAATGAAAATCCCTCTTATGTGAAAGCTCAACCAGGGCATCGAGGAAGGCCAGCGGGGCCCCTTTCACATTGGTAAAGAAGCGAGCTTCTTTTATGACCTGGCCGTTACCTTCATTCCCCAACTGTCCGTAGATAGTGATTTCACCGTTAGAGTTAGGAAAGTGGAAGTGACAAAAAAAGGAGTCTTTTTTCTGGAAAAAATCATCACATTCTTTTTCTGTCCCAAGGAACTTTGGTTCCACAGCACGGGAAATGACTTTCTGAGAACATGATTCAATTTCCATATTTTAAACCTCACTGCTCCAGTGACATTCCTTCCTCCAAAAGAGGACAGTTTTCCGGCACTAAAGAAGATTGAGCGGCCCTTTTTAGGAATATCATTAAAAACATTCCGGTAAACCCTGTAGCAATCATAAACTCCGGCCAGCTGATGGAAGGCGTGTGAACAGAGTTGTGCTCTAACACTTTTGGCGCCACCATGATGTATACATTCAACCACTGTCCAATTAGTACCATCCAGCAAACCCTCTTGAGAAACACAGGATTGCGTTTTGATGCCCTTGGAAGAAGGAGGAAGAAAGGCAGTAGCCAGTTTATCACAACATTGAGCCAAAACAACCAGTCCCATCCAAAGTGTTCACGTAGAACATAGTACTCGGCTTCTTCCGGAATATTTGCATACCAGATTAAAAGATACTGGGAATACCAGATATAGGCCCAGAATGTACAAAAGCCTAAGAGGAGCTTACCTAAATCGTGGAAGTGATTTTCATTCACTTCTTCAAGATGTCCTCTATTCTGAAAAAAAACGATTGCAAGAATAGTGAAAGCGATTCCGGAAGTCATGAGACCTGAGAAGGTAAAAATCCCGAAGATAGTACTGAACCAATGAGGTTCGAGAGACATGATCCAATCGAAACTAGCAACACAAAAGGTCAGGGCAAATAGAATCATTCCAACCGCAGAACGTCCCTGGAGTTTTTGCTGGATTTCTACTGCTCTTTCAGGGTGTTCATCTTGCTCTTTCGATTTCTTAATGAAGTAAACAG
>JBKHWS010000124.1:0-3234 GCA_046566385.1 Bacteriovoracia bacterium | reverse complement strand
TCGAAAGCTTTATCTACACCCGAGACCAGATCGGAAACCGCACTTCGATCACTACTACCAGAGGTTCATTCAGTTACTCTTATGACAACGAAAACCAACTTGTTTCCGCTTCTCACCCTGAAGCGGATGCTCTCCATGCTCTGGAGACTTTTAGCTACGACTCCTTAGGTAACCGCCTCTCTGACAATCAAGGAAGCTTTAACTATGACGACAAAAAGTTTCGTCTGGATGAGGACTACAAGTACCTCTACGTCTATGACCTAAACGGAAACCTCACCAGTAAGCAAGAAAAGGGGATGAGTGGCAGGGTCTGGAATTATGTCTATAATTCCGAGAATCAGATGACTGAGGCAAGCCTCTTTGAAGGAACCTCCAAACTCAAAACAGTAAGCTTCTTCTACGACGCCTTCGGAAGAAGGGTGAAGAAAGCGGTGGAAGATTTTCAAAACAATAAGATCTACTCCCGAAAATACGGCTATGACTCCAGTGAAATCATCGCTGAACTGGATGAGGATAACAACGTCCTTGCGACCTATACTCATTCCGGACTTAGGACCGATGATGTTCTTTCAGCGGATATTACGGAAGATGGGGTTTCAAGGGGACTGGCGACAGCCTCCGGAACCTACCTTTACCTTAAGGATGGACTGGGATCGGTTCAGGCGATAACAGATGAAGCAGGAAATCTGGTTCAAAGATATATCTACTCTTCATTCGGAAAACTCCTGAAGGTTGTAGATTCAGCTGGATTTGAATCTACGGCAGTGAAGACAGCTTACACTTACACCAACCGAGAGATTGATGAGGAGACGGGGCTGTATTATTACCGGGCCAGATATTATGACCCTGAACGTGGTCAGTTTCTTACAGAGGATCCACATCCGGGCGTTCTTTTCAGACCCGATACATTTTTATCAAAATATGCATACACTGGAAATTCTCCTACTAACTTTATTGATACTTTTGGAGAAAAGACTGAGGTGCCAGCTTTGTATGGTAATTATTGCGGGCCATATGCTAATGGAAAAAATTGGTCTAAGGACCCAGTAGACAATGTAGATGCTGCTTGTGAGAGGCACGATAAAGACTACGTTGACGCTGAAAGATTTGAATCAAAATGGAGCAAAGACAATGGACATTTTGCCCCTGAGCTAGAGTTTGCCGAGGAAACATATCATTATATTTACCATAGAGGAGTTGCTGACACAAAAATGATTTTAGAATTGTCATTCAACCCTGAGAGCTGGAAGGATGAGAATGGTAATTATAGTATAAAACAATATTTTGCAGCAAAATTGATTGCAGCGGGATTTACTTATAAATACTTATCCTCTGCAGTTAATGGTGTAGGAACGGAGAATGCAGTTTTTTTTAATTTTGATAAAAAATTATCTGGGTTAAACTACCAGTCAAGAAAAATTCAAAGATTCGTTAGAATTAAGTTATAAGGGGTGAAAATGCTAAATTATAAATTCATGATAAGTATACTCTTGTCATTTTACATTCTGAACGCGTTTGCCTTTAAATCGGAAAAATGCAGACGCTTTATTGGTCGTGTTGGAATGTATGGATTTTTTTCATCTACGACTAGTTATGTATCTTCCACTGGAGAATGTGCAATGATCGGTAAAACGGATCATGACGCAAAAGTTTTCATTGCTCATAATTTCGACAAGATGCTGGAAGATTTTGCAAAAGGAAAAGGCGAATATGCCTTAGCCTTTGCTGGCCTTTATAACTGTGATCCTACGTCTCAGCAACTTTTTGTAATTGCAGTTAAAGAAAAATATATCGACCTGCTTAGACTGCATGAAAGTCGAGATGTTTTCAACTTCCTAAGAGCGGAAATTTCCAAAATAGAAACTGCAGGAGGAAGCTGTAGAACTAGCATTCAATCAAGCTAATCTTACATTTAAATTTGGCAACAGTTGCCCGAGATTGCCAGGATTGAGGTCAAATCAGTTTGAAACCACTGTTCTATGTCAATCTCGCTAGGAGACCAGTCTCGCTCTTTGTTGCCATTATTCAAAACTATAAGGACTTGGATCTTCCACATCTTCTGATCTCAACCTTCCATAGAGATCAATTGTTAATGAAATACTCTTGTGGCCCAACACGGCCATCAGCTCATACATCTGCCCACCATTCTTTAGAAAATTGTAAGCAAATGAATGCCTAAATGTATGGAGCCCCCACTTTTTATGATGGGGATAAACATATTGAAAAGTAATTATGTGTCTATGGAGCTGACTTCTTCCAATCTTCTCACCCATAGGATTACAGAAGACAAATTTTGATGTTCTAGGAAGAGTTTCTATTATTTTTTTAAAAGAAGGAGACATTTTGACAGGTCTTTGTGTGCCTCCCTTGGGATCAACAATTCTTAGAACGTTGTTGATTAAATCTACATCCTTCCACTCGAGGGCAATAATTTCTGCCCTTCTGGCACCTGTGTGAACTAGGGCCATAAAATATGGATATAGAAACTTAGGGCTAAACTCCTTGGCCTTACTTAAGATGTCTTTAATTTCTTCCTTGGTTAAATACACCCGAGGTCTCTTGGGAGGAGCATTTCGATTAACTTTATAAAACTGAAGAGGAGAGCTGGCAATAATGCCTTCATCAATTAGGAAGTTAAAGAAATGATTTAAATGGCCTTTTATGTGAGCAACAGTGATTTCAGCGTAATCATGCCTGATTTTAAGATCATGTAACCAGGACTTGAGAGCATTGGGACTCAGGTTTCCTATTTGAACTTTAGAAAAATGCTCCATAAAAGAATCAAAGGCCGGTTTTCTTGAATCAACCTTGGTAGTGGGTACCATCTCAAAATGCATGTGCATCAGCTCACCAATAGTCAGGATTTGAAGATGCTCGAGTTTACTCTTGGTGAATAATACTTCAACTTCCTTTTCAAACAGTTTGGCTTCTTCAAGAGTATTAAATCTCTTTCTGATTCTCTTTGCCGTCAGAGGATTAACAAATGCTACCTGAAACTTTCCATTCCTGAGTTTTGTTATGTGTACCTTATTTTTTCCCATGGATGAATCTCCTAATTACTACTGTATGTGAAGGAAATTTGATGATTTCCTGTTTTATAGATCTGTTGGCCAGCCAGTGCTTTATTTGGATGTCTGATAAAATGAACTTTTTCTTTTCCCCTACATTCTGCCAGGGGAAGTTGGGGTCATTTTTAATCAGTCTGTAGAGGGTGCTTCTGGATATCTTGTACTT
>JBKHWS010000123.1:0-3504 GCA_046566385.1 Bacteriovoracia bacterium | reverse complement strand
AGTTAGATTTATAATCTTGCCCACGCTCTTGCGGTAGGAGTCTTCTGAAACAACCTCCAGGCACATTTTTTCCAGCTCGGAACTCTTGGTTTGATAAGTTCCGAGTTCAAAGAAGTCTTTGAGTGGACTATGAACTTTGCCACAGTTTTTGCATCGAAGACAGGTCCACTCAAAGCAAACCTGGCCAATAGTCGTTAGGAGATTCTTTGATTTCTTGCCGGCCCGTCGGAAGCCCGGAGATTCGCAGCAGTGCTTGCCGTGCTGCTGGTACCAGTGGTTAATGACAAAATCGTCGATAAAGGCCAGCAGAACCCTTATAAAACCAGGAACTCCTTCCCGCTCAAAGAGGGCCTTGGTTTCCATGATAAGTTCATCAAAGGAAAAAGGAGATCCCGATAGACTTGCTGAAAGATTAAGGGCAAAATTCTGGTTAAGCATGGGCCTTCCTTGGATAAAAAATTGATGTCGTAACCAATATTTAACCAGTGGGCCCCTTGCTTCTTCAAACCCCTCACATTTCCCGTCACGTCTCTCAAATTGAAAGTTTTACATACATGAGATTTTTGACTTTTGCGCAACACAGAACAGTGTTAAATTCCATCCATTATAAACAACCGTCACCGTATGTAGGGGCAGTAAGACGCACCACTTTCGGGACAATATCAAAAACTATTTATTGATAAACTTATCATCATGCTTCGTCATTACCGGGAAGCTTCGGGACTTAGCCAAAGTGAAGTTGCGGAAAAATTGAACATAGGCCTTAGATCCTACCAACGGTATGAAAGTGGAGAATCGGTTCCCTCCGTCGATCTGGTTTTCCTCATGTCCAAAGTTTTAGATTTTGAACTTAAAGATATGTTTGACCCTCAGAGCATTGTAGCGGGCATTCAGGGATTCAAGCTTTTTAATGCTAATGAAGAAGCCCAATTCAAAGATGATCCTGACATCGTGGAATCAAAGCTTCTGGATATCTTTCACTCTGAAGAATTTAATTCAGTACTTATCGGTGGAGAGATAAAGAAAACGAAAGAGATTCCTCTCTTCAGGGACTCCCTTTTCCCTCTCTCGTTTTCTACACCTAAAACAACAATTTTAAATCCTACCGCTCAAAAGCTTACGGGCTTTAATCATGAAGTCGTTCCTACGCCATCAGGACAAACTTCTCCAAGAGAACTGGGCTCCATTTGGGCGGTTCTTTTAGATAAAGATAAGGCCTTCTTTCATCAGGAAACATTTCCGAATTTTCCTAAGGGAAAAAGCAAAATGCTTTCCAAGGGAGCCTTCTGCAAAATTCAAAATAACTATGGGGCACTGGCCTTGCTGGACATAAAACCCGCTTAACGATATTTCCCTGGAAGCCACATAATAAATTTCGTCAGGGGACTGCTTTCTTCAAGATGAAGCTTACCCTGATGGCTTTCCACGATGGTCTTTGAAATATTAAGACCAAGTCCGGTTCCACCCATGTCTTTCCTGGTGGTAAAGAAGGCATCAAAAATTTTTTCCCGGACTTCTGAAGAGATACCCGGGCCGGAATCCGTGACAGAAAACTCTACTCCCTCTTTTAGCTCCCTCACTTCTATTCTTATCCATTTTTCTTGATGGTCCTTCACCGCCTCTACAGCATTTCCAATAAGATTCACTATGACCTGAGATATCTGAGTTCCCCTGCATTCAATTTCGACAGGAAGGTCAGGTAACGAAACCTGAAAATCAATTCCCAGGTTTTGATAATTTTCAAAAACCTCACCCAGCGTATCCTGCAGGAGTTGATTAAAAATAATGGGGGAGAATGGATCATTTTCGAGTCCCCTTGAAAGTGCCTTGAGTCCATGAATAACTTTGTTAATTCTTTCCACGGTAGAATTGATCGCAAGAAGATTCCTTTTGAAATGATCTTTATTCCCGGAATCATCGCTTAAATCCGACATCATCATTGCAGTTTTAACTGAAATAATCTGCAAGGGATTATTTATTTCATGGGCAATGCTGCTTGAAAGAAGCCCTAATTCGGCCATGCGGGAAGAAAGCAGGACCTCTTCTTTTCTTCTCTGCAATTCAATCTGAGCCTCATGCCTTTCAATCACTCTTGAAATCTGAGTCGTGGTATGCTCGAGAAGATGGAGATGCATCTCACTGAAAGGGATAAACTGCATGGAAAAGAACTCAAGGATATGGGTCACTCTGTCCTGGACAATTACTGGCACAGAACAAATTGATTTTATTCCACACTCGAGAGCCGCTTTTCTCCTTACAAATTCACATTCACTCACGCTCTCAACATCTTCTATAAAATGTGTCTTTTGCGTTTCAAAAACTCTCCCAACCAGTCCCTGACCGGGACGAAAAACAGTCCTCACACTGGCAGTAATAACCGGAAGCAGATCATTCTTTTCATTTCCTTCATGCCAAATGTTACTGCTGGAAATAACAGTCTCACTATTGATGCTTCGAACGGAAAAGACATGTCCAAAATCCCAGGAAAATTTCTTACAGATGAGCTGAATACAGGTACTGATGAAGTTATTTACATCTGCTGACTGATTGGCCTCGGAAGAGACTTTTTCCAAAAGACGAATATGTGCAGCTTCCATCTTCAACTGTTTCTCAAGCTTTTTCTCTTCAGTCATGTCCCTGATCGTGGCCTGTAAGACTGGACGATCTTCCCACATCACTTCTCTCATATTAACGGATACTGGGATGTACCTGTTTTCTGACTTAATAAAAAGGTTCCGATGAGTAACTAAAGTATCTAGGTGCAGCGGTCTTACTTCCTGCAAATCATGTTCCTCCAGAAAAGAAAGTACATCTTGAAAATTCTCACCCAAAAGCGTAGTTGCTTTCTGATTCATCTTCAGGATATGACCTGTCTCGGTGCTGTCAAAATTTTTGTGTAAATTCGGTTTCTGGCCCCGGCAAAGCACTCTTCCAGGTAATTGGGTAGCGTCTCCAGTATAATTCCATTCTCAGAGCGATCACCGCGAGCAAATTGTAGCAGCTTTTCTCACTGGCAACCGTCTCCATCGGCTTCGTCCTTCGTTTAAATTCCTTGTTCAGTCTCTCGATAGGATTCGTCGTCCGAAGCGACTTCCATTCCTCTTTCGGGAATTTCAGGTACGCTAGCGTCTGGTCCAGTGACGACTCTAGGCACTTCACCGCCGATGGGATCTCTGCCTCATATTCCTTCTTGAACTTAGTGAAGAACTCTCGCGCCTTCTTCTCCGACGAGGCGTAAAAAATACTTCTCACCTCGTCAGCGACTTTTTCCCGCAGTTTACGAGGGACCTTACTCATCACGTTCCGAGCGACGTGAACCTGGCAGCGCTGAACAGCAGCTCCCTTAAACTCCTCCTCAAAGACCTTCTCAAGCCCCGGAAGCCCATCCATGATCCCGAGCTTCACCTTGGAGGAATCAAGTCCTCTGGTCTTTAAATCGCGGAACAGCTGCCGCCAATTCGATGACGACTCTTTGTCACCCGCTTGCAGGGCGAGGACCTGCTT
>JBKHWS010000122.1:0-3550 GCA_046566385.1 Bacteriovoracia bacterium | reverse complement strand
GGCTTGCCCAATGGACGAATTCGTACATCAGGAAGTAAAGGGCCGCTCCCCCGGCAAGAACATGGCCCGCATCTTTCCCCAAAAGGAATTTACCCAGGAAAAAGAAGGCCGGCTGTGCAACGAGCGCAAAAGCTGCAACAACAGCGCTGGGAAAAAATATTGCGATGAAGTCGCGGGTATTATCATAAGTAATAGTTTCATAAGTAAAGTATCAGTGATGCTCAACAGTGTGAGTATCATAAGGAAACGTCCAGACTTTCATCCTCCTATGAAGGGGATAACGATGGAGGAGCCAGACCACAAAGTTTCCAAAGAGGAAGATAAAGGCCAGGACCAGCACCTCGGGAAGATTCCAGCTTTCAACTAGAAAAAAATTAGTAACGATCAGAAGAAATAAGACACCCACATTAAAGCCGATGTGAAGGCCAGGATGGTAGAACCTGGACTTGCGCTCTCTTTGATACCATTCACGATACCGTTGGGTGTTTAATTCTTTCGTTGATAAGACAGTTTTTAAAGTACTCATTTAATCCCATCCAAGAACTCTATAGCCCTTTTCACTCAAGCACTGGTTGACGTACCTTCTTTTTATCTCATCAGGTGAAAGAGCTCCAGCCGCTCCTCCTCCGGCAGCACCCATGGCACCACCTCGCACTAATCCGCTTCCCAGATTACCGGTAAACATACCACCAACTGCACCAATTGCCGCACCAATGGCTGCACCCGCTCCGGCGCTTTTTGCAATTTTCTTTCCTTTAGAGGATTCAAGATACTCATCCGCATCTGCCATGCATCGTTCAATATCTTTTTTGGCAGCAGCTTTTCCCACAGATTTTAATTTCTGATTGGGATAAAGTTGGGGTTTAGACGCACAAGAAACTAAGAGCAAAGTCAGAATCAAAAACTTCATAATATTCTCCGGATGGAAGAATTATAGCATGGTCAAAAAGAGTAAAGTTGGAGAAAATTAGTCTTAGTTTTTTAGAGGAGTATTATGTTTGAGATAACGGCCCAAAATCTTACCGCGTTGTTTACATTAACCGCTATGGAAACTGTTCTGGGGATTGATAACATCATCTTCATTGCCATCCTGGTTGGGAGGCTCCCGGCCGAATCTCAGAACAAGATCAGAAATCTTGGTATTGGGCTTGCTCTGGTGATCAGAATTCTTCTTCTCTTCTCGATCAGCTGGATCATGACGCTGACTGCCCCATTATTCACTGTTCTTGAACATTCCTTCTCAGGAAGAGACCTTATATTGCTGGGAGGAGGATTGTTCCTCTTGGCCAAAGCCACTTTTGAAATTCATCATAAAGTTGAAGGGGATCCACAAATTCATTTGCATGAAGCTGAATCTCTCAACAAGAAAAAGAAAGCGGATCCCAGGATGATGCTGTTTCAGATCCTTCTCCTTGATATCGTTTTTTCACTGGATTCAGTTATCACTGCCGTAGGAATGGCAAATCAAGTTTCCATTATGGTAGTTGCCATGGTGATTTCCATGATCATCATGCTTGTTTCCGCTGGAAGCATCAGTTCATTTGTTGAAAGGCATCCAACCATCAAGATTCTTGCTCTCTCTTTCCTGCTTCTCATTGGAGTCATGCTGGTCGCAGAAAGTTTTGGAGCCCATGTCTCGAAGGGATACATTTACTTTGCAATGGCCTTCTCTCTAGCGGTAGAGCTCTTAAATATGCGTTACCGCAAGAAGAACCAAAAAGCTGTTACTGGTACTCTTTAGGAAATAGATCAGCGTTTAAATGGCGAAGGACTTGGAGGACTTTGGCGAGATGAAGATTTTCGTCTCCCCCTTCAAGTCGCTTTAAAAAAGCAAGCCCAACCCCGGATGTTTTGGCCAGTTGTTCCTGAGTGAGACCTCTTTCTTTTCTGCGGTTGCGGACAAAGTAAGCAACCGCCCCTAACTCTCTTTCAATTTCAGCATTCGTCCTGCGGACAACTTCCATGTCGCCTCCCTTTTTACTATCTATTCTAATGCTAAAAGCATTTTGAGCAAGTAAAGAAGGGAGGGATCGGATCTGATACTAAAAAGCTTTTAAGTCGGGTTAATCAGCGAATTCTGAAAACTCTGCTGTCTCGGTCGCTTCAAGAGGCCGATCTTCAGGCTCGAGCATGGCCGCGTGGTCGACAATCTGTTCTTTCGGGATCTTTCTTTTTTTATAGAAATCAGGAACAGGAATTTTCTTTACCACTGTCACAGTAGCAATTTTTCTTTCTTCGAAAGACTCGGCGAAAGCTGAAAGGGCAGCATCTTTTTTCTTCTTCAGGATGGAAAGCGCAGTTTGTCCTTTTCCATCTTTTGCCCTGAAATCAGCCCCCTTCTCTTTCCAGTATGAAAGCATAGGAAGACAATCGTTAAGAGCAGCGAGTGTTAATGGAGTTGTACCGTCTTTTGCCTGCAGGTCCCAGTTTAGCTTTCCCTCTTCATGAAGAATGGAAGTTAGTTTATCTGAACACCAGGCACTGGCCATGTGAAGAAGTGTCCAGCCATTCTTTCCATAGGTCATATCGAATTTTGGTTTCTCTTTAGCAAGTTGCTTAAGGAGATCAGGATTATTCTTCTTAGTCGCGATTGTCATAATATCGTAGGGAGCAGACTGATTCTGATTCACATAAGCATGTTTTTCAGTGCTCAGGTATTCTCCGAACTTTGTCCTTTCAAAGTAGGCTATTCCCTGGGCCACGGTGTAAATCTTCCCGTCAATTTCCGGAAGATTGTCATGGACTTTTCCACCAGCATGGATGAAATTTTCAAACGCTTTATGATCATTTTTGATGAGGGCAAGAAGGGCCTCATCAGTTAGACTTCTGTGATCGGTGGTTTTAGGATTAGTTAAGAGCCAAAAAGTGGAAACAGCTATTATCCCAAGAAGAGAAGCTGCAGAGATGATGGCACGCTTATTATTCACAAGACCCTCCCATGGACTAAGTGATAAACGCAACCATTTTACGACGACACGCAGCCAAAAGGTGAATTTTTTTTGTTTTCCCAGAGAAACCACTAACTTATTAACAAAAAGGCACCTGATGATTTCTCTTCCGGATAGCCTAGAAAAATTGGCAGTTAATCTCAACTCCTCCTACAATTAAAGTAATGCATTTAATTCTTATCCTGGTTTTGACTTCTTTTTCTTTCAAGGCCCTTTCTTCTCCTGCAGAAGAGAGACCTGAACCAAGTATTCCTATCCTTGATACTGCCCAGGAAATTTTTGGAGCCCGGGCAAACTTTGTGGCCAACCGTCTTGATTCCTTTTTCGCTACGGAAAGGGCAGATGATGAATTAGGGAGAAGCCGAATACGAGTGCGTTCAAATTTTGAAATCAGAGAAAGGGCATCCTCGGATCTTAAAACGAGATATCGGATTAACCTCAGGCTTCCAAGCCTTGAAGAAAAGTTTAAGTGGGAGTTTGATAAGGGTGATAACGAAAAACTTAAGGACCAGCCAGAGGGAGAAGTTGCGGAGAAGCTTGCTAAAAGCAAGATCCGAAACAGCTGGACTTTTAACTCTGATATGGGTGTGAGTATAGGGATT
>JBKHWS010000121.1:0-3574 GCA_046566385.1 Bacteriovoracia bacterium | reverse complement strand
AATCCTGAAGAGCTTTCTTCAATCACCTTCAATCCTGAAAAACTTCATCATGTGGCCGCCAAGTGCGGAGTTTTTGCTGAAACAGATATTGTTAATCTCATCAAATCCGGAATTCCCAAAGAAGACATTTTAAATTCTCTTGCCGATGCCATTGTGAATCAGAATCTTTCTGTTCTTACCCGGGGAAATACCTTGAAAGATGACATCATCCTTCTGGGTGGACCTAATACTTATCTCCCGTTTCTGGTGGATTGCTGGAAGTACCGAATACTTGATATCTGGAAAGAGCGGGGATTCCATGAGCTGTGCAGAGGAGACGTTAATCAGAAAATACTTGTTCCGGAAAATTCTCTTTATTATGCGGCACTGGGAGCATGCTATTTTGGCATGAATAGTCTTCAGCAGGAAAGGTACAAAGGACTGGATGAATTAAAGGAGTTCATTTCTGGTGGAAGAAAAGAAGAACTCAAAGAAATTGCCGGCGAACCTCTTATAAAGAGTGATCAGGAACTTCAGGAATTCAGGGAGCAGTATGCGATTCCACCCTATCGGCCCGTTACACCCAGGGCCCTTGAAACTGTCAGGGCATTCCTGGGAGTAGACGGCGGATCAACTTCTACAAAATGCGCACTTGTAGATGAAAGAGGGAAACTTCTCCTGAAAGTCTACACTCTCTCGAAAGGGAACCCCTTTGAAGATTTCAAGATCCTCATCAAAAGAATGAATGATCACTTCGAAAAGTTTGGCGCAAATCTTGATGTCATTGGTTTTGGTGTCACAGGTTATGCGGCCAATATCTTTGAGAAAGTTTTCCACGCAGATGTTAATGTCATCGAGACAGTCGCCCACATGAAGAGTTCTCAAGGGTCATTTGGGGATGTAGACGTCATTTGCGATATTGGCGGGCAGGACATAAAAGTTCTCTTCCTGAAATCAGGAGAACTATCGAACTTCAAATTGTCCAATCAATGTTCTGCCGGTAACGGAATGATCCTTCAGGGTATGGCCGAGCAATTCGGACATACGGCCAGTGAATACGCAGAGGTGGCCTTTAAAGCCGAACTTGCGCCAACTTTCTCCTATGGCTGCGGGGTCTTCCTGGATTCGGACCGGGTGAACTTCCAGAAACAGGGATTTTCAAAAGAAGAAATCATGGCGGGTCTGGCACAGGTTCTGCCAAAAAACATCTGGCAGTATGTTGTTCAGATTCCAAGACTGGAAAGTTTCGGAAGAAGATTTGTCCTCCAGGGTGGTACCCAATACAATCAGGCCGCTCTCAAGGCCCAGGTTGATTACATAAAAAAACGTGTGAAGAATGCAGAAGTCTATGTTCACCCACATCCCGGAGAGGCAGGAGCTATTGGTGCTGCTCTTGAAGCGATGGAAATTGTCGGCATCAGAGGTTATACAACTTTTGTTGGTCTCGATGAGGCCTGTAACATTACTTATACAACCAAATCTGATGAATCAACCCGATGCCACTTCTGTCCCAATCACTGTGCAAGAACTTTCGTTGATACTCTCACTCCACGAGGAAAAACGGTGAGATATATTTCTGGTTTTTCCTGTGAAAAAGGAACAGTGGAGAATAAAGAAGCGTTAAAGGCACTCCTGGCCCGAAATGCGGAAAAGAAGAGACAGAATCCAAACCTGGTAAAAGTGCAAGCGAAGGAACTTTTTAGTCTCGATCTCTCAGTGACACCTTATCATCCTTCGCTATGGAACAGTTTCCTGCTAAAAAAGAAAGACCGGGCTTCCATTACTGTCGCCATGCCGAGAGTGCTCAACATGTGGCCCATGGCCCCTTTCTTCAACGCTTATTTTCTGTCCCTTGGTTTAAAGAAAGAAAATATTATCTGGAGCTCGGAAACAAATGAGCAGATGTCAAAAGAAGGGATGAAGTATGGGGCCATTGATCCTTGTTTTCCTGCCAAGGTGGCCCAGGCCCATATGCATCAGCTCCTCTTCCACCAGAAGATGGATTACATATACTTCCCTGCCATTACCAGGACTCTGAACTTTCTGGAAAACGTCATGGGCAGTACCAGTTGTCCGGTGGTACAGGGAACTCCCCTGGTAATGAAGGCGTCCTTTACCAGTGAGAAAAATTATTTCGAGGAAAAGAAAGCTCATTTTATAAATGATGCCGTTGATTTCCAGGACCAGGAATATTTAAGTAAACAACTTTTTGAGACCTGGGGGAAGCGCCTTGGTCTTTCTGCAAGTGAAAATAAGCATGCAATCACTGAAGGACTAAAGGCCCTGAAGGACTTTGAAGAGAAGATGGAAAGTCTGGGCCAGGAAATCATTGAAAGGGTTGAAAGAGAGAAAACCATGGCGGTTCTCCTGATCGGAAGACCTTATCATCTTGATCCGGGTCTTAATCATCTCATCCTCGATGAAGTTCAGGGGCTTGGCTTTCCCGTCATCACCATGACCTCCATACCTAAAAAGAAAACATGGCTGAAAAAATACTTTAAGGATAATCCCCTGGATATCAATGACGTGTGGCCTGAGAATTTCTCGACTAATTCAGCTCAGAAAGTCTGGGCCGCAAAATTCGCGGCCAGGAATCCCCATATTGCTGTCATTGATATTTCAAGTTTCAAATGCGGCCATGATGCCCCCACGTATGGAATCATCGATTCCATCACTGGAGCTGCGAAGGCCGCCTATCTCACTCTCCATGATCTTGACCAGACCTCCCCCACGGAGTCTTTCAAGATCCGGTTGAAAACCTTTGCCTACAATCTCAATAAGAGAATTGAACGCATGAAAAAGGAAGACTCTCCATGCAATCAGCAGCTGAACATTGGACTGACCAGAATCCCAGAAGTTTCACCAAAAAAGAACGAAGCAATGTCACTCTCCTGACTTCAGGACTTCCCCTGCACATTCTTCATCTGGTAAAGAGAGTCGTGGCACTTGCCGGCCTTCGCTTTGAAATTTTGCCTGAGCCTGATAATAACTCTCTTCAAGTCGGACGTGAGTTCGGAAACCGGGGCCAGTGCAACCCGACTTACTTCACGGTTGGAAATCTTGTTAAGCATCTCATCTATCTGCGTGATGAATTGAAGATGCCGACTGAAAGGATCATTTCCGATTACGCTTTTGTCACGGCCGGCGGATGTGGGCCTTGTAGGATGGGAATGTATGCTACTGAATATCGAAAGGCCTTAAGAGATGCAGGCTTCCCAGGATTTCGGGTATTACTATTCTCCAGGTCCGGTGACGTCCAGGACGTCCTCATGGAAGGGCTAAAGCTTACGAATAAAGATATTGTCCGTTTTTTTATGGCCATCATGGTGGGTGACATTCTTAACACCATTAATCTAAGAAGAAGGGCCTTTGAAGTTGTCCCGGGATCAACCGATGCAGTTGTCCGCATGGCAAGAGAGCAAATTGATAACGAGCTTTCCAGGGGCTCCTGGATAAAAGGTCTTTTCAAGGCCGGTAAAATTCTTAAATCCATCAAGACGAAAAACGAAAAAAGACCGGTGATCCACATCATGGGGGAATTCTGGGCAAAGACAACTGACTCTGACGGAAACTACAATCTGTTCCGTTTTATTGA
>JBKHWS010000120.1:0-3604 GCA_046566385.1 Bacteriovoracia bacterium | reverse complement strand
AATGCTAAAGAAGGTGCTGGTAATCTCAAAAATAACCTTCAGATGATTAGACTCTATTCTGGCCCATTCTTTTTTATGATCTGGCTTGTAAGTAAGATCTCTTAAATCAATATAAATGCCTTCTAAATCCAACTCTTCATAGTTTTCACCAAAAGAATGAATGTTTTTTGTAATACTACGAGCACTCTCAAGGTAAAGGTCCTTAAAATCATTATTCGAAGGTGAAATCTTGAAGAGGTAATTAATTCCTAAATCAGCGTTTCCTGACTTATACTGATTAGTGATTTCAAAGTGATTCCCTGCCTTGATAAGAAAAGAAGGTTCCGGTGAATCTTCTTTAAACCGTAGGAAGTCGAGTTCGTTTGGGTAAAATTTATTGTGGTAAACTGTGATATCTCTCTCGGCAATTATTTTATCACCAACACTTGGGTAGACAGGGATCCAAGAGCTTCTGTCTGAGAAGTATATTAGGACACAGAAAGAAATAAAAAAAATATTTATCACTCTGGTTCTGAAACTTATACTTCCTTCAATCGTGTCCGACAGTAAGAAGATTATAAATGGAGTTCCCATATAAGGGCCCGTGAAACCGTCATTCAGTACTGATGCTAGAGTATATGAATAACACATTGTATAGACAATTATCTGAGAGATTCTGAGAGAACGTTTTTTTAATTTTGCTGGAGTTTCTTCCCCAGTCCTTGCGACCTTCATCACCTCATTATAATATGAGAAGGTGCGCTTACTGACTTAATTTTTCTTTTAAGAGGAAGATCGTTATTAAAGTCAGCTGATTACTTCTGGCATTTGGGGCAGTAGTAGGTTCCTCTTTGAGCGAGCATGATTTTCTTTACAGGGGTCTTCTTACAAAGCTGACAGGTCTTCTGATAAAAGACCACCAGGTGCTGAACACCCTGGCCTTTTTCGCCACTGGAGTCCCGGTAGCCACCCTGAAAAGTGGTTCCACCCGATTGAATGGCCGGATCAAGAACATCTCGGATGGCCCTAAGAATTTTCGGAAATTCTTCCTTCTTAACATTCTTGCACTTTCTGGTGGGACGAATTCCGGCCCGTGCGCAAATTTCATTGGCGATGTAGTTTCCAGAACCCGCAAACAACTTCTGATCAAGAAGAGTTACTTTCAGGGCCCGCTCAGGATAACGTTTGATCGCGGCAGTTAGATACTCAAGACTGAACCCAGGATCAGCGAGATCCATACCAAGTTCAGCGAGTTTTTTCTCAGCTTCTTCCGCCGAATAGTAATACATATGTCCAAAGCGCCGGGGATCATCGTAAGCGAGAGTGTAGTTTTCGCCTTTTAAAGTGAGATGAGTATGCTTTCCGGATTTTATATTCTCACCAATAAGCCAGGTGCCAGTCATGCCGAGATGGGAAAGAAGATGGGAGCCGTCATCAAAGATGAAATCCAGCATTTTCCCTTTGCGGTTTATCTTTAAGAGAGTTTTATTTTTAAGATCAAGATCAGTGTGAAGGATGTTTTGCCTAAGACCAGGAGTCGAAGAGACAGAAGTTATCTTAAAAGGAAGATAATAAGAGAGTTGGGATTTGATGGTTTCGACTTCGGGTAGTTCAGGCATTGTTGTTCTAACCTCTGAAAACTTAAAGTGGAAAGAAGGCTGGAAAGTGAGTCTTCCGACTTTTTCCGACTTTCTTTCCGACTAAATTAACACGAATCAGCTGGTTTTGGCATTCCGAAGGGTCAGGACATTGCTGAGATCAGCCTTTTCCGACTTCTGGAGCTTCTTTCGGATGTGGTCCATGATCTGTTCAGAAACCTGCCTCTGGTCGTCTTCAGTGCATTTAGAGTAGTGATCCGCAAGCTTCAGGTCCTTGTGTCCTGTCATCGCTAAGACTGCATCTAAACCACCGCCAACTTTCCTCGCGAGCTTTGCCATTCCATGTCTTAGAATGTGAGTACCAGTATAAGGCACTCCACTTTTTCTTTGAGCTTCCCGGTAATTCACTTGGATGGTGCAGTAGTTTAACGGTGCTCCTTCGACGTGGAATACAAAGTCGTTGCCCGGAATTCGAAAAGTCTCTCTTCTCTTTAAGATTTCCAGAATCTCGTCGGTGATAAATACCGGCCGAGATTCCCGATTCTTTGGAAAAGGTTTGAGTTCTTTAAAGGTCTTTACTCTCGCATCCCAGACACAGGTTTCTTTAATAAGAAGACGTCGATTTTTGAGATCCACGTTCTTCCATTGAATGCCTGCGAC
Organism: Bacteriovoracia bacterium; assembly: GCA_046566385.1. GTDB lineage: Bacteria > Bdellovibrionota > Bacteriovoracia > Bacteriovoracales > Bacteriovoracaceae > Peredibacter. Next base: position 1,367 of record JBKHWS010000120.1, on the reverse strand, counting down.
TTCACCAATTCTTCCGGCCGAGTAGAATTGCATTTGCGCTAGGTCTCGATATAAAGGCCTTAAGAACTCGAAAAAGAGAAAAGCATGCTCTAAATCAATTTGCTTCCTCTTATCAGGTAAAGGCTTTACGAATCCCATTTGCCGATGCTTCTTTTTAACCGGACAGGTGAGTGGCTGAGCTTCGATTTCAAAAAGTTCACTTTGTTTGTACCAATTGAAAATGGTTACAAACATATTGAGCTCGTTATTTAAATTACACCTTCCAGCGACTCCGCGACCTGAGGATTGATATTCCTCAGAGCTGAAGTGCTGAACCCAATAGGACACCCATTCTGTTATTTTAGAAGGTGTGATCAAATTCATAGGGAGGTGCTCTAACATAACCAGAAGCCGGTAGCGCCTAATCCAGATTTCCTTCGTACTTGTAGAGAGGAGAGGGAAGTGATGCTTTTGCATACCCTCCCAAACTTCTTTAAGCGTAGAGAAATCTCCTTCAATTGACCCAGGCGAAAGTAATGGTGTTCCATTGAATTTCTTTTGCCACTGCTTCGCCTCGAATAATGAGATGAAGGATTCTGAATAAAGCTTTCCTCGGATTCTTTTTTCTGCAAGGTACTTCAAGGTACTCCTGTTCTGGTAGATACCCTTTGCTCCTGCGATTTTCTTAAAATACTTTGATCTGCTCATAATTAGTCTCCTTTTAGCCAAGCAATAACTTCGCTTGGAACAAAAACTAATTTCTTCTTCCGGCCACGCGTCCGATGCGGGATCTCACCTTTACTTACCAGGTTGTAGATCGTACCTTTCGCGTATTTAGAAAAAGTGCAGACGTCATCAATTCCCCATATTAAGTTTTCAAAGAAAAATTGGTACTCTGAAGAACCATCCAGAGTATATCTTTTTTGATCTTCTCTGTAATTGCTATTTACTTTTTTTCGATTCAAATTATTTCCCAATCCTACCTCCTTTAGTGTTCCCTCATACTTCATTTCTAGTTTTTTCACCTCCTTTTGACGTGCCCGTCATTAAACTCATTCTCTCTTTTGACTGCGTAGAATGTGACTCCATCTATCTACACAACGTGAGAGAGAGGGAGTCACATTCGAAGCAAGAAAAAGTCTTTCAATTCTGAATAGTTGGCGGGCACGTGAAAAGGGCAGTCATCCTTTATCAACATGCTTTCAACTCTCTTTCTACTCCATTTCAATACTTAATACCCTTCAGGGAATGAGACTCCCTTTCTTAGATGGATAGTTAATGCAAGAGCATGCCAAAAGTTTTCATGAGCCTAAGAGGGAGTAAGTTGTTGGATTTTAGATTATTGTTGGTTCTTTGAGAGTCTCACGATTTGAGACTTGAGACTCTGA
>JBKHWS010000119.1:0-3609 GCA_046566385.1 Bacteriovoracia bacterium | reverse complement strand
TCCCAGGACATGCACTTCCCGAATGAATGTGCTGAATATGGGTAATTTCGGCCGGTGCTCCGTTGACACTGACTTCTACGAACAACTTTCCTTCTCTGATAGAAAGCTTGGCATCCCCAACTGTCCGGTTACCTTCAACCTGACTATTTACAGTGGAAAGTACCGCTTTGAAGTGTTCTTGAGATTGAGTGTCTTCCTCGGGCAAAGGAGGAAAACCATCCTCTGGTGCATACTGTGGCGTTACATTGCTGTTCAGTGCTGAAAATTCATGCATTCCATATTGGCCACAAGATATTGCGGAAAAAAGCATTGCTCCGATGATGACCGAAGAAGACCTTTTAAACTTCATAAAAACTCCTTTTAATTTCTCTTCCAGAAACGTTTTGGAGATTGAGAAGCAAATCGAAGACCATGTTTAAGATAAGGAAAAAGCATTTCTATTTTATAAGTGCGTGAGAACTTTTGTCTCAATTAACGTTCAGCGAGAAGCAAACTTCCCCTGTGGAAATAGAAAAGATCAGGTTTTTGGAATGGATGTAGAGGTCAAGAACCAGGTGGAACTTCGGCCGCTCCACCTGATGTTAAAATTCATTCCCCTTCAGGAATAACACATTTTGGAAATTTTCTTCTTGGGACTTCTGTCACTGTGGACTGTACATTGTTTCCTGTTTCAGGATCTGTCGGATCAAGGAGGATTCCTACCAGCTGGCTGCAGTTAGGATAAAAATCACTTCCTTGAGTCAGTGCTTTAGCAACTAATTCATCTACCCGATCCTGTGAAAAAGGCCCTACGGTTGTTGTATCAAAGTTATCGTCAAGAAGCGTCCAGATAGCGAGTTGAACATCACCGGAAGTGTAAGTACCATGGCCCCCTGGGGAAGTTTTTCCAACGGCATGCTGATTTATCAGCCAGTTCATCTCATCAAGATTTTCTGGCTTATCAACAACGCCGGCAGGAATGTCTTCCTGGTAGCTTGAATAAAACTTTGCATGGTAAGTTTTACCGTCTTCTATTTTGCTGGCCCAATCAGCACACCACCCAGCGAAGCTTCCCTGGAGTAAGCCTCCGTCCTGAATATTTATTCTGAAGTAACTGGAGGCGTTTGAAAGTCTTTCCACTGTCATCACCCTCTCCTGGAGGGCCCATGCGGGAGCAGATAATGATGTGGCGGACAGAAAAAGGGCAAAGAAAGTTTTTTTCATACTTCTCCTCTTTGTTTAAATTCTTAACAAGAGGGTAAGGAAGACTTTCTGCACTTAGGAAGTCAGCGTGAGTCGAAGGGGCTTATTTTCCTAACCATGTCACACGATAAAGATCGTGTCTTCTGTCTTTAAGATTCCTCACTGTCCCATTATTCCTTGCTTTAACAAGATCACTTATACTGAGGTCAGCAATGGCAACCATTTCAGCATTCGGATCTGTTTCCGCCGCAACTCCATCTTTGGCAAAAGGAAAGTCCGACGGAGTGAGAATGGAACTTTGGCCATAGTTGATGTCCATGTTGTGGACTCGAGGAAGATTTCCAGTATTACCGGATAAAACAAAATAACATTGGTTTTCTATGGTTCTCGCCTGACAACAGTAACGCACTCTGAGGTATCCCTGTCGGGTGTCTGTTGCGAACGGAACAAAAATTATCTTGGCCCCCTGATCAACGAGGTGCCGGGTTAGTTCAGGAAATTCCGAATCATAACAAATAAGAACACCAATAGGACCTTTATCTGTATTAATAACTGAAAGCGAATCTCCTCCCCTTATGTCCCACCAGTCGCGTTCAGAAGGAGTGGGATGGAGTTTGGCCTGACGATGAATAGACCCATCTCTTAAAAAGACATGACAGATGTTCTGCATATGTCCGCTTTCTGTCTTCATGATATGCGTGCCACCAATGATGTTCACGTTATAGCGTACTGCCGCTTCACTCATGAATTGTATAAAGGGTTCCGTGTACTCTCCCAGGTGCTCAAGTGTCTCAACGGGTCCAAGCTTTTTATTGAGAATCGAAAGCAAAGACATTGTGACAAACTCCGGAAAGACCACAAAATCACAATCATACTCTGCAGAAACTCCTATGAAGTACTCCATGATTGACTGATATTCCTCGAAAGATGAAAGCCTTCTTTGCTCAAAATTAATGGCGCAAATCCGTACATTGTCTTTTTGATCTTCCTTGTAATACACAAGTTTATTACCGAGAGATTCCATTAAAGGATTGTCCCACCTCATAAGAACGGCATTACCAAAGGAATCTTTATCCGAAGGAAGGTAGTCCTTTAAAATGCTGATGGGAGTAAAACCATTGTTCATCTGAAAGCTGACTGTAGGGTCTTTGATCTGCCGGGACTTCACAGCTTCAAGGTATTCTTCAGGAGTAGGATAAGTTTTTTTCTTTTTAATGAAACCTGGGATGCGGGCACCGAAGATAATTCCTTTAAGGCCTAATTCCTGGCAAAGCTTTCTTCTTTCATTATAAAGACGCTCCCCAATTTTTTTCCCTCGATAGGCAGGGTCAACACAAATATCCATTCCATAGAGAAAATCACCTAAAGGATCATGGCGACTGGCAAATCCTGAACCTGTTATTTCTTTCCATGTATGAGGTCTCATGGCCTCAGCTTCAGAAATAATAAAAGTAATGCAAAAGCCTACAACTTTACCTTCATATTCAACAGCAATCTGACCTTGAGGAAAATGTATGATGTGCGCCCTTAAAGCATCAGCGGGATAGGAGGGGACTCCTGGATAGCAAGCCTGTACAATTTCATTTATGCGCGGACCGTCTGTAAAAGATGTTTTTCTTACAATAATTTTTTTCTTATTTGATGTTACCATAGAGAAAGATTTTAACACATTCACCAAGAGATATCAATTTTCCGGGAGCTCCAGCAGCATCGGATAACATTCGATAGGAACACCCTGCATTTCAATCGAAGTATCGCCACCATTCTGATAAAAACCCTGCCCTTCATAAAATTTCTTTGCTGTTTTAGTCGAAAATAAACTTAATTTTTCTAAGCGATGCGCTCTTGCCACTTCTATTATTTCCTTCAATAAGGCACGTCCGCAGCCTTTCCCTCGAATGGAAGGCGTTAGATAGAGACCCATTATCTCACCACTAGTTTCATCCATGAGAGCAAGGTGACCGAAACCTTCCACCTTCTTATCCAGTTCAACCACCCAGACAAAGTCTCTGTCCATAACCTGACACCAGGATTGCGCCTTGAATTTTCTGCCTGACCATGCAGCTATTTCCCGCTCTGTATAATCTGCGGAACAGATAAGCCGGATGGAAGAGACATGAGCAGCGATTATTCCTTCTGCATCAGTGTGTTCTGCTCTTCTGATCATATATTTCATGAAAAATATTTTATAAAACTAGTTCCCTGGAGGCTACATAAACCAGCAAGAGAAATGAGAGTGAAGTGAGGATAAGGAGTTTCAGGGCCCTTTCTTTAGTCATCTTTTGCCTTTCTTATTGTAACGGGGTTTCTTCCGAAAGACCCTTTAACAATTTTTGTTTCAAGATATCCACTTCTTCTGAGCGTGAACTTCCTTCAACTTTTTCCTGAATAAGATATAAAGGCCTTCTCTTTGATTCAGAAAAAATC
>JBKHWS010000118.1:0-3720 GCA_046566385.1 Bacteriovoracia bacterium | reverse complement strand
CCGGATATCTCGATGGTTGTCTTACCAATGAAACTCGTCATCACAAATGTATAGTAAAAGAAACCGGCCCTTCCTGTGAACTGGAAATGAACCTGAGATGTCCGGACAACTTTGAAGACGGCTGCCTTTCCGGGAAGTCAGATATCCACGTCTGTCTCCCGGTCAACGGACCTCTTTGTAACAAGGCCCCTCAATATACTTGCCCTTCAGGATTTGTGGACGCCTGCCAATAGTGCTAATCTTTTCATATGAGTTTAATTGGAGTTATTGAAGGCTTTTTCGGACCGGCCTGGCCGGAAAGCAATCGCAAAAGTTACGCGCGTTTTTTGAAAGAAGTGGGTGGTGACTTTTATATCTATGCACCTAAAAAGGATCCGTTCCTCCGTAAAAAATGGCGGGAAGAATGGTCCTCAGATTATGTTCATTTCCTGCAGGAGCTGATTAGTAATTTTCATGCAGAAGGAATTAAGTTTGGAGTGGGCTTCAGCCCTTTCGGACTAGGCACATCTCTAACTGCCGATGATAAAGCGATGCTGATGCAGAAGGCGTCCCAATTAGAAGCTCTTGGCGTTGATATCCTGGGACTTTTTTTTGATGATATGCCAGTGACTGAGAAACTAGCTGAAACTCAACTCCAGACTTTGGATGTTGTCCGAAAAATCTTCAAGGGCAAAATCGTGTTCTGTCCTTCCTTCTACACTCCGGATCCTGTTCTGGATAAAGTATTTGGACAAAGACCACCAGGTTATCTGGATGATCTGGCAAATAAAATTCCAGATGAAGTAGCGATTGCGTGGACTGGACCTAAGGTTATTTCTCCCGTAATTGATAAGGAGCATTTGAGGGAAACTCAAAAGTTACTTAGAAGGAAGCCCTACATTTGGGAAAACTTGTTTGCTAATGATGGGCCCAGAAACTGCAAATTTCTGAAACTGAAACCTTTTTCAGGAAGAGAGAAAGGCACTCTCGAAGAGGCAGAAGCTTTCGGCCTTAATCTCATGAATCAACCTGAACTCTCGAAGATACTTTTTCTCGCGTCTCTATTTGTGCTGAGAGAAGCAGCTGATCCGGAAGAAGCTTTCCAGAAAGCGTTGGCGTCTCTTTGTTCAGATCCTTTCTCTCAATTTCTTCAACAACACAGGGAACTTTTTCTAACTACCGGACTCGATGGTATTTCAGAAGAACAGAAAAGCGATCTCCTCTTAGAACTATCAGCTTGTGAGGAGGTTTCTTCACATGAAGTGCGTGACTGGCTAAATGGGAAATACATTGTGGATTCGGAATGTCTTACAGACTAATGAAGAAGACATCATTTTCTGAATGACTTCTTCAATGCTTCAAAAATCATTTTTCCTTCCGAAGACTTAATCATTTCAGGGTAACAAACAAGGGTGAGATGGTCCTTAAAGACGGGTGTATTCGGCACTTTTTTTAAATCGAGTCTCTGGGCCTTAATTACCTGAGAAGGCAGAATTCCATAGCCAGCTCCGGAATTGGTAAGATGTGCGATGAGCTCCAGGTTTTGTACGTCGACGCTGCTCTGAGGAGCGCCTTTCCAGCGTGAAACAATAGACAGTGCCTGGAGCATCTGAGGATTATAAATCAGTTTATTCTGATAACGCTTGTTTGATTCCCAGACACATACCTCATCTTCACCGATTGATTTTATGATGAGGCCCTGCATGGAGACAGGATTCATGACGACTCCAAAGTCAATCTCTCCTCTCGCCACCATTTTATTGATCTCAAGGGAGGAATTGTTAACTATCTCAAAATCCACCTCTTCTGATGCTTTATTCATCAATTTAAGGAACTCCCCCAGAACAAACATTCCCACTGAAGGGTGACATCCGATTCTGAATTTAAGGGTGCGCTTCCTGCCTTTGATGGTTTCAAGGCTCACCAGTACTTCTCTCGCCTCAGGTAATAAGTTTTTTCCCTGAGGAGTAAGTTTTAGTCCATCTTTACTTCTGAAAAAGAGAGGGTAACCCAGTTCTGTCTCAATTTTCTTAATGCCAAGAGAAAGAGAAGGTTGGGCCATTCCTAACTTCTCAGAAGCTTCTGAAAGAGTTTTAGAGTCGGCACAAGCAACGAAGTTCTGGAGGTCTTTAAAGGTTATCTTCATATTTGTATTTACCTATGTCAGTTATATCTACCATTGGATTCATCAATATAAAAGGACTCTGTATAAATACCTTACAGAAAAGGAGTACACATGAGACCAATAGAACGGGCCGCTGAGATATTGCAAAGCTACAGTCTCCAGGGGCAAAAGCTCAGATACGGGGAGGTACCTCTTTTAACGCGGATGGAAGAGAAACTGAGGCAAGGTGAAGAATTTCTTTTCATTCTTCCTGCTTTCCCCGCCAAAAGTCCAAGCCCCGAGAAAACGCAGGGGGAATTACCGGACCTGGGAGAAGTCGTTGCCTTACAAAACCTACAGAAACTATGTGACCGATTAGCAGCAGTTAACCCTGCCGGAGCTCGAATTGTCATCTGCTCAGATGGACGGGTCTTTAGCGATGTGGTTAACGTCAGCGATGAGAGCATCGACAGGTACAATGAAGGAATTACATCAATTATTTCTGAATACAATCTTACTTCTCTCTCAGTCTTTGCCATGGATGATCTTTATCCAGGAAGAAGACCGGAAGAACTAAGAGAAATCCTCTTAACTTTCTATGCCATTTCCATTGAAGAAGTCAGGGATCGGGTTCTCACTGATGAAAACTATAAAAAACTGTTTAATGGTATTCATCGTTTTCTCTTTGAAGATGAACTTGCTTTAAGATCGCAACTTTCAAGAAATCTTATCTACCGGGAGACGAAGTTGAAGGCCTATGAACTTCTGAGAAGAAGTGATGCCTGGTCTTGCCTTTTAAATGATCACTTTCCTGATACCTTGAGGCTTTCAATTCATCCTCATCCTGTCTCTCATGAGAAGTTTGGAATTAAGCTCGTCCCTGGTCCCGGGAAATGGGCCACCCCCTGGCACAATGTCATCGTAAAGAAGGGAAATGCTTTTGAGTTGATGCATAAAAAAGAAGTTCAAAGACTCAGTTCAGTTCTTAAATTTGAAAAGGACAAGTATGCATATTTTGAAGTCACAGGTTTTTAAAGATTCCGACCTCATCGAGCTTGCAGCTTCCCTTAGCTCGGTTAGAGGCAATCTGAAAGATAAGATTCTTCATTGGGATTTCGGTCCCATAATGACTATGTCTTATCATAAAGATGCGGGTAACTATCTTTTCTCGGATGAAAAAGTCCCCTTCCATTGGGATGGAGCCTTCTATAGAGAGCCCAGACTGCTTCTCTTTTACTGCACAGAGAGTGAAGGAGAAGGCGGTGAAACTCTTTTTACGAATACGGAGAAAATCTGGGATTCATTAAGTGGCAGTGAAAAAAGCATTTGTTCAAGAATCACGCTCACCTACAGAACTTCCAAAGTTGCACACTATGGAGGAGAAATAAAAATTCCTCTGGTTCAAAAGCACCCTGAAACTAACAAAACAATCCTCCGGATGGCCGAGAAAGTTGAGACAGATCTTAATCCGGTAGAATTGTATATTGAAGGTATAGAGGATTCAGGAAAATTCTACGATGAAATGATCCGGAAACTTTATCTCCCCGAATTCGCCTATGTGCACAGATGGGAGAAGGGAGATTTAATTATCTGCGACAATTTCACTTTTCTTCATGGAAGAAACGAGCTTGGACAAA
>JBKHWS010000117.1:288-3720 GCA_046566385.1 Bacteriovoracia bacterium | reverse complement strand
AGGACTCTATCCGTATGAAATTACACCGAATTCGACAAGAATTTATCCAAAAGTTTGATTCTGGTGAAACGAATTAGGCTCCTCAGTCGTCTTCCCATCAACAAGGTTATTTATGAATAATGATTCTGAACTTAAAGTTAAGCAAGTATTTGAGTCCCTGGTCCAAGAGGGTTTTGGACCTCATCCATTTTTGAAGACCAGAGTTTTGGCAACTTCAAGAGAGCTGCTTAAGTCTCGTCAAAAGATTTTTTATTGGAAACTAGTGTCAGGCATTTCGACGGCCTGTCTGGTTATAAGCCTTGCTTTCAATGCAAAGACGACACCTGCAAACGGAATTGCCTTAAATGAACCTTACGTTATTCACATGAAGTTTTCTGATGAGGAAGTAAAATTTGTGGCGGCTGCGGAGATTGAGCTTCCAACGGGAGTTAAATTTCATAGTCTCAAAAATCCACAGATCAATAAGATGAGGAAGTTGAGGCTTCCTGTGAGCGTTGATACGGATGGAAGAACAAAACTTCCTTTTGTCGTCGTTGCCAATGACAAGGGAAATAAAAAAATACAGGTTCGCCTTTTTGATAGCAATAATAATGTCCTGAAGGAGGACGTCATTAAGGTGCGTTTTTTAAGCAAAAAAAGTTAGGCCATATGGCCTAGAGGGAGAGCTTATGAAGAGTTCACATTTTTTCTTAGCAGTTTCAGTATTATTATCAGCGCCAGCTTGGGGGCAAGATGATTTAGTCCCTGCCACATCTGAAGACATCCAGAACTTTGATGAGCAGGTTTCAGAAAGTGATGCTGATTTGGATTCATCGAACATGGATGGAAAAGACAACTTCGGCTCAGCTGTATCAGCGGAGGCCAAAAAGTTAAAAGACATGTCAGTGGAAGAACGTCAGAAGATGGGCCAATGGGTAAGCGGTCAAAGAAGAAAGGATGCTGATAAAAGACCCGCAGGCGTAACTAATGGAATGCCTTCTGGTGCCGGATCTACCATGGGTGCTCCAGCGGACGCTAGAACATCTGCTCCAGCACTAAATGATGTAGGACAGCCTTCATCTGGGCAGGGATCAGGATCAAACAGACCAGGCAACAGAGGCTTTTAATAAAAGTCAGGAGGCAAGATGAAACGCATATTAATGAGTTTCTTGATAGGTTACTTGTTACTGACTCCACCTTACGGTTATGCTGAAGATGAGCATGAAGATGGCGGACCTCCTGCATGGGTGTCTGGCAAAGGAAGAGGGGTCGGAAATAAAGGATTTGCCAAAGGGCGAGAGGGAATGGAGAGGGCAAGAGATCATGCGGAAGAAGGATTCTCCCGTGCTTCTGAGAATGCTCCAGAGCAGGCCCAGGAAGGAATCAGACAAGGAAGAAGTGGTTTAAGAGATGGATTAAACCGTGGAGGCCAGGGAGTTGATGAAGGAGAACGAGGTTTTAGACAAGGAAGGCCTTCATCACATGGAGGCCCAGGTAGGGCGAACAGAAGACGTTAGCCCATACAGGGGGGGAGGTAAGGAAAGGATTTCCACCTCCCACTTTTTTAAGTATTTTCTGTCATATGAAGTTTGATTTGAAGGAAGGATTATGCTGAAAGAGATTAAACAGTTGTCGCTAAAGAAAGATGAAATGCTTATCTTCGAGTCCGATATAAATAATAAATGCCTTTATCTAGTAAAAGAAGGATCACTTGAAGTAACTAAAATTAAGGCTTCCGGAAGGACTCTCTTAGGCCACATTCACGCCGGTGAACTAGTCGGAGAAATGTCCCTTATTGATGAGGCCCCCAGGAGCGCGACAGTCAAGGCCCTCACAGATTGTGTTGTAATTGAAATTCCGAAAGAACAACTTGATAGTATTCTAGCAAAGCAGCCACCTTGGCTCAAACTTCTGTTACAAAATCTCGTGAAGCGATTGAGGAATACGAGTTTAAAAGTTAAGTAACTCACAACTCGAAGGGAAAGCTGACGTAAATCGCATAGGATTCGGCGTTGATGGGGAGGGCATTTTCGTTTCCTGTTCCCTCCAGTGAATCATATTTATGTGAGGTGTAAACCGCGTTTACCATAACCGGTAGAATGGGAATGGAATCTCCAATTCCCAAGCGGTATCCGCTTCCCTTAAAGGTTTGATCAGAGTTGCTCAGTTGATTAAAGAGGAGATAACTGGCCCAGATTCTCTTCGGTATAAAAGGAATATCGGGTAATACTAGTCCGACATATGGTCCTAGCTCAAGCCGTTGGTAATCTTTCTCCTCTCCCCCGTCTTCCGGTTTAAAGTTAAGGTTGGACCAGGAAACCTCGCCACCAACGGAAAAAGGAAGTTTTTTCCCCGAGGTACCTACCTTCGCTGCCAGGGTGGGGCCTGAAAGCTCTCCGCTATTGGAGTCATTTTCAAAACTTCCTTTTGAATAACCACCCATTACCTCTAGACCAATGGCAAAGACCGGTGTCGTTAGAAAAAAGAGTAGGATCGGAGAAAGTTTCATTTGGTCCTTAGAAAAGGTAAAATTGATTCCATTCTATAGGACTAATTTGTGAGAGAGAAATCGGCAAATTTTAACTTTCTTACTTATACAGGAGGAAGAAACACGGTTTCGAAAGTGCTTAAAAGACGCGAAAAGGAATTGATCATCTGTAGGAAAGGAAACGTCATAAAGATCATTTAAAGGGATAAGTTGCTTGATAATTTGGTTGATAACTACATGGAATCAAAGATCAACTCTTTCAAAAAATCAAAGCACTACAAGAAGTATTAAAATTCTTAAGTATAGAATGTCTGAGATGTTGCCTGTTGCTAACTCTGAAAATACTGACCCCATGATTTTCACGCCAGCTTATGCCCGCCATGCCAGCCGAATGATGAAACATCATGAAATCGAATGAAGTGAAATGAAAACAGATAAGACGTGAAAGGCTCGGTATCACTGCTAGTAGATTGAAATTAATGTATTTCATTCAGCTCGTGATTATGCCTCGGGTAGTTCTGGAATTTTGTACCTAACCTGTAAAAATTCAAAATACAAAAACAGCCGAAAAGTGGAGTTTACCGACTTTGACCGATTTTTTAATTCATTTTAATACAAATTTACCCGTTTTTTTGAATTTCTGAACCTAATAACATTACCGAAATCCGTCTTGCTCTCAGGATTGTCTTTAAGCTCTTTCATGATGTGTTTCATAATCATTTCAGAGAAGTTCTTTTGTTATTAACTTTAATGCTTTTTGAATGAGAGGAACACCAAATACGCTCAAAGTGTTACAGGAACTTGGCTTTCTTAACCATATTGATGATTTAAGCCGAGATGAGCCATTTGTTACGGATGTTAATGGGAAAAACTTTGGTGTGGTTCCATATACACTTCGTAATTATGACATTGGATTAAGCGAAGGTGAAAATTTCTCTCCAGATCAATTTCTATCACAGTTGAAA
>JBKHWS010000117.1:0-278 GCA_046566385.1 Bacteriovoracia bacterium | reverse complement strand
TACGCAGAAGGGAAAAATAAACGTAGAATGATGTCGGTAAGTCTTCATGACAGAATTGGTGGAACTCCAGCTATTGTTGAAGTTATGGATCAGTTTATAAAATACGGTAATACGAAGAAAAATGTTCAGTTTATGAGAAAAGATGACATTGCTATGCTTGTTCTCGAAGAAAACAGAAAGAATTAATAACTCATCATTTTTCTTAAACTTCTCATATCTTTTTAGAATCTATCTAAACTTTTCTATATACCCCACCCAGTATCAGGAATATACTGGGT
>JBKHWS010000116.1:0-3733 GCA_046566385.1 Bacteriovoracia bacterium | reverse complement strand
ATGGCCACATCCAAATGATGGCAAACAATCCAATCACTGACTTTTGTCATGATCTACGGCATTTAAGTGCCAGTAATGAGTTAATGCATTAAATTAAGGTAGGGGATTAGTCCAATCTGAAATTATACCGCTTTTATACTGAATATTATCTTTTTTCTTAAGTCCGCATCAATCTCAAAAAACTCTGAGGAACAAAAGAATCTGCCAGTACCTTTTTTCTCTGATCTTAGAACCTGGACTTTAACTGGTGGAAGCGAGAGATTCAAAAGTTTATTGAGGTCTAAGGACAGAATTACACCACTGGTAATGAAATCATTGGCCTCAAAAAGAATTCCGTTAGCATTGATTTCTGTGACAAGAATTTTGAGTTTAATTGTAATCGATGTCTTGCCGCTGGGAACGTTCCTGTACTTAAAGGGACGACAGAGCTCTTTTCTTGCACTTTTGAATAGAAAGTCCTCTAAGAGGCCAATGTCAAAAGGATATGAGAAGTAATTATCGGCTCCTTCTCCTATGAGACTTGCCATCCTTGCTGAAGACATATTCTGGCCAATAAGAATAATAGTTGCCACAACTCCAAACAACTCCCGTAGATTATTCACCAGGTCCAGTATTCTCAGAGGGCTATCGACATTTTCCTGAATGATAAAAATCCGAGGGAAAGAACTCATTGCATTTTCCAGTAATCCTTCTACAGATTCGGAGAAGTGGCACTTCATATTCTCTTTTCTCATCAATGAAGTGAGAGCATCTCTGAAGCGAGCATCAGTAACCAGGGCCCCTACACTCATTTTAAGCTCCAGTTATGAATCATCTTTCTAATATTATCCCGATCCTTATCAGATAGATTTATGAAATCAATTTCTGAAATAAACTTCCTTCCAGGCGCAGGATTAGAACTTAAAATCTTGCAGATTATCTTGCTTTCAATTTCAAGCATGGAAAACAATTGAGAGCGAATGACGATTTCATTACCTTTAACCAAAGCAATTGGTCCTGAAATGAGCAAGCCACTTTCAGATATATGAGTTAAACTGCCATCTGCCTCAGTTTCTAAGACGACTTTATCAAATTTTTTCTTAGGAACGAGCTCAGGGTTTTTAGTTTCCTGAATTTTTCTCAATAAATCATTCACATCGATTTCAGGACTGATGTGTCCATCTACTTTGAGGGACATAGTCCGTAGTTTTAATAGCTCATCCCTTTTAGAGATCGACACCAATAAAATTATTTCACTGTATTTATAGTTCAGGCTAACTTCTTCCAGGATGGTAAATGCCAGTTCGAGGGGAAGAGTCAAATCAAGTATCAGGACATTGATATCTGAAAAATCTTCGCCAGGAAGAAACTTCATGACATTGATACTTCTTTTCTTAATTTGAGAGATTAGTGTATCAAAATGTTCGTCTTGAGTGATGATGCCAATATTAGTCATCATTCATTCTAGCTTACTTATGATCGCTTCAGGGTTATATATTTGCTATAGTTGACTTGAAAGCAATAACAGGCACAGGCACATACTCAATGGCCTCGGACCAAGGTCCGGATTTTGCACTCTCCCTTTTAAGGAGAAAGCTTATGATTCGAAAACTTAAGTCAGGTGAATACCGCATTTATTCAAGAAAAATAAATCCTAAAACTGGTCATCGGAGGAATCTCGGAACTTTCAGCACCAAGGAAGAGGCCCTTCAGCATGAGAGGGAGATTCAGATGTTTAAGCGTAGGAAGGGCTAAAAAGGCTTTTCAAATAAGTATCCAGGAAAGATCCTCTTATCTCCATACGCACTCTCCTCCCCGGGAAAGATTCGAATGACGTACTCATCAACCCACATAAAACCCAAAAATGCGAGAAAGAGCAAGGCCAGAATTGCCGGGATTCTTGTCTTATTACTGACCTTAGAATTTCCAGGTCCATAGATGATTTCTTCTTTCTCTGCTTCAAAAACCACATCTGCAATCTCAGGATAGATGTTAAACCTTTCCAGCTGCAAGCGCACGTCATCAGGAACCCGTGCGAATTCCTCTTTTGTGATTAAAATATTATAGAAGGTATTCGATCTTCTGTTTTGAGCATAACGATCAAATGTATGCTTTGATCGTTCATTTTGTTCTTCAATAAGTTCTTCATTTACAGTCACTTCATACCCTATTGAATGGTGGTCAAGGAGATGTGATATTTTATCAATCTCTTCTTTAGTGAAATGTAAGTAAAGCATATTTCTCCTGGCCGGATTAAGCCTTATAGAGGTTTTTGAGCTTAAGCTCCCCGTTTTCGTATTTTACTTCATTGATCGAAGTGAGAACCCTTGATCCATCTTCCATTCTTTCCTGGAAAACGAGATACGGAAAAGCTTGAGAGATCGCATATCGGCAGTCTTCAAGGCTTAGACCTTCGGATGAAATGACTGCTTTCGTTTCAAGTCTTTTCAGCGCATCTAATGGATTCTCTCCTGTAATGAGAGCAATTCCTGAATAGTTATTCCTGACCAGTTCAAGAAAGGGCATCACCTCAGGTCCTTCGCAGTTAGAGAGGATGACATAATCCGGATACATTCTTTCGGCCATCTCCACCAGTTCTACTAACTCTTCGTTCTTTTGCGATTTTGTTTGGAGTCGCGCAACTCTTTGTCTTTTGATGATAAGATCAGGATACTTTTCCAGAGTCACTACTTTCTGAGGCTGGGGAATGGAAGCGATGATCATGTTAAGCAGAGTTGTCTTGCCGGACCCAGCATTTCCAGCTACCAAGATTCCCTTACCTTCACTAATGAGTTTTTCGATGATGGCCTTGCCATCTTCCCTGATTGCCTTAAACTTCACCAGATCATCAAGACTTAGAATTCTTTGAGGTAGCTTCGTAATTGTGATTGATATGCCTCTGGCCGAAACCGGAGGAAAGACAACATGAACAGAAGTAAAGTCATTGAGATTGAAAAAAATGTTATCTTTGTTCAGGGAATCTTTGTCTACCATTTTAAGCATCTTATTTACTTGAAGCTTCAAACCGCTTTCACTTTTAAAAGCTTTATCCAGAAGTTTAGACTCACCTTTTCCCTGGTAATAATAGACTTCATTGTAGGCATCCACACAGATAGCGTAGATTTTCTCATCCTTATAGAGATTATAAAGGGGACCGAGGGCAGTTTTTAAAGAAGTAGCGTTCATGTGAACCTCCGATGCCTTAATGGTACAGGGAAAGAGGATTAGTCGTAACTAGGGATAACCCTAGGGTTCTATCCACTTATTCAGGATAGCCTTTTTTACTGCTTCTGTTCTTCTGTCCGTTTCAGTTTTTTTGAATATGGATTTAAGATGAAACTCGATGGTTTTTTCGGATAGATTATAAGCAGAAGCGATCTCTCTGTTCGTAAAGCCCTGGGAGACCTGAAAGAGAACGTCTCGTTCTCTTTGGGTAAGCGGGGAGTTTTCATATGGTTTTTGATCCAGAGATGCGATCAATGAGATTAATGAAGCTGATAAACGCTGCAGGGCCATGGCGGGCCTTGTGCCCTTTGCCTGGAGTCTGCATTCCCGGGATAAGCGCTTCAATTCGGTTATAAGGACTTGGTCATCTATCTTCATAAGAATTTACAGACTGCTTTCAAGGGCCTTCATAAATTCCGGATTGTTTCTGATCTTCGTCCATTGAAGAAAGATAAGACCGGCTGCCTTCTTATCCCCTTCTTTTCCTACCAGAACAAGTGTTCCGATGTCTTTTCCTTTCCAGGTTAAT
>JBKHWS010000115.1:0-3776 GCA_046566385.1 Bacteriovoracia bacterium | reverse complement strand
CCAGTGATTGGCAGGGTTGAGGTGTTCGATGCAAAGATACATCCCTTGGGGATGACGTTTTCCGTCTCTTCAATGACAGCTTTTTTAATTTTTCTGTCTTCGATGACTGCTTCAATAATCAAGTCACAGTCCTTCATTCCATCAAAAGAGGTCGTTGGTGTTATTCGACTGAGGACTGTTTCTTTTTCTGCTTCTGTTCCATGGCCAGTCTCAATAGCTCTGGAGAGTAATTTCTCAGAATAGGATTTTCCTTTTTCTGCGGCTTCCTGTTTTACATACTTAAGGATGACTTCGATTCCGGCCTTAGCGGAAACATAAGCGATGCCGGCTCCCATCATCCCAGCACCGAGGATCCCAACTTTCTTTACCTTCTTATGTGGAATGGCAGGCCTCGCCTTTCCTTTTTTACAATCGCCAATTGAATAGAAGAGAGTTCTGATTATATTCTTGGCGATCGGAGATACCACCAGCTCAGCAAAATATTTTTGTTCTATAATGAGGGATTGATCAAACGGAACCTGTAATCCTTCATAGACACACTTAAGAATGTTCTGTGGGGCAGGGTAATTTAACCATGTCTTATCCATCAGAGAAGCCGATGCTCCTGGAAAAAACTGATAACCCTTTGGTGCTTGAACAGGGGAACCCGGAAGTTTAAACTTGGGGTTGTCCCAGGGTTTTACCACCTGAGGATTATTCTCGATAAACTGAACGGCCTTTTCACTTAACTCAGAAATAGTTCCTGCAACGTCCTGAATAATTCCTAGTTCTTTTGCTTTCGATACCGAAAGAGTTTTTCCTTGCAGAAGTAGAGGCAACGCTGCTTCAAACCCAATCATTCTCGGAAGCCTTTGAGTTCCACCTCCTCCTGGTAAAAGGCCTAAAGTAACTTCAGGCAAACCTATTTTCACCTTTTTATAATCCAGAGCGATGATGTGATGGCAGGCAAGAGCAATTTCCAGACCACCACCTAAGGCCGGTCCATTGATGCAGGCAACTGAAGGCTTACCTCGTTTTTCAATTCTCCTGAGAGAGCGATGCAACCTTTTTGTTAGTTCAAGACATTCAAGAGGATCGGTAATATCTTTCAGTAGATCAAGGTCTGCTCCAACCACAAACTCCGGCCGATCTGATTTGAAGATGTATCCGGCATAAGAACTTTCTTCCTTAAAATATTCATCCACTATTTTCTCAAGGGAGCTTATGAAGTCATTGTTGATGACATTCATAGGGCGATTAGTGACATTGATAGTAAAAATAACAATATTATTCTCAATCTTCGTTGTTATCATAGTTAAACCCTTTCAATGATAGTTGCAATTCCCATTCCACCACCAACACAAAGTGTGACGAGTCCTGTGGCAAGCTGTCTTCTTTCCAGTTCATCAAGAACAGTTCCTATAAGCATTGCCCCTGTTGCCCCAAGAGGATGTCCTAAGGCGATAGCACCACCGTTGACATTGACTTTATCGATATCGAGCTTTAACTCATCAATGAAGTTTAGTACCACCGAAGCAAAAGCTTCATTTATCTCAATCAGATCAATGTCAGAAATTTTCATGCCTGCTTTTTTCAAGGCTTTCCTTGTGGCAGGTGCTGGTCCCGTCAACATTATAGTAGGATCTGTTGAAGTGATGGCCATGGATTTAATTTTTGCTCTCGCCTTTAAGTTCAGCTTCTTTCCGATTTCAGAATTACCGATTAAAACTGCACTTGCTCCATCCACAATACCTGAAGAGTTCCCGGCGTGATGGACATGGTTAATATATTCAACAGATGGGTACTTTAACTTTGTCATGGAATCGAAGCCGAATTTCTCTCCCAAATCTTTAAATGAAGGTTTTAATCCGGATAGTTTATCAAGAGTAGTTTCGGGTCTTAAGAAGTTGTCTCTATCCAGAATAATTTGTTGAAACTGATCTTTGACAGGCAAAACGGATTTGGAGAAATAACCTTTATCCTGAGCAAGACCTGCCAGGCGCTGAGATCTTACCGCAAATTCATCTACATCATTCCGGGAGTATCCCTTAATGGTTGCGATAAGATCAGCTGAAATTCCCTGAGGGACAAACTGGGTTTTAAAAATAACATCAGGATCTATCATCCAGGCGCCCCCATCGCTTCCCATAGGCACTCGGCTCATGGATTCCACTCCACCAGCAACAATGAGATCCTGAAAGCCACTTATAACTCCTGCAGCGGCTTGATTTACAGCTTCAAGCCCTGAGGCACAGAACCTGTTTAAAGTGACACCTGCAACAGACTCATCGTATCCAGCATAAAGAGCAGCGCTCTTGGCAATACATCCACCTTGTTCAAGGATAGGAGTTACGCAACCTAAAATCACATCATCGACATAACTGGTATCCAACTGGTTTCTCTTTTGAATGCCCTGTAAGACAGTCTTTAAAAGATCTACAGGCCGCACGCTGTGGAGAGCTCCGTCAGCCTTGCCCTTGGCCCGGGGAGTCCGTACTGCATCATAGATGTAGGCATTATTTTGAGTCATGATATTGTTCCTGTAACAAGATTGGTAACTTTTGATAGTATATAAACATCTTCAATGGAGAGTAAGGAGTTTATTTTATGCATGAAGCTTTAATGGACGAAGATCTAAAATCATTCAGGGAAACTGCCAGAAAGTGGATTGAAAAAGAAATTAATCCTTTCCAGGAGAAGTGGGAGGAAGATGGTATTGTTCCTAAAGATATTTATCCTAAGGCCGGGGAACAAGGACTTCTTTGCATCACTGTTCCGGAAGCTTACGGAGGTCTTGAATTAGACTTTCGTTTTGCCTCAATCCTGATTGAAGAACTTGGGTATGCCATGGCCAGTGGTCCAGCGCTGTTTATTCACTCGGATATCGTTATCCCTTACATTGAGCATTACGGTACAGAAAATCAGAAGAAAAAGTGGCTACCTAAATGTGTGAGTGGCGAGATCATCAGCGCCATCGCCATGACTGAGCCGGGGACAGGTTCGGACCTGCAGAATATTCAAACCCGTGCCCGGAAAGAAGGGGATTTCTGGATCTTAAATGGAAGTAAAACTTTTATTTCTAATGGGATCAATTCTAACTTAGTTGTTGTTTGTGCCAGAACAGGTGAACCTACTCCAGGTCAAAAGTTTGTTCCCTTAAGCTTGTTTGTCGTTGAAGAGGGAATGGCGGGTTTTGAGCGGGGACGTAACCTGGATAAAATTGGAATGCATGCTCAAGACACAGCTGAACTTCATTTTAACAATGTCAAAGTCCCTGCCGAAAATCTTTTGGGAGAAGAGGGGAAGGCCTTCGCCTACATGAATAATGAGCTTGCTCAGGAGCGCTTAACGATTGCAGCTTTCAATCTTGGTTATGCCAAAAGAGCTTTGGACCTGACCGTGAAGTAGGTCAAAGAGAGAAAAGCTTTTGGAAAGAGCATCAGTGAGTTTCAAAACACCAGATTCAAACTGGCCGAAGTTGCGACTCAGATAGAAGCTGCGGAAAGCATGTATGAATATTTTCTGGGACTACATGTTCAGAAAAAATGCACAGCTGCCCAGGCTTCCATGGCCAAACTTTTCATTACTGATATGTTCGGAAAAACTGTTGATGAATGCCTGCAGCTTTTTGGGGGATATGGGTATATGAAAGAGTATCCTATTTCCAAAGCCTATGTGGATGCCAGAATTCAGAGGATTTTTGCAGGTACCAATGAAATTATGAAAGAAATCATTGCACGAGATCTGTTACGCTAAGAAATTGTCAGGTTTCTTTCTGGTCCCCCTCTTGCACTATC
>JBKHWS010000114.1:0-4090 GCA_046566385.1 Bacteriovoracia bacterium | reverse complement strand
CCCCAGGAAGGAAGATCTCGATCCGGTCTTCGTCAGGAAGTCGAGATTATCTATCTGGTTTGATTTCCCCGAAAATACGATTTCCCAGATTGTTTTTACTTTATGTAAATTTGCTTCTGGAATAATTCCTTCCAGTCTTTCTAACATTTTTTCCTTAAAGTCATGGACGGTGCTATAAGGATTGCGGCCAAGGTCTGTTACGGCATCAATAACCAATCGATCCATTTCTTCTTTATCAGAACTAAGTTCCCGAGACTGCCACAAAGCATAAGCGACACGTTCACCCAGATCATGAACTTCCATTCCTGGAGCGTAAGTTTTAAGTTTTCCGTCTTTATCAATCATCGCTGACGAGTCTCTCATGGATTTACCATGCATCATCACCAGGCCGACTTTTGGATTCTGGAGGAAGATGTTTGCAACATAATCAGCAAAGCCTTCATTCAATCCCCCGATCTCATCGTTCACTGGATTAGGAAAGAGATGATGAAAGAGATAGTGAGAAGCCTCATGGGCAACAACAGAAGGATCAAAACCGCTTCGGTTAATTTTTCCACCCAGTAACTTGAATAATAAGTTATTGGACGCCGGAAGGAAACTAAGGCTGATGTCACGAGGATTGAAGAAAGCATTGTTCTTCATGACTTTCCCCGGGTCTCATCTTTAAGCTCACGGTTAGTGGTAACTCGCAGGAATTTTTCGGGACGATAGCTGAGTTTATTTTCAAGGAAGTTGAAGTATTTTTTTAACCAGAAGTAGACATTGGACTGTTCAACCACGTCCCACTTTCTAAGATCCTTACTGTTGATCTCACTCTGGTTCACATCAAAAATATCTTTCTGTTCACAGGACTTATGGCAGACAGCAAAGAGGGATTCCTGAAAGAATGTCTTAGGAAAGACACTTGCGTAGGCTGAATGAGGGGCTTCCAGGGACTCTTTAGAAAGGAGAATATCAGGAACCTGATCAGTCTTGGCCTTCTTCCAGATTTCCTGAGTTTCAGCTGCATCGTAGTTGTTCACCACGATGAGTTCAAGGGCATGAGCACTTGAAGGCAATAGAATGAGGGCACTTAGAGCAAGAGATAATTTTGATTTTTCCATGAAGGAATTATCTTCTTACACTGGATAAGAATTAAGTCCCCCCTGAATTTAATTCATCTGTGTCTACTTTTTAGCCACGAACTCAGGACGAAACTGCCGATGGAACGAATAAGGGATCATCATCTGTGCTAAGCCTGTAATTCCAAATGCTTTTCTTCCGAGGGCAATGCGGGAACGATCAAGGAAATTGAGCTTTCCTCCAGAAAAACGCTCCAGCACAGAATAGGGCTGTCGGTAAATCGTTTCAAAAATACTTCTGTGGCCGCCAGCCAGGATCTGGCGATTGAGGTAACGGAAGAACTTGCGATCTTTTTCTTCCTCCTGACGAAATTTTTTTACAACCTCTTTTAATTCTCCCAATCTGAAGCTGGTTGCGACCATGCGATCAATAAGACGAACGGTTGAGGCCACCTGGCAGCCGGTCGTATCGTGAAATAGTCCGGAAAGATTTAATACTCTCCCTTCCTGCCTTATCACCGGAGCAGTCAGTGGCATCTCAGTGATTCCACTTTCCTCCCTGATGATTTTTTCGATTCGCCAGTCCTTATTTTTCAGAGAGAGAATTAAGGCGTTTCTCATTTCATCCAGGTCCAATTTTTTTGCAGAAGAGATCCAGAAGTCCTTAATGAGAAGCTTCCGGGAAGATAGAGGGAGGTAATAAAGATTCCGGCCTTGTTCTTTTTGATCAATCCCCCCGTCATAAATCACAGGGGCAATCATGTGGTGATCATGCTGAAGCTCCACTTCAAGAGTAAGCCATTTCCGGTAACCACACTTCCGGTAATGGCACTTATTCCTGGTATCAATAACAAAGGAACCCATTTGCAAGGCCAACTCAATGTTCATTTTATTATACAGATGGAGGGAATTACCTATCGAGACACTGGCGATTTTATGGAGGTGATTACTCTCAATTAAATGGTAGGGATTAGTGATCCACTTCTCAAAGGAAGGAAACTTTACATGATGTTGTCGCCAGGTATGAGAAACCAAAGGCCGTAACCACTTCATGGATGGGCGACAGTCACTTTCCCGAAAGGAGCAACTTTGATGATTTCCTAACATCGAGTCTTCGGTATAAAGCCTGAAAGGAACAGAAGGAAGAACTTCCTTCAGCCGGTACCCAAGAAGAGTACCTGTGAGACCACCTCCAAGTATAATGACTGGTTTATCCATAGCTACCGCCCCCTCGGGAGATGGAATATAAAGGGTCTTACGGGAGTTAGAAATTAACTTAAAATGACATTAGATTGATTTTTCCTTAAGAAACTTATAAATTCAGGATTCACTAAAAATGTCTCGAGGAGTTTCTACTATGCATCCATTCGAATCACACATCCGCAATGTTCCTGATTTTCCAAAGCCAGGAATTATCTTCAAAGATATTACTCCCCTGCTTCAGGAGAGATTTCATGATGTTATTGAGGCTATGTCACAAGGTATTGACTGGTCGCAGATAGATTACGTTGTGGGCATCGAATCACGTGGTTTTATTCTTGGTGCTGCTATGGCCCAGCTTCAAGGCAAGGGTTTCATCCCCATGAGAAAAAAGGGCAAGCTTCCTCCTCCGGTGATTGCTGAAACTTATGCCCTTGAATATGGCACCGATACACTTGAAATGATCAAGGAAGAAAAAGCCGGACGAGTCGTACTGGTTGACGATGTCCTGGCGACTGGCGGAACACTCAAAGCTGCGGCCAGATTGTGTGAAAGAAATAAATTGCATGTCGTGGCCATGTCCCTTCTGATTAACCTGACTTTTTTGAATAAGTTTAAAGAAGAAGGTCAGCCGGTTTTCTCCGTTCTCAATTACTAAGCTCTGGTAATCCTCCCGAAATGGTTTACACTGGTTTTATGTGGATCATTTTGGGAGTTCTCTTCTCACTTTCAGCGTTTGCTCTGGAACCTTTTGAAAATTTAAAAGGTGTAAAGATTCTTCGGGTTCTTCCCGGGAACGTTGTCGTCATGAACCGTGGACTGGAAGACGGTATCCTTAGAAACGACCACGCTAAACTCTCCAACGATACTGCCGGTTATAGTTCAAGGGCCCTCTGCCTGAAAGTCACTCCTGATCTTTCCTACTGGAAGCTCTATCGCATTCCTCACTCTGAAGCTTTCTCCCTGGACTATACCTACACCATCACTGGTCTTGCCGACCGTGAAATTCCCCGATCTGTGGCGAGACTCAGAGATGAAGTTCAAAAAGTTCAGGATATAGAAGCCGCAGACAAACCGGGTTCAGGCCCTGATCCCTTTCAGATTAAAAAAGACCTGCCTGAAAAGCTTACGGAAAGAGATCTTATTAAAGCTGAAGGACCCGAAAGAAACCAGCTCTTCATAGAAAAGACATTAAACAAAGACCTACTGGAAAGAGATTTACAAGATTATCGTATTTCACTTTATGCTTCTCCATTTACCCGCCAATCCATCAACGAAGGCGAAAGCATGCGCTATGGTTTTCGGGGTGGAAATGTTGGAAGGAAGTATCGCCTCCTCACGCAATTCGAGCAGCAAAGAACCAAACTCACTGATCCTCTGACTAAAGAAGAGGTCTCCACAAACAGCACCAATGCTCAGGTGAATTTTATTATTAAAGATCTGACAGACAGTACCTCCACCTTAAGTCTGGTTAACTACAGGTCTCAGAGTTTCAGTAAACTTGGGACACCTGCCTCTCACTGGCAGGTGGGCCCTATCGGATTTACCTGGCATATCTATGAATCTAAAACCTGGGAATACATGGAGTTCTCCTACATCCCTCTTTATGATCTCAGAAAAACTGATGTGATCAATCCTGATGGTTCAGCTGGAGAAGTTAAAACTGATGGTTTGAGACATGGTCTTCGGTTTGCGGTAAAAAGCAAAATTAATGAAAGAGTTGCCTTTGAGAATCTATTGTGGGTAAGACCTTTTCAGGAACTCTCAACCTGGAATATTGAATCAGGTAATCTCAACCTGGTGAATGACCTGAAGTTCGTTTTCAGCCT
>JBKHWS010000113.1:0-4134 GCA_046566385.1 Bacteriovoracia bacterium | reverse complement strand
CCGGAAATCCCAGAGAGGAATCTTGTGCCCCAACTTTTCAATCCATGGAAGAACAAATCCCCCTACACAAGCATCCACATGAAGAGGCAATTTATACTCAAGAGCAAGTTCTGAAAGCTCTTCGATAGGGTCCATCACTCCCTGGGGGTATTGAGGGGCCGACCCAACAAGGAGAATTGTATTGCGATTGATAAGCTTCTTCACGGCCTTAACATTCACGCGGTAGTCCTCCATGAGAGGAACATGAACCACTTTCACATCAAAATATTTTCCGGCCTTGTCAAAAGCTACATGAACCGATTCAGGAACGATGATTTCAGGTTTTCTGATCCAGGGTCTGAGTTTTCTGGCGCGATCCCGATAGGTCTTGATGGCAAGCATGATGCTCTCTGTGCCTCCCGAAGTCATGGTACCAACGCACTCATTATCTCCATGCAGGAGATTGACCGTCATGCGAATGACTTCACTTTCAAACTTCTTCAAGCTTTTAAACGCCATGGGATTGAGCCCATTCTCCGACATGAACATGGTGTAAGCTTCTTTAAGAAGTTTTGAATGTTCCTCATTAGCGTAATAAACAAGGCCCCATGTCCTTCCTTTTTTCCAGTCAGGATCAAGTCCCTTGAACTCCTTGAGCTGACGGATAATTCCCTTACTCTCACTGCGTTTCTTCGGGATAGTGGTATTTTCTGCTTTCATAATATGGCACTTTATGGATAAGATTTTTTAACGTTGATAACATTTTGTCAGACGGGACAACAGGGTTCAAGTGACTTTCGCAATTGGTATTCTTTATTTTCTCCTGCCGCTCCTCATTCTCAAGGGGGCAGAGAGATTTAAGCTGATCAGGATCGCAAGCCCCGTTGTATGCTGCTATGTTTCGGGACTGATTCTCGGCAACCTGCCTTTGGGGATTGATTTTAACAAGCTCGCACCAGTCTCAGAAGTTACAGTTCTCCTCTCTATTCCCCTCCTCCTTTTTTCTTCTGACATTCTAGGTTGGATCAGGCTGGCAGGAAAAACAGTTACTTCTTTTCTCATCATCATCGTTTCCGTCATGGT
Source organism: Bacteriovoracia bacterium (assembly GCA_046566385.1). Classification (GTDB taxonomy): domain Bacteria; phylum Bdellovibrionota; class Bacteriovoracia; order Bacteriovoracales; family Bacteriovoracaceae; genus Peredibacter. Next base: position 3,072 of record JBKHWS010000113.1, on the reverse strand, counting down.
TGTGAGCGCCCTGACCTCTATGGCCTTCACTCATACAGTCACTGATGTCAGTAAAGTGGCGAGCATGCTGGTAGGAGTCTACACGGGAGGCACTCCGAATCTGGTGGCGATTGGAATGGCCCTGGGAGTGAAGCAGGAGACCTTTTTACTGGTGAACGCTGCTGATCTCATCATGGGGGCACTCTATCTCCTTTTTGCCATGACTATAGGTAAGAGTTTACTGGCAAAATTTCTTCCGCCCTTTGTTTCTAAGGAAATAAACCAGAATGCTCCTCTCCCTTTAACGCCTCTGTGGCCCGCCATGGCCTGGGATGTGAAAGTAAAAAGAATTGCTCTTTTTCTCATTCTTGATCTTTGTATTGTGGGTATTTCTGTAGGGACCTCTTATCTTTTTTTTAAAGAACTTCTCGTTGCCTATATCATCATGGTGGTGACGGGCCTGGGAATTCTTTTCTCCTTTAATAAACAAATCAGAAGTTCCCACGGAAGTTTTGAAACCGGTGAATACTTACTCCTGGTGTTTTGTATCGCAATCGGAAGCATGGCCAACTTACAGGAACTCATAAGTGCCAGTGGGGTTTACCTTCTTTTTACCGCCATCGTCTTAATCGGATCTGTAGTCCTTCACTTTCTTCTCTGTGCACTCTTTAAAGTCGATCGCGACACGGCCCTCATCACTTCTGTCGCAGGTATCTTTGGGCCCGCGTTTGTTGGTCCCTTTGCTGCAGTTTTAAAGAATCGGGAAATTGTAGTGTCAGGAGTAACTTGTGGTCTCGTGGGCTATGCCCTGGGTACTTATCTGGGGTTGGGACTCTACTATCTGTTATCCCTTTAAAATCACAATTAAGCTGCAACATGGCAGGAAATAACTACTTCCTGTTCTCTTTGTGAAAGCTTGAATATCATTTAACAATGAAAACTATTCTTTTCTTTTCACTCATCATCCTCTCTTCATCACTTCTTGCGAGCGCAGACTTATCTCCCAAGGATCTCTCACAGCTCAAGGCCGGAAAGTTAATCAGGAAAGTTGAAAAACTTGACGGAGAAATCTGGCCCAAAGTAACAGTCATGGCCGTCATACCACACACTCCAAAAGACAATATGGAAGTCTTCGATGACTTTGAAGCCCAGAAAGAATACATCCCTGATATGGTCTCAGCAAAGGTACTGAATAAAGTTGAAGAAAACGCTTATGACGTTGCCTTTGAAATGAAGATGCCCTGGCCCATAAGTAACACGAAGTACGTCACTAGAAACATCATCAAAAAAGATGGCGAAAACTATCGCATTGACTGGCACCTCATTAAGTCCAATCAGATGAAGGACACTAAAGGCAGCGTGATCTTTGAAGCGCTGGATGAAAACCAGACTCTCCTCACCTATGTCAACCACATCACTCCGGATTCGGAGTTAGCGTCAATGTTTAAAAGCCGGGTACCAGAAGACGTCGAGAAGACGGTGAAGGTGATCATTAACCATCTCGGGAAGCACGTAAAGAACAACAATTAAAACCTTTCCGATCAACTACTCAGTAAAACCAGTGACAGAATTTTTAAGACATTACACCTAGCCCTTAGAAGAACTCCGACAAGATAATAGAGTCTGTATCACTGAATGGAGTATTTATGGGAAAATCACTAATAGTCTCTTGCCTCTTATTCTTTGCCCTTAGCACTCAAGCAAATACTCAAGACCCCTATTATGAAATTTCAGAAGTAAAGGTGGAGGTTTTATCAAGCTCACAGGGCTTCGAGTTCACGGAACCAGATCCGGGAACCCAGGTAGGAGATGTGATAAAAATCTTCCGCGAGATCATCGCCTTCGGTAAAGAGGTTTATAAAATTGTTGAGAAAGGAAAGCCTGTCATTAATACCAAGTACGCACCGATCTCAGTTCTTCCTCTAAACACCAGATACGGAAAAGACATCACCTCCCTTGATCTTTCTCAGTGGAAGAGGCCAAAGTTTGTAAAATTCAAAGTCTCTTATATCAATGGATATGGATCTGAAGTGGTGGCCTTCACCTATAACGTGAACATGAGTTACGGAGGAAATTTCGAAGGCAAGGGTTCTTACATAGCAAACGCTCAGATTGTTCCGGAAGTCATCACTGTTGCCTGGGGATATACCTTTAATGCAAGTATGAGTTTAGTTGGCCTCACTAACATTGGCACCGAGGATGAACCAATCGCTGGAGCGACCCTGCAACTAAGTTACTCTGTAGCTACGATAGTAAAAGAAGAAAGAAAAAACATGACTATCTTTATCGCAGGCGATGGCACGATTCAACAAATGTAAGTCGAAGAAGGGGAAATCAGCGTGGGACTTTTGGTGGATTTTCGAAAGACACTTTCCCCAGTTCACCTGCTCTGAAGTCCATCAAAATCAATTTAAAAACACGTTCCAGATCAGGAAGTCCTTTTTGCTTCAGGCACCCTCGGGCCTGAGCTATTTTTAAAAGTGCCTCATCAAGGCCCAAATCTAACGAATCCAATTTATAGCGCTGCTGAAACTCCACGGACTTTTTACGAAGAAAGTAATTCACCAAATAGCAGGCGGGATCTTCCTCTCCTACAATCCGGTCAGGAATAGCATTGATGAGGCTCAACCAGATCTTATGCTCATCTTTTTGTATTTCCGGAGGCATGATACCGGGAGTATCGAGCAGCATGATCTCATCATCCACCTTGATCCAGAGCTGGACCTGGGTCTGGCCAGGTTTATCCGCCACTTTGGTAGCATTGCGATTAGCGATAGAATTAATGAAAGTTGATTTTCCGGTATTAGGAAGCCCAATCACCATGAACTTGTACTTGCTCTTGACTGATACATCTTCATTGCAGTCTCTTCTCTTCTTTTCAATGATGGACTTGGCCTCTGAGATAACCTGCTTGAGAGATGGCCGATCCAGGCAATTAATAAAGAGCACTGGAATCTCTTGCTCTTCAAACCAGCGGAACCACTCTGCCATTGTCGCCGGATCCGCGAGGTTCGCTTTATTCAAAAGCACCAGGCGGCTTTTCCCTTTGATAGAATTTGTGAGCGAGCTATTGCCTGAGGTCAGGGGGATGCG
>JBKHWS010000112.1:0-4156 GCA_046566385.1 Bacteriovoracia bacterium | reverse complement strand
GGTAACGTATTGCAAAAGCATGTTATGCCTGAGACTGAATCATTTGAAGAAAAGTTCATGAAGAAAGTTCTTGAGCGTTTGGAAGAATTGGGAGTTCCTATAAAAGAAAAGAAGAGCAAAAGAAAAAAGACGGCTTAATGCCTTAATCTCAATTATTTTTCAACCAGACCCATCTCCTTAAAACCATCCCAGGCCATGCTTAACATATCCGCATTCGCTTGAGTGGCCTCGATCTTACTTCTTTCTGAGACGTGCACGTCTTCGTTTTTATCGACTTCTTCTTTCTTCTTATCATTGCTGATTTCAACTTTGCCCTCACAGACGCAGAGATAAGTTTCTTTATCACTCTGGTCGATGTAAAACTTCGTCCCTCTCACACCCATGGAAGCATATTTTGTTTTAATGTCGAGTCTGGCCGGTGACTTTGATTTGTGAGTAAAGAGCACTCCTTTCACTAAGGACAAAACGGTTTTTTCCTGTTTCTTTTCCTCCGAGAGAATGAGCTGGCCGTTTCTGAGTAAGGACCTACTGCCGTCCTCGAAGAAGATCTGGACCGAGCTCTTTTTTCCGATGGCAGAAATGATATCGCCGGGGGAAACCTTCTTTTCTTCTTCCGCTCTGACGGAATTAACCGTGATCGTGCCTTTGATGTTCTTTAATGTTGCTGAGAGAACGCTGGTTTGAAATAAGATCAATGTTAGGACGAGGAATGCTTTAATCATAAAATTAATCCCTTTCTTCCACTGCAATATTCATCGCCTTCTCCGTCACAAACATATTCACTTTGTTGGGAAGAATTGAAGGTAAAGCACTGCTTAGCTTATTTAAGAGACCTGGAATAATTACTGGCTTGCCTGTCAGTGTTCCCTCGAGCCCTGCTTTAGCAACCTTTTCCACCGGCATGAGAAGCTTCTCACTGCCCACTTTTGTTTTCTGATTGTTTTTTTCAAGAAATTCCGTCCTGGTTCCACCGGGGCAAAGGCAGGAAACTGAGACACAGGTGTCTTTTAGTTCATAGTTTAAGATTTCAGAAAAAGCTTTCACGTATGATTTAGTTGAGCAGTAAACCGCGTATCTCGGAACAGGAGTGAAAGAGGCCACGGAAGCGACATTCAGAATGGCCGCCTTTTTTCCCACTTCAATCATGTGGCCCGCAAAAAGATGACAAAGGCTCGTGAGGGAAGTGATGTTGAGCTGGATGACTTTTTCATGATCAAAAAGTTCGGTTTTCAGAAAATGGCGATAGGGCCCACGTCCGGCATTATTGATCAGGAGATCCACATTTCCCTTTTCTGTGGCGAATTTAAAAAGTTTTTCCGGTGCCGAAGGATCTTCCAGATCGATCGTCATGACATCGACCGAAATTTGATAATTCTCCTCTAATTCCCGGGCGAGTTTATTGAGTTGTTCGGTTCGTCTCGCTGCGATAACAAGATTAACCCTCTGGGTCGCGAGTTCTCTGGCGAAGGCTTCCCCAATTCCACTGGAGGCCCCGGTGATAACTGCTCGAGTAGGCTTCATATGAATTTCCTTTTTCATGGTTTCCTAAAAAATATTACTACATTTATTCTCCACCTTCGATCTCAGTTTGTGATAGATTGAGGGCGAAAATTATCACTTAGGAGTGCATTGTGTCAGAAGAGAATCTGAAGTCGATGGCCGATCTGGTCTCTCACGCCAAACATCGCGGGTTTATTTTTCAAAGTTCAGAAATTTATGGAGGCCTTCAATCCTGCTGGGACATGGGTCCTCTTGGAGTTGAATTAAAAAACAATTTAAAAAATGCCTGGTGGAGAGCAATGACTTTTCGAGAAGACATCGATGGAGTTGATGCTGCTATTCTTATGCACCCAATGGTGTGGAAAGCTTCCGGACATGTGGATAACTTCACTGATCCGATGGTTGATTGCAAATCCTGTAAGAGCCGTTTTCGTGCTGATAACATTGATCTCAATGCTCCTTGTCCGGTTTGTAAGTCGAAAGATTCTTACACCGAAGCCAGAAATTTCAATTTGATGTTCAAGACTCAGATGGGTCCCGTTGAAGACTCTTCTTCACTTGTTTACCTTCGTCCGGAAACTGCCCAGGGAATTTTTGTTAACTTCCCGAACGTTCAGCAGACCATGGGAAGGAAGCTTCCATTCGGGATTGCTCAGATCGGAAAAGCTTTCCGAAATGAGATTACTCCGGGGAACTTTATTTTCAGAACCCGCGAGTTTGAGCAGATGGAAATGCAATACTTCATCAAGCCGGGTTCCCAAATGGAAGCCATGGAACAGTGGAAAGAAATCCGCTGGAACTGGCATTTGGAAAATGGTCTTCGTCCTGAAAGACTTCGCTGGAAAAAGCATGATGAACTTGCTCACTACGCGGATGCGGCTTTTGATATCGAGTATCAGTTTGCTCATGGCTGGGGAGAGATGGAAGGTATCCACTCCCGCACTGATTTCGATTTAAAGCAGCATCAGGAATTCTCAAAAAAGAATCTTCAGTATGTTGATCAGATTGATGGAAATAAAAAATATCTTCCCTACGTTCTTGAAACGTCAGTGGGATGTGATCGCTGTATGCTGGCCCTTATGACTGATGCCTACCGTGTGGAGAATCCAGGTGATGCGGAAAAAGAAAGAATCGTAATGAGATTCAAGCCTTCGCTTTCACCTATTAAGGCCGCCGTCATGCCTCTCATTAAAAAGCCTGAGCTTGAAGGTATTGCTACAAAACTTTTCAATGAACTTCAGAAAGATTTTAAGTGTGAATATGATACTGCCGGGTCTATCGGAAAGCGTTACCGTCGTCAGGATGAAATTGGAACACCTGCTTGCTTGACCGTTGATTTTGATACGCTTAATGATAATGCTGTCACTGTTCGTGATCGCGACTCAATGGTTCAGGAGCGCATCTCTCTGGATAAAGTTAAGACCTATCTCAAAGAAAAATTTTCTCTATAAGGGGAACCACAAATGAAAAAATGGGTTTATAAATTTTCATCTGAACTGACGGACGGGAATAAGGACATGAAGGGACTCTTAGGCGGTAAAGGTGCAAACCTCGCCGAAATGTGTTCCATGAAACTCTCTGTTCCTCCCGGCTTTACGGTCACGACAGAAGCTTGTCTTGATTTCTATAAAACGAATAAAGAAATTTCTAAAGAGATCCGCGACCAGGTCACTGAAGCTCTTGATTGGGTAGAAGGACTTACCGGGAAGAAGTTCGGGAACGTTGAAAACCCTTTACTCTTTTCTGTGAGATCCGGGGCCCGGGCCTCAATGCCGGGAATGATGGACACAGTCTTAAACCTTGGTCTTAATGATAAGACTGTTCAGGGCCTTGCTAAAAGAACCAATAATCCACGCTTCGCCTGGGATTCCTACCGCCGCTTTATTCAGATGTATTCAAACGTGGTTCTGGGAATCAACACTTCCCACCTTGAGAGTAACCTGGAAGACCTGAAAGAGGCCCGTGGTGTTCACGAAGACACTGCTCTAACAGCAGATGATCTTGAAGAGCTGGTGGGAGTTTATAAAAGTGTGATCCTTGAAGATCACGGAATTGTTTTCCCGCAGGAGCCGATGGAGCAGCTGTGGAGAGCAGTCGCTGCGGTTTTCGGATCATGGAATAATAACCGCGCCAGAAAATACAGGGAAATGCATAACATCCCTCATGACTGGGGAACTGCTGTAAATATCCAATCCATGGTCTTCGGAAACATGGGTGATTCTTGTGCCACTGGTGTGTGCTTCACCCGTGACCCATCCACAGGTGATAAGAAGTTCTTTGGAGAATTCCTGATAAACGCTCAGGGAGAAGATGTTGTGGCCGGTATCAGAACTCCACAACCGATTAATGATGCTTCCAAGAATGAATCCAACAAGCACCATAAGACGTTAGAAGAGGCCATGCCTAAGGCCTATGCTGATCTCGTAGAAGATTATAAAATGCTCGAGCGTCACTACAAAGACATGCAGGATATTGAGTTCACCATTGAGAATGGAAAGCTCTGGATCCTTCAGACCCGTAATGCCAAGAGAACGGTGAACGCCGCTCTTAAAGTCGCGGTAGATTTGGTATCTGAAGGCGTGATCAGTGAAAAAGAAGCTCTTCTTCGAATTGCACCTGAGGATTTAAACCAACTCCTTCACCCACGTCTTGATCC
>JBKHWS010000111.1:0-4172 GCA_046566385.1 Bacteriovoracia bacterium | reverse complement strand
GAAAAATTCCGATCCAGCCTCATCGCTCGCCTGGGCGCCTACGCTCTTGATAATAAAGGGAAGGCCATCGTTTACTCTGAAGTCTTTGAAGACCTGGTCCATCTTCTTCAGGAATCTTTCCGGAAAGAGCAGAAAAAGATTATTGATAGGGTCGGAAAAAACCTCGTCCTCTTCCTGGCCGAAAAGAACGAGAACGTGAACCACAATATTCCGAAGGATGTGAGGGACATGATCTCCAATATCATCGATACCCTTCAGAATAAATATCAATATAGTGAAAATGGGGCCATCTCCTCTCTTCAACATTTGCTTAAAATGCGCTATGACACTCAGAGATGAGTGAAATAGAAAAATCCTTCAGTACTGAAAAATATGTGGTGATCCATCCTGTTCAACCTGAGCAGGATGGCTGGCGCCTTGATCAGTTTGTTCAAAAATGCATGCCCACCCTTTCCAGGCAGTTTTTGAAAAAGAAAATTGAAAAAGGTGAAGTGGAAATCTCCGGACGAAAATCTCCTCATAAGCCCAGTGTAAAAGTTCATCACGGAGAGAGAGTTACAATAACTACCTATAACGACGGAATGATTGAAGAAGAATTCTGGCATGGAGAAGTAGTTCCAAAAGATGAAAAGCCAGGCATCGTCTTTGAAGATGAAGAACTACTGGTCGTCAATAAACCTCCCTACATGATCACACATCCAGCGGGGAAAAACCTATTCTACTGTGCGACTGTTTTCTTTGAAACCATATACAAAAAAACCATTCATTCCATTCACCGGCTGGACCGGGAAACGTCCGGACTTCTTCTTCTGGGAAAAAATCCAAGAGTCTCTCAAAGAGTCGCTCAACTTTTCGAAGATGATAAAGTCAGAAAGTGCTACTTCTTCATCGCCCATAAAAATGAAGGAGCTACCCCTTTCCCTTTTACGGCGAAAGAAAGAATGGATCGGGAAGAAAATGCAGTCCCACGTGGAATCATGTTCCACTATCCTGAAACCTCGCATATGGGAAAAGAATCTGAAACTCATTTTGAATCAGTCCTGGAAAAAAACAATTACGTTCTGGCACTCGCCTTTCCGGTAACTGGCCGGCAACATCAGATCCGGGTGCACGCTTCCTGTCATGGATATCCTTTACTTGGGGATAAACTTTATAATGGAGACCCAGGAGTTTTTATAAGATTCAAAGACCACGTTGCCACTCCTGAAGACCATGAAAAGATGCAAATTCCAAGACAGGCCTTGCATGCCGTAGCACTAAAGCTCACTTACCCATCTGAGAAAATGAATCACTTTATTGCTCCTCTACCCGGAGATCTTTCACAATGGATTGAAAAAAATCTTGAAATTTCCCATGACGAGATAGAGTCAATGATTAAACAAAAAATTGAATTATTCCTGTCTTAAGACTTCATAGTTTAAGTTCTTCTTAATAAGTTCAATTTTTAAACCCTTAAGAATATTCAACTAAGCTTTTTCTTTTAATTGGCTTAAGAATACCCAGATACAGTGCCGAATAAGCTGCCATGAATGACAGACCAAGAATTCTTTTGATTGATGACGAAAAAGACATCCTCACCCTCTTAGGGTCTTTCCTGGAAGGGGAAGGCTTTGAAGTCGAAACTGCTGAGAACGGTGAACTTGCCCTAAAAAAAATAAACTCAGAAAGTTTCTCCGCCGTGGTCTGTGATTTAAAGATGCCTGTAATGGATGGCATCACTCTTTTGAAGAAGATCCGTGAAGCAAAAAACTTCCTACCTTTTGTCTTTCTCTCAGGACATGCCAATCTTGATGACGAGCACGAAGTTATCAATTACGGCTCATATGAGCTGATTCATAAACCTCATATTGATAAAATCCCCATGACATTAAGAGCACTTCTGAAAGCAGACCAGGAAGTAAAAAGACTTGAGAAATCAGGAGTCCACGCCATCGACTTTCTGGAAATTCTGCATGAATCAAATATAAAAAAGACCAGTTAAACTAAAAATCCCAGATAAATTCTATTCCCACTTTTGAAGGCGACCATAAGGGATGGGGAAGATCTGCCTTGGCCAGCATATCCGAGGTCCACTCATTGCACGTTTTGATAATACTGAACTTACCATGAGCTTCATAAAAGTTATCTGAATCAAAGTAGCCTCTTCCCTGGATCACAACTGGACGACCATCTTTCAAAACAAATGAATCTTTAATGGCCGCCACCATCTTTGTATAAGTCTCCCTGGAAACATTTATCTTTCTAACGCTTTTATAGGCCTCGGGGTGATCATCGAGATAATTAACATGCATGGCCCCGGGTCCGGGAAGAAATAAAGCATCAAGCATGATACCAACTGTAAATTCATCCCAGGTCGGAACCTTCATATAAAATTCCCGATCCCCCCAACCAATCTGAAGCCACTGGGAAGAGCGTTCCTTAAAATCGGCTGGATCATAGAACTCTTCCCAATCAACGACTTCATTTTTCACAGGCACCACGATGTCAGTATGGATAGAATTTGAAATAAGATAGATTGCGACATCCGGAGAGGGTTTGTGCTCACCCAGCACGATAAATGAGGGAAGGATCAGAAGCGAAAGCAAAACAACCGTTGAAAGCAGGACTTTCTTCAGCACAGACTCTTCACATAATTAAGGACACCCTTGGGACCGGCATTCTCTTCGCCCTCGAGGATGATTCTAGGTTTATGTTTTAAGCGGTGGAGACATTTAGTGATATTACTCACACCAACTGAATTGTGAAAAAGCTCAAACATGCTTTCATCATTCGGAGCATCTCCGAAGAACCAGGCATTCTCCTGCTTCAGATGGGGACGATATTTTTTCAGGAAGTGAACCACCCCCAGGTACTTAGAAATATTTCCGCACCAGAAGTTTATGTGAACATTAGACTTACTATAATTGATGCTTTCCTGATCCATGAAGTTCATCACTTCTTTGATCCACTCCTCATCCATAAGATGAAATTCAATGGCCCGATCAGTTAGTCGTCCAAAACTATCAGCAGATAAAGGGACATGAGGGAAGTGGTGCTTTAACTGTGAAGTGAAGTTTCTTAACTTCTCAAGCTCGGCCTTTGAAACCAAAGGTTCCTCCACTATCTCGCCCCGCTCATCAATATAGAGAATGACTCCGCCGCCCTCCATGATACAGGCCTTAAGTGGAAAATGAGTCAGAAAGAAATGTCCCCAGGACAAAGAGCGTCCTGAAACAATCACCAATTCATGGTTATGTTTGTGAATGTGATCAATAATCTCAAAAAAATCCCGGGTTAACTCCCGGCCTTCCTGTGTGAGAGTGCCATCAAAGTCAGAAAAGAAAATCATATTACTTCCAGACCCAGGAAACTAAACATCCAATGTAATCAGATGAAGATCCCATGTTTTTATTCCCTTCAACCGAAAGAAGGAGTTTATTGTTATCAGCACCGGGAAAAGGCATACTCGCCCCGATTGTCATGGAAGCATAATAATCGAATTCATTGCTGGTGCTATCAATTTTCATACCGGCCGGAATCGCCAGATAAGGAAAAAATTCCTGACCATTTACGCTAAATCCTTTTCTCATCATCGGCGCCGCCCCCAGAAGGTTAGAGCTCTCCGATTCAAATTTCTGATAATGGAGATAGGGCTTTAACGATAATCGCGGCTGAGAAATAGTTTCTTTCAATAGCTCGAAGTCCATTCCCATCCCCATCATGAGGCTTCTCGACTCCTGGCCACCGGAAGCAGTCACATCCAGCACACGGGAAGGTGCTACTTCCTGAGTATAACGAAGACCCATACCCATTTCATGCCTCTCGGACATATAACCCGTCATTTCTGCACTTAAAACCCGGCCATCATCATTCAGCGGGTGACTGGAAATACCTACAATGCCGGCAAAAGAGGGAACGGAGAGAAGGAGAAATAAAAATAAAAATGTATTCATACTTCCATTATCGGGTGCGCCAGAAAATTTGCAAGAAAACAAGAGCATTGCGCTCTGCAAAACTGGCTAAAACCAGCAGCTTTTCATTGACGAGGAAGCCCCCTCTCCTATAGATTGTCTGTCTATATCAATGGTGACCGTAGTTCAGTTGGTAGAGCGCCAGATTGTGGTTCTGGTTGTCGTGGGTTCGAGCCCCATCGGTCACCCCATTTTTTTCTTCAGTTTTTCATCAGTACAGTG
>JBKHWS010000110.1:0-4230 GCA_046566385.1 Bacteriovoracia bacterium | reverse complement strand
ATTACGTTTGAAATTGGCATAGAAGCACAGGATACGGCCCTCCAGAAAGAACTTGCTTCCAGAGGAGAAGGTATGGTCCTTCTGGGTGAAGAGAGTGCCCAGGCGTGGGTTTCTGCCGGAAGGCTTTCTAAAATCGGAGAACTCCCCTTAAAGGAGGAGTACTGGTCAGGGATAGCAAAGAAGGCCATTGATAATGAATACATTAAATCCATTTTGACAGCTTTGTAACCGTTCACAGAGGCTAATAACATCACAAAAGAGGCTCGTCATGGATGCGAATCCGCTCTTCTTCCTTTTCCGGATTTTCCAGATAAAAAGGAACAATGTTTTTATCTTCTATGTCAGGAAGATCGTGAGTCTGACTTGAACAGGATAAAAGTGTGATTGAAAGTAAAAGGAAACGTACCATTAGTCTCTCTCTCTTTGTTCACGTGAAGACAGACATCGTATCTTTAATGAATTGACATAAATCCAAGGAAGAGGAGAGAAATTACTTGAAGGAGGAATTATATACTGTTGTCCCTTAAAATTTTCTTTCGAATAAAGGGTTAACTGCGCCGTTGGTCCGGTGGTTAAGCTTTTTAGTTTTTCCCTCCACAGGGGCCCCGTAGAATATTCAATCTCACTTAAGTCATCTCCTTCAAAAAGAGTCAGGTTACTTCCCTGAAAATCTTCTTCTTCAAATAAAGTGGCCCAACAACCTCTTAGTTTATCCATTTCCGGCTCAGGAATGACAAGAACAGAATTATTTTGAGCAAGTAAGACATAGAGAAGTAAGACCATATAACCCCCTTCCCGATTTAAGCTACAAACTAAATGCCAGTATGAATCCTAAGGAAAAATTAACCTGCCTCATCTCTATTCGCATCATAAAATGATTTCATGAAAAGACTCATCCTTTTTCTTACATTCATTTCTTTTCCTGGCCTTGCTACTGATAAGACAGAACTACTCATGGAAGATCCGGATAAAAAGATACCGAAGAGGGCAAGTGGAGTGAGCGAAGAATCCGAGTACCTTCTGAAAAGCGGTAACACTGTTCAGCAGCCTGTTGAAGAGAGACAGATAAAAGAAAATCAAGAGGAGACAGACCCTATCTTTTACGACAGTACGACGTCTCCCGCTGAGCTAGAAGAAGTTGAATAACTCTAAGCTTCAGGTGAAAATGTAAGGCAATTAACTTTTCCCTTATTAAATCCTACTGCAATATTCTGCGCCATACACTCATAGTCTTCATTAAACTTACAGCTATTCACCTTACAGGCACCTACTCCAGCGATACGGACAGACTCATTGGTATGTTGATCTGTGTCCATGAAGGTATCGCAACCGGGGTTTGAATAATCACCGATTGTGATGGCCTTCGCGTGACAATTATTATCCACATTGAATCCACATTCATTAACATCACATTGCTCAACCTTAGGCATTTCAATTGTTAGTTTTTCCATACTGCTCTCCTGGAAACAAAGTTCAAGAGTTGAATAGCAATGCCAGTGCCAGTAAATGGGTTCAACTAGGCACCTCCAAGAAGGCATCAGTGTTGCAGAAAGACTGGAGAGAAGAGACGAAACTAAGCAAAGGAGATTCGTATGAAAAAGTTATATTTCTTCCTATTGGCCCTAAGCCTTCCTCTGATTCCTTTAAATGCTCAGGTAATGGATGATGACAGCGTACTTGGGGAAGATATCCAGGAAGAGCAGCAAAGAGACATTGAGGGCAAAGTCATAGAAACGGAATCGAGAGTCATAGACCAGGAATCCGCAGAACTTCCAGACAAGCAAAGACAGGAAGGAAAAGAAGAAGTCCAATACCAGGCAAAAAAGAAAATAACCCAGACTCTTTTGAAAGAAGAAAAAATTCCAACCATACAAGTTTGTGAAACAAAGGCAAACATAAATGAAATGGATGCTCAGGATTTTCAGGCATTAGGATTTGATAAAAATACCGCGCAAAAGATTGTCCAACAAAGACAAGAAAGAGGCGCCTTTAAATCAGTTGAAGACCTTTCAAAGATACAAGGTGTCTCCCCTGAACAATTCTCAACCCTAAAACCTGACCTCAGTGTTGGTGGTGCTCAGGCACAGGAAGAAAAATAAATTTAACCAAGGAGAAATTTATGAAACGTCTGCTTATAACTTCAATGATCGTGGCCCTGCCTTTCGCTGTCTCCTGTGACAGGGAAAACAGACAGGAGGAAAATGTTGGAAATATGCAACAACAAGAAGAAGAGGTTCAGCAAGAAGAAGCTGAAGGTAGAGTCATCGAAGAAAGTTCCAGAACCATTCAGCAGAAACCAGCGGAACTTCCTCAAAAAGAAGTTGAAAAGGGGTCTGCCAACGTTGAGTACACTGCTAAGAGGAAAGTAACCCAGACAATTCTGAAAGAACAGGAGATACCAACCATTCAGATCTGTGAATCCAAAGCAGATATTAATCAGATGGATGCAAAAGATTTCCAGGCACTGGGGTTTGACCAACAGACAGCTCAAAAGATTGTTCAGACTCGTGAACAACAAGGGTCATTCCGATCCGTACAGGATCTCTCTCAAATTCAGGGTGTTTCATCGAATCTCCTGAATAACCTTCAGCAAGACCTCGGAGTAGGCCGGGCACAAGCGCAGGAAGAATAGATTGTTCGCCGTCTTCTGGGATCGCAGCATTTTCCCAGAAGCGGCATCTTCATTTATGCTTCGTGTTTTGAACACATATCAACCTCATTTCCCTGTGAGAAGTTCAATCTTTAGAAAAAGTTAATGGCGTCCGATGTTGACGGCATAAGTCCCAAGTGTCTTAATCAGGTTTTCAATGGAGGGCAATGATGCTCAGGAAAATCTTATTAAGAGTAATTCCATTTCTTTTTATTCAAAATGCTTTGGCCCTTAACCTCCAGGGATATCAATTCTCCAATAGCTTTCGCTATGCTCTTCTGGAAGATAGCTTCATGGAAAATTTTGATGGACGTTATGTCGGCACCTTGAGTTATGGCCATGTTAACTCTCCTTTTTATTACAGTGATTCATACCTCCACGACATGAGAGGAGAGATTATTGACTCAAACAATATACTGACTGCGGGCTTCACCTGGTATGCTTCCAATAACATTTCCATCGGTGCAGACACTAGCGTCATAAATAACAAAGTTTTTGGTGATACCCACACAACGCTGGCGGACACGATTATAAAATCAAGAGTTAATATTCTAAAGCAGAAGACTTTCTCCTTATCACTAAATCCTAGAGTTTATCTCCCCACTGGTGATGAGGATAATTTTTCATCCATGGGTTCCCTAGGAGGTGCACTAAGTGTGGTAACAGAAAAGGCATTGAGCAGAATCCATCTTCTTGCATCAGTAGGGGCCCTCTCGGCCAGGGATAACAAATATGCAGACGTAGACCATAGACAACTCCTGTTAACTCAGCTGGGTGTATCCTATGATCTGTCAGAAGTATGGAAGGTTAACCTGGAAAGTTACAGAAATTTTCCTCTGGTAAATGACACCCTCCAGGATGAAGGAAAGTACTTTCTCACGGGTCGTCACGCTACCCATAAGAATGTAACAACCTTCTTCGGCGCTGGAGTTTCAGGCCAGGGCGAAGTTCAGAGGAATACATATTCAGGTTTTATTGGAATTAAAATACATGAAAGTTCCATTGTAGAGACTCCTGTTGCTGTCCGGGCCTCAGCGCCTCAAAGACAGGCCATTAGACCTGATGAGAATATCTACTTTTCCCATGACAGGTACCACCTTGAAGAAGAGGAAAAGGAAAAGCTGGAGGAATACGCAACTTTTCTCCTGCAGGAAAATAAAGAAGAAGATTTCGTTCTCGAAGGACATGCCAGCAGTATAGGCCCCTCAGAATATAACATGATTCTAAGCCGCAAAAGAGCGGAGACAGTTAGAAACTATCTCCTGAATCAGGGAGTTTCGGCCAAAAGAATATCGATTGAGGCCTTTGGAGAAACTGCACCTCAAGATAAAGAGGTCTGGAAAAATCGGAATGTTCACTTCAACTTTAAACAACAGGATTAAGCATGAGAACGTATTTTATTCTTGGAATCATTGTTTTTCTAATTTCTGGATGTGGAAATCCTCATATATCCTCAGTCGAAACAGGACTTGAAAGAACCAGACCCCCGTTAATGTATGAAGAGGAGGAAACTTGCATAGAAGCGAGAAGAGTTTATGATTATGAATTCCACTTTGGTAGTCATGTTGAGGGGCAGTCAG
>JBKHWS010000109.1:4067-4305 GCA_046566385.1 Bacteriovoracia bacterium | reverse complement strand
TACTATTCTCTTCCATTGATTTGTTAAAATTTTCGCACAAACTTTACCTATGCTTCCGGTTGCTCCGATGACCATCACTGTTCCATCGTGACGGCCATCCTTTTTTTGAACCAGTTGCATCTTCTCAATGCCAAAACTAGCGGCCCAGAGAGTAGCAGATGCTGAGAGAGAGTTACCGGTTGTTACAGGAATTGGTGAGTTCTTGTTTACGGTAACACCTGCATCGCCTACGATTTTT
>JBKHWS010000109.1:0-4057 GCA_046566385.1 Bacteriovoracia bacterium | reverse complement strand
AGACCAATTATCTTCGAGCCTTTTCGATGGGCCTCTTTTGTGATGCGATTTAAAGCGGCATAGACTCTCTGAGGCTTTTGTTTCATCATCACTTTAGGAGTCATAGGCAAGGCAAACAGATCGCCTTCTACTTCTTTGCCGTTATAGTCCGATTTAATACCGGTAATTTTCCCGAAGAAAAATCCAGGTGAATGCTTCATCAAATCTACTATCTTATCCCTGGCAGGTGTTTCATAGAAGGGCCTGATTAACGGGATGTCAAAGAGCTGGGACTTACTTAAAGGATGGATCACAAAGGAGAATCGATCTACCTTGTAAGTCGTTTGAGATTTAGGTGTGTAAATTTCTGGTCTTATCTTCAGTTTATGGATTATCTCCAGGACATCGTCCTGATCCAGTTTTCTTTTCCCCGTGTGAGCAAGGAAGGCAGCTTCAAGCCCTGTAAACCCAAGATGTGGCATTCCGATGAAGTCCGGAAAACAGCTATACACCTTGTCTGCATTGGCATTATCCAGTTGCTTGCGTGAGAAGTTGTCGATTTGATCAATGATAACTGTTTTTCCGGTCAAATCCTGAAGCTTCAAGTATTCCATCTGTGTTTCGTTTACAACGAAGATGTCGGCATCGAAGAATGACCTCATCAAAGGTGACTTGGTCAGCTTATGTCTGAAATCTTTTTCTTTCAATTTTTCCAGATTGATCCTCTCAAGGAAATGTCTTGAATGAGAGATCATTTTCTTGAAAGAAGGAAATCCCTTGAGAACTGTAGGTATGCCCATTAAGGAATAGGGATCAGCAAAAATAAGTTCTTCAGTAATTTCTTCATAGGTTGACAGGTAATCCCATTGCACAATTCCTGAATAAAATCCGATTTTTTTACCATTGAAAAGATAGGGCTCTTTCTGAAAAAGATTCTTCAGGAACAAAGGAAGGGCCATGAGTTTCAGGAAAGAACCATCTGTGTAGGGTGTGTTTCCTGCGGCATTTCTTAGTTCCTGTGTTTGAGGGTGGGTATAGACCTTACCGTTAAGTTTCACATCAGTAGGAAAACCAGAGAAGGCCAGGATGTCGCATTGATACCGGTATTTGGTTATCAGTTCCAGGGCGAGTTCAAAATTAAAGTCTACTCCCAGACGCTTAATTCTGAAGGTTTTTCCACCAAAAAGCGTGACCGCCTGGTCATAGTTTTCTTTAGCGGAACCAAAAGCTATGATGATGATCTCTTTCATTTAAAACATCTCCTTTGCCCGCCGAAATATATGCTGGAGATAGTGGGACGTGACAGGGGCCGTCAGATTAGGGAAGTCCTCATTAATCTGTTTTTTAGAGTAGGTAGTTTTTGACTGCATATAGGGGACCAGCTCTTTGGGAATTTTGAGAAGAGGAAGGGCCTTCCCATAAATTTGAGGAAATGGAATGCGCAGAACCTTAAGCTTTAACCCGTAATAATCAAGAGCTCTTTGAACAAAATCAGTGATAAGTATCTTTTCTTCCGGAATCAGGTGATAAGTGCGAATCTTATGCTGGGTTGGATTTAAAATCATGTGGTGAAGCCATTCAACTAAAACGTCTACCGGAAGTAACGGAAGCTGAGAACCAGCGTGGCAGCTTATTGGAAGATAAGGAAAAGGAATTAAATTTTTGTAATCGGCCAATTGAGAAAAAAGTCGAAGGAAGTAGTAGGGGCCATCTATTTTATCCATCTCTCCTGATTTCGAATCTCCAATCACAATTCCCGGACGATAGATCCGAACTTTCACATCATTCATTCGGGCGTGCCTCACCAGATACTCGGCCTGCATTTTGGTGCGGGAGTAGTTGTCAGGGAAGTCACCGGTGTCTAGTTGTTCCTCCTGGAATTCACCGTCATAGAGACCGCTGACGGCATAGGTTGAAATATGATGATAAAATTTCAGGTTCCTCATCCGTTGCATCAGATAAATAACATTCTGGGTTCCGACAACGTTATTTGAATAGGCCGATGAAAGACCGACTTCCAGATCATAATGGGCTGCAAGATGGATAACGCCTTCAATGTCAGCAGGTAATTTCTCAATTCCCCCCAAAGTGTCAAGGACATCGTTATTCGAGATATCTCCCAATACAAAGTGGACATTGCCTTTTTCAGGGAAAATGGTCTTTGCTTTTTTTAAACTTCCGCTTCTTACCAGCACGAAGATTTCGTGACCATCTTGAAGTAATTTTTCAGTGAGCCGTTTCCCGATGAAACCGGTACCGCCCGTAATTAGTAGCTTCATTGTATGGTGGGGATTGTGTCGAGTGAATGACTGGGACACAAGACAATATCTTCGTTTCTCGAATAGACCACTAGGCTTCTCGGAACAAGGCTTATGTCTAATTCCTTAGCGGGCGTAAAGTTTTCTCCATCCCCAAAGAAGTTAAGGTCTTCCTGGCCAAGTGACATCATTTTAAGTGAGTCGGTTTCAAAGCTGATAAGTTTCTTATCATTCTCTGGGTATTTTCCTAACAAAAAAGAGCTCGCCGTTTTAATGAAGTCAAACCGGTTATCATGTAGAAAGATGGTGACATTGAATTTTCCATCATCGTTTCGTGTAAATGGAGCTACAGGAAATTTTCCCGCAAGCCGGGGCTGGTTATTGACAAGGATTAATGGACTCCGGATCTTTTTTTCAAGCAATGGACAATCTGGTGAATCCAGGTAAATGTCCAGGAGGTGAAATTTTGTCAGAAGTGTTTGCTTGATGAACATAGCGGAATAAGCATTCTTTCCAACGAATTTTAGGACATTTTTAAAGCCACTAATCTCTTTCCGAAGTTTGTTTATATCCTGGGCAACCCGATGAGCAATACCTATACCGCCATTGGTAATGAGATAGCGGTCGTTAACTTTGATAACATCAACTTCCCGGGTCGTCCTGGCATGAAATATACTGGCAAGTTTCCGAAGATTGGAATTGGTGCCAAGTTCATGGGCCAGATCATTGGCAGTCCCGCCTGGAAGCACAAGAAGCTTAGTCTTATGGCCCACCAGATTTTGGGCGATGATATGAGCTGTACCATCACCTCCTATAGAAAAGATGCAGTCTACCCCACCTTCTTTATCAAGCTTGATCTGTTGAACGAGTTCTTCCATTGATGAAGGAGTCCTGAACCGAATATCCTGGCGGAAAAAATATTTCTGAATTTCATCCACCTGGAACTGATGTTGTGAAGCAGATGCCTGAGGATTAAGGTAGACGGATATGTGTGCCATATTATTCCTTATTTCTCTTTAGGGAATCAAGTTCAGGAAGATTAAGATCAAATAGAAGATCCGGAACTTCACTGCAAAGAATCGGAATTCCCATTTTCTGAATTGGTTGGCTCAACAGATCGATCTTATGGCAGTCTTTCAGACCAATCAAATGGAGACTCATTACATCAAACATCATCCTTGTAGGGTCTTTAAGATTCATTTCTTCAGCTTGCTGTTCACGGATGGGAGTAAAATAAGCAAAACGATAAATGGATTCAAGAAAGTGGCGAGTAAAGCAATAATAGTCCGGCTGTTTCTTCAGCTCTCTCAGACCCTCAAGGGCCACTTGTCGAACCTCATCTGGGTTTCCATGCTTTATTGCCTCAGCTATGCGGTCTTTGTAGAATTTCCAGTTAAAAGGCATGAACTCCTCTTCTGGTACACGACGAACAGATGGATCTAAATCTGGAGTACGAGTCATACGCATGAATTCATGGCAGAAAATATCCAACCCTTTTCTTTGATAAGGAATGGCCTTCAGGTCAAAAAGTAATGCTGGAGCAAGGGTGACATACTCATAGGCGATGAGAATATTGAAAATCTTATTGGACCGTCCGTTCGTAAGGTCGGCATAAATTTTTTTTCTTTCTTTATTAATGGAAATTGATTCCAGAATATGGCCTTGAAAACAGAACGTTTTGTATGATTTTGCATGTCCAGCGAGTGAAATTGCCATAATTAATCCTGATAGTATCAAACGTCTCATTTGTGCCATTATAGTTAATTCCAGTAAGAAGTTTTGTAGGTGTCCAAATTTTTCCTGGGAGTGTTAATTTTTTA
>JBKHWS010000108.1:0-4640 GCA_046566385.1 Bacteriovoracia bacterium | reverse complement strand
AATGCCTGCCTTTTACCAGAAGCGAGCAGGGCAAGGACCTTTTTTACAAAGAAAAATGGAATACTCACGGCAGCCATTCGCCTCGCCAATAGAGGCGGCTTTTAGGCTTAAGCTTTGTTCTTTCAGGGATGACAACTCCCGGGCCCAGTTGAGAGTCAGCTCCTATGAAAACTCTTTCACCAATAATGATTTTTTTCACCACCAATGAAGGCTTTCCTTCAATGTCGGCAACCATATGTGAACATAGTGCTGATATATGACCAAAGACGGTACCATCACCAACTTCGATTAAACCCCGATCCACAATTTCCACCCGTGGAGTCCAGTATATTCCTTTTCCAATTTTGCTTCCCCAAGCTCTTAACCATGCCGAGTAAAGGCCCGGAACAAAATGCAGAAGGCTCTCAATCCACGGGCAGGCAATGAATGGGAACTGAAACATGTGGGAAGCCCACCAGGGATTATACTTTTTTTCTGATAGGGGCCAGAATCCATCACTGAAAGGGAAGAATAAGAAGTGCACTCTATGGAAAAGGAGAGGCATGAGATAGACAAGTGCAGGTAGAATAAGCAGGTCATACCAGTTAAAGGAATAAAACATCTTTCCAATCCATCCCATGAGGCAGAAGAGATAGAAGGCCGGAAACAGGGAAACGATTCTTCCTGCCAGAGTCATTTACTCCTCCAGGGGATAAACAGTTCAGACCAGATATTTTTTCCACTTATCTTTTCAAGTTCACGGTTTGCAATAATTTTTTCTGAATAAGTTCCATGAAGCTTATCCCACCAGTTGAGATTGGCCCCGTAGTTTTTCGTTCTGCCTGTAAGCGAGTGATGAAATACGTGTTGTTCCGGAAGAATCAAGAACCAACCGAAAAGATTTTTTACGAGGTCAGGCTGAGAATGGCCGCTGTGCCGCCACAGATCCAGTGCAAAGGTAACCGCTAAACCCATCATAAAAGGAGTGCTGTCTTTAAGAAGTAACATTCCTCCGATCTGGGCCCAGACATAAACAAACAGGAAAGAAGTAATGAAACTATTCCTTGAAGTGGCAAAGAGATCAAGATGGCGGGAGCTGTGATGGAGGCGATGGATAGCCCAGAATTTCCTCCCATGAAAAAAGCGGTGATTCCAATAGTACAGGTAGTCTACCAGTACGAAGCTTAATAAGAACTGTGCAACCGGATGGACATCAAATCTCCCGTGAAGGGAAGGAAGCATTGTTGCAGACAGAGGCACCACAAAAAAAGGAAAAGCGGGAATGGCGATCCCTTGTATGAGTAAACCGAATATATCGGCTGTCCATTCATCTCTGTTCCTGGAAAAGGTAAGTTTTCTCTTCTCTTCATTCAAAAGAATCAAAAGAGTGAGGGAAGAAAAAGTGATAAAGAGAAGAATGGTATTCAGACCCAAAATTCAATCTCCGTTTCTTTTTTGGGCAGCAGTTTGGGATCACGGCCCTCTTGAATTTCGGCCTGCAATGATTCAATCCAGGTATGAATGATGTCTGCAGGCGAGTTCTGAAAGTGGGCTCCGTACTTTTTTATAGTTTTCATCTGGTTATTCAGGATTTCTACATCCTGATCAATAATGGTCTGGGCCTGCCATCTGACTAAGGGTCTGGAGATTTTTGTCCAGATGCCATAATTGTAAGTGAGGTCAGTGTAGACAAGAGTCTCTTCCTCATTGAGTGGCACTGACTGAGATGTGATAATAAAATGGTTTTTCCCACCAAAGTAATAATTAACACTCGTGATATTTGGAATGAAAAACTCATCGGTATGGCCGATTTCCTCTCCTGATGGATTAAGAAACCATGAAAACCATCCAAAGTTTTTCTTCTCGTTCTTGTAGGTGACTTTCACCCGTCCATTTTCTCTTTCAATGATGGCCCCGAACTTTTCGTGTTTAGCGTCTCTGAAAATTTTCGGGTGAACGAAGGTAGTATGTGGAATATCCACAAAGTTCTCTGCGCAATTCGTAACATTGTTTCTGAAAAGGTTCTGTAAACGTATCGTGGTGTAACCTTTGAAACCATGGCAGGGCATGGAGAAAGGTTTGATATCAGAAATTTCCGACGAGAGCCGGACATAGATATAATCTTCCTGCTCCAGGACTTCATAAGACTTAGCGCACTTGGTGCCTTGTTTGTAGGAAGGCCCCATTGAAGGAATATTTACCACCTTACCTTCCTGGTCGTAGGTCCATCCATGATAAGGGCACTGAAGTTTACCATCAGTCACCTTTCCCCGGGAGATCTGCGCTGTTCGGTGAAGACATTTATCCTGGAGAGCAGAGATTTTTCCGTTGCTGTCACGGAAAACGGCCAGCCATTCTCCAAGAATAGATCTCGATATGACCTGGTTTCTTTCCAGCTCGTGGCTTTCAGCTACAATATACCAGAAATCTTCTCTTTTCATCAGACAGTAGTTTTCCGGATTTTCATGTTGGTATTAATCCTGATCTGGCAGGCCAGGCGTACTTCATCTCTACCTGGGGCCATCGCTCCCAGAAATTCAATTTCATCATGGGTTCTTGGAGGAAGTTCAGAGTCAGAGTGAAGAACTTCAATGGCACAAGTGCCGCAAATTCCAATTCGACAACCGAAGAGAATGGGGGAGTTCTGAATGGTGAGTTTCTCAGAAAGGTTATCTCCGTCATTTAACATCACGGGTTCATTTTCTGAATTATCAAACTCAACTTTCCAGGACATCAGGCAACCTTCTTTTTAAAACTCTTAAAGGCATTGGTATTTACCCTGAGATGTTTTTCAATACTGTTACTTGCCATGAGAGAAAGATTTTTGTTTGCCTTATTAATGTAATTGAAGTCCTGAAGATAAGCCCTGTAACTATCGACTGATTCTCTGTGAGTCTTATAACTAGCGAGCATTCCGTCACTTTCCTCACAAAAACTTCTCCTGATGGCTTCAACTGCATCGGAGTGGTTCATGTTAAAAATTCTGGACCTCAGGATCTTATAAAGAGGTGTATAAAGGGCCGGGTCATACCAGTAGATACCATTGATAGCAGTTGAGAAATTATAATGGTCCATCTGACAGCCTTTAAGGGCCATGTTTCCGATATGCATTTCAAGTTTATTCGGTGTCGGCAGGGAATTGATGACGTCATGGGAAATCACTGTGGATGTATTAAAGTGAAAGGATTCATCGATGAAATGATAGTAGCTGATCTTCGAAGGCTCAGGGCTATTCTCTTTATCCTGATGCTCACTGTAGTACCTTGAAAGCTGATGCTGGACTATTTTTCCGTTTAAAGTCCTGAGACCTCTTACTGTGAAGTACTGGCAGCCAATGAAAGGTGAGTTGGAAGAAATCATTGTGAAAAACTGTAGCTGCCACTTTCGCCACCACT
Source organism: Bacteriovoracia bacterium (assembly GCA_046566385.1). GTDB lineage: Bacteria > Bdellovibrionota > Bacteriovoracia > Bacteriovoracales > Bacteriovoracaceae > Peredibacter. The sequence goes on along the minus strand of JBKHWS010000108.1, from coordinate 1,266 downwards.
GCTGAAAAGTCGAGAGATCTGAGTAAAGCATGGTCTTTTCAAATGGAGTTCTCATGGGATATGTAAAAATTCTTTCCCCGAAATTCTCCTGCTCAAACTTTTCACTTACTGTCTTAAAGGCGTGAATGTGAGCTCTTTCCTGAGCGGATTCCAGGTCAAGGGTGTCGCAAACGACTCTGAAATCTTCAATGCCGTATAAAGCGGCTGCACTGGTTTGATTGAAAAAGATAGTCGCAATTTCAGCTGAGATAATCTGTGAATAGTAGGCTATCCAGTACAACTGATTCAATTTAACTTTTTGTTCAGGCGAAGATTGTTCCCAGAGCCAGGTCTTATACATCAGTGAAAACCTTTCCGGATTCCACATCTGATCCTTGCACTTGTCATAATCGAAGTTCTTGGATGCCTGTTCCATCATCTGGGTCTGGTCAAGCTCCTTGCTTCTTTTCAGGGCGATCTCGATTCGCTTCATTGTTTTCTGATCGTCAGCAAGACAGACATCATATTTCTGACTCAGATTGCGATTCATATTGAATTCCTTAAACAGATACCGGTGTTTTTACTGAAGTAGTTTCAGTTTTCTCTGGTGAATACTTCACTGCTTGTTTTTGTTGCTCGTAATGCTCAATGAAATCAATGATGGCCTTATCAGCGCGGATAGGTGTTTGATAACGGAAGTTGATCCTGGAGAAGATGATAGTATCACCCTTAGCGAAATAATCTCCCACCAGCTTGGTGGCAAAAAGGAGAATCGGATTCACCAGAAGGCCCATGAGTCCTTTTCTTTTTTTCGTCACAAGAATGGTCTGACCTTCCGTTTTTCCATCCACGGTCGGTCTCAAGGCGAAAATGATATAGAAGTGGAGGAAATCCGGGCCAACCATCACTGAACCCGTATGACCCCACCAATAAGTCATCTCATAAGTAAGAGCTGTCTTATAAAATCGTTTTGCGAATTTCAGAATAAAATTTTTCTCTGGAACAGGTGTTGTATTGGAAAACTGAATACATCTCTTGCTCAGAGGAGTGACCTTCATATCCAGATCCACAACTAACTGGTGAACGGAACGAAAATGTTGAATATCGATGGCATTGATCATCACAACATTTGGATGGCAATTTTTAACAAAGTTTGATCCAAGGGTGAAATCCAGGGGAATTCCCACTAACTCAGGAACAACCGGAATCTGTTCTGTATCCTCTTCATGGCCTGTCCATAACCAGACTAGACCATAGGCTTCTCTGACTTTGTGGGCCTTTAATCCA
>JBKHWS010000107.1:0-4747 GCA_046566385.1 Bacteriovoracia bacterium | reverse complement strand
ATAAAAAAGGCCAACTCCATTTTTCTTGTTCTTGATTATGAAAGCACATTGATTGGGTATGGCCTGGTGCTTATAAATCGTGGAACCTCCCTGGCAAGGCTTTATTCCATTTGTACCCTTGAAGATTATCAGGGATACGGACTCGCCTCTAAACTCATTAAAGTCCTTGAAGACAAGGCCGCCAATGAGGAAGATTGTGCTTACCTTAGACTGGAAGTGAAGGAAGATAACAAAAGTGCCATTAAGCTTTATGAGAAACTGGGGTACAACAAATTCACTGAAAAAGAAGATTATTACGATGACGGGAAGACCGCTCTTTGTTTTGAAAAGCGAATAAGAACGCTCAATAAACCCCAAAGACTGCAAATTCCTTACTATACCCAGGGAACTGAGTTTACCTGTGGCCCATCCAGTTTAATGATGGCCATGAAAACTTTTAACCCTAAATACGAAATGTCCTTGTCCAATGAGTTGCAAATCTGGAGAGAGGCCACGACTATTTTCATGACTTCGGGCCATGGTGGTTGCGGTCCCCATGGTCTTGCTCTGTCTGCCTGGAGAAGAGGGTACAGGGTTGAGATGTACCTTTCCCGAAACGAAGTTTTGTTTCTGGCGTCTGTTCGAAACGAGGAAAAAAAGAAAATCATTGAGCTTGTTCACAGGGACTTTGAGAAAAAGATTGCCGAAACAAACATCAAAGTTTTCAAGAAAAAATTCACCCTGGGGGATCTGAAGGAAACCCTGAAAAAGGGGGGAATTCCGATGGTTTTAATTACCACTTACCATTTTGATAATAACCGGGCCCCCCATTGGGTGATTGTGACTGCCTACGATGACCATTTTGTCTATATTCATGATCCTGACCAGTACCATAATGCTGAATACATCGGAGTGATCAGTCGGGTTCACATACCTATCCCGGAAGATCAGTTTTTGAAGATTTCCCGCTGGGGCAGGGATCGTCTTTCAGCGGCCGTTGTCATTTATTCAGATTAAACCGGGAATTTTAAGAAACTTATTCAATCAGGAAATCAGGGAAGAATCTTGCATCCCCTTCGAATTACTATACACTACTTATTATGCGAATTGAGGTTCTTGTTGGAAGTGATGATCCGATTATCTTCCCCTTAAAGTCTTCCAAAGTTTCACTGGGCTCAGCAGAGTCCAATGATCTTTGTCTTAACGCCGAAGGCATCAGTAGGAAGCACCTCCTCATCCTCGAAGAAGATGATAGATACTATATTATTGATCAGGGGAGCACTAACGGATCGTTTGTGAACGAAGAACGTCTTGTTCCGGGACGGAAAGTTGAATTCACTTCTTTTTTTCCCGTTCGGCTGGGCGAGAATGTTCTGGTCTCCCTCCTGAGTGATGATGAAGGCATGATTTTCTCAGGGACTGATACCCGAAAGGATCCTACTTCTCCAAAAATCAGTCGTCCCAAGAGCAGTGGGGAATCCACCAACATCCTTACCATTAAAGATTTAAACAGTTCGGCCCGGACTGAAAAACTTCTAAAGCAAAGAGAACAAAAAAGAAGGCAAATTGAAAAAAGGGCCGGTTCTCAAAAAAAGAAAGCTGATCCCAAAAAAGAAAAGAAAATAAATTCCTCTCTTGTTTTTATCATTCTGATAGTAGCCGCTGCATGGTACTACAACTGGTCATCAGTTAGAGAACAAGAAGATCTTGAACTGGCGCAGGCCGAAGCCTTGAAGGTCGCTCAGCAAAAAGCCGCGACTGCTGCTATGGAAAAAGCAAAACCTCTCGAAGTTGTAAAGCCACCCTTGGTTGCCGCCAGTGACCTGACTAAATTTTCATCCTTTGATAGACTCATCCAGGATTTCAAATGCCTGGGTGACCTTGAAAAGTACATATGTGGAAAATTTCCGCAAATTGGTGATGGCTCTAACTGGGGAGCAACTCAGGTTGGTCTCATGTTAAATATCATGCTGGATGGACAAAGATACATTGAAGCGGCAAAAAAACTTGTCGTCTTTCCTCCAGGGCTCTCCCCTGAAGATCAGAATAACTATAATGATTATGTGAAAGAAGTGGCAGCAGTGTCTTTTTTTTACGAGGCCATTCCGGCAGATCTTGACTACGACCTTCTGAAAGATGCCTCTTTAACTTTCGTCCTCTTTGAGGTCATTGATGGCAAGAAGACTCCTTATGTGGCCTTTGCGGCGGTCCCTGCCTCCATTAAGGAGTTTAAAGAAAAGCTAAAGCCTGAAATGCTCAATAGTCTGGGGCGTCCACACAATGCCGTGATCAAGCTTAGCAAAGAATATCTCAACATCTACAGTAAAGACTTATAAGGTCTTGAGGAACTCTATTAATTCTGATTTTTCTTCCTGAGTGTAGATTTCAACACCATCTTTAATAAAGATTCTGTTATCGTGACCCTTGTTGGAAAGACCTTCTTTTCTCGTGTCATAAAGATATTCTTTATCTGTTTTCCAGTTTGAAGGAGTTTTATTTCCAACTGGATATCCGATACATTCTTCATCAAAATCAGTTTTTTTGTTCTTCGAAGGACCAGCGTAATACGTGACAGGCCTTTTGTTTCCGGCCGTAAGAACTGCGCAGAGATTAGGTGCTGAGTTATTGTGGAAATATGGCCACCGTGACCAGATTCCGTCCAGAGGAGGTGGAACATAACCTTTTTGCGGTTCAACCAGGGCCCCAATTGCTTTTGAGATGGCAAGTTTATTTAAATCAGCAGCAAACTCTCTCATTCCCAGGTAGCGCCCAGGATCTGTCCCTACATCTTTGACAGGAGTCTTTTCATGATAGGTCACTTTAACATTTTGAATGAGGTCAGCTGGACTTAATTCATCTGCATGAGGGAGATCCCAACCTTTTTCATAAGTACCATGACACTTCTGGCAGGACTGAACGTAGTGGGCCTGTCCTCTTTTGGCCTTTTCAATATTAATGCTTTTAACTCCAAAGAATTTTTCATAGCGGGGAGGTTTACTGGCGAAAACTGCAGCAGTGAGGGCCTCAATGGTTTCATTGTTATCCAGTAACCATTTTTCAAGTTCTTTGAGGTCTGTCCCCCTGCCAATTTCATTCCATAGAAAATTTGTATGGACCGGATTCCCTGAAACGATTGAACCATCTGAAAGCCAGCGGTTTTTATACTTCAGATTCCACCATACTGCGGGTTTTGAATCCGCCACCATCTTTTCCAGCTTATTTCTTCTTGGGAATCTGTGGGAGAATTTAGTTCTGGTGGCATAGGGATCCTGTTCTCTTTTCGCGAGTGACAATGCTACCTGTGCCAGAGATGTATCCAGACCAATGGATACGGGAGTCTTTACTCCGACATATTTAAGATTGTGCTTGGCCTTGACAAATATTTTCCTCTCATCTTCCGTGGCCTTCAGAAGGTCTCTAAAGACAAAAGAATTTACATAAGGTGCCAGAGCGGCTCCCCGACGAAAAAATTCATTGGCCCGTGGAAATCTATTGGTTAGACCAAGAACTTTTACTCCAAACAAATCAGATGAGTGGCATGTGGCACAGGCAAAAGTCAGGGCCTCCCCTTCAGGAGTTTTCATTATGGTGGCACCCATAGGGAGAGACTTTTCAGCAGCGGTTAATTCAGGAAAAGCATTAGGAGTCTCACTCTGGACACCAACAGGAAAGTCATGGAGTCCGAGCCATTTATAAACCTCATCCATACTTTTAAAGGGAGAGACAACCTTAGCGAGCTTGAAGAGAAGCTCTCTGACGGGATCATTTGGATCACTTTCAAAAAAGTTTTTTAATGGATGATAAGGGATACGAAGCTCACTGACAGCAACCGGATAGAAGAGAGCGTGTCTTCTTCCTGTCATCACAGTTTTATGGAATTCCTCAGGGGGAAGTTCATAAAGATTTTCCCGGGGAGAGGTTACGGGATAGTCTTTTGACCAGTCCGGGAAGGCCCAGAGGACAGAGGGAATACACGTAAATAAAATCCATTTAAAAAGGGCGTTTTTCATCCCAATATGATTCTAAGATGGATAGCAAAGGTCAACTTCTCTTTTCTAACATCCCGATTGGGATTCAGTGTTAAAAAAATAACTTCAAGGTTTATTGACGGGTATTGGTCTAATCAATAATGATGAGTCCCGAAATCATGGCCATGATTTCACCTCCCAGATTTAATAAGGGCCCTCGTTTTGACCGCGGGGGCCTCTTATCTCTAAGAAACTTTTTTCACATTACTGTGGATTTTTAAAAACTCAGCCTGAATCTTTTTTTCATCCAATGGGAATTGATAATAGCCATGGGCCCCTGAGGGAGTGCGAGCATGAATTTTTGCTTTCTCAGGTGATATGGCCTTGGCCATGATCATGGTTTTTGTGGCAGGAAATTTTTGTTTTATCTGGGCCGTCAGTTGGTTAACGGCCTTGGGATTTACGTCGTAATTAAAAACGCAAATCTGGAAATTTTTTGAGGCAAGATGCTTGTTGAGGTCATTAAGATTGGTTGCGATCTGGTAATCAAATCCTTTGGGAAATTGGGTTTTTGCTTTTTGAAAAAAGTCAGACTGAAAATCAAAAAGAATGACTGTAAAAGAAGCCTTCTTAGGAGCAGATGATTCAGGCCTTTGATTTAAAAACTGCTCAGCATATTCTGTTGAATCATCCGTTTCAGGAAGAACCTGAGAAGGCCGTCGAGGTCTATTCTCCGGGACTGCATCTTCCGGACCCACGGCAAACTCCAGTTCCTGAGCGATATTCGCAAGGTCTTCTTC
>JBKHWS010000106.1:0-4765 GCA_046566385.1 Bacteriovoracia bacterium | reverse complement strand
AGGTCGTGAGCTTTTCAGCGTAATTGATGATTTGTTTTTCAGGTGGAAGATGCTCATATCTTTTTACCCAGGCCACAAAGGCGTCCTGATAAAAGCGGTAGAGTTCGATCGCCAGGGCAGTTTTAGAGGGGTAGTGATGGAAGAGGCTCGCCTTCTTGAGATTCAGACTGGTTGCCAGTTCCTGTAAACTAAAGCCCTTTAATCCGCGATCCAGCAGCATGCGGCTAGCTTCGTGTAATAATTCAGTTTTTGTAGAAGTGTTGGACATGGGCTCAATCCTCTCTTATACTATTCTAACCTACCGACCGGTCGGTTGTCAAAAGGAAGAAGAAGACTATGAGAAAAGTGGCTATCATTAATGGATCAAGAACACCCTTCGTTAAATCTATGACCAACTATCAAGGTGCCTCTAACCAGGACCTTTTAAGTGCTGCCTTTAATGATCTGGTGAAAAAAAATAAACTTGAAGGAAAACTCGTAGGCGATGTGGTGGCCGGAACAGTCATGAACCATCCCTTCGACTGGAACCTTTCCAGAGAAGTTGTGTTGGGTTCAGAGCTTGCTCCTGAAACTCCCGGACTTAATATCCAAAGGGCCTGTGGTACAGGTCTAGAGGCCGCAAATATTGTCGCCCTGAAAATCGCCAGTGGTCAGATTGAATCCGGAATTGCGGGTGGATCAGATACCAACTCAGATATTCCCTTGATCGGCCAACGGAAGCTCACTCACTGGTTGATCCGCCTTCAGAATGCAAAAACTCTTCCGGAAAAGATCAAAGTCCTGACAAATTTCAATCCTGCTCTTTTAAAACCTCAGGTTCCCGCAGTGAAAGAACCTCGGACAGGACTTTCCATGGGAGAGCATACTGAACTGATGGTGAAAGAGTGGAAGATTTCCCGTGAAGAGCAAGACCAGCTCGCTTATGAGTCTCATCAAAAAGCTGCCAAGGCCTATGATGAAGGGTTTCATGACGACTTAATAGTGAATTTCAAAAGCCTCTCCAGAGATACCATCACAAGAAAAGAAACTTCACTTGATAAGCTGGCAAAGTTAAAACCCGCCTTTGATAAGTCGGATTCTGGGACACTGACAGCGGGTAATTCGACACCTCTGACAGACGGAGCGAGTGCCGTCTTAATGGCTTCAGAGGAATGGGCCAAAGAGAATCATCTTGAAGTTGCGGCCTACTTTAAAGACTCAGAAGTTGCGGCCGTTGACTTTGTTCATGGAGCGGGACTCCTCATGGCCCCTACTGTGGCCGTTTCAAGGCTACTGGCGCGAAACAATCTCACGCTAGGTGATTTTGATTTCTATGAAATTCATGAAGCCTTCGCGGGCCAGGTTCTCTGCACCCTGAAGGCCTGGGAAGACGCTGACTACTGCAGGAAAATCCTGGGTCGTCAAGCTCCACTGGGATCAATTGACAGAAATAAAATGAATGTAAAAGGCGGAAGTCTGGCACTGGGGCATCCATTTGCAGCTACCGGCGGAAGGATCATCGCGACTGCTGCTAAAATTTTAAAAGAAAAGGGTAAGGGTCGTGTTCTCATTTCCATCTGTACAGCAGGGGGAATGGGGGTTGCGGCCATCATAGAGAGGTAAAATATGCACATGATTTTAAGGACCATTCTTATTTTTCTTAAAAAGAGTTTTCTTCCTAAGTCCCACTTTGGTGAAAAAACTGTAGTGACAATGAGAGTGCTTCCAACTGACCTGGACTTTCTGTGGCACATGAATAACGGCGTCTATTTTTCCTTCATGGACTTCGGGCGCTGGGACATGATTTTTCGCAACGGTGTCTATGATGCTTCCATGAAAAATGGATGGTACTCAGTGGTGGCCGGAGAAACCATAAAATTTAAGAAGTCTTTAGAACTGTGGGATAAGTTTCAGATTGAAACTCAGATTCAGGGCTACGATGAGAAGTATTTTTTCATTCAACAAAGATTTTTGAGAAAAGGTGAGCTCATGGCCACGGGTCTTGTAAAAGTGCGCTTTCTGAAAAGGGCAGGGGGAACAGTCAGCACGAAGGAAGTGATGGAGCTATTCAAGGATCAGGAGCTCCAGAACAACGCCTCTGAATTATCCGGAGATTGGTTTGGCCTTGAAAGTAAGTATCTCGCCTGAGCTTTGAATTTTAAGAATGTATTAAGTTTTTTTTGAAGGACCGTTTTGTTAGTTTCAACCGGATTTAACAAAAGGGTTTTATGAAACTAATTCTGCTCTTCATGGTCTATCTTCTTTGGTCTGTCACTTCTCATGCTGATCTTTTGCTACCTTAAAAGAAATCACATATCATGTCCTCTATGAGGACAATAACAGTTAAATATCCCACTACGACTAAACAAAGAAAAATCGGCGGTAAAGTTTTTGTACTGGAAGTGATTCGAGATCTCGATGAGGCCATCGATCTCATCTGTCAGGAGATGACCCCCGAGGAACAGCTTGATCCTTTTGCGGAAGATCTCTGCCCTTACTTTGGAGTCCTCTGGCCCGCGGCCGAAGGGCTTTCAGAATATATCGCCCAAAATCCCGGGCTCGTTAAAGGTAAAACAGTGCTGGAGCTAGGTTGTGGCTGTGGCCTTCCATCCTTAGTTGCTTCACATCTTGGAGGACATGTTCTCGCTACGGATTATCACCCTGATGTTGAAGAGTATTTTCAGAGAAACTGCAGGCATTCTTCGGTGAATTGCCAGTACCAGCGACTTAACTGGAGAGAAGAGAAAATGACCATTGGAACTTATGACGTAGTCATTGGTTCTGATGTCCTCTATGAATCCCGGCATCCGGGAGAAGTGGCGAAGGGTCTTTTAAAATTTGTTAAGCCTGGAGGCACGATACTTCTTTCTGATCCGGGCAGAAGTTATCTGCAGCAGTTTGTGAACGCCATGAATGAAGAAGGTTACCCGGAAGAAATGACTTCCGTGACCATAGAGGGAAAAGATATCTGGCTTTTTAAATTCTTAGTTTAAATACTGAGTAATGAAGTAGAGTGAGATCGCCATCATGGTTACAGTTAGTTTGAATACCATTTCTCCTCCTTGAGAAACTTATAACTTAATTCATAATTCTAGCTTCATTTTTTACGGATAACCAAGTGGAAAATCCTGAAGATTCGACTGATTCTTCCTGTCAGCTATTTAAAGCAGTCGGGTATTCCCTTCACAATCCCTTTTTTCATGATCTCTTTTTGCAGACTAACATCAGTCAAGGCAGCTCCAAGAAAACAAATGAGATCTTCTTTTTCTCCTTCTGTGAGATTCAGGTTTTTTGCCAGCATAGGGGAGAGAGTTCTTTCTCTTTGGGTATTATTGGTTGAACTTGAATCAAGGACTAAGAGTTCCCGATAATTAGGATGACGTGGATTCCATCGAAAATTCCTCAGGCTGCTGATGGGCTCATTGTAATGGTCAATGACTTCCCTTAAGTTTTTAAAGGCCCCTGAGTGCATGTAAGGAGCTGTGACACCTACGTTTCTCAGTGCTGGTACTCTGAATTCATACATGTCAGAGGCGATACCTGTGACAAGATACTGTCCCTTATCATCAGGACCAATTTGAGGGACGCCGATGTTATGAAAAGTGAAATTGGAAAAATGATCACGATTATGGCAACGAAAGCAGCCTGCTTTTGAATGGAAGAGAATGGCCCCTTTTTTCATTCTTTCTGTCAGAACCTCTCTTCTTCCTCTTAGATATAGATCCCAAGGGGTGTTTACGGCAGCAAACTGATGCCGCATGAATTCTGCCAGAGCATTTCCTACATGGCCGATGTTGTATTCCTTGGCTTCTGGAAAAGCGTCAGCGAAAAGTTTTTTATAAAGAGACGAAGAGGGCCCTTTAAAAATCTTCTGAAGCACGAGATCCCATGCTTCTATACGACTGAGTCGGGAGTCTTTCCCCAGCATCTCTTCCGGCGAAGTGAAGGGGAATACTGATTGAACAGCAGTAACGGAACTGAACGTCTTTGCCACTTCTTCTAACTCTGGATGAAGCCCGTTGAGTTGAGGCTCAGGTGTGAACCATCCGTTGCGGAACGTATTGGCAACTCTTCCGTCCCAGAAGTGGTTTCTTAGCTCCGGATGGCCAACATTATAGATATTCTGACTGTGCCTTTTTAAAACAAGTCCATTTCTCTGAATCCTTTTTTCTCCTTCGCCAACCGCACCTTCTCCTAACCCCAAAGGAAGAGCGTCTCCTCCAAATCCTTTGTCAGAATGACAGGACTGACAGCTGACATTACCTGCTCCCGAAATTTTTTCATCCCGGAACAAATGAGATCCAAGCTTGAATAAGGGCAATTGTTTTTGTGGTAATTGCAGGGCCCGGTAGTTGAATCTTTGGATATAGAAATCTAGTTCCTCCTGAGCAAAAGTCATAGGGAGAACTACTAACAGACTAAGAAAGAAGAGCATGTTTACCTTTTTTGGGAATAATTTTTGCGAAATCATAGTGTTTGCAAACATCAAGTCAAAAACTGCCGCAACTCTGCGTTATTACCGCCTTTTTCGAGCGAATATGAACATTTTAAGGTATAGTGAACCATTCATAGATTTATAGATAAGAGAGGGCCCGGTGGGACGAAAATGGAACAACATTAAGATGAAAAAGGCCGCGCAGGATAAGGCGCGTTCACAAAGTTATACAAAAGTTCTTCGTGAAATTTTAATGGCCGTGAAAAATGCCGGTCATGCAGAAGTTGAAGCAAACTTTGCTTTAAAGATTGCTCTTCTTAAGGCCCGTCAGTTTAACGTGCCTAAGGATAA
>JBKHWS010000105.1:0-4770 GCA_046566385.1 Bacteriovoracia bacterium | reverse complement strand
AGCAGTTACTTTTAAGACCGGGAATTTTAAAAGGCTTCAGTAAGAACCATGAAGCAGGCTTTCTTTACGGGTACATCTACACTGATGATGTGAAAGAGAATCGCCCAACTCTTCAATTAACGGATGTTTTCCTTCAGTCTCCGTCAAATGTTATTTCTCTCAGAAACCGGCTCGAATTCCGGATACGGGAAGATCAAGATGCCAGGTCTATCAGATATAGGGCTGCACTTCGCTGGCAACACAACATTTCGGAAGTGCTTGGACTGGTGCTCTGGGATGAGCCGTTCTTAAACATTACGAATGAAAAATGGACTGGGGACAGAGTTTTTGAAAGAAATCGGCTCTTTCTTGGCAGCAGCATCAAGTTTGATGTCATCCGGCTTGAAGCTGGCTACATGAACCAGTTTACTCCGAGAAAAGACACTTCCATCATCGAACACATCCTTACATTCTACCTTTTCTACTAGTCCCGGATATAATCAGAAAATATGTCCACAGTCTCTAAAGTGCTGGGTAAGACTCACTAAGAAAGGCTAAGGGACAACTAAGCCCGATTCCTCTTGGTGGTTTGCGGTAAAAGTTGGCCACTACTAGATTTGCTCCAATTTTCGCCGCACGGTTCCTCAAGGCGGCATGAATTTCATTGTCTTGAAGAGAATAAGATCCGGGAAAGAGTGCAGCATCTGCATTTATATATCCTAAAAACTCACAGTTATTTTTGGAGGCTATCTCTTCAGCAAGAGTCAGGACCTCCAGGGCCGATCCCGGGGATTCAACGTAACGAACCCTGGCGCCGGAAGTTGTGAGATCGGCACATGAGAGAAAAAGAATGTTTAGTAGCAGCATAAGCTTTTGCATTCAGTAATCTAATAAAGTTAAAATAACAGGATGAAAAGAAGCACCCTATCCGCAGGGGCAGTGCCTGTGAGACAAGTAAACGGTAGGTGGGAATATTTAATTCTCAGAGCATTCAAGTACTGGGACTTCCCCAAGGGTGCAGTTGAAGACGAAGAAGATCCCTGGGATGCAGCAATAAGAGAAGTCGCGGAAGAAACCGGACTTACTCTCTTTTCAACTCCCTTTGGTGAAGATTTTTTTGAGACGAAACCATACGGAAAAGGAAAAGTTGCCCGCTATTATCTCATTAAGATTGAGGAAGAAAAAGATATCGTTCTCATAGCGAATCCAGTCACGGGTATAATCGAGCATCATGAATACCGGTGGGTCTCTTATGAAAAGGCCAGAAAGCTTCTGGTACCGAGAGTCCAGGAAGTCCTGGATTGGGCGGCAAAGTTAATCAGGGAAAGAGGATAACTTACTCGTAATCAAAATCTTCTCCGCCCAAAGATTCATCTTCGGTCTCTGCTTCATCGTTAGAGCTTTCAAACATCTGGTTTCCTTCTGCAACTTCTCCTGAAAACTTATGTTTTTCTCTTTCACTTGGAAAAGGGACATTACTCCCCTCAAGATAATCATCATTACCCAGATAGTGAGTTACATTGTCTCCATCATGATAATCGGTCATACCTCTTCGAAAATTGGAATGAGAGGTTCGGTCTTTAAGAGGCTTTTTACCTGCTGTACCCTGGTCCATGATTCCTCCTCGTTGCAAAAGATGATTTTCTCACTTTAAAAAAAAGTAAGGAAGAGATGGAAGATAAGATTAAGGAAAAGAAAAGAATACCAAAGGGCCCTGAAGGGGCCCGGTAAGGTTTTATTTCAATTTATAGTAAACGTAAGGTTTTTTGACCTGTAGTTTTTCGCTTTCTTTCTTCTTTAATTCGTCAAAAACTTTGCTGGTGATGTTTAGAAAGCCAAATTTCACCTCAGAAATTTTCACCGAAAGCACACCGGAAGCTGGATCATAATTTAAATTTCCTTTACTCTTCACCTTGCCTGAAACCTGGGCCTTAACATCAGCTGCAAGCTTATAACTTCCGTTCTGGGAGGTAAGATCAAGGGAACTTACTCCCAATGTTGCTTTCTCAAAGACAAATCCCATTGATGATTCAAGAGTATGCATAATGGTTTTTTCAACAGACGCAGAAGAAAACTTTCCCATATCAAGATTCATGGATTTCACACATCCTGAAATAATCTGATCCATTTCCTCAGTAAGACTTTGGTCTCGATTGCAATTCAAAGAAAGAGCCGAGAGTTCCAGGGAATCATCTTTGGAATAAAAGTTACCGGAACCCAGATTCAAATTGAGATTATCAGCTAATGTCAGATTAAAAGCATTCACGGACATCGTTTCAGCTTCCGTCATGAAAGAGGGAGCATCCTTCAATTCAAATTCTTCATTTTCAGCACCGGATACCTCAAGATGAAAATTATTTTCCACTTTCTCAACTTTGACCTGAACTTCATTGTTCAGAAGACGATTTCGGGTAAAGGAGGTGGCAGAACCTTCACCAAGTGGATTTTGATAAGAGAAGTTAAAATTTTGGACTGTGATTTTCAGAGGTTCTGCATATGCCATGGAAGAAAGCATAAGGCCGCTAATAAGTAAGCTTTTCATAAATCGTCCTTTGGTAGTAGGTAAAGGACTTCTCGACCCGGCATTGGAACCTGTTTAGGTCAGTGAGGAAATGAGGGACTCGGGGGAAAAAAAGTCCTTAATAAAAGACAGGTGTCTTATCCGACCAAAGAAGTCGGAGCGCATTCTCTTTCCTGATTCTGGAGCTTAATTCAATAAGTGAGTAGATTTTCATCCGTGGAGCGTTTTTTACCTCTCTCTCTTTTCACTCGGAAATCAGAGAGAATAAAAGAGCTTGGACTTAGGGTATGAAGCACCTAAGATTAAGTGAATCGGAATAAATTCAGCTTAGGAGAATCTCATGAGAACTTTTGTGAAAGTGATGGGGCTGACCCTCGTACTTTCAACGTCAGCTTTTGCAGTTGAGGATGGTTATTATAAAAATTTCAAAACACCTGAGCTTCAAGAAGCTTCTTTCAATGATGCTGATTTTAGAAAAGAGAAGAAGGCTTGGTCTAAACTTAAGCGTAAAGTGGCCAGCGACATGACTTTCTCCGGATCAAATCTAAGTTCTGACTTTCAAAAACTTCGTGAGGAGTGGCTCCAGTGTAAAACTGGAGATCAGATGGAAGCACTTTTAAAGAAGTCATATGCTAAGTACGATTCCCTATCTGAAGACACCCGATATTTCCTGGCCCAGATGCATACAACTCTTCCTTTAAGAGGCATTGTGTGGAGGCTTCGTCCCTTGTTTGAGAGCAGCAAAGGTTTCCTGGGAAATAAATCCACCCATGTAACTGCTGTGCAGGCAGTGAGATCTTCTATCACCGCTTTGAAAATGTTTCTCCCTACCAACCAGACTGATGCTGTCATTCAATATTTCACAGAACCATCTGTTGAAATGTCCAAGAATGATCAGTTCAAGTCCGTCGCGGATTTCCAAAACTTCCTTGTTTCGGACTTCCTGCCTGTCTTAAAGCAATCAACAGACCGAATTGTCGCTTTAACCAAGAACAGCTCAGACAAAGTTTTCGTCTGGGATAATAAAATGGCATTCGGAAGAGGCTCTTTCGAAGATGATATCCAGCGTTTTGTAGGCCACGGTCCCGCAGAAATGAATTTCGTTGTTGCGAGCATGTACCGTGCTTATCATGACGTACTTGTCTATTGTGCTTACAACCAGGATTACGCCATTAAGCTCGCTGGAGAAATTGGATCACATCTAGGAATCGATTCCAGTATTTTCTCCTCTAAGAAAAAAGATCTTGGAATCACAGATCAGGAGCGTATCGCTCTAATCAAGAGGGCCGCAAATAAAAAGAACTTTCTTGAAATCCGAAATTATGAAGGGTCAAAGTATGGCTCAAACCTTCTCTCACTCGCTTATAGCGCTTTGAAAAACTCAGTGGTCTACGCAGAACGTTCATACGAATATCTTCAAGGCAGAGATGCTTCAAAGACGATGAGCTTGAATCCTGTTCTTTTCAACCAGGAAGTTGCTCCAAACCTTGATAAAGGTATTAAGAACATGAAAGCTGTGGTTCAAGGGATGGCCGAAGTCAGAGATCCGGTAACCGGAGACACTGTGGCATTGAACCTTCCTGCTTTCTATAAGGAACCACCAGCGACTTTAACTTCCCTTATGGCGGTTCAATTCGAAGGTGGAGATGTTCAGAAAGTTATTAAAAACACTAAAGGCGAGTCTTTACTCGTAAGAAATTATCTTCATGGACGTTCGATCGCCTGGGATAACTCTACCTGGAAGAAGTATGTTCCGAGTGCGGAAGGGAAAAAAGGTGATTATATGGCCGAGGCCAGAAGGATTATCCAATACAGCTTTGGAACCTCCATGGTATTCGGAATTCCCGATATGTTTGTACATTAATTGATCAGGTATAGGGCCCCAAAAGGGCCCTTTTTTTTGCCTATTGAGATAAACTCCTCCGTACAATAAAATTATTTGTAAGATGGCATACTTTGAGAAAATAAAGCAATTTGGAGTTAGTGGGGTTGTACCGGAAGGCTGGTACTGGCTGGCGCGTGCGAGTGAGATAAAAAGAGGAAAGGCCTACCCTGCAAAATTCCTTCAGATGGATCTTGTCCTTTACCGGGGAGAAGATGATCAGGTCAGGGCCTTCGATGCTCACTGCCCTCATATGGGTGCTCATCTTTGTGATGGATTCGTTGAAGGCAATTCTATTCGATGTCCTTTTCATTTCTGGAAGTTTAATGAACTGGGGAAATGTTCAGAAATTCCTGCCCAGAAAGAGACCTCAAATATTCCTGGATTA
>JBKHWS010000104.1:2469-5148 GCA_046566385.1 Bacteriovoracia bacterium | reverse complement strand
TCCACCCGGCAGCCATTCGTTCCAGGGAAGAAAAACTTCTGCGATCCGGGTTGCTGCCACCAGAACCATGGCCATGACGACACAGTTTATGACGGTTCCATAATAGACAGCTTTAAAGACTCTCAGTAAAAGTACTCCCTGGCCGCTATAACGAACGGTTGTCAGCTCAGCATCTGTAATAACATTGCTGTCCCTCCATTTGCTGGCAAAGACAAAGGCAAGCATAAGAAAGGCCAGCCCATAAATCCAAAGTCTCCAAAGCCCATGAATACCTGCTGTAGCAATAATCCCTGTCACTAATAACGGTGTATCGGCAGCGAACTGAGTTGCTGACATGGAAATGCCTGCTTGCCATCCTTTAAGGGTACTGCCTGCGAGAAAATATTCTTTGAGATTTTGACCAGCTTCAGATTTAGATTTAAAACCGCTGTAGATTGCATAAACAATAAACGCCAGGACGATCACCAGATCCAGCATGCTCCTCCTTATAATGAGTAAAAGATCATTATAAGGAGGAGCCAGCAAATCTCAAAACTTAACAAAGATTGCCCTTACTTGAATTCAACGCTCAGGGAACTTTCTTTGCGTCATTTTAAGGAGGAAGTATTTTGTGCACTTCCTCCTTATGATTACTGTCTTGGTTGATTGCTGCTTTCGCCCTCAGCCTGTGCAGGTGAAAGCGAGACAAGGTGCTCTGAGACAAACCATGTCTGGAGTTCGTTAGTTCGAAGAACATCACTGACAAGAATGTCATTAGTACCGTCATCTCCATTTTCTGCTGCTGTTTTTGCAGCTTCACGGGCACTTTTAAAGAGAACTTCATGGGCCTCTACTAAACGCGAGAGCTGTACCGGAACTTCTTCTCTACCCTTTGGAGGATTTTCAATCTCTGAAAGAGCGGCAACATCTTTTGCCATGGCAACGCTGATTCCTCCCAGGATTTGAATTCTTTCCGCAAGAAGATCCACCAGTTCAGACTGCTCCTTGTAATGCTTATCAAAAAGCAGATGGAGTTGATAAAAAGTTACACCCGATGTTTGCCAATGGGATTTTTTATACAAATCACGCAAGGTAATTGTGTCTGCAAGAATGACATTGAGATCAGAAATACTCTTTTCGCAAACCGAATCAGAGAGCCCTATGGGAACCCTAAACCGAGTACCGAATTCCTGAATGACCTTTGCCGTCTGATGAAGCTTAGGACTGGCTTTCATTTCATTTTCTGTGACTATTTGCTCTGACTTATTTTGATTCATAACTTCCTCCTTGGAGATTCTTTTACAAGTATCAGTTCCCGGGGAGTCATTTCAATGAGCCTTGCTTCTTGCTTTAAATTATCAATTCCTTTAGGTGACGAATGCAGAATGGCATTTGCATGATTCTGATCAGGAATAGTACCAGGGGAAATTATGCTTAAGATATTTTTTACTTTCATAATTCTTAGTTCATCATTGCTCGCGCACGCAGACACCCATGTCGGAAGGATTCATTCCATAGACCTGGCACGGACACAAGGGGAAGAGACTCACCTCTATATTGACGATGGTTATGTCTTGAAAATTCCTCCACAGGACAAGCAATCCCTAGAGGTTTATCAAGAATTCATGGAGGAAGGAAAAATTGTTAAGTTCAGAATTGATGAAAACAGGACTATTATCTCATCAGAAGAAGTTGATGTACCTGATGAAGATGAAGTTACTTCTGGATTATCTATCCAGGAAGATTATGCACCCTCAGTTCTTTCCTCCACAGAAGAAGCCCAGAGAATATTTAATTCTATGAGGAAAGGAGCAACCTCCTGGTCTCAATGTTATAACCGCGCTCACGTATGGGCCTATGAGTCCAAGAAGAGCTTTAATCTTGATTCAATGAAAATGTTTCTCTTCTTTACACGGAAATACATCAGAGAATATAACTTCGAGTGGTGGTTTCACGTTTCTCCTTTTACCTATGTAATGGAGGAAGGAAACAGAACTGAAAAGATTCTCGACTTCAAGTTCTCAAAAGGACCGACGAACGTTCAAAAGTGGACAGACCTGTTTATGAGTAATCGCGCACTTTGTCCAGTGATCACTAAATATTCTGAGTATGAAAATAATGAGGAACAGGAATACTGCTATCTCTACAAGGCAAGCATGTACTATCTGCAACCTTTGGATCTGGATAACCTTGAAAGAACAGGAACCGCTAAGTCTCAATGGCTCAAATATGAAGTCAGAAGGGCCTACAGAAATGGATTTGGAGTCTGGCTCTGAAAATTACATATCCAGGATAAGAATTTTTATTGAGTAGTAAGTCGCCCAACTTAGGACGATGGTATAAATAAATCTTTCTGGCGAAATTTTAGGTGGAGTCTTTTTCTGTCTCATACTTCCTCTTAAAGCTCAGGATATATCGTTCGAATTTACTAAAACTTTAAGTAAATAAGACGAGCTTTTACGATTTCTATAAATTTGATTGACGTTAAAAGGGTTTGGAATAGATAACGTGATATTTACGGTTAAGAGAGTCTTTTTCCGACTTAAACAGGGCCAGTTCTGTTACTATAAACGATTTTTCTTCAAGCTTTCTTTCTCTCAAACCCGAAACCAAATGATTATGTTCGTACCTCTGCCATCTCTTAACTGTAATATGGGGTATGAACTCTTTCGTCTCTTCCTGACCCCACTCTGGAAAGGC
>JBKHWS010000104.1:0-2370 GCA_046566385.1 Bacteriovoracia bacterium | reverse complement strand
TTCGTACCTCTGCCATCTCTTAACTGTAATATGGGGTATGAACTCTTTCGTCTCTTCCTGACCCCACTCTGGAAAGGCATCATTAATCGTTTTTTTAAGCTCTATCAGATCACCTGAAGGATGTAGGGCCAGATACATGATCCTGCGGTTGAAAAACTGAAACTGGGAAAGCTTAAGTTCAAATGGGTGGAATTCAAGGGCATCCAATCTCTCGATAATTTTGTTCACTTCATTTTCAGGAGTTTCCCCGATGAAAAGTAGAGTTTGATGATAGTCATGAGGATTTTCCCAGCCTTTACCAGTGACCTGCATTGGAAGAAGAAACTTGTGGATATGATTTTTTAAGTGGAGCGGGACTTCGAGCCCTATGAACAGTCTCATGCCTCAAATTAGAACTCATTCACTGGATGGTAAATTCGTACCGCAAAAAACTTCTATTCATGAACAATGCAATATTCTTTTATCCGGTCTGCATTTAAAGTCAGCCAGGGATGTGATGTCCAATAAAACGTCTCTCTATCTGACAGCATACTTCTTGCCCCTAAAAGAAGATTCTTTGCCAGCCCGTTTTGTCTTAAGTCATTTCGAACTGAAAGATTAAAAAAGAATGCCGACTCATGACATACTCCCGCAATGGTTGAGGCCACGACCTCTCCTTCTCTTTCTATATAAAAATGAAAATGAGGCTTCTTATGAGCAACCAAAAAGAACAAAAGCCTCTGTAGGAATTCAAAGGAGTCTCTGTTGTGGCGGAGCTGATACTCCCAGAACTTCTCGGAATGAACTTCATCCTTGAGATCTCTTGCCTGAACCTTTCCCCTTTGAGTTTCCTTTGGCCTTCCAAACTCGCAAAGAATATATCTCTTTGAAACATTGCCCGGAAAATTTCCAATGAGATTCCTTTTTTCAAAATCCGGTGACATTAACGGTTCTTCAAGTCCCGGGATCCGAAATCGCCTGTCATCGACCTTGAACTCTCCAAACATCTCATTCCAGTAAGCTTCTTTCATAGAAACTCCAGATGAAGTTCTTTAAATCCGGAAAAAGACAAAGAGTAATGATCCCTAAGGGACTTCTTCCGGTCATCAAGTTTTACCGGAGGAAGATTGGTCACGATCTCCTCAAATAAGGAGATCATTTCCATCCTGGCGAGCTTGGCCCCGATACAATAATGGGGTCCATGTCCATAAGCGAAGTGGGCCCCCTTTCGGTTAATATTGATCTCACAAGGCTTTTCTTCATCAGGCAGATCCCGGTTTATGGCGTGAGTGGAAATGAAAATGACATCTCCGGGAGCAACCAGTTGCGGCCCTATATTTGTTGGTTTCCTTGCCACACGAAAAATAAAAGTCACAGCAGGATCATACCTCTTGAACTCTTCCAGCATCTGGGGAATGAGTGATTTATTACTTCTCACTTCCTTCTGAATGTCCGGATTGGTGGCCAGAAGAAGCATGCAATTATTAATTTGGTCTGTGGTAGTCGCCATTCCTGCCACCAACATCATGATCAACTGGGAGAGAATTTCATCATCATCCAACCCCATTTCTGACTGTTGCTGAAGGATTATTGAAACGTAATCATTCCCGGGTTTCCCCCTTCTTTCCCGAATGAGGTCGATGAAGTAGTTTTTTAGGGACAAGGCTGCGGAATTAACTTCAATCCCGTCTTCGTTGCGGTACTCAGAAGCACCTCCGAAGAAGCCGGTCATGATATTTGACCATTTCAAAAAATTCTCACGATCCTCCTGAGGAATGGAGAAAAGGTCAGCCAAAACGGTGGATGGGAGCTTTTTAGAAATTGCGCTCACAAACTCAATGGCTTCTTTTCCCTGACATTCTTTCATGATGTCTTTTATGGAAATGGCCATCGTTGCTTTAAACCTGTCAAGAATGTGATCTTCGAATCCGGCGGAAGCTGTTTTACGTCTTCTAGAATGATCACTATCATCACTCATAACCATCATTTTTTTTACTATGTGAAAGAAGTCCTGAATAAGACTAAGATCCATATTCGGCATGCGGGAAATAAAAAAACTTCCTCTGTCAGCTGAGTAAGCGGGACTCGTAAGAATCTCTCTGGCATGGTCAGCTTTAGTCACCACATGAAAATGGCCTTTTTCCCAGTAGTAAGTATCACCATAGCTCTTTATGTATCTGGTGAAAGCATCAGGAAACTCAACGACATCAGATTGGCGTTTAAACTCATGAAAAGATGGGCCGGATTTTGTTATTTTCATTTTCTACGATAATTGCAATAGTCTTCAGAATATTTAATTATTCTTCACGGTTTGAAAGAAATAATACAATTAAAATCCACATTTCTTCAAGCCTGACAAAAAATATTACAATGTGGAAAGTTTCATTTCTT
>JBKHWS010000103.1:0-5207 GCA_046566385.1 Bacteriovoracia bacterium | reverse complement strand
CAGGCGGTGTGACACCGCCTGGGACTACTTCTTCGATTTGGAATGGGCTTCTAATGTCGAAAAGGTAGCGTCTACCTTTTCGAGAAGTCTTCTTTAAGCTCGTCGATAGCTGTCTTCAGGATACCGGCAGGTGACATAACTTCTTCGGTATTCTCACAGTACATTCTGTCATTGCTTTGCTTATTGATTTTGTCAGCAAGATCTTTAAGTGAGATTGAAGTTGATACTGAGCGATTGATTCCCACGATTGCATCCTGAAGCATTGGACCATTTCCGATTTTAGCTTCACGTAAAAGTCCAAGGCTTGATTCCAGAAGAGATTTCCTTGCCAGAGCTTCATCAACTCCGTTTTCTACCCGAAGGTCAATGTAGGTTGAACCCATATAAATGGAAGCGATGAGACCTGCTCCTGCTGCCGTTGACACCAGTGGTCCGCCTGCTCCGCCCGAGAGAGCTGAGATGACAATCACGTTGGTTGTCGTCATGAGGGCAAAAGCTTCTTTTCTTGCCTGTGAGAGATTTGAGTTTTTAATATAAGTATTAGTATCTTTCAAATGGTCCTGATAGACGTTAAAACAACTGGCGTTTGCCATCACTGAACCAATAAGAAGGGTAGCTGCAAGAAAAGCTTTAAATTTCATAGAATGCTCCTGTTTTTTTACAGGATAGAGGAGTCCGGGGGAAAAAGGGGAAGGCCTTGTAACAATTCCAAGGGGTGTCGAAAAGGTATACGCTACCTTTTGGACAGATTAGAGTTCTTTGTCCATCTTTTTAAGGACTTCTTCCACTTTTTTAATGGCCCGGCCTATGACCTGGTCGGTGGATTCACCTTTGGCCCGGTCCAGAATAGTGGCCGCGGAATGGGAATGGCCCCCGCCTCCTAAGGCGACTGCGATCTGGCCCACATCATACTCCCCGGATGAACGAAGACTCATTTTTATCTGGTCTCCATCGTCCCGGAACATGCAGGCGACTTTGATATTACTTAGAACGAGAAGGTTATTGATGAAGGCGTGAGTGTCTTCCACATCTCCACCAATCCGGTCGAGATCTTCTTTTTTCATCAGCATCCAGGCAATGGTTTCATCTTTATTGGTGGAAGCAGTGTTGAGAATACTTGCAAGAAAATGCATGTGTCCCACCCGCTTAGTTCCATAGATTCCATTGTAGGCCTCGGGAGGATTAATTCCCGTATCCATTAGTTTTGAAACCAGTCGGTGAGTTGAGGCGGAAACCGTCGGGTAACGGAAGGAGCTGGTATCAATGATGATGGCGGTATAAATCGGAAGAGCGATCTTCTTGGTGAATTTAACGCCAATGTGTTCGATCATTTCGCCTACAATCTGGCCAGTTGCGGCCGCAGTCACATCAATGCATTGATTAACGAGCTGATTCCCTCTGACAGGATGATGATCGATGTAAAGAACAGGCTGGTCATCGATGTAATTACAAAGCTCTTTTCCCACTCTAAACTTGGTATTGGTATCTACAACGATGATAAGGTCAGGTGTGAAGTCATGTCGCTCGATGCGGAAATCAGTGAAACCATGGACAACTTTATCTCTGTCCAGATATTGGTAACGCTCAAGGAGAGGTTCTTCATTAACACAGTAACATTCCTTGCCGTATTCCCTGAGGGCAAGACAGAGGGAGATCTCAGAGCCGATGCCATCGGCGTCCGGATATTCATGAGTGGTAATAAGTATCCGCTCTGCTACTTGAATTCTTGACTTGAAAGTATCTAAAATAGTCATAGTTATAAAAATCTTTTCGGAACTTGTGTCTATAAACTAGAGGGATTCCAAGTGATTGTATGGTGAATATGGATAAAATACTAGTGGTTGACAATGTTACTAAGGAATATCCGGGGAGAACAGCTGTCTCAAATGTCTCCTTTTCGGTGAATAAGGGCTCTATTCATGGTTTCCTAGGCCCCAATGGTGCTGGTAAGTCTACCACCATGCGAATGATAGCCGGGCTCATACCTATGACCACCGGAAGTATAACGTTGATGGGTGAGCCTGTATTTTCTCATAAGCTGAATTTAAAAAATCAGATTGGATTATTACCGGAAAATGCTCCTCTTTATCTGGATATGCCGGTTGAAAAATACCTGGGCCTTGTGGCCAGGCTTCACGGGGTAACAGAAATCAGTGAGAAAGTTGATGCAGTTATGGAAGAGCTTTCTTTAACTGAAGTCAGGAAGAGGCTCATTGGAAATCTCTCCAAGGGATATAAACAAAGAGTGGGCCTTGCTCAGGCTATTGTCTATGATGCTCCTTTTTTAATTCTTGATGAGCCGACTAATGGCCTTGATCCGCAGACAGTTGTGGAACTCAGGGATTTCGTCAAAAAGCTCTCTGGCGAAAAAACTATTCTTTTTTCTTCCCACGTTCTGCCGGAAGTGGAGCAGCTTTGTGACCAGATCACCATCATTCACGAAGGCAGGATTCGGGCATCAGGAGACCTTCAGGAAATTCATCACAAGTTCCGTCAGGGATTAGTGCTGAAGATCGGGATTGGTGAAAAAGAAGTTCTGCCTGATCTGAGCGAATTTGGTAAATATGAAGTGACTCATGAGCACCTTCTTATCCATGAAAAACAATATCATCTGGTTTTTCAGGACGAACGGGATTGCCGGGCAGAAATCGGAAAACTTCTGGTTTCAAAAGGATTGAGTCTCATGACTCTTCAGGTGGAGTCTCCTGAACTTGAGGACATCTTCCTTCATTTAACGGAGCTTAGAAAATGATTTGGACGTTGTGGAAAAAAGAGCTCGATTCATATTTTACTTCTCCTCTGGCCTATGTGCTGATTGGACTCTTCTCGCTCATTACCGGGATTATGTTTTTCAATCTGTTAGTGACTTATGTGGACGGCATTCAGGCCATCCCTCAGCATCTAGCGCAGCAAATTTCCTTTGTGGATGAAGTGGTTCTGAGACTCTTTGCCAATATTAATTTTCTGTTCCTGATTTTTATCCCTCTTATTACCATGAGGCTTTTCTCTGAAGAGAAGAGGCTCGGCACGATCGACATCTACTGGTTGTCTCCGGTTAAAGAATGGCACGTCGTCGTTGCTAAAGGTCTTGCTGCCTTCACTCTGATCATCGCCATGCTGGTGATGACGGGAATATTCCCCCTGGTCATCTGGGGAATAGGGATCAGGGATTTTTCTCTTCTGGGATCGGCCTACCTGAGCGTTATCCTGAATGCTTCGGCCTATATCTCTCTTGGTCTCTTTTGTTCTTCTCTTTCAGGCAATCAGATTATCGCCGCTTTACTGTCAGTTCTGGGCATTATGTTTTTATGGATGATCACCTGGGGCGGACACTTGAACTCAAACTATATGGTTGCAGAGATGTTCAGCTACATTGGCATCACATCTCACTTTGAAAAAGTCTTAAGAGGGCTCATTGGAACGCAGGACATTGTATATTATCTGAGTTTCATTTTCCTTTTCGGATTCTTCACGATCAAAAGTCTTGGCAGGAGGAACTGGTAATGAAGAACTGGCTGTTTCCTCTGTGGGTTATCATTGATGTCCTGGTTTTACTTGCTGCCATTTCTTTATGGATAGCTGCTCCGGAGTTTAAAACTCTGAATATCGGCCTCACTGTGTTTGCGCTGACCCTGGGCTTTCTTCTGCTGGTTTCCAAATTCGATGAGATTAAGGTTTTTGTCAGAAGTCGCTACTTTGAAAAAGTCCTCTACCATGGAATTAATGTCCTGCTGGTGGTTTCGATTCTTGGTCTTGTTAATTATCTGGGGAATCAGAATTACAAAGAATTTGATCTGACGAGGGAAAAGAGAAACAGCCTTGCGGATCAGACGATTAAAGTTCTTGAGATGGTGAAAGAGCCACTTAAGATGACAGTTTTCGCAAAAAGAGAAGAGTGGGCGCCGATGCTTAATCTTCTTAAGCTCTATGAAGGCCAGAACCGCAAGATTGAAGTTGAGGCGGTGGACACTGATGTGCGCCCGGAACTGGTGCGTGCCAAGGGAATCACTCAAAGCGGAACAGTGGTGATTAATTTCAAGGGAGAGGAGAGTTCTTTTGTCCTGGAAGATGAACTTTCCGTCACCAATGCTCTGTTAAAAGCCCTAAGGAAAGAAAAGATTGTTCTGTATTTCGTTACGGGCCATCAGGAACTCAGCTGCAAAGAAACCTCGCCTGAAGGAATTTCTTTTCTCTGTGAAAAGTTGAGAAGTCAGAACTATGAAGTTAAAGAGCTGGATCTCACAAAGGTCATGTCTGTTCCCAAGGATGCCACTGCAGTTTTTGTTCTGGGTCCTATCAGTGGCTTCTTAAAACAGGAAATTCAGATACTCAAGGATTACCTGAACGACGGCGGGAATTTCTTCCTCGCCCTGGCACCGGCCTTCAAGGCGGAGCTTTATGACAATCTGATTGATCTTGTTCGTACTTATGGACTTGATCTGGGTAAAGACATTGTGATTGATCGGCTCTCAACAGTTCAGGGTGCCGAAGCAACTATCCCTATAATTAATAAGTATGAGCCTAATCATCCCATTACAGAAGGCTTCACAGTAAGAACTGTTTTCCCACTGAGCTCCTCAGTGAAAACCCTGAAGGGAAAAGACATGGCGGAAATTCTCGCCTATACTTCCGAATTTCCCGGAAGCTGGGCAGAGACCGATCTTAAAGCAGTAACGAAAGGAAAAGCCGAGTACAATGAAAAAGAAGATACCAGAGGCCCGGTGGGACTTCTGGGTGTATCAGAGGGAACCGGACGGGCCGGACTTCCTTCTCCCCGTGTTACTCTTCTGGGATCAAGTTCATTCCTCGTTAATGCTTATCAGGGACAAACCGGTAACACGACTCTGTTTCTTAATACGGTTTCATGGATGGTCAATGATGAAGGAATCATATCCTTTAACCGCCCTGGTGTTGAGGAGTTTCCTGTTATCCTGAGTGCCCAGCATCTGCAGCTCATTTTTGTAACAGCAATCCTACTGGTTCCGATTGTCTTTTTCGGAACTGCTATTTTCATTTATCGACGACGACGCCTTCTATGAAAAAAAACCTGTCCCGGTTTCTGCTCTTACTGGCCCTTCTGGGGATTACTTATTTCTTTCAGGAGAAAAGGGTTGAAAGGGAACATACCGAAGCTCTGACCAAGGATCGGCTGGTTAATTTTGAAGTGACTCATCTGAAGCTCCCTGCCCTGGAGGCAGAGAAAAGAA
>JBKHWS010000102.1:0-5263 GCA_046566385.1 Bacteriovoracia bacterium | reverse complement strand
T
Organism: Bacteriovoracia bacterium; assembly: GCA_046566385.1. Classification (GTDB taxonomy): domain Bacteria; phylum Bdellovibrionota; class Bacteriovoracia; order Bacteriovoracales; family Bacteriovoracaceae; genus Peredibacter. The sequence continues at coordinate 5,262 of JBKHWS010000102.1, read as the reverse complement.
GAACAGAAAGTTACCGCAGACGACGTGGCATTTGGTGTCCGTGGGACAGAATTTGAAGTCGCTTTTACCGATGATTCCGAAGTGGATCTCGATGTGGTTGAAGGAGAAGTGGAGGTTTCGTCACCTCATGTCCATACTTTCGTTCCAGAGATAGTTAAGGCCAATGAAGGTTTCAAGTTTGACAGAAAACGAAGAAAATTTGTCAGAAGAAAATTCCATTTGAAGATGAAGGACCATCCGGGATTTCAAAAACCATCCGAATTAAGAAAAAAGTGGCGGAAGTTTAGAGAAAAGAAAAAGCCTCTTAAGAAAAGAGTGAGAAACAGGCAAAGGAAAGGAGCGAGGTAAAACCCCGCTCCTGCAGGAATTACTCCTGCTCCATTTCTGTTTCTTCCATAGACTCCGGACTCTCAAGTCCCTGATCAACTGAAGTGTCTTCCTGCATTTCAATGTCTTCTACAGGCTCTTCTTCTAATTGAGGATCAGTACCAGGAGCGGTATCTGTTCCTGTGGCCGGAGGAGTTTGGGTACCCTGCGCACCAGGAGTTTGAGACTCCTCCATGTTTTGCTGTTCTTCCATTTTCTGCTGCTCTTCCATTTTCTGCTGCTCTTCCATCTTCTCCTGTTCTTCCTGAGTTCCCGCAGCTACAGCAGTTTGGGTGAATAAAGGTACAGCAACCATCAGAGCTGTCAGTCCCATTAGTAATCTTTTCATAATAAACCTCCTCTAAAGAGTAAAAGTTCTGGCTTTAATTCCAGAAGTGTTGAGCCCATTGAACCAGAGACGGGTGACATCCTTGTACTCTATAAAATCTAAAGATTCCTATGACGTGCAAAAAAGCTGACATAATCAGAATTGAAAGGACATTTAAAAGGACCTATCAGTAAGGCTTTTTTTTGCAATGAATTGCGGTACACTTTATCTGTGATCAATTCAAAATCCAGCGTCCTTACAGTATTTAAAACAATTCTTAAATTTGTTGAGAATCATCCTGTATTTATCATCACATCATTTGCTCTCCTGTTCTTCATTTCGATCTGGGGGCTTCAGTTCTCAAAGCTTGAGCTGGACATCTATGATGTTTATGATCCTAATTTTCAGAGCAGCGTTGACCTGACAGAGATGAAGGAAGTTTATTCTGACAGATCTCAAATGCTTGTCGCGTTTGAGTTTAAGAAAACTCCTCTCACAGGTGAGATCTGCAAATTATTGAAGTGGCGGGATGATCTGGTGAGGTATAAAGAAGTAAAAAATATTACTTCTTTATGGTCTGTCCGTGCCCCGATGGTGCGAGGTGAAAAGGTCTGGTATCCAACGACCATGCAGAATCCCTGTGAATTAAAAAGTAATGAACCTTATGAGATCCAGCAAATATTCTCTGATAGTTTCTTTCGCCATTTAATCTCCAGGACTGGAAGTAGAAATCTTGTGTTTGATATTTCATTCTCTGGTTCTGATTCTGATTCAGAGCAAGTCCAGCATATCATTAATAAGACAAACTCTTTTCAGGTTGATCAACTTGAAGACGTCTCAGTTTCCTTCCTGGGAATGGCAGCCTTTCGTTTCTACTTTAAAAAAATAATGTTGAAAGACAGTATCTATAATCTCCTTATCCTTCTCATTATTCTCGTTTTCATGAGGGCCATTTATGGAACATGGATCAGTGGGATTTACCTTGGGCTGACATTAATAGGGGCCAACCTCATTCTCTATGGCACAATAGCTTTGGCAGGCATACCAATTGATATTCTTACGAATAACCTCTTCTTAATGACTGCTGTTGCCGGAACAGCTGATTTCATTTTTGTCAGTCAAGTTCAGATGTCAGGGGATTATCGCAGAAGTCTGTCAGAAGTCATCGCTCCTTCCTTTTTCACCACTTTGACGACGATAGTAGGGTTCTTGTCTCTGAATAGTTCTGATCTGGATATCATCCGAAGATTTGGTAATGGAGCGGCTATTGGAGCAGTTGCTGAATGGGCAATGTTATTTTTATTCCTTCCTGCTTTGTTGAAACTCCTTGGTAAAGACAAAATCTGGGTTAATCCGAAGAAGGCCCTTCGATTAAGTTTTCTTTCTCGTCTGCAGGAGCTTACGCTTCCCCGTCCTTTTATAGGGCTATTCTGTTTACTGATGATACTTTCTATTCCTTCCTTCTTTTTTCTCAATGACCAGGATTCTCCTGTTAAAAACCTGCCGCGTGATCATGTCCTGAGAAAGGCATACGAAGATTTTCAGGATAAGTTTCAGTGGCAAGGGCAGGTGTATCTTTATTTCCCTCAGACCCTCGATGCTGCCGATAAGAAGAGAATCATCGATGCGATTTCTGAACTTGATATGGTTTATCGGGTCGAGGACCCGGATGAACTTGCCAAGGAGTGGACCCATGGACTTGATCCATTAAGAAAAGACTTGATTCTAAGAGAGTTAAGCATGACTCCTTTGTGGGAAAGATATTATTCAAGAGTGGATACTCTGAGAATCCCGTTGTATCTGAAGGAGCAGGATCTTCACTCTCTTAGAATTCTAAGAGAAGAAATTAAAAGTATATGTGGTAGTAAGTGCAGACTGGCCGGACAAAGGGTCGTTTATCTTGAGTATGGAGAAAAAATCTCCAAAACGATGATAGAGAGCTTTGCAGTAAGTATCCTCCTCGTCATCACTGTTCTGGCCTTTCTTCTCTGGTTGAAGAATAAACTCCAATACCTTCTGCCAGTGGCTCTTTCTGCCTTAATGGGACCGCTGGTTACTTTAACCCTGATTGCTCTGTTTCAAATTCCAGTAACACTCATTACCTCTATATTTCTTGCCGTCATGGTGGGTCTTGCTGGTGACAATGCCATTCATTATCTTCTTTCCTCTGAAGAGAATCTGGAAGAAGGCATAGCTTCCAGGAGCAAGGCCAGTATTGTTGTTACCCTGGTCATGATTCTCTCCAGTAGCATGTTCATGCTGCAATCGCTTTTGCCGATGAAAATACTAGGTCTTCTCTTTATAACAGGTTTTTTTATAAATCTAGTGGGGGATTTGTGGGGGCTGAAAGGGATTTTGACAAGAAAAGTAAGGTAAAAGGAAAGTTCCTCCATCTCCTGGCCTCGGGTAGTCCGTGTTACACTGGATTTTTAGCGGAGTAACAATGACAGAAACACTTCATGATTTAAACCAAACAACACAACCGGTGCGTCCACACAAGATGTTTAACAACTGGGATACTGTCGCAAAGGGATGGTACGTTGTTTGTAAGAGTAATGAATTGAAGAAGAACAAGACTCTTTCAAAAAAGATCTTCGGTCATCAGTTGGTTCTTTTCAGAACAGCTTCAGGCAAGGCCTGCGCATTAGATTCTTTTTGTCCTCATATGGGGATGGATCTCGTGAAAGGCAAAGTTGTTGGAGAAACAATTAAATGTTTATTCCATGAGTGGCGTTTCACTGGTAAAGGGGAATGCGTCGATATTCCTTGCTTGAAAAATAAATCACCAAAAGGAAAGGGTGCGAATTCTTATCCGGTAGAAGAAAAATATGGATTTATCTGGGTCTATTCTGATGCTGTCGCAGATGGGCCCGTGTTTGAAATTGACGATTTTAAAGGAAAGGAAATCCTATTTACTGATCTCAAGCCTTTCCGCAGAATAGCTCACCCACACATTACAATGATGAATTCTATTGATGAACAGCATATGCGCTCCGTTCACCATCTCCCTCTTGATCTTGATGTTGCCATCGAAGAATACGGAAGAAGATTTAAAGTCACTTTTACTGGAAAAACTCTCGATGATAGCTTTTTAGGAAAACTTCAAAAGTTTGTCATTGGAGGCCAATGGCAGAGCTCTGTCCTCTTCGTAGACGGGGGAATCGGTCTGTTGACGATCATGATAGGTTCTAAGCTTTTTGGAAAAATCCCTCTTCCTGCGGGTTATTTCATATTTTCCCATTCATTTACAGAGAAGGGAAAAACCCTGGTGTGGCCGATTATAGTAACTGAGAAAAGAAAAGGTTTCTTTGGCTTCCTCTTTTCCTGGTCTTTACTTAAGTTTCATAAAGCACTTATGTGGTTCCTTGCCTATCAAGACGGAAGGGTCATTTATAGTCACCTCCGTTTCAATCATGCAGGTTTATTACCTGATATCGATAATGCATCAGCAAGGTGGATTTCTTTTGTCAATAAAGTCATACCTCTTTCTGTATGGTCTAAAGCAAAAGTGAAATCAACCCAAGAGTCCATTGAAGAAACCGTAACGGCATAATGAAAAAAGTCCTGCTGCTCCTCCTCGCGATGCTTGTTCTTACCTATGTGGGGCAGGGACTCAGTAGTTATCTTTATAAATTTGAATCAATAAGTTTTCTGAAAAGTCTGACATTAGTAGGGGATAACTTTGTCTTTGTCATTTTTAGTAACTTTGCTCTCTATTGCCTGGAAATGGCGAGACTCTCTCTCATTGGTCGTGCGTTGAGTATGAGAATCTCATTCAAAGATTGTTTTGGTGCCATCTCGCTTAACATTCTGTTTGCCTGGATAACTCCCGCGGCGATCCTTGGTGCACCTGCCATGGCCTACTATCTCTACAAGAGAGGCCATAATCTTGCAGGCTCTATAACGGTTGCCTTCGTGCGCTCATTTTCAATCATATTTGTTTCAGCTGTTACCACTATTGCCATCTATTCTTTTGACTTACAGGGTCCCGTGGAGAATAAGGCCCTTCAGGAAAAGATTTTTTTCGTTCTGACGGGATTTGCCATCTATATTGCGGGGCTGGTCTTTATTTCTTATTTACCTGAAAAATACCTGAATAAGGTCAAGTACCTTACGGCAATAACCTCTCAAATCAGAGCTTTTTTTTCAAACGGTAAGATCATCATTCTTCCGGTTCTTTTCCTTGGGCTGATCATCAATTTCACACTGGTTTCTTTTATCCCTTTTGTGGAAAGAAACTATTATGCTGACTACGGTCCACTCATTTCACAAACTTTTTTATTCTTATCATATATGCTACTCATGCCAACTCCAGGAGCTTCAGGTCTCGCCGAGGTTGGTGCACCCATGTTCTTTTCAACTCATATTCCTGTGAGTGAAATTATCGCAGCAGTTACTGCGATGAGAATTTCAACGATCGGGGTCCAGGTGCTGGTTGGCCTTGTCTTCATGTCTTACTTCTACAAGCGAAACTTTTCGTTACAGGAATTGATGAACTTCAAAAAAACTAAAATGAAGACTTCTTCAGGCGATTAACGTGGCCTATGAATGCGGTTATAGTTGCGTCT
>JBKHWS010000101.1:0-5506 GCA_046566385.1 Bacteriovoracia bacterium | reverse complement strand
ATCAACACTGACCTCGCTCCCACTGTCTCTCCACGTGTGATCGCAGAAGTCAGAGAGTTCTTTGACAGTTCCTGTGAAGTCGTAAAAGACAAGGTCTCAACACTGGTTCTGGATGAAATTGAAGTCATAAGAGAAAGTATCGATCAAGGTTATGTAGAAGATCATTATTCAATGAACTTTAAAGTTGTCTTTAAGGAAGGACGAGAAATTGCGGCCGATGTAAGACTTTACATTGATATCGTTGATCAAATCGAAGATCGCTCAGGTCGTCTTGAAACTTATGTGACAGACATGAGAACCGAAATGGGTAGAAACGGACACCCTCTTTGTCATTTTTAAAAGAACACATCTGGTCCGGTGAAAAAGAGCCGGACCAGATTATTCTTTATTCATTAAGCATTGATTGAATTTTCACTTCCATTTCTGAAGCCTGAACTTTTCCTGCCTCATCCCAGGCATTTCCAATCAGAAGATCAACATTCATCCGGAAATTTTTTACGAGCAGAGAATATCTTGAGAATGCAGAACCATACTTTCTACTGAAGAAGCTTCCCCACATCCCCCTAATCACCATGGGAATAACCGGGACGGGGTCCCTTTCGAGAATTTTTTCAATTCCTGGTCTGAAAACTGATAGCTTTCCATCATGGGTAATTTTTCCTTCAGGAAAGATACAGACAAGTTCTCCATCTTTCAGAACCTGAGAGATGGCTTCAAAGGCTTCTTCGAGAATTTTTGGATCTTCTTTAGCTCCTGCAATGGGAATGACTTTGGCTCCTCTCATCAAAAAAGACATAAAAGGAATCTTCATGAATGAATAGTGCATGACAAAGCGGACCGGTCTTTTCACGGAAGCAGCAATGAGAAGCCAGTCTACAAAACTCACATGGTTGGCAATCAGAACTCCTGGGCCTTCATTGGGAATATTTTCATTTCCTTTGATGTTTAGCTTATAAATAATCCTTCCAATGATAACGGCAATAAATCTCCATAAAAACTCCGGGATCACAGTATAGATGTAGATCGAAACGGCCGTACTTAAGACAAACAGCACCAGAAATATCTCATGCACTTTCAGGTTTAATGCAAATAGTCCCATAAGTAACAAAGACCCTATGACCATGAAAAGAGCATTTAGAATATTGTTGGCCGCGATGATTCTGGATCTTTCCGTCCTTTCGCTTCTCACCTGGATAAAAGTATAGAGTGGAACGATGAAGAATCCGCTCATAATCGAAAGGCCTAAAAGATCAGTTACGATTAACCAGCTATTTTTTTGGGCAAGAAATTCTGTGAGTGTTAATGTTGTACCAGGATCTTCGTATGGGGCACCAATGAAATAGAGATGAAGAACAAAAAGGCACATTCCGATTGAACCAAAGGGAACCAGCCCAAGTTCTACTCTTTCATGGGAAGCTTTCTCGCAGATAATAGAGCCGATCCCCACTCCAATGCTGAAGAGAGCGAGAAAGAGAGTCACGACTCCTTCATTTCCATAAAGAGTATTTTTGACATAGACAGGAAAAATAGAAAGTAACATGGCCCCGAAAAGCCAGAACCAGGAAATTCCAAGAATTGAGATGAAGACACTTCTGGTTTTCCTGGAGAGACTGATTATATCAAGCGTTGAACTAAACAAGTTAAAATCCACTCTTAACGCTGGTTCAACGGGAGGAAGTTTTAACACTCTTGTTCCGGTCCATAGTCCTAATATGGCAAGGAGGATGGTGGTTGCGGATAAATAATAGGCGCCATGAGAAAGGCTGATGAGAAGTCCACCTGCAATGGTTCCCAATAAAATAGAAAGAAAAGTTCCAAGTTCTACTTCGGCATTTCCCTGAACAATTTCATTATCATCAAGGAGCTCCGGGAGAATGCTGTATTTGACCGGACCGAAAACTGTGGACTGCAACCCCATCAGAAACAAGGCAACGAAAAGGATCCCCACAGACTCCATAAGAAAACCAACAGATCCAATGATCATAATGAGAATTTCTGAAAACTTGGTGTAAGTGATGAGAGAAGATTTTGAAAATTTATCTGCACACTGTCCGGCAAGGGAAGAAAAAAGGAAGAACGGTAAAATGAAAATCCCCCCACAAAGGGCGACCATCTGGTCAGGAGAAAATCCAAGAAGTGTATAGGATTTGAAGGTTATGAGAATCACCATCGCATTCTTAAAAAGGTTATCATTAAAAGCACCGAGAAACTGCGTCCAGAACACAGGCCAGAATTTTCTTTTAAGGATCAGATTTTTGTTACTCATATTTATACCTTTTTGAAAAATTTTAACCTAAGACAGTTTTATTTCTACTTAAGATCTTCCATTATTTTATCAAAACTTGCCCCTATGGCAGTCTTGTACTTTTCGATCAGAGTCCCGAGGCCAAGAAGAATCAATCCACAAAGCGCCAGGAATATCCAGATATTAGTCTCGGGAAAGCGTATTAATGCAATCAAATGCCAAATTAAGGTCAGGGTGAAAAGACCTGCTCCATTCAGAAAACCTGCTTTTAATTTCTCTCTTAGAGATACCAGTATGAGTATCAATGGAATTAAAAGGCTTGGTAATCCGGGGATAAAATCTCTTGAAGGAAGAATAAATGCCATGATCAATTCCCACCATGCAAGAAATGAAGCGAAACCGATACCAATACCTGGAGCGGTTCTTACTGAAACAATCATGAAAATGATGGAGCCAATGGTCAGGAGATAATTAAGATTAAGATCTTTAATATCAAAACCAGAGAGAAGAAACCTCACAGCAGCAACCAAAAAAACATATCCGGTGATATAAAAGATCTTTGAGTAATCCTTATCTCGATCCGAAGTAAACTTCAGAAGAAGAAGGGAAAAGACAAAGCAAATTGCGGAATAAAAGACTTCCGTCGTTTCATAGAGGGAAGCTCGTCCTATAAAAAACAATAGGCCGGACAGTCTTACCATCATCCCCTTTTCAGAAAGCTGCAGGAGGGTAACTTTACGATTTAAAAGGTAAAACAAGGAGATAAGGACTAGTACGACTATTGCGTGGTAACCAGAGGACCTCATGGGAAGCAAAAAAACGAGTCCGCTCACAACAAGATAAGAAACGTCAGCAAGGACTAAAGAGGACTGAAGAATTTTTACAGCTCTTACAGTCATAGGCACTAACAACAAAATAGATGTCACGGTTATGAGGATGACCGGTGAACCTTCTTCAAGTCGCAATGGGGAGAAAGACATGGCATGGGCTGGAATTTTTTCACTTTGATCGAGAATAAAGGAACCGAGCTGAGCATAAATAGTAGGAGCGAGTCCAAGAAAAAGTGAAGCGAAGATATTTTTAAAGCTACTTAAAGAAGAAAACTCACTACTGGCATACAAAACAGTAATAAAGAGAAAATAAACAGCAAACTTCAAAATTCCTGTCAGGTTCCCCCAACCTTCCAGCAAGAAGCTGATACCAGAACCAATGATGGCCAAAATACCTAATGCTTTTAAAATCTGTGTGACGTTCATGACGAACCTCCTCGTATGCACCTATTTTTCCATGGATTTCACCCCCCCCGGAGCTCATTCTAAGTTACACAGTAACAAACTGTGCACAACTGGCTGGAATTACGTTCTATAAATATGAGGAAATTATGTTACAATGTAACTATGAAAAGAAAATCTTATCTCTCTGAAGATCTGAGAGTTTATCTCTCGGCAAGTGTTTGTGCTGCTCATATCAACGGGCAGGGAGATTTCAGGCAAAAAGATGTGAGATTTTATGCCGACTTATTTTGTAACTGGATGGACTGCTACCTTGGAACTTCATATCAATTACAAAACACTCAGATTCAAAGATATCTGGACTATCTTGTCGAAGAAAAGATCATAAAAAAAACCACATCGAAAACCCCATCGTATCAAGGTCACAATCAAGGTCTTTTGAAATTGATTTCTCAAATATCCTCAATTAAAGAGAATGACTCTCTTGAATTATTTTATTTTCAATTTCACATCCTGGAACTCTATAGAGACCTCCTCTTTAATTCTGCTATGTCATCCGAACTTTCATTCAGAGAAGCTCAATCCTTTGAGTTGAAGTATTTGCTGGATGGAAAGGAACTCCTGGTACGGCAAAAACAAAGGATTAGAAGAGAAATGGAGAAGTTAAAAATTCGAAAGGATGAAACGCTGGAAATGGTCAAACTTACAGAAAAGCTTCAAAGAGAAGGAAAAGGTACGGATTCAATTATCAGATTGGTTGAGCAGAAATTCCCCTATCAACTCAATAATCAGATCAGCATGGCCCAGCTATTCAAGACCCTACGACCGGGGTTGAAAGAAGCGGAACTCACGACACATGCGAAGGCCAGGGCACTGAAACTTTGGCAACCTCTCATTGATCACTATGAAGACTATTTGAAAAGAATTGAAGAGCTATAAACTTCTCTTACTTTTTGAAGAGATTCAGAAGTTTTGCGGCCGCTTCAGGTGAAGTCATATTATTTTTGATAATTTCTTTTTCTACTTTTTTGACTTCGGTCTCACTGACCTTCGAATGAAAAGTCTCTTTCAGGCCTTCATTGATGAGTTGCCACATCCAATCCAGTCCCTGTTTTTTCCGTTTTTCCTGAATGAGGTCCTGATGATCGGAAAAATAATTTTCTATAGAATCCTGGATCCCGGGGAATCCACTTTTGGTCAGTGATGAACAGGAAAGAACGGGTGGGATCCATCCTTCGTGTCGAAGAATCTGCAGGGCCCTTTCATAATCGTGTTTTGCACGCTCTATGATCTTTTTCTGGTCTCCGTCATCTTTGGTGACTATGACCATATCTACCAGTTCTAAAATTCCCCGTTTAATCCCCTGAAGATCATCTCCCGCCCCTGGCTGGAGGAGCATGATAAAAAGATCCACCATCTGAGCAACTTGAGTTTCACTTTGCCCAACCCCCACCGTTTCAACAAGGACATAATCGAAGCCAAAGGCTTCGCATAATAAAAGTGATTCCCTCGTTCGTCTGGCCACTCCCCCAAGGGTTTCACCAGATGGGCTCGGCCGGATAAAAGCAAGACTATCTATGGCCAGTTCATTCATTCTTGTTTTATCACCGAGGATGGAGCCGCCGCTCACCTGGGAAGTGGGATCAACTGCCAGGACCGCGACCGTTTTCTTCTGTGAGGTGAGAAGTTTTCCAAAGGCTTCTATGAATGTGGACTTACCGACCCCGGGAGTTCCGGAAATGCCGATTCGTTTAGATTTTCCTGTCTCTGGAAGGAGTGACTTTAAAAGTTCCTGGGCGAGCTTCTGGTGATCAGGATTCGATGACTCTACCAGAGTAATGGCACGGGCAAGAATGGTTCTATCCTTTTTCCTGAAACCCTCTATGTAATCCTGCAGGAGAAGCTGCTTTCTCATTTGTATCCCAGGTTCTCATTTAGTTTTACCATAAGATCTTTGGCTGCATCCGCAATGACTGTACCTGGACCGAAAATTCCGGCCACACCCATTTTATAAAGTTTATCATAATCC
>JBKHWS010000100.1:0-5735 GCA_046566385.1 Bacteriovoracia bacterium | reverse complement strand
TGCAGTCACTTCTCAGAAGATAACTTTTGATCTCCTGAACATCGAGCATAAAAGTATTAACTTCTTCCCATCCAGCTCGTTTGCCAAATTCCAGAGCCCCCTGGCGGACAAGATAGTAAGCACGGGTGGAGTAAGACCTCATCTCCTCCCTGAGTCGCAGGAACTGTCTGGACTTCTCCGTTTGTTTCATGAAACTTCGTCTCTTAAATGGTCCGAGGCCATCAGCGATTCGCGCGAATGTTTTCTGAAACTTATTTCTGGATTGATGGATTCCAGGGAGATAATTTTTTACAAATTCGTCCACCCACTCTTTCTTCTCGCCCCATCTTGGTGTCATAAGTTCAAGCTCGGCTGGACCGTGATGGTAGTGGTGTTTCAGAAATTCTTCGCGGGCGGAGTAATAGGTGTCTGAAAAAAATCCGTAAAAGTCCGCAACACTTCTTAAACGCCCCAAAGCAGACTGAACATCAAGATGGGCCACGCCATGGAGTTCTGACATGAGATCGATCTCATCACCTTCCTGATAGGCCGGGAGTTTTTTGATAAAGCTCTTATACTCACTCTGGAAATTTGAATTATTGTAAATGGTCCTGAAGTAATTCTTTTCTGTTTCATTCTGAAACTGAAGTGCATCCAGAAACCATGTCTTGAATTGAAGGACATCCATTTTTGAAAGATCGGTCATTCTGGATTTGAGTTCTTCATCCTGCCTTTCAAATCTTTCCCGAAAATGATCGATCATGTTGAGGCAATCCATGTATTCTTTATTCAATCCCAAAAGGACAGGGACGGCATTGACGAGGGTACTAAGACTCAAAGGAGTCGAGTCCGGGCCCTGATCACCGTAGTCTTTCTGAACTCCAAGATCACGGTCAAAGTCGTCTTCTTTATAACCCGGAATTTTCTTCAGCCCCTCTTTAACAGCCCCTGCATTCCAGTAGACCCTTCCGTAATGATAATAAATCCATTGAATTTTCTCATCATTGGAAATGAGATTGATTTTCTTGAAATACTCTCCCATTGAAAGCTTCAGAGCATCCCGGTAAAGTGAGAACATGAGGGGTGTGCATACCCTAGCGGAAACACCACCATCTTTGAAATCAGCATTCGTGAGTTCCGGAGTATCCGTGCGCGGGAAGAAAGTCGTGACAGGGCGTGATTGCAGAATAAAGACTTTGCCGTTGTGATCTATGGCCCACTCAATGTCCTGAGGGGATCCATAGTAGGCCTGAATTTCTCCTGCAACTTTTATCAATTGGTCCAGCTGGCCATCACTAATCTTTGTCCCTTCCGTATTAATCGTTTCAGAAACTTTCCTATTTTCAATCCAGTTAAAAGTAATCTGAGTGGGAGTGACGTGACCTGAAACCAGGCGCTCACCAATTCCTTCACAAAGTTCCAGATACATTTCTTCTTCAAAACCATTCATCGGATTCAGAGTGAAGAGCACCCCTGCCATGGCCGGCTCAACCATCTTCTGTACGACGACACTCATGTTGAGTGTTTCAGGCGTCCACTCTATTTTTTTTGTTTCAAGGTAATCACGGACTCGGTCACTGTTTCTTGAATCAAAGCACTTCTTGATGGAAGAATAGAGTTCCTCCATATTTTGAATGTTCAGAAACGTTTCATAGAGGCCGGCAAAACTCGCGTTAGCGAGATCTTCCATGGAACCGCTGGACCTTACTGCCACCGGAAAGCCTCCAATCTTTTTTATTTTTTCATCCAGGTCAGTTACTTCTTCTGAAAGGACAAAGGCCTGAGGCACTGGAAAACCCGCCATCAGAAGCCGGGCAAGAGAAGAGGCCTTCCCTCCCATCCTAACTAAATCCGTTTCAGAGAGGTGTTTTTCATCTAAAAATGTCACTTTCATAGAATGAAACTATATCATGAAAATGAATTTTCTTTGGGAGAGGATAGATCTTTCCGAGGGTATAAATGTAGTTAAAACATAGGTTTATTTTCTCCCGCCTCATGCCCCCCTAAATCAGACCGAAAAGGTCCCTCTCTTTCGCAGAGTGACACACTTGACAAATACCCGGCAAATGCTTAAAACCCTTTAATCAAATAAACTCACCTAGGGCCAAAGCAGGACGTATGTCCTCCCCGACAGGTGGTATCTCTTAAGGAGTTTTCATGTATACGGTTGTTGAAATCAAAGGACACCAGTACAAGCTATCAGCTGGTGATCTTATCGACGTAGAAAGAATTGAAGCTGAAGTTGGCTCAACAGTTACTTTCGACAAAGTTCTTCTTGTTGGTGGAGAAAAGACTCTTGTTGGTGCTCCTACTGTTGGCGGCGCTACTGTAACTGCTAAAGTTGTTAAGCAAGGTCGTACTCGTAAAATTCTAGTTCTTAAGCGTAAGCCAGGGGCTTACCGTAAGAAAAACGGTCACCGTCAGTGCTTTACTGGTCTCCTCATTACTGAAGTTAATGATGGTCAGGGCGGAGTAAAGAAAGCTGAAGCAAAAGCTAAGAAGTAATACATTATTTAAAGTTTAGGAGAGCTAGTATATGGCACATAAGAAATCGGGTGGTAGTACCTCTAACGGACGTGACTCTAACCCAAAAATGCGTGGTGTAAAGAAATTCGGCGGCGAAGCTGTTGAAACAGGAATGATCATTGTTCGTCAGAAAGGAACTAAGTTCCACCCTGGTCAGAACGTAAAGATGGGCCGTGATTTCACGATCTATGCAATGGTTCCTGGAAAAGTAAAATTCGGTTGGTTTAACAAATCAACGAAAACTGTTTCTGTTATTCCAGCTTAATTGATCTTTAAATCTAATTAAGATATTGAGGGGAGCAGCACTTGCTCCCCTCTTTTTTTATGGACGACAGTCGCGAGACTGAAAGGTTTTATGAAATTCATCGATGAAGTAAATATAGAAATTATCAGTGGAGACGGTGGTAAAGGCTTTGTGGGTTACCGACGGGAGAAGTACGTCCCGATGGGTGGCCCTGATGGTGGTGACGGCGGTAACGGCGGCAATGTCTATTTCGAGGGTGACGAAGGGCTCAACACTCTCCTTCACTTCAGAGGACTAAAAACTTTCAAAGCAGAATCCGGCGAAAATGGCGCTGGCTCCAACATGAAAGGCGCCGATGGCAATGATCTCATCTTGAAAGTTCCTGTGGGAACTCTCATCTACCATAAAGAAACCGGCCAGCTCCTTTGTGACATCACTGAGCATGGCCAGAAGTATGAAGCGGCCCAAGGCGGTCGTGGCGGATTCGGAAACGCTCATTTCAAATCCTCCACTCACCAGACTCCCAGATTCGCTCAGAACGGAGAAGATGGTACCAGCATACCGATTCACCTGGAGTTAAAGCTTCTTGCTGATATCGCTCTGATTGGGCTTCCTAATGCGGGAAAATCAACTCTCATCAGCGCCATCAGTGCCGCTCGACCTAAGATTGCGGATTATCCCTTCACCACTCTAGAACCAAACCTGGGTGTCGTTCAGTTAGGGGACAAGACGATTGTTGTAACAGACATTCCAGGTCTGATCGAAGGTGCCGCTGAGGGTAAAGGTCTCGGAATTAAATTCCTGAAACATATTGAAAGAACTTCGGCGCTGGTTCACTTGGTCGATTGCTCCATGTTCCTCGAGGAGTACGAGGCCATTGAGGCTTATGTGACCGTTCGCCAGGAGCTGGAAAAATTCAATCCAGAGCTTTTGAATAAGAAAGAAATCGTGTGCCTAACCAAGATTGATGCCATGACAGAGGAAGAAATCGAAAAATTCCGCTCACATATGGAAGAGCAGCTTGATCGGAAAGTATTACCAATTTCAGGTGTCTCGGGGCGTAACATTGAACTTTTGAAGCAACTTATGTTAAGAACCAAGGAAGCAATTTCCGCCGAACAGAATAAAGAGGGCCCGCATGGCAATTAATGAATACGTTCAAAATGAAGTGAAGAAAGTCATCACGAATCCTTCATTTGAATTTCCCCTTAATCACGCAATGGCGACGGCCTGGATTCTTGCTAACTTTAAAGGCGATAACCTTAAGATCTTTGATATGCGCGGAACATCCGCTCTTTGCGATTACACAGTTCTAGCGACTGCTCAGAACCCGACCCAGGCCCGGGCCATGATTGATGAAGTGTCCGTCAATCTCAAGCATCAAGGTGCGAGCATTGTTTCTTATGAAGGTTATGAGTCTGCTGACTGGATTCTACTTGATACGGGAGACATCATCGTTCACGTCTTCACCGGCCCTGCCCGTGATGTTTATGATCTTGATATGATCTATGCCAAGAACACTCAAGTGAAGATTCCGGAAGAGTTCTATTTCTCAAAACCAGCCGGAAGCACCACTGATAAACAAGACCTCAAAGGCTACTTTTAAGTTATGGCCCGCCAGATTCATCTGATCGTGGTGGGTAAGCTTAAAGACAGTCATCTTGAAGCCATTGAAAACGATTACCTGAAACGCATCAATAACCCCGAGCTCATTATTCATGAAGTGAAGGCTTCGGCTGAGAATAAAGAAGCTGAAGGTGAAGCCATTCTCAAAAAGATCCGTGACATTTCTCAAGGCGGAAGTACTCATCTCATTGCCATGACTGAGTGGGGTAAACGCACCACATCTGTGACTTTTGCTGAGTGGACAAGGTCGTTAATAGATCGCCCTGCAAAAATCTTTTTCCTGATTGCAGGTGCTGAGGGCTTCTCAGAGGAAGTTTTAAAGCAATGTCAGGAACGAATCTCCCTTTCAGAGCTGACATTTCCCCACAAGTTGGCGAGAATTCTTCTGGTAGAACAACTTTACCGTGCCCAGACCATCAGATCGGGACACCCTTACCATAACTAGGGGAACTTCATGCAAACAATTCAAAATTTAAGCCCCCGGGTTCTTCTCGTCGTCATGGACGGTTTTGGTATGAGCCAGAATGAGAAGAACAATGCCATTAAAGCGGCCAATACTCCTAACATCGACGAGATCTTCGCTCACTACCCACTCACCACCATTGAGCCGGGTGGAGAAGCTGTTGGTCTGCCGAAAGGGGTCTCAGGAAATTCAGAAGTCGGTCACTTAAATCTTGGGGCCGGAAGACCCGTGAGACAAGACCTTGTCCGGATCAATGAGTGCATTGAAAAGAATGCCTTAAGAGGCATGGATAAGATGAAAGAACTCATCCAGACAGCGAAGGCCGGTACGAGGCGCATTCATCTCATGGGACTTCTCTCTGATGGTGGTGTTCACTCTCACATCAATCACTTAAAAGAAATCATCAAAATCTTAAGACAGGAAAACGACATCCAGATTTTTCTTCATGCCTTCATGGATGGAAGAGACACTTCCAAAGACAGAGGTGTTGAATACACTCAGGACATTTTGAAACATCCCGGATTTATCTTTGCCAGCATGCAAGGCCGCTCTATCGGAATGGATAGAGATCGTCGCTGGAACAAGATTGAGCATGCCTATAAAACCCTCATTGGTGAAGGCGAGAAAACAAAAATGAAACCCCAGGATTATATTCTACAGGAGTATAAGAAAGGGATTTACGATGAGTTTATCACTCCTGTTCTTTTCAGTGAGCACGGTGCCATCAGAAATGGCGACTGTGTTTTCTTTTTCAACTACCGGCCAGACAGGGCGAAACAGATTACCCTTGCAATGAATGATCCAAAGTTTAAGGAATTTCCTGTTCCAGTAAGGCCTGGCTATTTTCTCTGCATGACTCCCTATGTCCCCGAAGAACTTCCAAACCTTCCGATTCTT
>JBKHWS010000099.1:0-5735 GCA_046566385.1 Bacteriovoracia bacterium | reverse complement strand
GAAATTGTCAGGTTTCATTCTGGTCCCTCTCTTGCACTTATCTCTAATGGATTATTACAAGGAGAAGGGATATGGAAAGAACCTATGAAAATCAACCGGCCAAAGTTGATCATCATGCTTATAATCTTCTGAAGATTGGATTCATTATCGCTCCGATTGTTGCAGGTTTAGATAAGTTTTTTAACGTTTTAACTGACTGGACTCAGTATCTGGCCCCGACATTTCCGGAATTACTTAATATTTCATCTCAGTCATTTATGTATGGAGTGGGAGTCATAGAAGTCATCGCGGGACTTGGTGTGGCACTTAAACCAAAAATCTTTGCAAACATTGTAGCAGTCTGGTTACTAGGTATCATAGTGAACTTATTTATTCTGGGTGGTTACTATGATATTGCTCTTCGAGATCTTGGGTTATCGATTGGCGCCTTTGCTCTTGGCCAGCTAGCCTTGCGACATGAATCTACCGGTGAAGACAAAGTGAAGAGAAGATCGCGAATAGGTTTCCACAAAGAGAATAGAGTTTAGGTCTAATCTACTCTGTAGGAGCGGGGAATTCACAGTTCTCTGCGATTTGAACAGCACTTGATATAACATCATCCAATCGATGATTTTCAATATACTTCTCTACCTCGTCAGTATAGTCCTTTCCTCTGGTGGAATACTTCAATAAGTAAGGAGCGAGCTCCACTCCTGTAAATCTCTGTCGTTCATGAAGAATTTCCTGTCGTTTCTTTCTGAAGTCACTATACGCACTGTTTCTGTTAATCGACAAAATGTAGGTCTCAAGGCTCTTCTTTTTGGAATCAAAGGAAGCGATCTTCCTGGAAGGAGTATCGCACACGGAGAGTCCTCCATAGGCATGAAGCCCCATGAGATTATTACATTGTTTTGCCGCATTTGATTCACCCCATCCTGATTCAATTGCTGATTGGACAAGAATGAGATCAATGGGAATAACGTTCACTTTTAGCTTCAATTCATCAGTGGTTTTTGCATCATACTTCGCTTTCAAAGATTCAAGCTTTTCCAAATCACTTGCATCAGGATTTTTCAGAGAAAGAATTCTCATAAGTTCAAGACGCTCTTTTTCAACTTCTCCAAGCGCAGCAACAACATCCGGCATTATGGATTGAAAGAAGCGTACCTTCTTCTCGTACGAGCCTCTGGGGGAGCTGATCCTCTTTACTGCTTCATTAAGGCTTTCTATCATCGCCATTTGGTCTTTACTTAAAGGGTAGGCAGAACCAAAACTTTCATAGGCATAGCAATCCTCTTCACTCTCTTGAGCAAAAACTACTGATGACATGAGAATAATCAAGAGCAGAAGGGTTTTGATCATATAGCATTAGGCTGATCGGAATTTTGAGGACTTTTCTTAAACATAAAAGATGAAAATCCTGCGTCTACCTATTTAAAGTCCGAGGGGGTAAAGTTCTTTCAGTTGAGGTGCCATGAATGACCAGTGAGTTTTGGGAATCGTTTCTGGATAAAGAACGCTCAGCCTTTAAAAGATATGGCTTCGCTGTCTTGGTTTCTTTCTTGTCACTACTTCTTGTTTACTTGCTGTTTTCTCTGGAAGGGGGGCACCCTTTAACTTCTCTGGCCCTAATGTCAGTAATCTTGTCGGCCATTTACGGGGGAAAAGGTCCTGCCCTTCTCGATACTTTCATTACTTCCATAGGAGTTGATTATTTTTTTATTGAACCCTATAACCAATTACATCTCTCCTCCATCAGCATCCTCCGTCTTTTGACTTACCTTACTCTAGGATTCCTGGTAGCGAACATAGTGAATTCTCTTAGTAAGACTTTGCTCGTTTTAAAAGACCAGAAAAAGCAGCTTCAGGAAGAAAAAAAGGCGAGGGAAAACATACTGGGAATCGTCTCCCATGACCTTCGATCTCCTCTCTCCTCCATTTTGATGAGCACTGATTTACTTATTCGAAGTATAGACAAGGGGAAACAATCTGCATCTCATAGTCACTTACTGTTTAACATCAAGGACTCCAGTAAGAGGATGAACAAACTCATAGAGGATTTGCTGGATTCTGTAAAAATTGAATCCGGTCAATTCAAACTGACAAAAACGAAGAGTGAAGTAAGTTCAATTCTGAGAGCTGCCATTGATGAGTCAACCAAGGCTGCATCAGTCAAAAACATTAAATTATCTCTGGAAGCTGCGGATCCCTTTCAAACAATTGAATGTGATAATTCTAGAATCATCCAGGTTTTAAATAATCTTATTGGTAACGCCATTAAATTTGCTCCTGAGAACTCGGAAGTGGAAGTAAATGCTCTGAACTCATCTGAGGAAATCTGTATTTGCATCAAGGATCAGGGGCCTGGCATATCTGAAGAAAATCTGGATAAACTCTTCAACCGCTGGCAGGCCAATGAAACGGCCCACAAGGGAACTGGTTTAGGCCTTTTTATCTCTAAGCAAATCATCGACGCACACCAGGGAAGAATCTGGGTGACGTCAAAAGAGGGCCAAGGGTCTGTTTTTTGTTTCAGCCTGCCCAAAGTTACAACTTCCAAAGATGCATTTGTTAATTTCACCCCTAAGGATCAATCTGAGCCCTTACATTGATCAAGATCATCTTTTC
Source organism: Bacteriovoracia bacterium (assembly GCA_046566385.1). Taxonomy (GTDB): domain Bacteria; phylum Bdellovibrionota; class Bacteriovoracia; order Bacteriovoracales; family Bacteriovoracaceae; genus Peredibacter. The sequence continues at coordinate 3,128 of JBKHWS010000099.1, read as the reverse complement.
ACTTGTACCCCGTCATCCCCAAGTTCATTTAAAAATCCTATTCTCTATATGTTCCTTAAGAACAAAAAGGAGAAAAAATGAAACTCACTATTACTTTTAAGCATCTTGAACATACTCCCGCTCTGGATGAGAGGATCCGTGAGAAATCGGAAAAGCTCCATAAGTATTTAGGTGGCCATCTGGATGTTCAGTGGATTTGCGGCATCGAGGACAACGAACACTGGGCAGAAGTTAAGATTCATGGTGGGCATAATGACTTCTTTGCAAAAGCTTCAGCTGACAACATGTATAAGTGTCTTGATAAAGTTATCGAAAAAGTTGAAAGACAGCTGGAAAAACAAAAAGGCTCTCATAACAAGATTCATTCAAGAAATAGGGTACCAGTAACTGAAAATGAATCTGAAGTAGTTGAGTAGAGATCTAAAAAGAATTTCTTTTCCCGGTGATCATGCCCATCCAGGTTTTGCGTTTAAACTTAAAAGCATCGATCACAATGCCTGCTAAGTGAAAGGCGATGAGAACAAGGAGAGAATCCGCCATGTATTCATGTGCATCATCCAAGGTTTCATCGCCCCAGAATCGGTCAGTGCCCAGCAGATATCCGCTTATCCCAAGCCCCACAACTAACAGCCACATGAATACATAGGCCCAGGAAGCAAGAGGATTGTGTCCTGAATAGTCTTTGTGCTTCCAGACAATAAACCCTTTCATGTGATCAATTAAAAGAGAGGGTGATAAGGGGAAATTTCTGAAGTTAGCTTCATCAGCTGCAAAAAATCCCCATGCAAAGCGGATAACAACAACGCCTAGGGCAAGGTAACCCGACCAGTTATGAAGCGGGTCACCTCCATCAGCGAAGTAGTCAACGGTGATAGCTATGGCCATGCCCCAATGAAGGATTCTGGTTGGCCATGACCAAAGAGCAGGAATCACTTCTGAATTTTTTCCTTAACTACAGCACCAGTCACAGGGTTAAAATAAATTTCAATTTTTTGTCCTTCCTTATTCCAGCCATAAATCTCATAGCAGTTACCCTTAGTAACTTTGAAAACCTTGATCTTGTAATTCTTTTCAAGCTCAGCTTTAAATTCTTTCTGATCCTTCCATTTTTCTTTCGGCTCAGTTGTACACTCCGGGCCGGCCCACACCGTTGTAGATAGAATGAATAGTGCAATTATTGACATAATTTTCATTTTAGCTCCTCTGAATTAATAAAATCACAAAGAGACTTTAACGCTTTTTAAGGTGATTTTCCATGATCATTGGAGCTTGTATCAGTCTTTTTTTCTTGGATCATCCTCAGAATTGACATAGTTGATCTCCCAGGGTCCTATTCCGTGAAGCTGAATGATAGATGGCTGATTGGCAGTAAAGGCGAAGTGATTAAATTTTACTGGCATCACAGCAAATCCACCTTCAGGTAATAAGTGTGCCTTGCTCTTATCAAGCTTTTCTCCTGCACCCATGTAAAATTCCCCCTCTATGACTGTCACATGCTCAATCGCAGGATGCCAATGGGGCATTATAGTGTAATCAGCAGGCAATTTAAGGCGTAAGGTAAAAGGTCCTTTCTTTGCTGGATCACCTTCGATGACTGTCACTTGTGCCCCTTCAGGGAGCGACTTTGGGCCTTCTGTCCATTTTAGTTCATCGGGAACTTTCATAATATGATCAGCCGCATCTGCCCCTAAAATAAATCCGTTAATTAAAAGCATTAATAATAGTTTTTTCATAAAAAACTCCTTTATGAGACTGTAGCAATAATGAAGCCTTTCCTTCCTGCATGGCGGAAACAATCGCGTCTTACAATTCCTTTGAGGCGGAACTAGTCTTATAGAATGTTGTCTATAAAGCTCTTCCTTACTGCTTTTGTTGGTGTGCTGATTCCGGTCTATTGGAAAAATTACGGACCAGGAAACTTTCTATGGTTTTCTGACATAGGTCTTTTCTTATCGGTTCTTGCGCTATGGATGAGATCCTCTCTCATCATAAGTATCATCGTGTTAACGGTATTACCGTTTGAGATATTCTGGAACATAGACTTTTTCTTTCAGTTAATCGCAGGAAATGAACTCACTGGTTTAGCGGCTTATATGTTCGATCAGGAGAAAACCAAATTTCTCCGTGGTCTATCTTTATTTCATGTCTTTATGCCACCTATCTGGATCTGGTGCCTTTACCAATGGGGCTATGACAGGCGGGCCTTCAGGTATGCAGTGGCCCTCGGTCTTACTGCTCTCACATTAAGCTACCTGCTGACAAAGCCTGAGGACAATATCAACTGGGTATATATGCCGGCCAAATATGGATGGACCTGGATTAGTTCATTGCAATGGCTCCTTATCCTCCTGGTTACCTTTCCCACACTTATTTATTGGCCACTTCACCGATTCCTCACACATATCTTTCATGTTCCTTTCATCCTTTTACTCCTCTCACTGTTTTCATGTACGACGACAATTGTTTGTCCGAAACCAAATAACGGTGTCAGCGTTTCAATCATTGATCATGGAAGGCATGCGAGTCTTCTCATGCAGGCCAATCAAGATGAAATGGTGAGGTATGCCTATGGAGACTGGAAATATTTTGCTCTAAGAGAAACCGGTCTTTGGTCAGGAGCAAGAGCTCTCTTGTGGCCGACCCAGGCAGGATTAGGAAGAAAAGTTCTGAAAGGGAATATTGAAGATGTGAGTCCCCAGGGGCCTCTCAATGAAGTGGTCGAGGAGGTTTTAACTTTTAAAGTAGAGAAGAAAAGGGCAGACAGATTCAGGGAGGAAATGGAAAAAATTTACTGGGATAATATCAAAAGTAAATATGACAATGAAGTTTATGGTCTGGAGTTTGTCCATCACCCTGAACCCTATTCTCTGGCAAGTAACTCAAATCTAGTTCTTGTTCAATGGCTTGAGCGGCTTGGATGTGAAGGGAGTGATATGACATTTTTATCAAAGTGGGAGGTGCAACAGGAAGATTAAAAACAGCCATCTTTGCTTTCGCTTATACGGCCTGTTGTATTTTTATAATTTTGGTGGCTCCCCCGAGACTCCCTTCACTCATTCGCTTCACGCTCATTTCGTTCAGGTCTGTGGTTTTCCTCATCAAGACTCCTGTCTTGATGCCAGTCAGAT
>JBKHWS010000098.1:0-5910 GCA_046566385.1 Bacteriovoracia bacterium | reverse complement strand
TGATTAAATCGAGGACAGTTAAATAGGTCAAAATCGAGTGGTAATTAAGGGAGGACAGAATCGAGTGGTAGTTACACTCTTTAAGGCATATCCTCTCCCTGTTTATTTTTTAAACACTTTGTACAACTTCCCGACACACCCTTCTTCTCCCTCTCGAATTTCCAGTTACTTATTCCCCTGTCTATTGGCACCTATCTTGTACATATAGAAGAAAAGAAGTTTTCCAGGGGGGTTATGATGAAAGCTATTTTATTTTTTGTTTGTCTTTGTATTGTTTCAGCTTCCTTTGCAACAGAAGTAAAAACAGACTGCTTGGCAATGAATGAAGTGACTCGTGACAAAGTAGTAAAGACAACAAAGTCGAAAACGAAAACTGTAACCAGTGCCAGTTCGCAGTAAAAAAAAAGCTCCTTACGGAGCTTTTTTTAATGATTTTTTATCAAGGCATCCAGTTCTGATTTTTCTTTTTCAGTGATTTTTTCAGCAGGCTCTCCCGCCCGTTTAGTTGAAGAGAGCTTAGATTTTACGCTGTCTTTCATTCTCGGCACTGAATTATCAAATAGTTTTTTTGAATATTTCCTGGTTGTGGATAACGATTTTTCCATTAAGTCTTCAGCCGATTGTTGAGCATGTTTAGTTGCCGGTGAAATAAACTTGTAGATATGGCTAAAAACAGGACGACCTTGAATGTTGATAGAAAGAAGAAAGACAAAAACAACAAGAAGAATTGAGAGTTTAATTGCACTTTTAATCATTGATAAACCTTAATTTAGAGCTTCCAGGCTGTATTCAGTCAGAACCTGATAGCTCCTATCCTCAAGCTCCAGATCATACTTTTGAGTTAATCCTCTCAAGCTTGTATTGATCTCTTTAGCAATCATGCTGAGTTTGGGTGAAGAAAGTTTTATTTTAAAATGACTTAATTCATCATCAAGAGTTATCTGTCGTCCAATGAGAATATTCATGGACTCAACAAAAAGAGGAAAGATATAGTTTTTTTCAACAGGAGCTAGTTCCTGGCAATCAAGACAAAGATAGCAGGTAATGTTGCCTTTGATTTCGCCGCTAATTTCAAACTGAACCCGAAGGTTGTCTTTTGAATACACAGGATTCAGATCCAACCGATGAATGAGTCGGACATTTTCCAGTATTTTAATTTCATCGATTCTTACAAGTTCAACAGGCTTTAAAACTTCCATATCTTTTATCCCCTGACCTTATTTAGCGGCCATGATTTTTTCTAAAGAATCTATTAATTGCTGTTTCTGAATAGGCTTTGCAATGAAGTCGCTGGCCCCGGCTCCAATGGCCTCAAGGACGATGTGTTCCTGAGACAAGGATGAAATGATGATGACGGCAACATCATCAAAAGTGTTATTAATTTTCTCTGTAAGCTCTATTCCACTGATTTCAGGCATAACAATGTCTGTTATCACGATTGAAGGTTTTTTTTCTTTAATGACCGCCAGCGCAGCTTCTGCACTTGCAGCTTCCCCCACGACTTCAATGTCTTCTTCCTTAAGCATCTTTTTAATAATGCTTCTGGAGAAATCCGAATCATCTACAATAACGACTTTCATTTCAGACTTTCGATTCATAGCTGTTAGGATATCAAATTTGGAAGAAAGGGAAAGAAAAAGGCCCCTTTCGGGGCCTTTATTTTAAAGGGTCTTAAGCTGCGACTTGATTACTTTTAGGTCTAGGCTTTTTAGCCGCCTCATCTTTACGCTTGGTCTGATCAAGGTCAAGCTGACCATTCCAGTCTACTAATGCAATTGATAGCACTTCCTGAATGTTTTTTACCGGAATGAAGTTTATCTTCTTACGGTACTGAGGAGGAATCTCCAGAAGGTCCTTCTGATTCTTCCAAGGAATGATGATGGTCTCGATCCCTGCTCTCATAGCGGCCAGTGCTTTTTCTTTTATGCCTCCTACTGGAAGCACCTTACCAGTCAGTGTGATTTCACCAGTCATGGCAATATCTTTACTGATATAAGAATTAGTAAGAAGGGAAGTAATGACCGTTGCAAGAGTGATCCCTGCCGATGGTCCATCCTTAGGAATTGCTCCGGCCGGAAGATGAATGTGAATTTCATTCTCTTCAAAAAACTTGTCATCAATTCCTAGTTCAGCGGCATGACTGCGGATGAACCCAAGGGCTGCATGAGCGGATTCTTTCATCACGTCCCCAAGTTGTCCGGTCAGGGTAATCCCTCTTCCTTTCATCTTGGTTGCTTCAATGTGCAGAATCTCTCCGCCGGCAGCAGTCCATGCAAGACCAGTTGCCACACCTACTTCATCATATTCATTAGAATCTTCTCTCGAATAAAGAGGAGGCCCCAGTAGCTCTTCAACTGTAGTTGAAAAGATATGAGTTTTTCCATGATGACCTGAGGCTATTTTCTTAGCAACTTTTCTGCAAAGTGCCCCAACCTGTCTTTCAAGATTACGAAGTCCTGCTTCCCTGGTGTATCCGGTAATTACACTTTCAACACCTTCATCATGGAACTCAATATGATCATGAGTGATCCCATGTTCATCCATTTGCTTAGGGATGAGATACTTTTTAGAAATTTGTACTTTCTCTTCCTGCGTATAACCAGCAAGGTTAATAATCTCCATCCTGTCTCGCAAAGGGCCAGGGATCTGATCCAGTACGTTTGCTGTGGCAATGAACATGATCTTTGAGAGATCATAGTTCAGGTTCAGGTAATTATCCCGGAATGAACAGTTTTGTTCTGGATCCAGAACCTCCAGCATTGCTGAAGCAGGATCACCTTTAAAGTCTGAACCTAGTTTATCAATCTCATCCAGAAGGATGATAGGATTGACGGTCTTACATTGTTTCATGGCCTGAATAAATCTTCCGGGCATGGCCCCAACATAAGTTCTTCTGTGACCACGAATTTCAGACTCATCTTTTACACCACCGAGAGAAATTCTTACGAATTCACGACCGGTAGCTTTGGCAATTGATTTCCCGAGAGAAGTTTTACCGACTCCTGGAGGACCAGAAAAACAAAGGATAGGTCCTTTGGCTGCGCCCCCTTTAAGAGTGCGGACTGCCAGATATTCAAGAATCCGTTCTTTGATTTTCTCAAGATCAAAATGGTCTTCATCAAGAACTTCTTTTGCAAACTGCAGATCAGTAACTTCTTTTGATTCTTCAGACCATGGAAGATCTATGACCCACTCAAGATATGAACGAAGAATACTTGCTTCAGAAGAATCAGGGTGCATTCTCTCAAGTCTTCCCAGTTGCTTCATTGTTTCTTTCTCAGCGTCCGCAGGTAGATTCTTTGCCTGAAGTTTTTCTCTGATCTCTGCGAACTCGTCATTCTTATCAGCATCATCATTAAGTTCCTGCTTCATGGCCTTAAGCTGTTCACGCAGGAAAAATTCTTTCTGATTTCTTGAATCTCCATTCTGAGATTTAAGTTTTGCCTGCTGGGTAAGAATTTCAAGTTCCGTGGCGAGAAGCTGATTAATATGACCAAGTCGTTCCACTGGATCCAGGATCTCAAGAACATTCTGGGCATCAGAAACTTTCAGGTTAAGGTTTGAAGCAATAAGATCTGAAAGTCGTCCCGGGTCCTGAATATCTTCAAGAACCATCAGAATATCTGGTGAAAGTACTTTTCCGAGAGAAATAACTTTTTCGAGATTTTCTTTCACCGTACGGGCAAGGGCTTCAACAGTAGAAGCTGATGCCGTGACTGGTTGAACTTCCACTTTTTCTGTTTTCACCTGATAGTAAGGCTCAGTGGAAACGAATTCCTTGATCCTTGCTTTAGCAAGCCCCTGGATGAGAACTTTGATTCTTCCATCCGGAAGCTTCCTCATTCTCATGATCATTGCAACTGTACCCATCTCATAAATTTCTGACGGAGTAGGGCTTTCAGCAGTGATGTCCTTCTGGGATGCGAGGAGAATCAGTCTGTCTGTGTTGTTTAGTGCTTCTTCGACAGCTTTTATCGAAGTCTCGCGACCAACAAACAAAGGCAAAATCATAAATGGATAAACTACAAGATCGCGAACTGGCAGGAGAGGGAGTGTTTCCTTGAATTCAATGGCTTCACCCTCATAATTCGTTACCATACTTTTACTCCTCTAGCGTATGACTCTTCCGTGAACATTTACAAATTCTCAATCGGGTTTTTTACATGGGCGCTTTAAAGGTATTTAAGGTAAAATGAAGAAAAAATTGATGTAGACTGTGAAAAATACTGGTATTTTTTGATTGGTCTCTAGAGGGAATTTAGTTTAATTTTTAGCTAATTCAATAATTTGAAATACTGGATAAAAAGGTTCAATTTTATGAGTGATTCTATTGGTCTGGTTATTCTTGCGGCCGGAAAGGGCACAAGAATGAAAGTTGAAACTCCAAAAGCATTGGTAAAAGCTGCTGGAAGACCATTATTGGATTATGTGGTGGATGCCCTACTTAATTTTTCCCGTCTTTCCTCCTTGAAAGCGGAAATTGGTCTGGTTGTAGGACATAAAAAAGAATTGCTGGAAGAATGGCTTTCCGCCCACCCTGAAAAGGCCTTCTTAAGAACGGCATGGCAAAAGGAGCAGAAAGGAACTGCCGACGCTCTTAAAGCGTGCTTCAACGATCTTCCTCAGTTCTGGAATTTTGACTATACGTTGGTTGCTTGTGCTGACACTCCTATGATTGATGCTAATGAATTTAATACTCTTTTTCAGACACTGAAATCTCATCCAGGTCTGGTAGGGGTTGCGGCTTCATTTGAGGCAGCGGATCCTAAGGGGTATGGTCGAATTGTCCATGGGGACAAGGGATTTCACATCGTAGAAGAAAAAGATGCTACTGATAAACAAAGATCAATCACTGAAGTGAACTCTGGTTTCTACATTCTGAAAACAAGTCATGTGAAGGAAGTTCTTTCATCCATCGATAATAACAATAAATCAGGAGAGTTTTATTTAACAGATCTTTTCCAGGATAAGTATGCCGTTAAAGCTGTGAAATTTTCTTCTGAAATACCTTTCCTGGGTATTAACACAATGGAGCAGCTCGCCCAAGTTACAGCACTTCTCAAGGAGAAAAAGATCAAGCAATTGATGATTGATGGAGTTGAATTCCTCAACCCAGACTCTGTCCATATTGATCATAGTGTAACAATTAAAGTGGGATCTACCGTTTATCCTAATGTCACTCTTCTGGGAAACACCAGTATCGGGGAAAAAGTCGTTCTTGAGTCCGGAGTTTTTATTAAAAATTCCGTTATTCATAATGGGGTAGAAGTCCTGGCAAACAGCTACATTGAAGGGGCCACCGTTCATGAAAAGGCTACAATAGGTCCCATGGCAAGGTTGCGTCCCCAGGCAGATATCGGTGCTGAATCAAAAATAGGGAACTTCGTGGAAGTGAAAAAGTCAAAACTCGCCAGAGGAGTGAAGGTATCTCACTTAAGTTATGTAGGTGATGCTGAAATTGGTGAAAACAGTAATATAGGGTGTGGATTTATCACCTGTAATTACGACGGAGTTCATAAACATAAGACAAAAATCGGAAGCAATTCATTCATTGGTTCTGACTGCCAGATGGTGGCTCCTATAGAAATCGGGAATGACGCATTTGTAGCAGCAGGCTCAACTATTACTAAAAATGTTCCTGATGGTGGCTTTGGTATTGCCCGCTCCCCACAGGTAACGAAAGAAGGGGCGGCCAAGCGATTCTTAAAGACGAAAAAGTCATAAGGAACCATGCGTAAACCTAGTAAGATCTCCTCTGAAATGTTAAATTGAAGCCCTTAAGTTTCACTCTCATTTTTGGAGATATCTATGTGCGGAATCGTAGGGTATTCCGGACCAAACAACTCTGTTGGTCCAATCATTGAAGGTTTATCTCGTCTTGAATATCGTGGTTATGATTCTGCCGGAATT
>JBKHWS010000097.1:0-5965 GCA_046566385.1 Bacteriovoracia bacterium | reverse complement strand
ATAAACGCCATAATGCAGACGAGAGAGATGCTACGGATATTACACACCTCACATCTTCTTCGGCCCATCGATGGGGGGCTAAATTTCAGACGGATTTTCTGGCATCTTATCTTCATGGGAAAGCAGAGCAGGATGGATTTGCCTCTGATAACTCCAATGATTATAGCCGCAATGATCAGTTTATATTGCAGCAGAAAACAAACTATGAATTGGATGAATCCCAGAGTCTCTCATTACGGCATGGATTCAACCGTCATCAAAGAAAAAATGAAGGCCTGGTCTCCGGCTCTGAGCACTTTAATGGAAATCTTATTCAACAGGAGCTCATACACCGGAAGGAAGTGGGTCCCCACGGATTTTTAACGGGCATCTCCACTGAAAAAGAAAGTGCCGTGATGGAAAACCTTGACCGTTCTTTTGACCTTCATTCTGCTTTTTTTCAGACTGCTTTTGAAAGAGATCTCTTCAGGCTTCACGCTGGTTTACGTGCGGACAAACATACAAAGTATGGTTCTTTTCATACCGGATCAGCGGGTATAGGTTATGGTGAATTTTCTTTTCAATACTCCCGTGGCTACAAGGCCCCATCTCTGTACCAGTTGTATGGGCCTGACTCCTTTGGAGCACCTGTCGGTAATCCGGAACTAGAACCAGAAACTAACCATTACCTGGAAGCGTCCTGGAAGAAAGAAACAGATTCTTTTGAAGCAGGAGTCGCGCTCTTTCAGAACAGGCTTTCCAATCTTTTCACCTATTCATTCACGGAAGGATATATCAATCAGCAGAGATTCATTGCTGAAGGCGTGGAGCTAAATGGAACATTAAAACTCATTGAGTTTCATCTTTTCGGAAGTTATGTGCTTCAGAATTTCCGTAAGGAAGAGTCCACTGTTTTAAGAAGACCAGAAAACGCTGCTCAGTTCGGGGTATCTTATTTTCCAAAAGAAACCCTGGAACTTAATCTCATGGGACGTTGGTTTTCTTCAAGGAAAGATGTGGGAGACATTAAGCTTAATAGCTATGAAGTGGTAGATGCCGGGATCCGGCACAGCTGGGAAAAGGATGATGTTTCAGTCCAGGTGAAAAATATTCTTGATCGGGAATATGAGGAGTTGTACGGCTTCAGTGTCCTTCCAAGGTCAGTCTTTCTTAACTATGGCCATCGTTTCTAATGAACTGGATCGTCGTCTTTTTTAAAGCAACATGAACCACCCTGATGGGATTCAATTTCATCTTCCATGCTTTGCTTGTACTCTTCGAGTTCTTTGCTAGAGAGTCCAAGTGAGCTGGAAAGTGTTTCACTTAGTGTAGGGGCAATAACTTCAATATCAAGTCCCATTTCTTCCATCTCAGCAGCAAATTGCCAGGCCTTTTCAGATTCCTGAATGTTGCATTCAAAGAGAATCTGCTGAGTGGCCACGTCCCTAACGAAGATTTTTGCCTTTTCTTTTTCCATGGTCCGATGGTAGTAATCTCTGGCCCTCTTTGTCAAAGGATGCAACGTCATGGGTTTAATCCTATGGATTGACGAAAATACATTTGCTACAGGTCTTCTGGAAAAAGTCTTCAAAAAGAAGAACTTACCTTTCTATACGCTTATGAATGCCACTGATTTTATCTATCTCGTTGATGATCTTAAACCAGAATTATTGGTGTTAGATTCAGCTACAGCTGCAAAGTATGCGGGTGACTTGGAAAGACAATTTCAGCAGTCAGAGGCGCTCCGATCCCTTCCTGTGATCTTCGTTGATGAAGTTTCCGGACTCGATTTCATTCGCAGTAGAAGAGGGGTAATCAAACGTCCCTTTGATCCATTTCAGATTCCTCAGAAATTAGAAGAGATTTTAAAAGTTAACTAGTATAATTTTTGCATGAACAGAGACAAACTCGTCTTGATTGTTGGCCTTTTGTCGGCCCTCTTAGTCTTCGGATTGACGCTTTATTTCAGAAGCGGTGCTTTCCGATAATCCCATGTTTGCTAGTTTAGGGGCATGATGCCTCTCTGATTGAGAAACAAAAAAAGACGTCAATTTTTTATCCATGACTGATAGAAGTACATCCACTAATTCATGGTAGTGAGTGTGTATCCATTGTGCGGAAAAATGATTGGGAACTTCCAGGATAAGAACGTTATGTGAAATAACAAGTGGCTTCACTTGTTTAAACCACTGATGATGAACTTCTGGTCCTAAAATATCACAAAGCTGTTCATCCAGTATGGACCAGATGTAAGAAGCTTTCACAACAGGATGTGCAAGATTAAGGCTCTTTTCTTTGAGCCTTGCTTTCTTTTGAGTCCATCTTTGTTTTAAATTCTTTTTTTTATTTTTCGTCATCGGGACAAGAAGCTTAAGGGGAGCAATATCCTATGACAACTAAATTTTCAAAACGTTAGCCGATTTTGTTCCCATTCTTTTGCTTCAGCTGGCGCCAGAATAAAACTATTGAGTCCTAATTGCTGGAAGATAAAATCTGGAATGCGAATTCTATAAAAAATTCCTTGCTCGTGGGAAACTTGATTCATGATATTCGCGTTTCCTCTGACTCTGGAATGAGCTTCGCCTGCTTCGTAGGGAATAAAGAGATCGTAGTGATCCTGCTTGTCGAGGAAGAAATTGATGATGTGATTGCGAAGATTCTTCATATCTTCTTCATCATACGAAGAAACCAGAAAACTGTTTGGATAATTTCTCATGATGATCCTGGCACGAACCGGATCGTTCAAAATATCTTTCTTGTTGAAGACGATAAGCTGTTCCTTATCTTCAATCTTTAATTCTTTTAATACTTCCTGAGTCACCCGGAGGTGCTTCTGATAATTAGGGTCAGAGATGTCACAGACTATAACCAGGAGATCAGCTTCTATGGCCGATTCAAGGGTGGTCTTAAAGCCCTGGATAAGAGTGTTAGGAAGGTTTGAGATAAATCCCACCGTATCGATCATGATCATCGGTGGCTTGGAGTCCGGGTTAAGGGTTCTGAAAGTTGAATCAAGAGTGGCAAAGAGTTTGTTTTCTTCCAGTACGTTTACTTTACATAAACGATTCATGAGAGAGGATTTCCCCGCATTGGTATAACCCACCAGAGCAGCTGTTACAGCGTTGTTCTGGCGTTTCTTCTTTTGCTGCTCCCGGGACTTGTGAACTTCTTCCAGCTGCCTTTTATAGAATTCGATCCGCTCTCTAATAATACGGCGGTCAAGCTCGAGCTGCTGTTCACCTTCACCACCAATGGCCGCACCGGAAGCGCGCTGTCTGGAAAAGTGGCCCCACATACTGGTTAATCTCGGAAGAAGATACTGCAGTCTCGAAATCTCAATCTGTATGCGTGCCTCTTTGGTTCTTGCATGGTGTGCAAAAATCTCCAGAATAACTGTGTTCCTGTCCACAACTTCAAGTTCTGTAATCTTCTTGATGTTTCTTACCTGGGCACCTGTAAGCTCGAAATCGAAGACAAGAATTTCAGATCCCTCTTCCCTGGCACCGTCAGCGATCTCCTGAAGTTTCCCTTCACCAAGCATGGTGGCCGGATCTATCTGCTTTCTATTCTGAACATATTCCTCTCCTGGCACCAGGCCAAGAGTGCGAAGAAGCTCGCGAAGTTCCTTCAACGAATTATTCGTTTCGAGTATCGTTGAATGGTGCTCAAATTTGTCACACACAATCGATACCAGAGACGCTTTTTTCCCTAACGGGAGTTTGAATTCTTCCTGGTTCACTGAACCTCCACTTGCATGTTATCCAGAAGACGGGTTGCCCCCAGCTGATAGACAGCAAGAATTGTAATAGTATTTGAAAAAGAAATATCCTCTGACAAAGTTTCCGAATCCCGAAGCTCCAGATAGTTCCAGTTTTTATCCCGGAGGACCTGGTCGATATAACTCCTGGCCTTCGCCGTGTTGTCTTTTTTTCCGGCAATCAGAGCTTTTACTTCATTCAGAGTGTTAAATAAAATGAGTGAGTCACGTTTTTGATCAGGAGTCAGATATTGGTTCCGACTGGAAAGCGCAAGACCAGATTCTTCTCTTATGATTGGCATCCCCTGAATTTTTACTGGCATGACCAGATCTTTTACCATTTGTTTAATCACAATATATTGCTGGTAATCCTTTAATCCGAACCAGGCCTTTTGGGGCCTTACAAGTTCAAAGAGACGATGGACAACAGTTGTAACTCCATCAAAGTGACCTGGGCGTATCTTACCTTCCAGGATTGAACTTAGTCCATAAACCGATATAGTTTGGTTCTTTTCAGGAGGAAAAACCTCAGCAGGATTATGAGGAGAATAAACCACAACTTTTTTTCCGGAATGCTTATTCACTGCTGTTCTCAGCTGATTGACGTCGGCCTCAAGAGTTCTGGGGTAACGGTTAAAATCCTCATTAGGTCCGAATTGCTTCGGATTGACGAAAATGGAAAAGTAAACAATGTCAAATTCTGAAAGGGCCTGGTCCAGTAAGGAGATGTGTCCTTTGTGCAGGTTTCCCATCGTTGGAACGAATCCAACCATGCCTGTTTCAGAATTTCTCTCCGTGATGAGTTCTGTTGTCGTGTGAATCAGTTTTACCATGAGCGGTTGCCTTCAAACCATGATACCAGTTTCTGACCCAGTTCAAGCTTTGAGAGTTTGAAAGGCCCGCTTATTTTATCCGGCTCAACTAAGAAGTATTCGCCTGAAGCTTTCTGGAAGCCTTCCACCTCAGTGCTTCCAATGAGTCCATTGGCAACTTTATTTCCCACCATGAGGTCAACGGGTTTCCGGTTCATCTTTTCCATGAACACTTCCCGGGTTGTTTCTGTTTCTGCAGCAAAGCTTACGATCTTCTGATTCTTCCTGACGGAAAGAATTTCTTTCAGGATGTCCGCGGCCCGCCTGAAGGGAAGACTTGTCCCCATGGTTTCTTTTTTGAGTTTCATGGATGCAGTATCAAACTCAATATCGGCAATGGCACCGGTTGAGACATAGAGATCACTTCCCGGGAAAACTCTAAGCGCTGCCTCTTTCATGAGTTCAGTGGTTGGAGTTTTAATGAGATTAAAGGAAGGATGCCCTTTAAGGTTTTCGGCTTCAGGAGTGCACTGGTGGCCCGCGAGTAGGGTAACGCTGTAGCCTTGGGATAAAAAGGCCTTCGCCACGGAGAGGCCCATCTTCCCGCTGGAAGGGTTGGTGAGATATCGAACCGGATCAAGGGGAGAAGCGGTAGCTCCCGCTGTAATGACAACTTTCTTATTCTTTTTCACGGTAGGATCGTAGGTTTCAATCAAGTCTACCACTGCGGAAACTTCAGGAAATTTTCCCGCTCCGATATCCCCACAGGCAAGAAGTCCTGAGATAGGATTAATCACACCAACATGAGGAAGAGCTTCCAGCTTCGCCTTATGCTCAATGACTCTCGCATTCTGCCACATCTGGGTATTCATGGCGGGAAAAAGAAGCACGGGCCTATTCCCAAAGGCGAGGAAAACGCTGGTTAAGAGATCACTGGTAATTCCGAGAGCGAGCCGGGAGAGTGTATTGGCCGAGGCTGGAGCAATAACAAGCTTATCCGCCCACTTAACAAGTTCAATGTGAAGGACCGTTGAGTCCTTTCCCAAATGTCCTGGAACAAAATCATCGGTGGGAAGATAAATAGCTTCAACACCGATGTAACGGAAAGTCTCGGGCTTAATGAATTCCAATGCACCTTTGGTGAGAATAACTTTAACGGCATGACCGTTCTTCACCAGATGTCTGGCGACATCAAAACTCTTATAACTAGCTATCGATCCGGTAACACTTAATAAAATATTCATAGTGGTTCAATCTGTGTTGTCATCCAAAAATGGAGGGCCCAGTGTATCAAATGCTTATCACCCTCTACAACCAGCTCTTGTTTTTCGTCCTGAAAAAATCCTTCCCAAATACTTGTAAGTCCGCCGGTGATAATTATTTTTTTTATTTTGTGCTCTACCACCATCTTCTTGGC
>JBKHWS010000096.1:0-6284 GCA_046566385.1 Bacteriovoracia bacterium | reverse complement strand
AATGAGATTTGGCCTATACGCAGGGCCCTAAAATTAAAAACCCACAACCGGTTAAAGTTGTGGGTAATAGTAAGCCCTTTCGGGAGGCCCTGATTTTTAGAATCTTCTTTTTTGTCCAGGCATACGATGATTGTATTTAACGCCAAGATATGAATTCTTGATGTTCCTCATTGATGCAATTCGGTTCTCCGCCATAACATCTGCGGCTTTGTTTACAGGAATATTCTGTTCATCAGAAATTCTGAAAACATCAAGAGTTTTGTCATAGATCGTATCAATCATGCGACGTGATTTAGAATCCGCCCAACCTTCAAACTCAATGGAAACGTTCATCACTCCACCAGCATTAACCAGGTAATCCGGAGCATAGAGGATGCCTCTTTCTTTCAGAATAGATCCATGTCTGTCTTCCTTAAGTTGGTTATTAGCAGCACCACAGACAATTTTACATTTAAGTTGCGGGATCGTTTCGTCATTTACAGAAGCTCCTAAGGCACATGGAGCGTAAACATCACAGGCAACGGAGAAAATTTCAGCAGGGACAACATATTTAGCATGAGGAAAAGATTCCTTCATTCTCTGAATTCCACGCTCATTAACGTCAGTGAAAACAATGTTAGCGCCCGCTTCAGTAAGGAGCTTACACAGCTCAAAACCAACAGCGCCCACACCCTGAACCGCAATTGTCTTGCCTTTAAGAGAGCGGTTTCCGAAAGCTTTCGTAGCAGAAGCTTCAATACCTCTGAATACTCCAAGTGCGGTGTACGGAGAAGGGTTTCCAGAACCACCGTTCTGCTGGGCCACACCAGTCACGTGATTAGTTTCAGTGAAGATGTGCTCAATATCATCAACGTTAGTGTTCACATCTTCCGCAGTAATATAACGGCCGTTAAGTGATTCAATAAAACGCCCGAAAGATCTGAACAGAGCTTCTGATTTATTATTTGGATCTGCGATGATGACCGCCTTACCGCCACCAAGATTCAGACCAGAGATAGCGTTTTTATAAGTCATTCCACGAGAAAGACGAAGGACATCAATCAAAGCCTCTTCTTCACTGGCGTATTGCCATAAACGAGTACCTCCAAGAGCTGGACCAAGAGTCGTGTCATGAATACCAACGATGGCCTTCAATCCACAGGTCTTATCCTGGAAAAAAACCACTTCTTCGTGGCCCATGGAATACATTTTTTCGAGTGTTAACATGCAGTTTCTCCTGGAGAATCCGAATTAACGGATGCACAAAATTACGATCTGGGTTAAAATAAATTTTTATTGGCGAGAAGTTTCTTAAACTCGGACGTTTTTGACAAGGAAGAATCTTATGCCCACAGTGTCAATCAAGGACACGAATAAGACATTTGAAGTAAATGAAGGAGATATCCTCTACGATTCACTCTGCGATCGGGGAGAAGAACTTCCTCATGGATGCTTATCGGGGTCCTGCGGGGCCTGTAGGATTGAAGTGGTAAGCGGGAAAGAAAACCTGCAAGCTGCCGGTGTTATTGAGCAAAATACCATCGACGCTCTAAAAACAGAGTTTACTGAGACAAAAGGTCCTGAATTCTTGAAGGATAAAGAGATCCGCCTTTCTTGTCGGGCTAAAGTGCTCGGAGATGTTTGCATTCTTCCGATTAAATAAGTTTAATCTTCTTTTAATACTTCTTTTCTTCTTTCTGATCGGATTTTCATATTGATGGCATTGGCAGCGTTCACTGCTGAATCCCAGGCTGTATAGATTTGTTTTTTAATATTCGACTTCAAATCACCTGCTACATAGAGACCAGGCACTGAGGTTAATCCTGCTTCATCGGCCTTAACAAATCCTCTGTCATCAAGTTCAGCGCCAACTTGTTTTGCAAGTTCGTTGTAAACGATCATACCCAGAGAAACAAAACAAATATCTGTTTCAACTCTTGTTCCATCTTCCAGAACAAAAGCTTTAAGAACTTTTCCCTTCTCCTCTCCTTCTATCTCTGCAATCGGAGACTCCATGACTTTTATTCCGTAAGCCTTGATGAGTTTCGAGGTATCTTCCTGGAATTCAGCTTTCATTCCATTCGTGAGTATTGTGAAATTATGAGGTTTGTATCTCTCGTAAAGCATGACTGAAACCCAGGCAGCTCCATTTCCATGTCCAATCACAGAAGTTTTTTTATCAAACACATGGTGACCGTCACAAATGAGGCAGTAATCAATGGTCTGAGCGTTGGCATAATCAAAGACAGTCTCGATTGAACCTTTGATTTCTGGTTGAACATCCATCACACCAGTGCAAAGAATCACATACTTCGCCTGATGAACATTTTTTTTGGAATCGGTGATAACAAAGACATCACCATCTTTCTTAATGGAAGTAACACCTGTGTGTTTATGTAAGTGGAGATTATGCTTGAATGGAGATTCGGTAATCCATTTTAAGGTTTCCGCATTGGGCTCTTCAATACCTCTTTTGTAATGAAGATGAGCAGGCATGTTTTCAACCTTTCTAACCCAGAGGGCCCTTGAGCGCTTTTTGTCTTTGGGACTTCCGGGAAAGAAAAGACATTCATCATTGTTCAGGATGGTTCGAAGGACGGCCATCGTTCCGGCAGAGCCGCCACCGATGACACAAACAGGGAAAACTTTTTCAGACATAAGCAAAACTCCAGCTGGTTTTGCTTATTTTGCACCCATTGCACGGTATTGGTCATTGTTCTGGGCTTCATTTTTATCTTTCTTTTCCCTCTCCTTAGAATCCGGTTCAAAAATATGTTCTCCTGAAGTTGATTTAATTCGAACTTCCCGGATTTCAGAGCTCTTTACTCTTACCAGTTCAAAAGAATAGCCATCCCAGATGATAAGGTGGCCCTTCTTAGGAAAATTATTTCCAAGCTGGTCCATAAGAAAGCCGTTCAGAGTTGAGTAGTTATCGTTCAGAGGTATCTCAATGTCGTACTCATTATAGAGGTCCCGCAAAGAAATGGTCGAAGGTACTGTCACTCCTTCTGCACTTTCCACTCCCGGAATCAGATCCTCTTCATCGTCATGCTCATCATGAATTTCACCAAAGATCTCTTCCATGATGTCTTCAAGAGTCAGCATTCCTACAACCATACCATTTTCGTCTTTCACTAAGGCCAGGTGAACTTTCTTTCTGTTCATGTGATCAAAGACGGCCTGAATCTTCATGTGCTCATACACGAAGAATGGTGGCTTCAAGTATCTGGTAATATCAAAATTTCTCTGTTCATCAGGACTACTGAAGGCAAGGTCTTTCACATGAAGGAATCCAAGCACATCATCAAGATCCTCGTCATAGACAGGATAGCGACTGTGAGCAACTTCCCTGACTATTTTTATAACTTCCGGGAAAGTCGCAGTCTTTTTCAATCCTTCAATCTTTGGTCTTGGAACCATAATGTCTTTAACTTTAATTGAAGGGAATTCTAGAATGGAATTAAGAAGATCGAGCTGTTTAGAATCGATGGATCTCCCCTCTTCCGCCATTTCAACCATGACTTCAATATCATCACGGGTAACGGCACGGCTTCTGACGTTAGCGTTTTTTCCAAGAACCAGTTGAATGATCTTGGTGAAGACTTTCACAATCGGCCACATGGCATAATAGAAACCAATGAGGATGAAAACAGCAATTGGAGCTAGCTTTTCAGCCTTGCTTCTCGCTAGAGTTTTCGGAGCAATTTCCCCGAATAACAGGATCGCCATAGTTGTTGCACCAACACTGATCGCCAATGCATCATTGGAAAATATTCTCTCTGCAATCTGGGTAGAGAGTGAAGCGATCAAGATATTGATAAAGTTATTTCCCACCAGGATGGTGGTCAATAGGTCGTTCGGGATTTCCAGCCATTTCTTCATGGCCCAGGAATCTACTCCATGCTCTTCTGCTATTTGTTTAGCTTTTTCATGAGGCAACGACAGAAGGGCGGCTTCTGAGCCAGAAAAAAAGCCAGATAAAATGAGCGAGACTGTTAAAACCAGAATCTCTTGTTCGATACTCATAATTTATTTTCTGAATGGAGTGAGAAGTATGTTTTTAGTACTGAGGGTGCGGCCGGGGGTTCTATAGGAAATGTCTCCTGTTAGTTAATAAAATAGCCCCATTAGTATACCATGGCAGAGGGCAAAAGAGCAAAAGATTAAATAAATGTTATGGACTAGCTAAGCTTTTTAATGAGATAGCGGTTTGCCCTTAAAATCATGGTCACTATAAACGATCCTATCATTCATTTCGTGGTCAAAATCCCTGATTTCCTCAATATTCTTTAGCTTGCGAAAATTGGTACGGCATTTGTAGCAGACCGTTACCAGGGCCAGTTTTCGAAATAAGAGTAAATCCACCAGATAAAGAGCTACCAGGCTGAGCCCATATGTCCAGATGGAGAGGATGGCAGCGATCACAAAGAGGCTAACGCCGATGATACGATTAAAATCTTTTTGCTTATAAAAATCCTGACGGCTACAAACGGGACACTCCTTCAGAATTCCCTGTTCGTGGTCAGTTGAAAAATGAACATTCTGAACATGCTGACAAACTTCGCATTGAACTTTGCTGGCCGAACGATCGGGAATAACTTCAACGCTTGAGCCACATCCATTACAAGTAATCTGCACTTCCATCATAGGGGTAATCCGTGTTTTGCCATGAGATAAACTGATATCAATTCGCCCACAATAACAAAAAACTCTATGATGTAAAGCACTCCGGTAGCACTCTGAGTTGATCGGATTTTACAAAGACGGAAGGTGAAAAAACTCAGAATAACAGGGGCCGCAAATCCCCAGAGATAGCGCATGCTTATGAAAAGCCAATTGAACATGTAACCGTCGCCAAGAATTGTTCCTTCCTCGAGGAAGGGACGGGCCACCGAAAAAAGAACGGCCAGTGAAGAGATGATTTTTATGAAAAAAGCTGTCCAGAAAATATAAAGGCAGTAGATCAGGGGCTCGACTGATAACTTTGGTACCACCAAATAATAATGGCCTAAAATCATCGCAAAATTACTTATTCCCAAAAGAATCATACTCAGGAAAAAGAAAATTATCCAAACCGGATCAAAATTGAAGCTATGGAATGCAAGAGTACAGAACGTCCCAACCTGAACGCCGTATAAAGTCCACATCACCCAGTTCTTTTCATCGCGATGAAAAACAGACGTAACGACGCCGGTTGAAATGAGAATTCCATAACAAACCAATTCGATAAGTCCCAGGCCCGGTAACATGAAATAGTCCACGCCAAAGGCCAGCACCAGCGATGCCAGGACGATGGACATGCCTAACTTGTAAAAACCTACTCCAGTAAGCCTGGTGCTCACAACCGGAGACAATAGTAGAGTCCCGCCAGCTAAGGAGAGAAAAAAGAAGTGGGCAATTATTTGTGTGATGCTGTTCATGAATTATCCTGGGGCCTAACTATATATGGAACGATAAAGATCATCAATCATCTGGTGATTCGGAGAAGGTATCTTCCCTTTATAAACGGAACTTAAAGTTTCTTTCTCAATCCTGAGCCACTTGCCCTTTCCGGATAAGGCCATCTGATCCGGAAACAGGAAGACGTTCAGGAGGATGGTCCTTCCATTTAGTGAATGGGAGTAAATTCCCATTAGTCGTCCTTCGGGAGGACTAATGACAATCCCAACTTCTTCCTGAACTTCTCGCACCACCGCTTCCAGAGGTGTCTCATCTTTTTCAATACCGCCACCTGGAAATTCGAGGAGCCCGTTGTAAATTCCATCATCTTCCCGGGTCTGGGTCCAGACTTCCAGAATTCCGGTTTCCTTTTGACGATAGAAAACAGCAATAGCAACAGGAACAAGCTTCAAGGAAGTTCCTTCGGTATTTCAGGAACTTCATCTTTTTGTTTGCGGATGAATTTAAGCTCTAATTGCATAAGTTCAAATGCAGCACTTCCAATGAAGGTTGACCACCATGGCATGTGACTGTCATTAATATAGACAACCATTCCCCAGAAGATCCCTGCAGGGAGAACATTCAATATTTTTTTTATCCAACCAGGAGCTTTTGAAAAAGGTCGAAGGATCAGAGACTGAAGGTTAACAACTGTTCTTAATAGAGACATCCGGTATCTCTTGTTGGAAAAGAGATTTGAGAGTTCATTCGATGCGGACCAGTTCCAGATGAAACCAAAAAGGAACAGAACAATAGCATCGACTTCTGGATACAAGAGATAATACACACCAGCCAGTGGCAACATAATAATCAGCTCGATGAGTTTCTTCTTAGGGGGCGCAAAAGTGTTCATTCAAGAAATCCTT
>JBKHWS010000095.1:0-6385 GCA_046566385.1 Bacteriovoracia bacterium | reverse complement strand
AAAAAAAGCAAAATTTAGTCTCAGTATCTGAAAGATGAACCAATAAACAACCAGTGTAATACCAAAAGAAATGCCTGTGACTTTAAGCCCCGTAAACAACATGAAGCGATGGTCTTCAGTCTTGAAGACGCTGTTCACCTTGGGAATGTTGAGGGCCATGAGTTTTGGGGACATCTCTAATATGATAGTCCTTTTCTAAACACTTAGAACTAGGCAGTTTTGTTAGCCCTGTACCCGATAGGCCGCATCAGGCATAAAAAAGTCCTAAAGTGATTGCCATGAATCAACCGATAGGAGTCTGGAATAGTCTAAGACGAAGGAGTCTTATCATGAAATCGATCTGTCTAGGGATCTTGCACCTCACTCTCCTGACTATGCTTTTTGCCTGCGGTAAAAACAATGAATCAGGAAAGAAGTCCAGCTCATGGAACCTGGGGAACCCTTACACGAACGGCCAGTTACCTTTATCGCCGATCAACTCCCCTTACAGCTATGGTGGGATGAGTGTGAATCAGGTGCTGCAACAGAATCCTTGCCGCAGCGGTTACGCCGGTCTTCCTGGATATAACGATCCCTATGCAGGTCAAAGAATTCCTATTCAGATTCCACTTACTAACTTTCCGACTGTCATACCTCCAGGTGATATTTATGTTGGTGTGACGTCTTATGGAGATGTGGCGGTTCTTGCGGGTCAGGCGGCTAACCAGCCTCCTCTTTTCGTGGGATATATGTGTCCTCGCTCATTCTCTCCATCGGGACAAGGGCAGCTCATGGGAATCAAAATCGGTTCCTATTCAAACTGTCTCTTTAAACCTATCACTGCCGCCACCATAGTTTTCCCAGGCGGAAGTGCCACTGCTAAGTTCCGCTGGATGGATGGTGGTTCATCTCAAGGCCAGAAGTTTTCTTTCTGTCGTTAATTAACTTTTTTAAAAAATAGAAATAAAAAAGGAACCGCAAGGTTCCTTTTTTATTTCTGATTTCTGATGTAGTTGAGAACACCATTGGAAATGGCCTTGGCCATATCATCAAGAAATCTTTCTTCATTCACTTTTTTTAACTCTTTATTGTTAGACACAAATCCCACTTCAACCAGAAGACCCGGTCTCTTTGAGAGCGCCAGAACGTAAAAGAGTCCCCTCTTGATTCCCCGGTCTATCATTCTGTGGCTTTTCACAATTGGTCTGACACTTTTGTGAACTGCTGACGCCAGCTCTCTGGAGTGTTTCACGGTTTGCTGAACCACCAGGTCCACAAGGATCTGGTTAACCACCGACTCTTCTCCTTTCAGATCAAGATTCTCTGCCCTTTCCACTTTGTTGGCAGCGACATTGGAATTATTGTCCAGATAGTAGAGTTCAAATCCGTGGCTGCGCGAATTGGAGGAGGAATTAAAATGAATGGAAAGAAAAAGATCTGCTTTAATAAGATCGGCCAGATCAGCTCTTTCCTGAAGAGTCACAGTCCTATCAAGGCTCCTTGTGAGATAGGCAGAAGTGCTCTTGCTTAACTCATCCTTGATTTTTTTAGCAAGCCTTAGGGCCAGATCCTTTTCATAGATCTTGTGTCTCTTTTTTGAATCGAGAAATCCCACTGCTCCAATTTCTTCACCCCCATGTCCGGGATCAATCAGAACGACTTTGGCGAAGCTGGATAACGAAAAAAAAATGATTGGCATTAACAAAAGAGAACGCATGATCAGTAAGCTTTCCTCATCTTATGGCGTGGAAAGTAGAATGAAAGAATCTGACGATAGTCATAACCGCGCTTGGCGAGCTCAAGAGCACCTAACTGACATAGTCCAACTCCGTGTCCATAACCTTGCCCTTTCACGAGAAATTCTTTTTTATTAATGGTCATAGTGTAGTTGTTCGATGGTAAAAGTTCTCTTCCGGCCAGGTTCCGCAAATAGGCCTTTTTAATAATATGAAGTCGATCTCCCACATAAAGCCTCAGTTCCGAGTTTTGTAGCGAATCGGGCATTAGTCTTATCTGAGATCCTTCCACTTCATCCCCATAGTAGCGCCTTAAGACTCTGTCCACCATAGAGGTAAGCTGTGAACCTTTGAGTTTATAATTCCAGTCTTTCTTTCCAGTCCGGTTACAAAAGGTGCAATTAACTGAACGGTAACCTTCCTCTACCCCTCCCCACACCTGATCAGGCCTTAAGGTCTTCCCACCGCACTTGGAATGAAAAAAGGCCGGAGTAATTTTACCGGAAGGACCTACAAGTATTTCTCCCTCTGTTTCTTTTGCTGCCTGCAGAGTTTTTTCAGTGATATCAAAAAATGTCCCTGATACCTGATCTTTTTCCGAAGATTCGAGATGATAAAGTTTATCCTCTTTCTCAATCTGAATTCCCTTTTTGATTCGATCATAAGCATAGGTTCGGGCAGCGACGGCCTGGGCCTTCAGAGCTTCTACCGGCCAGGTGCCGTTCATTTCTTTTGAAAGTAAAGTCGTGAGATAGGCCTCCATGGGAATCTGGTTCACAAGATCGCAGGATTCCTGACCCGGATTAGTGAGTAATTGCAGCTCACCTTTGTATTTTTGTTTTCCCCAGGAAATGAGTCCGGTGGGAGAACTAAGGGAGGCCACCAGCAAGGGACTCTTAGGAAAGCTCGCACCTTTTTTCGAAGGCGCACAATTGAAAGAAAGAGACTTTCTTCCCGTGTACTGTTGAGATTTATTCTGAGTATGGATGGTCTTTCTGAGATCGATTCCATGAACTACTATGTTTTTTAGCTTCTTCGCGATCAGAACTTTAACAGAAGGAACAGCTGCGCCGGCAGATGCTGATAAAAGCAATGAAAGAGTGAAACATCCTGTCTTTAGCATTAATTCCCTTGATCCCTGGAAATTAAGATTTTCCCTCAATTATTTAACCACAAATAAGTGGAAACTACGGAAGTTTTTTGAGGTGTTTCATGATTTTCTGCATGTCTGCCCAGGCAGTTTTTTTCATGTTTTGATTGGTTTCGATGATACTTGGGTGGAAGAGCGGAACCACCTGAAAAGATGAAGCTCCAATTTTACGGCTAAAGAACTGGCCATGGACCAGTGAAAGGCGATCATTTGACTTAAGTATTTTGGAAATGGCCTTGGCCCCTAGGGTGATGATGATCTCCGGCTTTAAACAAGCAGCGACGGCCATGACATCTCTGGCGAAATCCGTTTCATCGCTTCCTTCTACCGGTAAGATAACGACTTCAGGAGCGGTTAATTTCATGGCAAGGATCATTCGCTCAAAAAGCTCCGCAGTTTTCAAAGGAAAACCTGCTAACAGCTCATTGATAAATCCGGACTTAAGTTCTGGTTCGATTTCTTCCCATGTCCGGAATTTTTCCGAAACAAACAGGGCCTTTACGGTTCCTGGATGCTTCTCTTTTAAAACCAGCTCCTTCAGCTTCTCTTCGAGCTTTAACTCGTTCCAGAGAGAGGATAGAGAGTCACTGTGGCCAACCTCTTCCCAGGACGGTTCAGCACGCACAACAACTTCACCGCCAGCAATCTTCAGGGTACCAGACTGAGTAGCGGATACTTTCTCCTGAGCGAATCTTTCAAACGATTCAATGACCTGAACCTTCTCAGAGAAGGCTTCCTTAGAAGGCAGCTTTTCCTGCTTTTTAGGGATGGCACTTCTGGCCCAGGAAGAGTCCGGAAACAGGGCATCCGCAAAGCTTTTAGCAGGTGCCGGATTCCTGAGGCTCAATAATTTTTGCTTAAATATTCCATCCATACCCTCTTTTTCTAGCACGAAGAGGACCTTCTTTCCTAGTTCTAAAATCTTTTAAACCTAAATTGAGCTTACGCCGAAATGTCATGTGTAAGCGAGGAGCACAATATGTCAGATATGGATTTTAAATTTGAGAGTTTTGAAGAATATTTTGGTGATGTAAGCCAGGTTAAAAAAACCATGGATGAATGCAAGGTGTGTGGTTCAAAACTCCTTCTTTCACACATGCCGGATTACAAAAATCTTCTGGTTCAGGAAACCGCACGCTGTATGGACTGTGGTTGCGGAAACAGAAGAGTCATTCACATCCTTAACTAGTCTTCTTTGATCACGTCATCCTCATGCAAATGTGCCCACAGTGCTTTTGCTTGAGGATTTTTTATTCCGAAATAATTAACCAGATCGTTCACGGTAAAACCCATGAGTTCTTCTTTCGACATCGAGAGTTGAGTGAGAATTTTTTTCTTCGTTTCTGAACCCAGACCTTTGATTTCATCAAGCCAACTTAAAAAAACACGTTTTGACTCCGCTTTGTGGTGGAGCTTTCTGGAAAATCGATGGGCCTCATCTCTCATCGAGACAATGATCTTAAAAAGTGGAGGACACTTACTTAAGATGTATGGATTCGCCCTTCCCTGAATGATTAATCTCTCTTCAGTACGATCAATTTCTTTTGATTGAAAAGAACCCGAGATTTCCCTGCTTTTAGCAATCCCTACCACACAGATATCGACGTTAAGTTCCTTCAGAACGGCAGATACGGTATTAACCTGCGCAACTCCCCCATCCACCACGAACACATCAGGAAGATCTCCGTTGTCCATTCTCCTCGAAATAACCTCTCTCATCATGGCAAAGTCATTGTTACCTTCAGGCCTCGTTTCCAGATGATAGTAACGATATTTTTTCTTGTTGGGTTTACCCTCTTCAAAAACGATCTGAGAGGCCGTTGGAGATGATCCCTGCCAGATGGCCACGTCATAACACTCAAGGATTCTCGGCCGCTCTTTGAGATTCAAAAGATCTTTCAGTTTATTCAATCCCAGATAGACACTGTCGGCGTTCTTAATCCTGACTCTCTGAGATTCCTCTGCATGTTTACGGCACATTTCAACAAGCGGGTAATACTTCCTGGTAAGGCCCGAAAGAACTTTCATTTCCCCGAAAGTGTTGAGAGCGATGCTCACGTCCTTGATCTCTTCCTCTTCGAAATCCATGACAACGATGTCAGGGTTCATCTCTTCAGGGTCAGAGTAATACTGAACTATTTTCTGAAGGATTTCATCTGCCAACTCTTCTATCAACTCCCCCTTCACAAAGTGAAAGTTTTTCTGACCAAGGAGGAGCCCGGACCGGATCATATAGAGAGAAATATCAACTTCCTCATCACCATTCCAATAGGACCAGACATCGATGTTCTTCTCACTCTGGATACTCTCAACTTTCTGATCATAGCTTTTCTTTAAAAAATCATCGAGTAATTGGATATGATCTCTGATAACTCCGGCCATTTCAAATTCTTCATCCTCCGCATAATGAATCATTTTTTCATGAAGCCTTTGCAAAGTTCTCTTCGCTTTGATGGGCCCTTGAAAAAAGCCTATGGCGCTCTTCAGATCTTTTTCATACTCAGCATCAGATATGAGTCCAACACAGGGAGCGCTACACTGTTTCATTTGGTGAAGAAGACAGGGCGTTTTCCTGCTTTTAAACTCACTCAGTGAACAATCACGAAGACCGAAAGATTTAGTGAGAATCCTCATGATCATCGAAATATTTGAACCTGTGGGATAAGGCCCGAAAAGTTCCTTGCCCTTACCCTTTTTGGGACGCCTTACATACTCCAGCCTTGGAAAGGCTTCATTCCAATCGACGAGCACGTAGGGGTAACTTTTGTCGTCCCGCAAACGAATGTTGTATTTTGGTGAGTGTTCTTTAATCAGGTTATTTTCCAGAACATAGGATTCAGCATCAGAGCGGGTAATCATGAAATCAAAGTCATGCACATGACTGACCATGTAATCAGTCTTATATCCCTTAGCGGAATTATTGAAATAGCTGGTTACTCTGGATTTAAGCTTTTTGGCCTTACCAACATAAATCACCCGACCATTCCTGTCTTTCATCAAGTAGCAACCAGGTTGTTGAGGCAGAGTGTTGGCTTTATCCAGTAGTTCGGTAGTCTTCTTCATAGGGGGACTTTGCTTTACGTTAAGAGAGACAAACGTTATAATAGTTTGGTCATCATCTACTCTTTTTTCTGATTTTAAATCAAAAGGAAAAATATGTCTCAGTTAACGGTAGGCAAGGATGTGCTCTCCTATTGCACTAAATGTAAGCTAAACCTTAGTCATACCATCGTTGCCATGAAAGATTCCAAGCATATTGCTAAAGTTAAATGCAATACTTGTCTTACCATGCATGCTTATAAAGACCCCTCAACTTCTTCCAAACAGAATAAGACCCGTACTCGTAAAACTGAACGTTCACCTTCTAAAGTCATTTCGGTTTCAGATCTGTGGATGGAGAAGATGTCGAGTACCAGAAAGAAATCTACACCATATGCGATGGATGGCAAGTTTCACGAAGGCGACATTATCGATCATGTGAAATTCGGTCCTGGTATCGTTGAGAAGGTTGTGGATGACA
>JBKHWS010000094.1:0-6511 GCA_046566385.1 Bacteriovoracia bacterium | reverse complement strand
GCGGGTTTGATGTTTACGGAAGATAGAGCAGGAGTTGGAGCACAATACAATTTCTAATTATCGGGAAACATTCAGTCTCCCGATACAGAATATGCTAAATCTTCTCTCCACACTCTAGCATCGATTCACCATAGTAAGGATTAGCGATACTTCCTTCTTTCTGTATCCATTTAGCTTTTGCCATTGGACATTCTGCCACCATAAGTCCTTTCAACTCTTCTTTCTTTGCATTAGCAATGTACAAAATTGAAAGTTGCTTAAATGAATCCCTTAACTGATCAATGTTTTTAAAGTTTTTCTTACAATCCTTGTAAGCCTCAGAATGATGAGCAAGATCTTTCTGACAGAGGTTCTTGTGGACGTTTAAGGCTGCAGAAAAGTCATCTTTGGCCAAGGCTTCCTGCATCTTCACATAGTTTTCCACTTTTAATTCATTTGCAAATATAGGAAATGAGATTAGTACCAAAGCAATTGCTAATATTTTCATAGGCCACCCTTATTATTTTCAAATTCCTTTTTGTGTTTAAAATTCCATTTCCAGACTGTGTAAATAGCTGGGTAAACCAATAGCTCTAGCAGGAAGGAAGTTATAACTCCACCAAACATCGGAGCGGCAATTCTCTTCATTACATCAGCTCCTGCTTGAGAGGTACTTGCCAACATGATTGGTAAGAGCATCAGGAAATCTGTTCCGACAGTCATAACTTTAGGTCTGATACGTTTAACAGCACCGTCATGAATAGCGGCCTTAAGTTCTGAAAAGGAATTTACCTTTCCATCTTTAACAGCTTTGTCATAGGCAAGATCCAGATAGAGAAGCATGAATATTCCTGTTTCAGCATCTAGCCCCAGAAGGGCAAGAAGACCAACCCAGACAGCAATACTCATATTGTAATCGAGAATATACAGTGTCCAAAAAGCGCCAATGGCAGAGAATGGAACCGCAAGTAATACAATAGAAGTTTTAACCCATGAACCTGTGTTGAGATGAATTAAGAATACGATGATAAAGAGAGTGATTGGAACGATTACTTTAAGCTTTTCCTTCACTCTTTCCATGTTTTCATACTGACCACTCCAGGAGAGATTCACTCCTGGCGGCAGTTTATAGCTTTCTTCAACCAGCTTTTTCGCTTCTTTTACATAACTACCAATGTCCCGATCAGCGACATCAATGTAAACAAAGCTTGAGAGGAGACCATTCTCATTACGGATCATTGAAGCACCCTGGACCATTTCAATACTGGCAACTTGTCCCATAGGAATTTGTTTTCCATTAGGAGTTGCAATTAGAACTCTCTTCAGGGCATCGATATTTGATCTGTAGTCGCGGAAATAGCGCACGTTAACAGTGTACCTCTCCCGACCTTCAACCGTTTTTGTGACCGGCTCGCCCCCGACAGCGGTCATGAGTGCCTTCTGAGCTTGCTCTATCGTAAGTCCATAACGAGCTAGCTTTTCCCGGTGAAAAACGAAGTCTAAGAAATATCCTCCGGACACTCTTTCAGCAAATGCACTTCTTGTTCCTTCTACTTTTGGAACAATTTTTTCCAGCTCAACAGCAACTTTCTCTACTTCCTGAAGATTAGATCCTAAAACTTTAATACCCACAGGTGTTCTGATACCTGTTGAAAGCATATCAATCCTGGTCCTGATAGGCATAGTCCATGCATTCGTTGTTCCAGGAAACTTCATCTTCTGATCCATTTCGCTGATAAGCTCTTCCCAGGTAAGGGTATCAGACCAGATGAGCCTGAATGGGGCCTCTAAAAAATCAGGCAGAAATGAATACCATCGCTCTGTCTTTCGCCAGTGATCCTGATGTTTCAGAATCAAGGTTGTTTCTATCATGGAGAAAGGAGCTGAGTCAGTTGATGTTTCAGCACGCCCGGCTTTTCCGAAAACACGCTCTACTTCAGGAAATGATTTCAGAATAGCATCTTGCCTTTGTAAAAGGTCTTGAGCAGCGCTTGCAGACATACCAGGCATAGTTGTCGGCATGTAGAGAATTGTTCCTTCATTAAGAGGCGGCATGAATTCTGAGCCAAGCTTTAAGAATACCGGAACCGTCGCCAGCATTGCAACAATCGCAAAGGCAATAGTTTTAAAACGGTGTTCAATGACCCAATCAACAACTGGCCCATACATTTTAAAAAGTACTTTACTGATAGGATGCTTATCTTCGGAATATGTCTTGCCTACTAAAACAGCATTTCTGACATTACTTAACCATCTTGGCTTAAAATGCTTTATGGAAAAATGAGTTAGTGTCACTCTCAACGCAGGATCAAGAGTGATGGCCAGAATAGCAGCAATGATCATGGCAAGGTTTTTAGTATAGGCCAATGGCTTAAAGAGTTTTCCCTCCTGGTCTTCAAGCGCGAAAATCGGAATAAAGGAAACAGCAATCACTAACAATGAGTAAAAGCTGGCCGGACCAACTTCTTTAATGGCCGTAATCACGACTTCTTTAGGATCACCTTTCTTCCCGTTTTTCTCCCATTCTTCAATGTGCTTGTGAGAATTCTCCACAACTACAATGGCCGCATCCACCATGGCACCAATGGCAATGGCAATTCCCCCCAAACTCATGATGTTGGAGGAAATATCAAAAAAGTACATTGGAATAAAGCTCATTAAAATTGCGAGCGGCAAAGTTACAATTGGAATTAAAGCACTAGGAATGTGAAGAAGGAAAACTATGATTACAATGCTGACAATCAGCATCTCAAGGAAAAGCTCTCCCTTTAAAGTATCTATGGCCTGTTTAATAAGATCAGACCGATCATAAGTAACAACTAGCTCTACTCCGGGAGGTAAATTAGGCTTAACTGATTTTAATTTTTCTTTTACCTGATCAATAACATCCATGGCATTTTCGCCATATCTCATGACCACAATTCCGCCTACAGCATCACCTTCGCCATCAAGATCAGTCACCCCTCTTCTGATTTCGGGCCCTAGTGTAACCTGAGCAATATTTTTAACATAAATAGGTGTACCGTTCTGATATTCAAGAACGACATTCTCGATGTCTTTTAAATTTTTGATGTAACCGCGGCCCCGGATCATGTATTCAGCGCCGGAGATTTCCAGAACACGAGCACCTACATCGTTATTACTTTCCTTAATTGCCGAAGCAACTTTTTCGATTGGAATTTTATAGGCAAGCAAAGCATTAGGATTAACTTTTACCTGATACTGTTTCTGGTAACCTCCTACAGACGCAACTTCCGCTACTCCCGGAACAGTCTGAAGAATGTATCTTAAGAACCAGTCCTGATAGGACCTAAGATCTGCAAGGGAATGTTTTCCGCTCTTATCTACCAGGGCATACTGAAAAATCCATCCTACTCCAGTGGCATCAGGACCCATTTCAGTCTGCACACCATCAGGTAATTGGGGCTGAATTTTTGAAAGATATTCTAATGTCCTCGAACGGGCCCAGTAAGGATCAACGCCATCTTCGAAAATGACATAAACAAATGAGTAACCGAAATCAGAAAAACCTCTGACGTCTTTAACCTTAGGTGCACCTAATAGTGAAGTGATGATGGGATATGTAACCTGGTCTTCAATAATGTCAGGAGAGCGATCCCATTTTGAATAGATAATCACCTGTGTGTCTGACAAATCAGGAATGGCATCGATAGGTATATTCTTGAGACTAATCCACCCACCAAAACCTAATAAGAAAGTCAGGAGAAAAACAATAAAACGGTTTCGGGCGCAATAATCAATGATTTTTTCAATCATGGGATATCCATACAGTGATTCATCTGTTGATGCCAGAATTGCCCTTTAGGACAGGACGGTGTTTTAGGTTTTTCTTCAATACCCACACCCTTTAAGCGGGATTCAGAATCAATTAAGAAGTTTGCACTGGTTACAATTTTTTCACCGGGAGTAACTCCTGAGCTGATAGCAACTTCATCTCCAGCACGCTCAAGAATGGTTATCAATCTCGGTTCAAATTGCCCCTGATCTTTTACTACAAAGACCCATGCTTCTTTTCCTGTATCAAGAATGGCATCGAATGGAACCACGATTTGCTCGCCGAGAGGTGAAAGGATTGTTACATCCAAATAGGATTCTGGTCTTAAATTGATCTTTGTATCCTGGATCAATATTCTGACTTTAGCCGTTCTGGTCTCAGAATTAATAACCCGGTCTACTGAAACCACTTTGCCCTCGAGTGTCTTATTGCCTAACACACTTCCAGACACGATGGTTTCATGACCAGTCCGGATTAAAGGGAGATCCATTTCAAAAACTTCAGCGTAAACCCAAAGGTTTTCACCGGATTTTGGAATAAGAAGGCTCGATCCTGCCAC
This sequence comes from Bacteriovoracia bacterium, assembly GCA_046566385.1. Taxonomy (GTDB): domain Bacteria; phylum Bdellovibrionota; class Bacteriovoracia; order Bacteriovoracales; family Bacteriovoracaceae; genus Peredibacter. The sequence continues at coordinate 2,177 of JBKHWS010000094.1, read as the reverse complement.
ACCAGACCGACCAAGTTTTCTGATATGTTCATCAGAAAGGCCCAGAACTTTCAATCGTAATTGAGCAGATTCTACCATCCTGTCAGATGAATGTTTTACTTCTTCAATTGGAGAATTTTTAACTCTTTCTTTTTGCTTAATTGCTTCAATGTATTCTGCCTGAGCAGTATAAAGCTCAGGATCAAATGCAATTTTCCCGGAAGCATCAATCTTTTTGAATAAAGGTTTTTTTTCCACCAGTCCGGTTTTAACACCAATGAGTTGTTGGCGCGCTTCTGAAAGTTTAAAACTAGCATGTCCTTCAGGAAGATGGCCCATGTTCTTGTGATCGTCTTCGACAACCTCTTCACCCATCTTAACTAAATCCATATGACAGATGGGACATTTACCTGGCTTGTCCTGGCGAATTTGTGGATGCATCGGACATGTCCAAACTTCTTCCGTGTGGATATGTTCGTCTTTTGCGACATTATTTGCACTCTTACTGTCTTCTTTAGGACTACATGAAATATTAAAACTTAAAACCAAAAGAAGACTTAATATTAACTTGCTCAAATTTCCTCCCCTAAAAACGGAAGATTACTCACACTAATACCTGCCTCTCGTTCGAGACCGGTCAATGCTTCAATATATTTTGAAAAATTCTCGTAATATTCGATTCTGGTTGAATATAAAGTTCTCTCTGTATCAAGTAGGTCTTGAAAACCTACTTTCCCTGCACTATAGGCCGAGCGAGATGAGTTCAGTGTGCTGGTGGCCTGAGGTATGAGGGCGGTTTCATAAATTTCGAGCAATTTCGATAATGTCTTAACCTTACTTCTTAATGTCTGAATAGTTGCATCTAAAGTTCGTCTTTGGGAATCAAGCCGACGTTTTGCCGCAACTTCCTGGGAGACAGCAGCAGCGACTTCACTTGTTTCTTTGCTGAAGAACCACAAAGGAATTGTCATTTCTATACCAATAGCTCTTCCACTAGAGGGATGATTTCCTCCAAATGTCTGTTGATAAGAAAGCATGAAGTCCGGAAGGTAATTCATCCTGGCCAGATTTTTTTGAAGACTCGCAACTTCCGCTGCCGCTTTATCACCTTTAAGAAGATGTGATGATTCAATGTTTATGGAATTAAATTCTTCTGAAAGTTTCGCATCTTTAACAACACTGAATTCTGTTTTAGGAATTGTAACTTCAGCATCCGTAGGTCGGTCCAAAAGTGCATTAAGTGCAAACTGGGCTTCCAAAAGTTCCTGCTCTTGCAGAAGAATTTCATTTTCAATTTTAGTTTGCTCAACGTGCGCTTTCATCTCATCCTGTTGAGGTACAGACCCCGCAGACCTTCTGGTCTCTGCGATACGAGCTATTTCCCGAAGAGTTTCTCTTTGAGCAAAAAGTAAAGTTTGAATTCTTTTGGCACTGTAATATTTGAAATAAGTAGAAAGACTTTCTGCACGAATCTGAAGACTCTTATACCTCAACTCATGGAGAGATCTCTTGGCCTTTGTCTCCTGAATATTTCCTTTTGAAAAATACTTTGTCGGAAACAAAAACTCCTGAGAAATGGACCATGATTTCATTGGCCCATTCTCCATTTGCATGAAGCTCATATCAGTTTCTCTCATAAAGCCTAATCTCGGACTTGAAAGAGAATACTCAGAGCTTACAAGCTCTTTCTCAGCATTCGCAGTGGCCTTCACTGCGGCAAGGGCGGGATTACTTTTGTAAGCTTCTTTTAAAACCATCTCTGGAGTTAAAAGTTCTGCGTAACATAAGTTAGAAAACAATACCCCTAAGATGACTAGAGATTTAATCCCCATAAACTTTCTCCAATTTACACCTTAATAACGCTGATAATGCATTGTTTGTGACAGGTAGATTTAATTTAAAAAGTTGACCTTCCTAATAAAGGAAGGTCAATCTGTGAAGAAGTTAAAAAATATTAATCCAGCTATATTTTTGCTTTATTTAATCTAAGTGAGTTAACAATTACGGAAACCGAACTTAAGCTCATGGCAAGACTTGCAAACATAGGACTAAGTAATAGACCAAATGAAGGATAAAGAATACCAGCTGCCAGAGGTATACCTAAGATATTGTAAATGAAAGCAAAGAAGAGGTTTTGCTTTATATTTCTCATAGTTGCTTGACTCAACTTATGGGCCCTTACAATTCCCATAATGTCC
>JBKHWS010000093.1:0-6602 GCA_046566385.1 Bacteriovoracia bacterium | reverse complement strand
CCACCAGAACATTCACTTTCTCCACCGAGCCGTCTACTCTCATGGAGAAGTTCGTGCCGTCGAGGTAGAGGTATTTAAAACTATCCGTAATCGGTCTCGTTCTCCAAGCTTCAACCGACTCCACGATGCGGGCCGAGCAGTCCGAGACTTTATCGTGACTCACGGCCGTGCCGGTGAGGCGCTTCGAGATCAACGCTAACCCGCGAGTGGAGAGACCCATCAGGTAGAGCACCGCCAGATCTTCTTCGAGGCTCGCCTCCATCCGGCGATAGGGCTCTAAGACCTTTGTCTTGAATTTCCCGCCGCGATCTCGTGGAATCCTGACCACTAGCCGACCTAGACCCTTGACCGCAAATGAGCGCTGGTAATGCCCATTGCGAAGAACTCGTGAAGAAATCTCCACAAGATCTCGCTCGTACTTCTCCCGACCGATAAAGAGTGAAAACTCGGCGGCCAAGAGGTCGTTCAGAAACTGAGTTGCGGTCGCCTTCAGATCCAGGTTCATCAGCGGGAAAATTCCTTCTTTGAGCTCCGGGAGTCGCTTGGCGAATTCCCTCAGTTCCGATACATTCACATCAACCTGTAGCATGGTCTATCTCCTTGAAAATTAGTTGAAGCAAACCAATTCTATGGAGAGGGCCATGCTTAGGCCAAATCAGAATTTACACAAGATTTCTTACACCACCCCTGTCTCAAAACTTAATATCACGATTGCGTCTGAGGCATGGTTAAAAAGGTAAGCGTACTCTTCTTTCTGCTGATTAATCTCTCGCGCCAGAATGCCGTTTTCGAAGTTTTCGCGGACTAGTTTACGATTCGTTTCAATCAGCTCGAATGTTTTTTCCGCGACCCTGATCTCCAGAAGTGACTTGTCTAGTTCCAGCTGCTGTTCAAGATTTTTCAAATGAGTGATATCTGTTCTGAGTGAGACATACTGACAAACTTTTCCCTGGGAATCCTTGAAAGGCACTATGGTTGTGGCCATCCAGTAAAAACTGCCATCACGGGCCTTGTTCCTGATCTCCCCTTTCCAGGTATTACCGCTTGAAATGGTCTCCCAAAGACCTTTAAAAAATTCTTTTGAATGAAAACCTGAATTTATGATCTTATGAGTCTTCCCTATCAACTCTTCTCTTGAATACTTTGAGATTTTACAAAACATGTCGTTAACAAAGGTGATGACTCCCTTCTCATCCGTAACTGCAACGATTGCGTGAGCATTGATGGCCGATATGTATGAATCATATTGATTCAACAGCAATTCGTTCATTATTTGATCAGGGGCATCCATCAAGATAGTATGAAGGCACAAGGTGTTTTTTCAAATGCCATTAATGACATTCAGAATAAGTAAAAAAAAAAGCCCTCTTGCGAGGGCCTTATTTTTATAAAACTCTTAGTGAAATTATTTTTTTCCGTATTTTTTCTTGAAGCGATCAACACGTCCTTCAGTATCCATGATCTTCTGAGTCCCTGTATAGAACGGGTGAGAACCAGAAGAGATATCTACCTTGAACATTGGATATTCTTTACCCTGATAAACTGTCTTATCAGTAGTCTTGATGGTTGATTTAGTAAGAATTTCGAAATCACAAGAAACGTCTTTAAAAACTACGTCTCTATACTCTGGATGAATACCTTTTTTCATACAATTATCCTTATGCGTATGGTCCCGGTTTTAATAATTAAGTTCAGGCAATTTACCTACCCTGAGGCTTCATGTCAACGCTAGAATTGCCCTAATTCCTTGAAAAACCTATTTTTTAGCAGCTGCAAGAACAATACTTGCGAGTTCTGCTTCCGTCATCTTTTCAATAACTTTGGGGTCTCTCTTATCTTCAGGCAGGGTGATATTCTTGGTGCCCACCTTAATGTAAGGACCATATTTTCCATCCAGAATAGAAGCCTTTTTCTTTAATTTGGCCACCACCCCAAAGTCCTTCAGAACCTTACCACCCCGGCGACTGGCACCTTTTTCTTCAGACAGAAGTTCCAGGCCCCGCTTAAGGTCGATGGTAAAAAGATCATCCTCTTTTTTCAGGGAACGAAAGTTTCCATCGTGCATGACGTAAGGCCCGAAGCGACCATTGTTGGCCAGGATCGGTTTTTTTGTCTCAGGATGAAGTCCCAACTCTCTTGGTAAAGACAACGCCTGTATGGCCTCATCAACAGTAACAGTCTTTGGGTCTTTTCCTTTTGGCAAGGAAGCTCTTTTAGGTTTTGGATTCTCTTCCGTCACTTCACCCAATTGAAAGTAAGCTCCATAGCGGCCAACAAGGCAGTAAATATTCTGTTTCGTTTTAGGATCCTTACCAATAGGCACAGGTCCCTGAGCAGAAGTTTTAATCAGGTCTTTAACCTGATCGGGGCTAAGATCAGCTGGAGCAATATCTTCAGGAATGGAAGCGTGGACTTCGTCTTTACCGTTTTTTTCAACCACGTAAGGCCCGAAGCGCCCGACTTTTATATCCATGTCCTTTCCATCTTTGGAGATGTGAATGGTCCGGGATTCTTCAGGCTTGATTTTCTTATCCTGCTCTTCAACTTTCTTAAGCAGTCCGCCTTTGCCTTTATAAAATTTAGTAAGGTACTTAAGCCAGTCTTCCTCGCCGTAGGCGATTTTATCGAGAGACTCCTCCATTTCAGAGGTGAAGGAGTAATCAACCAAGTGCTCAAAGTGATTTTCTAAAAGTTGAATAACCGCCATTCCGGTAAAAGTAGGAATAAGAGCAGAGCCCTCTTTTCTCACATAACCACGATCAAGAATAGTCCCGATAATGGAAGCATAAGTAGATGGACGTCCAACCCCTTCTTTCTCAAGGCTTTGTACGATAGAGGCTTCTGTAAACCGCGCTGGTGGCTTGGTTTCATGTTGTAAAGGATCAATCTTCACCGGTTTGATCACATCACCTTTCTTAAGTACCGGAAGGATCACTTCCTTATCTTCCAGAGCCGCATCAGGATCATCTGATCCTTCAACATATACTCTCAAGAACCCAGGAAAGAGGATTCGTGTTCCGGAAGCAGAGAATTCAGCATCTCCAGCTTCTATTTTTAAGGTCATCGTTGCTTTCTCAGCTTCTTTCATCTGAGTCGCCATGGTTCTTTTCCAGATGAGTTCATAGAGAGCAAGCTCCCGGCCGGAAAGACCAGTCTTATCGGGATGAGTGAATTCGGCCCCCGCCGGACGAATGGCCTCGTGGGCCTCTTGTGCCCCTTTCTGCTTGGCCGAATACTGCCGGACTTCCGGATTTAAATAATCTTTTCCGTAGAGTTCCACCACCATATTTCTGGCAGCATTAATCGCTTCCTGAGAAAGGTTCGGTGAATCCGTTCTCATGTATGTAATGAGACCTTCTTCATAAAGCCTTTGGGCCGTTCTCATGGTGTCTTTGGAAGACATTCCTAGTTTACGGTTCGATTCCATCTGCAGGGTGGAAGTAATAAACGGAATCGCAGGTTTGGAGTTAAAGGTCTTTTCTTCGACACTGGTTACTTTCCAGGGAGCCTTTTCTATATCACGGGCAAGATCCCTAGATTTCTTTTCATCTAAAAGAACAACTTTCTTTGCATCCAAAAGTTTCCCAGTAAGACCATCAAAGTCCTTACCACCGGCAACTCGCCCACCTTTTACAGAAGTGAGTTTTGCTTCAAAAACGGCCTTCTTATCTTTATCCGGATGAACTTCGGCCTTAATGTCCCAGTAAACTGAACGCTTAAAACGCATGCGTTCACGTTCTCTTTCAACGATCATTTTAAGACCAGTGGATTGAACGCGCCCTGCAGAAAGGCCGTAGGCGATTTTCTTCCATATTAAAGGAGAGAGCGTGTAGCCATAAAGCCTGTCCAGAATTCTTCTGGTTTCCTGGGCCCGCACCAGCTTGTCATCAACTTCACGGGTATCTTTCAGGGCCTTTTGAATGGCCGACTTGGTAATTTCGTGGAAAACCATGCGCTTGACCGGAACTTTTGGTTTCAGAAGTTCCATCAAATGCCAGGAAATAGACTCACCTTCACGGTCTTCATCGGTCGCAAGATAAATAGCGTCAACGCCTTTCATCTTGGCCTTTAAATCGGTAATGATTTTTTTCTTATCTTTAGGAACAACATATAGAGGTTCAAAACTTTCATCTACATTTACGCCCAGCTTGGCCCAATCTTCTTTCTTGAGAGCTGCTGGAATGTCTGAAGCGGATTGAGGAAGATCACGAATATGTCCCATGCTCGCTTCAACAATGTAATTACTTGGAAGAAATTTTCGGATGGTTTTGGCCTTTGTGGGTGACTCCACAATAACCAGATACTTTTTGTCTGCCATTTTTTTCCTGATTTTAGGACTTTCCATAATAGAGATAAGGGCCATCCGGAAAAGAGTCAAGGACTAAAATATTGCGACACCTTGAGTAAGAAGATCAGGAAAAGGATGTTTTGAGAATGAAAAGACCCCTCTTTCGAGGGGTCAAAATTTTTATGAAAGGGTTGGAACCAATTGGACGTTTTCGCCCTCTTTCTTTTCTTTTTCAAGTTCTTTCTGTTTTCTCTTTTCAGCTCTTCTGGCCTTCATGCGCTGAATTTTCTCTTTCACCTTTGAGTGAAATTTCTTACCGGCAACATATCCTTTGGCCCGGCTTTTCTTAAGTTCGTAGGTCGAACGGTTTACCACATAGCTACAGAATGACTTAAGATCCTCGTCATCCTTAAACTTTTCCTGGGTGTCTTTCTGAAGGCAAATGGCGGTTGAAACACCGGTGCCAATGTTGGCCACAAGAACCGGAGTAAAATATAGACCTGAAAGAGTGTTGGAAATAATTCCAAGGGCCATCTTAGGAACAAAAAGTTGACCTACTACCGTTCCTACCAGTTCAGGAAGAGACGGAATGGCATCCTTATAGTTGTCCAGAGAAATGGCGCGATCAAGGTATCCTGAAGTCACGATGTCCATGAGTTCTTTTTCAGTTATATCACCAAGAATAGGACGGAGTTCCTGATACTCAGGGTGATTATTGATGAAAGCAACGTCGATTTTATCCGGATCAATGGAAGCTATCTCTTCAGCTGTGAGCTCGAACTCAACCAGATCCTCAGGAATCTCTTTTTCAATTCCAAGGTGGGCCAGGAAATCTTTCATGATGATCCGGGACTTCTTTTCAGTGATCTCTTCCACTTTTAGTATCATCACTTCAATCATTTCTTCCGGAGTTCCCACTTCAAGATAGAGATCATTGAACTCTTCTTCATGGTTCAGGAAAAACTGATAGAGGGCAACGAGCTCTTTATTTTTACTTTCTTTCTCAACGGCCCCTTTTATGAAAGCCGCCGCTGACATAAATGGCTTCGCAGTGGTCGTTGTAATCCAGGCCGCCCCTTTGCCAAGCTTGCGCCCAAGTCTTTTAAAGAAGTTCTTGGTTTTCTCTTGTTTGGAACAATCAGCACAGTCAGTTTTAAGATCTTTAACCTGCACTTCAATGTTTCCCTTGAGACCTTTGAACGCTCCGGAAATCTTTTTCAGATACTGCTTCGTCCGGCCGTCGTGTTTGGGAGATTCTGCTTCCTTTTCAAGCTCCTCGGCAATGATGTCTTTTTCAATCTGAGTCACTTCAACAGTCTCCTGGGCGGAAACTTGCTGGACTCCCCAGAACAAGGCAACTGCAAAGAATAATGCCACCAATTTCATATAGGTCTCCTGTGAAAATAAAATATTCGAACTTATACAAGCAAGATGGAGACCAGCGGGAGAGCGCGTTTTTTCAGTGGATTGGAAGGAAGGAGGTGTCTAAATTATCGACAATTGTCTAGGGTTGTTTTTGAGACTTAGCTTCCAGGGCCTCTAGACGTTTTTCAAAATCTTCATTTTGTTTTCGAAGAAGTTCATTCTCCTCTTTAAGTGAAGCAATTTCCCTCTGGTACTTTTTGTCAGTGTTATCGGCCTTCTGAGAAAGTTCTCGAATGGCCTCAATGATAGGAGCAACCAGATTCTGATATCCTACAGATAAGAACCCATCTTCATTCTTTTTAACCGCTTCCGGGAAGACTTTCTGCACGTCCTGTGCAATCAATCCGATTTGGCGGTTCTTATCAGGAGAATCTTTCCAGTAGTAAGAAACACCTTGAAGAGATAAAATCTTATTGAGGCTATCAGAAAGGGGGTCTATGCCCTTCTTTAACCTTTCGTCAGAAGACTGAGTAAGGGTACCGGCAATGACGACATTCCCGGCTGTATCAATGATAAACTTCTGGGCGCAGACCCCGCTTGGGCAGTAATACCACTGGACCATAGTACTACTACCACCATAGTGATGGACCGACATACTTCTTTTTGCATCGTAAGTATTGATATCAAGAGTGGAGTCGCTACGATTAAGAAGGCCTATATTCGAAGTGCCATCTGTGAATACCCCTGCTCCCGCCACATGAAGTTTCTGAGAAGGAGTAGTTGTTCCAATACCCACATTACCAGTCGAAGTAATTCTTAACCGCTCCAATTCTTCTCCTCCAGAAGGACGAGTCCAAAAACTGAGGTACCCAGGATAGGCTCCTGTACCAGTTTCCCAAAGTATTTCCTTTCCTGCTGCAATACCTCCATTATGGCGGAGTACTCCTCC
>JBKHWS010000092.1:0-7058 GCA_046566385.1 Bacteriovoracia bacterium | reverse complement strand
GGACTTAGTTCCATCAAAAAAGACCGACTCTATCTGGTTCAGGGCCAGCATCCTGCAATGATCTGGGCCCAGGTTACGGCCTTTGATATGGAATTCCAGAAGATTACCTCAATCAATGATGCCGCCAGAAAATTAAAGTCTATGGGACGAAACTGGGGACTTTTTACAGTGGAAAATCACAGGAGAGCTGAGCTTATTCAAAGTGAGCTTCCGAAGATCAATAAAAAACCTATTCCTTTTCGCCATCCCCTGCCCTCACTTCCTATGGGATTCTGGACTTTGTGGGAGCATGATCTGATTCTTGCAACTCAGAAGACATCTTCTTCCTTCGCTCTGGGGGAAATGGATTTTACTGAAGATAAAGTGATGCCTCCTTCCCGTGCATACCTCAAGCTCTGGGAGTTTTTTACCATCTATGCTCCTGAGGAAATAAAGGGAGGGGCCTCCATAGATGTTGGGTCCTGTCCTGGAGGATGGACCTGGGTTCTTCGGACTCTTCATTTTGACAAAGTCTATTCGGTCGATAAAGCGCCTGTTGAAAAAAGGATTATGGATCTGGGAAAAATAGATTTTCGACAGGAAAGCGCATTCGGTTTAAATCCGGAAGACTTTGGAGAACTTGAATGGTTCTGTTCAGACATCATCTGCTATCCCGAGAGACTTTTAAATCTCGTAAATCGGTTCAGGGCCGCAGGGACTGTGAAGAACTTTGTCTGCACTATTAAGTATCAGGCCGAGACAGACTGGGAAAATACTTTAAAATTTCTGGAAATTCCCGGCTCACGAATCGTTCATCTCCACCACAACAAACATGAAGTTACCTGGTTCCTCAAAGGGGCGAAGACATGAAATATTTTAATTTCGACAAACCCCTGAAACTTAAACTAACCAGGGATCTTTCAAAACATCTCAAACGGGGAAACCCTTGGATATTTTCTGATGCAGTTTCAAAGGTAAAGGCGCCGGAAGGTTCTTATGCTGCTCTTCTTAACAACAAGAATGAAGTTCTCGCTCATGGATACTATTCTCCTGCAATTAATCTTGCATTCCGGGTTCTCACTTTAGGTGACAGGAAATTTAGTGACAAAGAAGTGGAAACAAGGCTCCTTCGGGCATTTTCAAATAAAAAGCACCTTTTAACCATCGAGAACAGGTGCTTTCGGCTTTTAAACGGTGAAGGAGATGAACTCCCGGGTGTTGTCGCGGATTATTACGATGGGGTCATTGTCCTTAAGCTTGACGGGGAGGCTTCTGAGAGTTTCTGGAAGAAAGAAGACTTCGCTTCATATTTCATGGAGCAAACCGAACTTCCTGTTAAATGCGTTTATTTTAAAAGAAAGAACAAGGAAGTTGAAAAAGGAATGATTCTGGCAGGAGAGTGCTCCAACCTCACTGATCTGGAATTCATCGAACATGGAGTAAAATTCAGAACTAACATCGTTGATGCTGCTAAAACCGGTTTTTTTCTTGATCAAAGAGAGAACAGAAACTTCATTCGAAGTGTCTCAAAAGATAAAACTCTTCTTAATCTTTTTGGATATACTGGTGGCTTTTCAGTTTACGCTGGTCTTGGTGGAGCGCTTAAGGTTTTCACGGTGGATATTGCTCCCAATGCCATAAAAGGTGCGGAAATTAACTGGCAGATCAACCACCTGTCTCCTGACAAGCATGAGGCCATCTGTCAGGATGCTTTCGAATTCGTCAAAGATGCCCAGAAGCAAAGAAAGCAGTGGGATATTGTGATTACTGATCCTCCGAGTTTTGCTCCAAACCAGAAAGCTGTTGAAGCAGCACGTGAGGCATATACGAAGATATTCGTCGACTCTCTTAAACTGGTAAAAGACGGAGGCTTCTTGGGGGCTTCCAGTTGCTCGGGGCATATTAGCTTTGAAACCTTCCTTGAAATAGTCCAGGATGCTCTTTCGCGCTCGAAGCGCCGTGGAAAAATTCTCTTAATTAAAGGTCAGCCTGAAGACCATCCTTTCCCTTTTGCACTACCTGAGATGCGTTACCTGAAGTTTGTCTACCTTCAGGTATTTCAGGATTAATTAAGACTTAATTCCGGATCCTTCATGTTAGTCATAACCTCCCTTCCGAAGGAGGCCACATGAGGGTTTTGTTTCTCTTGGCAGTCTTTATCTCTTTTATATTCACCGTAGAGGCCCAAAGGACTTTTTCACAATATATTTGTCAGCTTTCCCATAAGCATTCCCAAAAAACTTTCTATCTTGGTCTTGGTGAATCAAAAAAAGTAAAAGTTGGTGGATGGAATATATTTGCCGGGTTATCCAAAAAAGAAAACGAGATCACAGTCTCACTAAGAAGAGTGGTTTCGATTATGGATGCCACTTATCAGAGAGAGGAAATTAAAAGTTATCCTCTGGACGCCCGCAAACTTCCCGTGGAACTTGAACACCACTTCGGAGGAAAGATAGATACTTTCTCCATGATCTGTTACCCCAGAGATCCTTAAATTGTTCGACGTTAACTGTGGATAAAATTGAACGGATTTTTAAGGCTTTTCAAAGGCCCAAACAAGTCCGAACAGCGAAGTTGGAGTACTCAAACAAAATTGACTTGAGGACGCTATGGTTCATAAAAGGGTTCCTGCTATTTCGTGTCTTAAATGAAACAAGTGTTTTCAAAGAGCTAGTCATAAGACACGACTTTGGGCCTTTGAAAATCATCCACAGTTAAGCTCGAACAATATAAGGATTAAATCTAGTGAATTTTTTTCATTCGGGAGGATTTATGAAAATACTGGCCTTTCTTCTGCTCTTTTCATCCTTGACCGTAGAGGCCGCCAATGTCACTGGCGCCAAGATTGATTCCTCGGGAAACAACATTCTGGTGGATGTGGTTTATGGAGGAGGATGTGCTATCCACCACTTTTCCTTGAAGCTCGGATTTTGCGCCCGTGGAAGAGATCATCTCAAGTGCTCGGCCTACCTTCATGAAGAGATTGAAGGTGGAGTGGATATGTGTGAAGCGATCAGGAATGAAACTGCTGTGATCAATATCAAAGAAAATGGACTGGAAGAATATAGAGGATCAAAGTTTACCATTTACGGTGATCGCTCTTTTAACGGAACCCAGACCTCAGTGGAAGTCTGGATTCCCCGTAAGAACTAAACTTTAATTCTGGCATTGGCCTTGCGGAGACGCTCGGCCAGTGTTTTCACAAGGATCTCAAGCCACTTCGGCTCTTTCTTGAAGATATTATCAATGGTTTCCTGGGGAATTTCGATTAGGTCACACTCAGTGACGGCCTTAACAGTGGCACTTCTTGGTTCCTGATCGAGGAAAGAGATCTCTCCTACCAGTTCACCGCTATAGATGTGGCCAAGGACAACATCTTCCTGTCCTCTTTTTTTGGTCACAACTAACTGGCCTGTTTGCACCCAATACATGCTCTTGGAGTGTTCCCCTTCTTTGAGAAGGACCTGGTTTGGATTAAGCTTAATCTGACTCGCCATCAATGTTCTCCAACTGCTCTAAGATATTCAGAATATGTACCTGGATAAAATGTTACGCCCCCCTTGGAGACTTCGGCAACATTTGTTGTGATTTGTTTCAAAAAATGGCGATCGTGGGAAACAATAAGGATAGTGCCATCAAAAGTCTTCAGTGCCTCAGTCAGAACTTCCCGGGAGCGAATATCCAGATGGTTGGTGGGCTCATCCAGAATCAAAAGATTGCAAGGATTGGTAAGAATGGTGGCAAGAATAAGACGAGACTTTTCTCCACCTGATAAGACAGAAACTTTCTTTTCCACGTCGTCTCCCCGAAAGAGGAAGGCGGCCAGAAGGTTTCTCATGTAGCCATCTGACTTATCCTTCACACGGTCTCTGACTTCCTCAAAGACCGTTTTATTAGGATTTAAAACATCCATAGAGTACTGGGAAAAATAACCTATATTTACATTCGCTCCCACTGTGGCCTCTCCACCGGTTGCTTCCGTGAGACCTGAAATAACTTTTAAGAGAGTGGATTTACCGGCCCCGTTGACACCAACAACGGCCACTCTTTCGAGGCGTCGGACTAATCCTGTCACATTGGAAAAGACAGGTTTCTCCTTGCCTTCAGGGCTGACCCATACTTTCGAAAGGTTTTCCAGTTTCACCACATCATTTCCGGAACGGGGAGGTTTTGGAAACTCAAAATTTATGGCCTCATCATCCGGCATCACTTCGATTCGTTCAATTTTATCGAGCTTTTTTACCCGGGACTGTACCTGAGCGGCGTGACTGGCACGTGCTGCAAACTTTGCGATAAACTCTTCTTCTTTTTTGAGCATGGCCTCCTGCCTTTCGGAACTGGCAATAAGCTGCTCACGGCGGATCATTCTTTCTTTTTCATAGTAATCATAATTACCGGAATAAACCGTGATGGTCTTGTGGTTCACTTCCACGATCTTTTTTACGATACCGTTCATGAACTCCCGGTCGTGACTGGTCATGAAGACAGAACCTTTGAAGTTCTTAAGCCACGATTCAAGCCAGACAATGCTTTCAACATCAAGGTAGTTGGTCGGCTCATCCATCAGAATAAATTCCGGTCTCTGGGCCAGGACTTTTGCCAGGGCGATACGCATTTTCCATCCGCCGGAGAAACTCTCCACCGGGCGATGATGTTCATCCGGAGTAATCCCCAGACCGGTCAGAACTTCAGCGGCCTGATACTCAATATCGTATCCGCCCATCTTTTCAAATTCGGTCTGATAGTCACCAAGCTTTTCCAGCATCTCATCTGAATACTCCCCTTCTTCCAGGGCCTTTTCAATCTTTGCAATTTCTGTCTTGAGATACCCCAGTCGTTCATTGCCATGAATGACTTCTTCAAGGGCGCTCCTGCCTTTGAGTTCACCCACATTCTGAGAGAAGTAACAGATGCGCAGACTTTTTGAGTAATCCACTGAACCGGAATCCGGACGCTCTTCACCCATAATGAGACGGAATAAAGAAGTTTTGCCGGCGCCGTTAGGGCCAACGAGACCAACTTTTTCTCCCGGGCCGATGAAAAAAGATCCATTGGTATAAAGAACCTGTCCACCATAGGACTTGGTGAGATTTGCTACAGTAATCATGATGCCTCCGAAGGCAAAAGAGTAACGGAAATACTGTACATATCCAAGCCTTTTTCGTAATATACGAACCCATATGAACTTTAATTTACTGGATAAACAGCACGAGTTTTTACAACTCCTGGAACGTCAGGGAAAAAGCTTTAATACGGTCAAAAACTACAAGGCCGATCTTCAATGCTTTAATACTTTCCTGATTGATAAACAACAGCACTTAAAGATTAAAACCTTCACTCCCCTTCAGGTGCAGGAATACTCACAATACCTGGACAAGAAATACGATTCGCCTAATTCTGTCAGACGTCGCGTCCAGGCCCTGCGACTCTTTTTTGATTTTCTCCTGGGACAAAATCTCTTTCAGGAAAATCCCCTGAAGAAAATGGCTGTTTCTCCCAAGGTCCTGGATAATCCTGAACCCACCTCTTTTCCCGACGTGATAAAGACCTATCAGCTCTTAAAAAGAAGAGTTAAAGAATCAGAAGGACTGCAGGAGTTGGTGAATGCCCGGAACGTCATTATTTTCCATCTCATCTATGGGGCGGGCCTTAAGGTTTCTGACATGGCCAAGCTTAGCTTTGGGGGAATTTTAAAAGATAAAGGAAATTTCCGGGTGCTGGTTGAGCATCCCAAGCGTGACCCCTACTCCATTCCTCTGCCACCGGTTTTTAACAAGGACTACCAGTTCTATAAACAGAAGCTTCAGGAGCAACTTAAAAAGACAGATCTGGAAATTGAAGAACTGCTGTTTAATGCCAATCCTTATAAAATTCTCTCCGGCGGTTTATCTCCCCGGGGAACGGAACTGATTTTTGAAGAGCTTCGGAAGGAAATTAAGTCGGAGATGACTGCAAAGTCCCTTCGCCAGTCCTGTATCTTCAAGTGGCTCAACATGAGTGTTCCTCATTCCACTATCAAGGAATGGTTGGGAGTAACTCCTTCTTATTCACTGGAGCTTTATCTGGGTGAACTAAAAAAAGATCCCGCAGGAAAAGTCTTCATGGAACTGGGGCCTTTGGATGACTAAGGAAGACTTCATCCGTAAAACTTTTGACCTGGCAAAAAAAGGACTGGGAACAACCTGGCCCAATCCCCTGGTCGGAAGTGTTATCGTTAAAGACGGAAAAATTATCGGAGAAGGTTTTCATAAGGCCCGGGGTCTGGATCATGCTGAAATCGATGCCATAAAAAACAGCACCGAACCCGTTGAAGGGGCCACTCTTTACGTGAACCTTGAACCTTGCTGCCATACCAATAAGACGACTCCTCCCTGCGCTCAAAGGCTCATCAAAGAGAGAATAAAAAAAGTTGTGATCGCTAACCTTGACCCCAATGAAGAAGTCAATGGCAAGGGAGTGGAACTCCTGCGCGCCCATGGGGTAGAAGTTGAATATGGAGTTCTTCAGGAGGAGGGAGAAAAACTCAATGAAGTTTTTTTTCTTGCTCAAAGAAAGAAGAGACCTTTCATTCACTTCAAGGCCGCTGTTACTCTTGATGGGATGACGGCCATGACCAGTGGAGAATCCCAATGGATTACGGGGGAGAAAGCACGGGCACATGTGCACGAACTGCGCTCTCAGCACCAGGCAATCATCGTGGGGGGACAAACAGTTCGGAAAGATAATCCAAAATTGACGGTAAGGCTTCCGGGTTATTCAGGAAAACAACCCTACCGAATTGTCCTCAGTCAATCAGAAGATCTTCCCCAGACTCATCATCTTTTCTCTGATGAGTATAAGGATCAGACTCTGGTCTTTAATGACATCGATCTCATGCTCCAGGAACTCTTTAAAAAAAATATTATTTCAGTCATGCTGGAGGCCGGACCGGTTCTCGCCTCAGAATTTCTGAAACGAGGTCTCATTGATCGTGTGTCTCTTTATCAAAATCCAGGTTTTCTTGGATCAGGAAGAGGCCTTTTTTCAGAACCAACGACTCAGAAATTAAACCATCGTCCCCGCCTTCAGGACATTGAATC
>JBKHWS010000091.1:0-7419 GCA_046566385.1 Bacteriovoracia bacterium | reverse complement strand
GCAGCGACAGTCATTTCCTGAATGTCGTCCTGGGCCCCGAGATTCTGACTAAGAATGAGCGAAAGGATAACCAGTATTTTCATGATAACTTCTTATTCCTGAACCATTGACGTCCAACCAGCTTCCCAGTTGTCTTCTTCAGAGGCAAAGGCTCCGATATAATCAACAGGCTCAAAGAACAAATCATCAGGAGTGATCCCAGCTCCCAGAGCGGGACTTGAAACTCCCGGGTAGTATCCGTTCAACTGAGCATCAGCCGTTGAATTACCCTGATTAAGAAGCCAGCTGTCTGTTGACCAAACATCACCAGCTTCATTCTCTGAAGTTTTCTGACAGTTGAAGATGCTGGATTCAATTTTAAGACCACCATGATTGAAAGTTTCAGCATCATCGATATCGATACAGGCCTTGGTGAATCCTGATACGATGAAGTTGAGCAAGTGACCTGAAGTCCCTTTCTTGAGAAGAAGACCATAAGCAGAGTTTTTTCCACCAATGAAAGTTGCGTTGCTGATAGTTGGATTCGACCGTGGTTCAGCATTCATCGGAGACTTGAAATTATCTGCCTCAATGCCATTGTCTGCAGAGTCATCTGCTTGTTTTATCAAAAGGTACTGAATTTTTCCTCTGAACCCCATATCCCAGTCAACAGAATCATCTTCATTATTTGTCAGCACCAGGTGTTTAACATTCACAGTTCCACCAAAAAATTCAACTCCGTCATCAGCATTCATGTTAACCTGAAGATAATCAACCTCTGTCCCTTCACCCACAGCATTGAAAGTGACTCCATTAAGTTCATTGTCCTGGGACATTGGATAGCCTGCGAACTCCACTCTCACATATTTAAGCACACCGGAGTTATCCATTGGATCATTTCCTCCGAACTTTACCGGCTCCACCTTGATCCCCTCACTAATGGCTTCGCAAAGCTCAGTCCCAGGCTTACAGGCATTGATAGGTGCATTTCCATTGATCACAATGCCGCCCCATTCTCCGCGCTTACGATTAGTTGTCTTCACTGAAGTGAAAACGATTGGTTTCTCCTGAGATCCTTCTGCCATTATTTGAGAGCCACGTGAAATGGATAGAAATGACTTAGGCTCTCCCACTATCGTAGTACCTGCCTGGATTCTGATTGTTGAAGAAGAAGTCTTATCACCACCTATAAAAACACCTTCATCATCAAGACGATATGTGTAATCAGAAGTCAGATTCAACTGGCTGTTAAGATATTTACCTTTTAAGAGACAATAATTTTGACCATTTTCTACCAGCAGCTCAGTTCCAGTTGGACAAGCTAAAGCTGCTGATGTGAACAAAAGACTTGAGACAAGTAGTGTCTTCATTTAAACCCCCATAAGTGTTGTATAGGGGCAGTTTGCCTTTGACTAAGTAGGTCAGGCAATTCAAGTTACTGTGGAGGTTTTGTTAAGTTAGTGTCAGGTTGAATAAGTTTTGTCTCTTTTCAGCTATAAGCTTTTAAGAATCTCTCGACAGCTTCTTTTGTTCTGCCTTTCAAATCCTTTTTAACTTTTATGTTAAGCATACTGTAGAGAAGAGGGCCTTCGAGGAGCATTCCGAAAAAAAAATCAGCAGCTAGTTCAGGATCCGGGATCTTAAGTTCCTCATTTTGATCATATTCTCTCAGGACTTCAGTTAAAACTTTTCTTGCAATGGCAGGTCCTTTAGTCACAAACCCTTTTGCTAAATCAGGAGCAGTCATAGCTTCACAGATTGCCATTCGATAGAGGGCAAGAGCCTCCTTACTAAGAACAACTTTAAAAGTTTTTTCCGCCATGTCTGAAAGAAAAATACGAGGATGAACATGAGTAGTGCCGGGTTCTGGTCTCCCTGAGAAAGACTCATCTACAATTTGGCCTAAGACTTCGGTCATGAGACCTTCTCTTCCTCCGAAATAAGTGTAAAGAGTTGTCTTCGATCCTCCTGCCGCTTTCAAGACATTATTCATGCTGAAATTGATGCCACCGGTTTTAATTAATTCGAGGCGGGCCTCTTTAATTAAATGTTCCCTTTTATGGGCCTTATCACTTAAAAGAGGGCGTCCTGCTCTTAACTTCTTACTCATGCTTTAATAGCCTTCCCAATATACATTACTGAAAGATTATTATTAATCTCTGCTTTAATCTTTCTTGTTTTCTTATCTATTCCTTTTATATCAAACCCAGCAAGCTCAATCTCTTTGAACTTCTGATGAGTGAGACAGGCCTTAAGAACTTCCGGAGGAATGAACATTTTCCAATCATGAGTTCCTCTTGGAATCTCTTTAGAAATATTTTCAAGGAGCCAAATCATGATCAATTTTGACTTGAACGTCTTATTGATCGTATCAAAGAGGAATGTTCCTCCGGGCCTAAGGACTCGGTGGATTTCAGAAAGCACTTTTGTCAGATCAGGCACATGCTCGAGCACGTCCACACATGTAACAATGTCAAAGCTACTGTCCTCAAAAGGAATATTCTCCCCTTCTCCTTTTTGGTAAGTGATATTAAGTCCCGATTCTCTGGCATGCTCTCTTGCGGTTTCGATAGAAGCAGCAGAAAGATCGATTCCCGAAACTCTTGCTCCTCGTTTCGCCATGAACTCGCAAGTAAATCCTCCTCCACACCCTACATCCAGAACCTTTTGTCCCTGCCAATCAGAAATAAACTTATCAAAAAATGTAAATCGATGAGGATTCATGGAATCAAGAACATTTAAGGCACTCCCTGGAATCCACCAGTTTCGCGCTTCACGATTATACAGATCAAGATCATTCGCAGCTGGATTCATAACATCTCCTTTCCAGGAATAATAATACCGAACGGTATCAAAATCAAGCACAATAATACCAGTCGGTATCAATAAACCTACTATTCTTTTTAACAGGGTGTCTTAAGACTATGCGTTTTTAAGGAGTTAGCTTCCAATTTTACTTATGGCGTTTTCTTAGATAACTATCCTCCTCAATTTGGAGGATATATATGATTAAGATCTCTCTCCTTCTACTTATCGCTTGTTTTGTCGGGTCCTGTGGAAAAGCTCCTTCCATGAAGCCTTATCAAAGCTCCTCTGCTTATCCTCTTACCGGAAAATCCAACCAAGAAATTTTCAAGTTGAAATATGACAACCGACTTTATTTAAACTGTAGGATTCGCGTTTCAAATGGTCAGAAAGTTCGAATAACTAATGGTTTTGCAGATGAGTTTACCTGGAACATTCTCGGGGAGTTATCGCTTCTGAGAGTTTTGAATTATCTCATGGATGATGAAATGGTCATTGTTGTCAGGATGGCAGAAATTATTAAAGTAGAAGATCAGTTAAGCCATCGGGGTGAAGACGGAAGGGAGTACTACATGGAACACTCTCCCGTTTTAAAAATTCTTTATCGAAGAGCTTCTAAAAACATTCTTTCCAATGGTTCAGTCCATGACCTCACGACTTATCAAGAAGCAACTCTGTATGAGAACGTAGAAACCCGTTTGTTTGAGATGACAACGGAAAAAGAAGACGGATCTCTTGTCACTGAAGACCTCAACTGCATGCTCAAGACGAAAGCAAACCCTGAATACGGCTTTCAATGGAAAGTTGTAAAATAGTTATCCTGTTGTCAGCATTCCACAGGCAATTCCTGTTACAGTCTCTCGCAAGAGAGTATTGTCCTTTCTTTCCAGGGCGATCTTCTGAATGACGTTCAGTGGATGAATCATGCTTGAACGGAAGTAGATACTCTCCCCGAGCCATGGCCGGAACCAGGTGAAATTCTCTTCTCCCGAAATTTCTTTGAAAAAGTTCATGGAAAGCTCAAGGTCCGTAGTGATGATTCTTCTCCAGCGTTCCTTTTCATGCACTTCCATGTCTGCATGTTCAAGATGGAAGTTCCACACGCCGAGTTCAATCTTTGCCAGAGTGAATCCGAGGTTCTTCACATAGGATTGCATAAGAGGAGATCGACGATAGAAATCCTTCACTGATTTTTTTTCTTCATCAGACAAGGTATTCCAGGCAACACCTGTTCCCCACCAAACCGGTAAAAGAAGGCGCGTCTGGGTCCAGCAGAGAATCCAGGGAATGGCCCGCAGGCTGAAAGTTCCTTTGGTAGATCTCTTAGCTGGACGGGAACCAATTTTTAATAGATTTAAGTAATCATAAGGAGTGGCCGAAGCGGTCAGTTCCTGAAAGGTATTATCACTCACTAAAGTTCGGTAGGCGTCCTGAATCCGGTCAGCAAAAGTAGCAACGGCCGGTTCCAGAGGGGTACTCACAGGACAACAATGAGAAAAGCCTTCGACCACTTTTCCCACTTGAGATCGCATGATGAGGGGATTATTGAAGTTTCTCTGAACCATTTCACCCTGAATAGTAACTTTAAAGATGTTAAGGGCCGATTGCGGCCACCAGGAGATCTGCTCGAGGACGCTCCCGCCTCCACGGCTGGTGCTACCTCCAGAGCCATGAAAGAAGACAGGCTTCAGGTTCTTTTTAAGCAGGAACTCTTCCAGGCGAAAAAGACCCTGCTCAATCATGAGTCTTGCAGGCAGGACTCCATTTTCTTTACTGGAATCCGAGTAACCAACCATGACTTCGTAGCGGGTTCCCCACTTTTTCTTATGTTCCTGGAGCACGGGGTATTTCTTAAAAGTCCCTTCCAGAATCGACGTCGAATTTAATAGTCCCTTCTCATTTTCAAACAAAGGAACTACAGGAATGGCGTAGGAACCAAGTTCTCTTTCCGTGATACTGATTGCGGCCAGCATGTCTTCTGTTGTCTGACACATACTGATGACAAAACCTCGAACATACCACTTGGGGTCCATTCCCTGAGAAACTGACTTAAGGGTGGCCAGCATTTTCACTATCGGCTGTTTCCGGTCTTTGAGGGATTCCCGGATGAGTTCGCTGTCCTCCCGAATTTCCAAAGGCAGAACCAAGGCAGGATAGTACCAGATGAGCTTTTCGATGTTACTGATGAAAGGAGAAGAGAGGGAATGCTTTTCCGCCACCTGGTGGAGCTTTGCCAGTTTGTTCTTAAAGATCTGAACTTTCTTTCCATCCCCTTTTTGGATTTTCTTTAAAGAGAGAAGAGAAGATTTCAAAGATAAAAGTTCCTTCCGGACAATTCCCCCCTCCGGAACAAGAGAGAGTTCCTCTTCGAATACTTTCATTTCAATCAGTATGAACTCAATGAGTTTTTTTCTCGAAAGCTGCCAACTTTCAAGCATGGTGCTGCTGCCAACTTTAGGATGTCCATCTTTATCTCCCCCAACCCAGGTCCTGAAACTAACATTCAAGTCTTTTTTATTAAGGGCTATTTGCTCGGACAGGATGTGGGGACTGAGGACGGTATGAAAGACCTGCTCCATTTCATCCCGGACTTGAGGCCTTCGATTGTTGGCAAGGCTCAAACGAACGGCAATCTTTAGAAGATAGAAGAGCCTTTCCCGAACGGCATCGAAGTCCAGGTCCAGTGCTTCCATCAGTAAATCTTCCACTTTCGTCATGAGCTTTAAGAAATTATGGCTTCTGGATTCTGTGGGATGACTGGTGAAAACATAGATGATGGCCTCGGGTTTCTTTTCTATCTCCACCTGATACTTTTTCAAACGATGGGAACGATAAGCAGCTTCGCAGGTATTTATCAATTCCAGCATCAGCGCAAAAGCTTTGGCCTTATGATGAAGTTCTTCACTGCCATTTCGTTTCAGTGACTCATAGACTTCATCAAGCGTCTGTTGCACCAGAGAAGCTTCTCCCCCTCTGACGCTTTTCATTTTCACACGCAGGTCTTCAATCTCCTGGAAAAGCTTCTTTCCATGAATCTCCTGAAGAGCTTCACCTAAAAGTTTGACTGAATGGAAAACTAATTGCTTCAGAGTATCCTGAATCATAACGACTTACGCTCAATGAGTTCGATTTTGTATCCATTAGGATCTTCAATAAAGGCAATCACTGTGGTTCCATGCTTCATTGGGCCCGGCTCACGTGTGACCTTGTATCCGTTTGAGCGGACCTTTTCACAAGTTGCCTTTATATCATCCGTTCCAAAAGCAATGTGCCCGAAGGCATTTCCGTGATCGTAAGAGTTTTTCCCGTAGTTATAGGTGAGCTCAACACAAGGATCATCCTTGGTCTTACCATAACTTAAGAAGGCGAGGGTAAACTCTCCTTCCGGATAATCAGTCTTTGAGATGAGATTCATTCCCAACATTTCAGTATAGAACTTAATGGATTCTTCCAGATCATTCACTCTGATCATGGTGTGAAGGTATTTCATAACTGCTCCTTAAAGTTTTTCCGGACATCTTCGAAATGATCTCCCACTTCTTCACCCGGTAGAGCACCGACAAACTTTGTTTTCAGGAGAATATCCATGAGAGGATAAACAATACAGAAGTTATAACGGCTCATTAATTTGGTATTGTGATGAATGCGGTGATGCGCTCTCATATAATGAAGCCATCTTATTTTCATCAGAGGATGAGAAGACGGAAGATGGCTTGCCCAGTGGACGAATTCGTACATCAGGAAGTACAGTGCCGCTCCCCCGGCAAGAACATGGCCCGCATCTTCCCCCAAAAGGAATTTACCCAGGAAAAAGAAGGCCGGTTGAGCAACAAGAGCAAAGGCCGCGATCACAGCACTGGGGAAAAAAATAGCGACAAAGTCCCGGGAATTATCATAAGTAATCGTTTCATAGGTAAAATACCGATGATGCTCAACTGTGTGGGTATCATAGGGAAAGGTCCAGATTTTCATTCTCCTGTGGAGGGGGTAGCGATGGAAAAACCAGACCACGAAGTTTCCAAGGAGGAAGATAAACACCAGGACCAATACCAGCGAAAGTCTCCAGCTTCTAACGAGATAAAAATTCAATCCGATCAAAAGACCTAAGACGCCCACATTAAAACCGATATGAAGACCAGGATGGTAGAACTTAGACTTGCGCTCTCTTTGATACCATTCACGATACCGTTGGGTATTTAATTCTTTTGTTGATAAGACAGTTTTTAAAGTACTCATTTAATCCCATCCAAGAACTCTGTAGCCCTTTTCACTCAAGCACTGGTTGACGTACCTTCTTTTTATCTCATCAGGTGAAAGAGCTCCAGCCGCCCCTCCTCCGGCAGCACCCATGGCACCACCACGCACTAATCCGCTTCCCAGATTACCGGTAAACATACCACCAACTGCACCAATTGCCGCACCAATGGCCGCACCTGCTCCGGCGCCTTTTGCTATTTTCTTTCCTTTAGAAGATTCAAGATATTCATCCGCCTCTGCCATGCACCGTTCAATATCTTTTTTGGCAGCTGCCTTCCCCACAGATTTTAATTTCTGATTGGGGTAAAGCTGGGGTTTAGACGCACAAGAAACTAAGAGCAAAGTCAGTATCAAAAACTTCATAATATTCTCCGGATG
>JBKHWS010000090.1:7252-7510 GCA_046566385.1 Bacteriovoracia bacterium | reverse complement strand
TTCGGAATAAGTGTCACTCTCTCAGGCGACACTATTGCCGTCGGTGCGAACCAGGAGCGAAGTAATCAAACCACTATCACTAACGGCACAACCGCTTCCACGGACAACTCTTATCCTAACAGCGGTGCCGTTTACGTTTATAAACGTTCAGGCTCCACCTGGACACAGGAGGCCTATATCAAGGCCTCCAACAATAACTACACATGGTCTTATGACCAATTTGGTATCAGTGTCGCTCTCTCCGGTGACACCCTGGCC
>JBKHWS010000090.1:0-7242 GCA_046566385.1 Bacteriovoracia bacterium | reverse complement strand
ACCATCACCAACGGCACCACCGCTTCCACTAATAATTCCTACACCGACAGTGGTGCCGTCTATGTCTATAAACGTTCAGGATCTACCTGGGCCCAGGAAGCCTATATCAAGGCCTCCAATAACAATAGTGGAGATTACCTTGGCTATAGTGTTGCCCTCTCCGGTAACACTATCGCTGTTGGTGCTTATCAAGAAGACAGTAATCAGACTACCATCACCAATGGCACTTCCGCTTCCACTGACAACTCCATCTCCAGTAGCGGTGCTGTCTATGTCTTTACACGGGAAGCGGATCAGTGGAGTGCACAGGCCTACGTTAAGGCCTCCAACAATAATGGAAATGACCTCTTCGGTTACAATGTCGCCCTCTCAGGAGACACCCTTGCTGTAGGTGCTTATAATGAAGACAGTAATCAAACCACCATCACCAACGGCACGACAGCTTCCACTGACAATTCCAACTCTGCCAGCGGTGCCGTTTACGTTTACAAGCGCACCGGTAATGAATGGGCCCAGGAAGCTTATATCAAGGCCTCCAATAACAATGCTTCTGATCAGTTCGGTTACAATGTCGCTCTCTCCGGAGACACCCTTGCCGTAGGTGCTCATGCTGAAGACAGTAATCAGACCACCATCACCAACGGCACAACAGCTTCCACCAGTAACTCTAGCTCAGACAGTGGTGCGGTTTACGTCTATAAGCGCACAGGATCCACCTGGGCCCAGGAAGGCTATATCAAGGCACCTAATAGCGGTAGTGGTGATCAGTTCGGTGTCTCAGTGGCAATTGCCGGGGACACCATCGTTGTCGGTGCCCATGGTGAAGACAGCAGTGAGAGACTGATCAGTAATGGCGTGAGTGCCGCCACTGACAATACTGCCACCGACAGCGGCGCCGTCTATGTCTATCGCAATAAGGCCAGGCTCTTTGATGTCCCTGAAGTTTTTGCTACAGCTGATTCCTCTTCAGCTACTTTAAACTGGCAAAAATCGGGAGGAACGGCCACAACCTATCTTGTCGTTTATGATATAGGACTCACTCCTCCCGGGGATTGTGGATCAGGAACTCTCACTGATGCAGGAGATGTTAATACCATCGCGATAACGGGCCTCTCTCCTGATACTGATTATGCTTTCCGGGTTTGCGCGGCTCAAGACTTATCGACTTACTCAAGTGGTATGACTGTGACCGTTCGAACTCAACCTTGATTTTAAGAATGATATGTTTATAATTTGATTGAACATCACCAGGAGACTTTTTATAAAAATCGATCCCCGTTTGGCCCTGATTGTATTCTTACTCGTTGCTATTTGCACTCTTACAGGAGTTCTTATTGGAAAGAATTTGGTTTCCACTTCAACTCCATCTCAACTTGACGATGGTAAAATTGCCAAGGAATACAAGGAAAGATCCCTTGTAAAAGTTATTCGTGACAATGCCAAAGATTTACAAAAGTGTTATCTGGATTTTCTTGCCACTAGGCCCACTATGCAAGAAGGCGATATCGAAATCGTGGTAGAGGTGGAAGAAGATGGGGAAATCGACTCTGCCAAGATCATAAAGAATGATTTTAACAACGGGGACTTCGAAAGCTGCCTGAGTGACAAGCTGGAAGACTATCACCTTCCTCCTCCCCCACTTGGCATCAACCGCTATCTTTCCCATACCCTCTCTTTTAAGTCAGAAGAAACGGCCCTGCGTGAGGCCAAAGAGCGAAAGGAAAAAGAAAAGCTTCCAAAGTTGATTCCGATAAATTCAAAAAAATAAGTTTTGATATCAAGTGATACCGCTTGATCGGCCCGGTGACTTTATACCTAAAACTTGCACTCCAAGTGAATATCATCCTTTACAGCTCTGTCTCTCTTATAAAGAATGACTCCGCTGTATTGAAGATAAGAACTAAGATGAACATGGGCAGAATATCCCTTGTCTAATATACAGTAATCTCCGAAGTTTCCACCAAAGCTGAAAGCATCTTGGCAAACAACTCCTTGCGATTCATCGAAATAAACTCTCCCCTTTACTTTTAAATAAAGAAGTTCGTTGTCCTTAACTCTACTTCCTTGTTTTTTTGTAAACATTCTCATGACAACTTCAGTATCAGTAGCAACTCTATAGCAGGTGATCATTTTCGAAGGAACCTCGGCAAATAAAGACATTGAAGATAGCATTAAGATGGAACCAAGAAGGAATAACTTCATAATACTCCAAGTGTTTCTCTTTTTTGAGACTATGTACCTGGTAATCTTCATAAGGCCATAAAGTTTGTAATTTCTATCTTCCTTGGAAATAGCAGACTGTTTCAAGCCTCGCTGAAACAATGGGGAGCGACCTCAATATCAAGATCCATGTTCTCTCTACAATGTATGATGACTACAAGATTACTGCCTTGACAAAAGTCAGAGGAGAAAGTTTCAGGAGAGACGCCAGTATAAACATCACAGCTGAAGGACTTGAATTTTTAAGCGGATCTTATCCTTTTCCCAACTTATGGGGAAAGGAAGCTTAAGTCGAAGTCCTTTGTTCTCACCACAAGAACAAAGCCTTCCTTCTCAGAATCTAGCTGGTAAGAACAGTCTTTAATCCTTTCATCCACGGAACCAGCAAATCCTCATGGATATCTCACCTTCGAGTTAATGCGTGCTACACACCGAACCCAGAAGTAGTCCGCGTCGCGGGGGCTGTCGCCAATTTTGCCGAGGTAGCCAACGAACAGCCA
Organism: Bacteriovoracia bacterium; assembly: GCA_046566385.1. Taxonomy (GTDB): domain Bacteria; phylum Bdellovibrionota; class Bacteriovoracia; order Bacteriovoracales; family Bacteriovoracaceae; genus Peredibacter. Next base: position 4,522 of record JBKHWS010000090.1, on the reverse strand, counting down.
TCCCCAGTCAGGGTAATCAGGGTAAATTGACGAAGACCAGAACCAGTCGTTCATATTCGGAAGTGCTTTCCTGATTCCGTTTTTCTCAGCTTGCTCGTATTCTTTTATTGAAGGAAGTCTCCATGTAACGCCTGAGATGCCGGCGAATTCCTTAGGGTCAGCCATACACGCTTTTTCAGCATCGTAATGATTCATAGTTGATGGAAGGCGGTCACTCCAAAGAAGACCTGTTGAAACTTCCTTATGAACTTCTTTGAAGTCTTTTGTTCTCGTCACAAGAACAAAGCCTTCTTTCTCAGAAGTGAGCTGAAAAGAGCAGTCTTTAATTCTCTCCTCCACAGAACCTTCAAGCCCGCATGGAAAATTCTGCTTCGGACTGAATTGCTTCAAGACAGTGTAGAGAAACTGGTCTTTATCAGAGCTGTATTTTATTAGAGTAAGCTTGGTGTTATTGATAATGAGATTCACCGCTTTCTCAACTTCGGCATTAATCTTTATGATGGCCCTAACACGAGTTTCTTGTGTGCGAAGTGCCTTAATGAGTTCTTCTTTCCTAACGAGGTTAGCATTCACTGGACCATAAACAGTGATGAAGTCATTGATCTTCTCAAGTTCAATGACCATGGCTTCGATCTCGTCTGAACTTAGATTACCACTACTATTGGCTTCTACCTCTTTCGGAGTTAGTGGTTTAAGAACATTCAACCGAGCCGTTGAAACCAGGTTGCGAATAGACTGCTTAAAGGATTCAACAGGAACCTTATTGCTCTTGCCTTGGCAATTGCTTCTCGCCTGAGCAGATGTCATCCCCAAAATGGTGTTTGGATCACATAATCTAACAATAATGTAATCTCCTTCTCTGTAATACAGAATGACTTCACCATCTGGGCCTATGACTCCCACATCTCTAATGGCTGCCGGAATTCGTTTCGTATCTTGGAAGTGAGAACATCCAAACAGGACTCCCATTGCTAAGAGCACAGACAAAAAGGCGTGGTTCATGAGTCCTCCTTCAAAGGGTGTCAATTAATTAAGAATATTTGAATTGAACATCATCTAGTTAAGCGCATTCCCGCACCAGTCTTTCGCCCCTAAAGGCGGGGTTAAAGAAAATGCAGAGTTTCCTACGTTGTGAGTTCCTGTTATTGTTGCGCCAATAATATCGGCCGGTGTTCCGGCCATACCGGTCATGACATTCACTCCAATAAGACCGGGGACATTCTCAAGTAAACCAGTGTTTCCAAAACTGTCTTGATAAAAAGTATCTCCCGTATCGTGGTTAAGCCAAAATCCCAGAACATACCCGGGATTAATAGTCAGTCCAGAAACTATAGGGTTGCCCATGTTGTCTGTGATGTCACCCATGTCCGGACGAAGTCTTATCGTTGAATATGCAGCGAACCCTGATTCTGCAAAGATTGTAGCGAGCTGCACTCCAGTTGCTCCTGTACTTCCAGTGTACGTAATTTCAAAATAAGTAATACCAGTCGTGTTTGAGGCTACATTTGTCGTATCTACACCTGCTCCTTCGCCTGCGGGGTTCGCGGTCGCTGTGTGAGTAAAAGTCGTCCCATCAAAACTCGTCGTTGTATTATTGGATTGAAAAAAATCAGGTGTAATGACAGTGGCACAAGCACCACCACTTCCGGCACCGCCGCTTCCGCCAGTCCCAGATTTCCCATCTGTATCTCCATTGAGATCCACTCTCCAGTCGCAACTACAAAGTACGGCTAAACTAAAAAGAAAAAACAAAACTTTCATATTAAAAAGCCCAAAAGGTTTTTTAATTAATCGTCAAAACGAATAGAACTAATTAATACAGATCCATGAAATCTCTCTTTTTTGTTTCACTCATCACCGAAACAACCTTGCCAAGATTGGAACAAGAAGCCAGTGCTCCCTTTGAAGTAAAAAAAGTTTTCAGAATTTAAGTCTCAGACCTAAGGAACTCGCAATACCATAACTGTTAATATCAACTGACCCGCTTTGATCGGCCCATTTGACTTCTTCAGATATTTTTAAATAGTTTAAACCCGTGAGCCATGTCAAATACAGGGAGTAGGATTCGTTCAAGTACAGTTCTCTCTCTAATTCTATTTCACCTTCTAAACCAATGGAGGACGCAGACCCTATATCAATATCCTCATTCGGAGAAGAGAATGTTAGAGGAAACATGAAAAGCGCTTTCAAATTTAGATTTGTGTTCTTGAATGGTGTCAATGAATGCTTTTGCAAATATCCTATCTTCATGTATGAAAACATCTGTCTGTCCATTTCGATCGAACCAAGATTATTTCTAAATATTGGCTGCTCCATCACTCCCAACCCAACAATAAACCACTTCTTAGCGAGATACAGGTTCAAATGTGTCAAGCGTTCTGATCCACTTCCCACTTCGGATTCAGAATATTTAAAGCGGTAGGTGTTTAACCCCACCCCCCAGCTCCAGTCCTTCTGGCGGTACTCTGTACGAAAAGTAATTTCATTTATAAGTAGTACCCCTAAATCCGCTCCCGCTAGACTTCCGCTCTGAGAAAACTGAGTGTAACGTGCTCCATAGTACAGGGTGGTTAACCATTCTGAATCATCCACTTCAACTTCCCCTACTACAGATGGAGATGAGGAGGGAGCGTATTCCTCATCTTCAGAGGCAGAAATCCTGGTCTTTTCTAATAATATCTTATCATTAGGTAAAATGAGATCAGGATTTTTTAAGTTAGGATTTAATTTTAAGACGTCTTTAATTTTACCGGAGTTCCCATAAATCCTTGAGCCGGGAAAATGCACTTTCACCACTTCTGAAAGGGTGTCCCCTCCGCGAACAAGGTACTCGAAGGCATAAGTGGTTCCAATGTAGAGTATTCCGAGTGAAACAATCAGTATATTTGTCGTTTTTTCTGCCATACTAAAATAATACCAGAATTTTGAATAGCATCAAAAAAAATCTCCGAGAACCGCAGATCCAATTGAACCTTGAACATTCTATTACATCATCCAAATGAATGGATCGAGCTTCAACCCCTTCTGGGCCATTGCAGATTAGCGGAGATAGTTGAACTTTTATAGATTGAGTGACTTTTACCTTCGATCCGAAGAAATTTAATTTTCCAGTAATGTCTGAGGTTAATGGGTCTTTCTTTTTAGGGTAGAAGTCATACCCACAGTAATTTAATACTCTAAACTGGAATCAATCGCAATTTAATCCTGTATTCGATCAATTAATATCAATTTCTGCGGAAAGAGAATGTTAACACATTCCTGACTTGAGCTGTTCTGTAACCAGATATTGTCGATGGCTTATATATTGGTTTTAAAGTTGTCAGAAATTGGTCTGCAACTTCTGGAAGTTTCGCAGCGAGAGTACGTCTTTGTTCAGGATCAAAATGAGGAAACAGAACTTTAATTTGAGATTCTTCAAAGAGGTCTGCCTCTGATAAGCAAATTAAGTAACGACGAATATTTTGAAAGACTGTCTTCCGCGAGACAGCGTTCAATCGATGCATTTCTAAATCAGTATCAAATTTCTTCAGGACATCCGGAGTTAGGTGTCGTAGTTCAAGATTTTGTTGAAGTAGAAAGCGATGAAGATGATGGATAGAGGTCCGAGTGAAGCTCAGGGTTCCTGGTTTCCGTACTAAGGCAAGTTGTTCTAAGAATTTTTCAGCTGGGCCAGGTAATGGCTTATGTGAGGGAGTCATATCGGTCCTCAATTCTCTTCATCGCTTTGTCATAGTCCTTCCGAATATCCTCCATAAAAAGTTGGATATAGATTTCACTAGTGGTAGGGTCCGCATGCCCAAGTAACTTTTGAATCGTGGTAATAGGAACGCCTGCACGGGCCAAGTCCGAGGCAAAGGTATGGCGAAACTGATGGGGCCTGGCCCGAGGGATTTCCTTTTTGTTTCTTCTATAACGAAAAAGGGAGCGAAGGCCTTCGGCTGTCATGGGACTTCCCTTCTTTTTTCCTTGAAGAATCACAAAAAATTGTTCGCAGGATTCAACTGGACGCTCAAGTTCGAGGTATTTTCCAAAGACCTGCATTAAGCGAAATGACAGAGGCACGTATCGCTCCTTCTTCCCCTTTCCATGAACTTTGAGTTAGGCCTGCTCAAAGTCGATGTCGTTAAATCTCATGAAAATAATTTCCTGACTTCTCAATCCGCATAGAAGCATCGTCAAGACAATGGCCAAGTCTCTGTAGCGACGAATTCCAGAGAGAAATCCATCAACATCCTCGGGTCTAAGTGGATTCACGACATTCTGGGGAACCTTGACCTTCAATTCCATTAAGCTTCGGCGAGCACGAAAAAATAGACCTGGCCGGGAATCTCTGCGGGTACCACGAAAATGAGCACGTGGATAAAGAACACCTGGAGAATGAGGAATATGTTGACCAAAGCAATACCGATAAAATACCCGTACGCAAGCAAGGCGTCGGTTAATTGATCTAGGCGCAGTTTTTTCTTTTGGCAATCAAGCATCCAGTTTTGGAGTTCTTTCTGTGAAAACTTTTTGCTCCAAG
>JBKHWS010000089.1:0-7546 GCA_046566385.1 Bacteriovoracia bacterium | reverse complement strand
CACGTGCTTCGCCGTCAGGTGAAGTGGGATTTCCGTAAGCCACTTGTGATCTTCACTCCTAAATCACTCCTCCGCCATCCTGAAGCTGTTTCGACCAAGAAAGATCTGATGGAAGGCTCTTTCCAGGAGATTATTGACGACAGCTATGTCAATCCAAAGGATGTTAAGCGACTCGTGATGTGTACAGGGAAAGTTTACTATGATCTTAAGGCCAAGCAGCAAAAGGATAAGAGAAAAGACGTGGCCCTGGTTCGTCTTGAACAACTCTATCCGATGCCTGAAGAGCAGAGCTGGAAGCTTCTTGAAAAGTATAAGAATGCAGAAAAAGTATGGGTCCAGGAAGAGCCAAAAAACATGGGGGCCTTCACATTCCTTCGCCGCTATACCCAGTTTGATGATTTCAAACTGATTGCCAGAAAGTCTTCTGCTTCTCCGGCAACCGGGTACGCCAGTGTCCATGCTCAGGAGCAGGCAAGGATAGTGAATACAGCATTCTCAGATAAAATTGAAACAGTTTAAAGTTACCAGAGTAAAGGATAAGTTATGGTTGATGTAAAAGTTCCAAGTGTAGGTGAATCCATTAGTGAAGTGACAATTGCCAGCTGGCTTAAAAACGATGGCGACATGGTTAAACTTGATGAGGCCATTTGTTCAATTGAATCTGATAAGGCCACACTTGAAATATCTGCCCCGAAAGCAGGAAAGCTGAAAATCTTAATTCAGGAAGGCGAAACCGTTGCTATTGGCACTAAGGTCGCTGAAGTGGATGAGACGGTGTCGGCCGGCGCGGCCGCATCTCTTCCTGAGAAAAAAGCAGAGGCCCCTAAGGAAACTCCTGCTCCTGTTTCTTCTGGAGATAAGAATTTTCCTTCACCATCTGCTGCAAAAATTCTTGCTGAGAAAGGCGTTGATGCTTCTTCAGTTTCTGGAACCGGTAAAGATGGTCGCATTACCAAAGCTGATGCCCTTGCTGCCCAGGGGAAGCCGTCGAATGTCACAAATATTGCTGATTCGGAAATGAAGGCCCTGGCCCGTGAAACCATGTCTTCTTCGTTTTCAAGAGAGACTCGACGTGAAAAAATGTCAGGTCTTCGTAAAACAATAGCATCACGTCTGGTGGCCGCTAAAAATACAACTGCCATGCTCACCACTTTCAATGAAGTGGATATGAGTGCGGTCATGGAAATCCGTAAAAAATACAAAGACTCCTTTAAAGAAAAACACGGAGTCGGTCTTGGGTTTATGAGTTTCTTTTCCAAGGCCGCCTGTGCCGCCTTAAAACAATTCCCTGCAGTTAACGGCATGATCGATGGCAATGAAATTGTTTACCATAATTACGCTGATATCGGTGTTGCAGTATCAACTCCGAGAGGGCTTGTGGTTCCGGTGATTCGTAATGCTGAATCTATGGGGATGGCAGCTATTGAATCCAAAATCATTGAACTTGCCACCCGGGCACGTGAAGGGAAAATTACTATCGAGGAAATGCAGAACGGAACTTTCACCATCACTAATGGTGGTATTTTTGGTTCAATGCTTTCTACCCCAATCATCAATGCTCCTCAATCAGCTATCTTAGGACTACATAACATTGTGGAACGTCCGGTTGCCATGAATGGACAAGTAGTCATTCGCCCCATCATGTACCTGGCGCTGTCCTATGATCACAGGATCATTGATGGAAGGGAATCTGTGTCTTTTCTTAAGGCCGTGAAGGAAATGATTGAAGATCCTTCAAGGTTACTACTGGATATTTAATTAAGGATTTTTATGGAACAGTTTGATCTGGTTGTTATTGGTTCCGGCCCCGGTGGATATATAGCTGCTATCCGAGCAGCACAATTGAAAATGAAAGTGGCCATCGTTGAACGCTACTCAGCTCTCGGAGGCACATGCCTCAATGTAGGATGCATACCTTCAAAGGCCTGGCTTGATTCATCTGAACGTTATCATGAAACCGTTCATTCTCATGAGCTTCATGGGATTGAAGTGGGGAATGTAAAACTTAATGTGAAAAAAATGTCAGACAGGGTGGGAAAAGTGGTTCAGGGAATCACCGGTGGCGTTGCCTTTCTCATGAAAAAAAACAAGATTACTGTTTTTCAAGGACTCGGTTCTTTCAAGGATAAAAACACTCTTATTGTTAAGAGTGAAAAAGGTTCACAGGAGATTTCATTTAAGAAGGCCATTATCGCCACTGGTTCCAAACCTTCAAGCCTACCGGGTGTATCTATTGATAAAGAACGAATCATTACGTCCACCGAGGCCCTGAAGCTCACCGAAGCTCCAAAGCATCTCATTGTCATCGGTGGGGGAGTAATCGGACTGGAACTGGGATCTGTGTTCAAAAGACTTGGTTCAAAAGTTTCCGTTGTTGAATATGCCGATTCCTGTATTGCTACAATGGATGTCGACATGGGGAAAGAACTTCAAAAGGTTTTAAAGAAAGACGGAATAGAATTCTACCTGGGTCATGGAGTAACTTCAGTCACTAAAAAAGGTTCTGAAGTCATTGTGAAGGCCAAGAATAAAACGTCTAATGAAGAAATTGAGTTCACTGGTGACTACTGCCTGGTGGCCGTAGGAAGACGACCATATACAGATAATCTTGGTCTGGAAAACATTGGACTTAAACTGGATGAGAGAGGACGCATTCCCGTCAACGATCATCTGCAAACTGATCTTTCTCATATTTATGCAATTGGTGATGTCATTAAAGGGGCAATGCTTGCCCACAAAGCGGAAGAAGAAGGAGTATTTGTTGCCGAACATATGGCCGGCCAGAAGCCACACATAAATTATCTTCTTATTCCTGGCGTGGTATACACTTGGCCGGAAGTCGCAGGAGTAGGATTTACAGAACAGGAATTAAAACAGAAAGGTACTGAATATAAAGTTGGAAAGTTCCCTTTCCTTGCACTTGGCAGGGCAGTTGCTTCCAATGAGAAAAACGGTTTAATCAAGGTCCTTGCAGACAAGAAATCCGACGAGATCCTTGGTGTCCACATGATAGGCCCTCGAGTGGCCGATATGATAGGAGAAGCTGTCGTCGCCATGGAATTCAGGGCCAGCGCAGAAGATATTGGCAGGATTTCCCATGCTCATCCAACTTATTCAGAAGGATTCAAGGAAGCTTGTCTTGCCGCTACAGAAAATAGACCACTCAATATCTGATGGCGACGTAAAGTCGCCATTTTCACTTTCGACTTGATAAGCATCACATTGCTTTTGATGCCCAAGGTTCGGTAGCCTTCTTCTTTAAGGAGGTTCAAATATGGACCTGACCAGTTTTGATAATGATGAATTTGAAAGGCTGCGGGATCTTAAATCTTACGGAATTCTGGATACAGGGCCTGAAAAAAGTTATGATCAGCTTACTTTTCTCGCTGCTCATGTCTGTAAAGCTCCCATTTCCCTTTTAAGTTTCATAGATTCTGAAAGGCAGTGGTTCAAATCCACATATGGACTTGAAATTCACGAGTTACCCCTGCATTTAACTGCTTGTAACACTACTATAAACCAACATGGAGTATATGAAATCCCTGATTCTGAAAAAGGTAATTGTCCCTATTCAGAATATATGAGCAAGCATGGTTTTCGCTTCTACGCAGGTGTTCCTGTTGTTTCAAAACATGGCCATAACATGGGATCTCTTTGTGTTCTGGATTATCGCCCGAGAAAACTTTCTTCTGATGAACACAAGGCTTTAAAGTACATTTCTCAGCAAGTGACAGATATTCTGGAAATTAGAAAACGATACAGGGAGAATCTGATTAAACTAAAAGAACTTGGAGAAGCTTCTTATGAAAACCAAGGGAGAATGCAGGAAATTGCCCATAGGGCCTCTATGAGGGCCATAGCTGAGATGTCGGCGGGACTCATTTATCGGTTACGACCTCTTTCTCTTAGTGTTTCCCGAGCTAGTGCTAGAATTAGAAATAATCCCACTGATGATGAGATTCAAGCGGAACTTCAAATCATAGAAGACGCCTCAAAGACCACAGCTTTGATTTTAGATCGACTTGAACATTTTGTAACAGCAGAACAGGAAAAATGGATGAAGCCTGTTGAGGTTAATGAGGTCCTTAATGGGACATTAGGGCACCTGGAATACAAGTTTAAAGACTCTCATATTCATCTAAAATTATCTCTTGAGCCTGACTTGAGAACCATCGGAAACTATTCCCAGTTAGCAGAATCATTTTTTGCAGTCATAAATAATGCCATTGAAGCCGTTCAGGAAGTGAAAGAGAGAAAGATAGAGGTCGAATTGAAAAAGGATAACCATTGTGCTGTTCTTTTAGTAAAAGATTCAGGCATGGGAGTGCCTCAGGATGTGGAACCATTTATTTTTCAGCCTTTCTTCACAACGAAACACAAGCAAAATCTGGGAATGGGGCTTTCTCTGGCACGAGCTCTGATTCAAAGGCATAAAGGGAATATAACATTAGAAAAAAACTATAATCCAACAACTTTCCGGATATCGATTCCTGCTCCTTAGGCCGCCATGGGAACAGGATGTTTTTTTTCCTGGATCCATGTTTTTAACTTTTCAGCATCATCGATAAAATAAAATGTATATTTTCCATGATGTGTTTTAATAACCAGGTTTGAAAATGACTGTCCGGGCTCCATAACAGTTAATTCTGTTATTTCCTCAAAAGTAATTTTCCGCTGATAGAATAAGAACTTTATTTCCAGATGGGATTCAGAAACGAATACCTGATGTTTTAAGTCGTAGGTGACAAAAGCAGTAATCATTAAGGCCAGAAAGCCGCCAAGAACACTCAGGCTTATAGTGGCAAATGGACCCGGGTCAATTTTCATAATAAGAAAGCTTTGGATGGCATAACAAAAGACGATGAAAGGAACCACCTTTACCATGTGATCAAGATGTTTTTCCCTTGTGATGTTGAACAAAGACTCATTATTCATCACATTCTTATCGGATCTAAAGTAGAGAACTAAACCTTTTTTACTTTTTTCTTATTGATGAACTCTCTGATAAGTTCCGGCGAGTCCACATGGTAAAGACAGGTCTGAGTCCCATCCCTTTGATGGAGAATGATATGGGCATAATGGTGTTTTTTCTTCTTTATCTCCACGTGCACGATATTTTGATAAAGGATTTCGGTGTTCATTTTTAAGATATCAAATCGGACTTCAAGATAGTTAGGGCGGAAGATAATTTTGTGATGAACATCGTAAAAATGAAAACAAAGGACAATGAGAGCAAGACCAATACCCAGAAAAAGATTTATGTCTCCTCTCATGTGATAAGGAGCAAAATACTGATAAAGAATAACCTGGAGAATGTAGAGTAGAAGTAGGAATGGCGTGATCTTTGCCATGTAGCGAAGATGGTTGTGTCTGGTGATTTGCATAAACGTCCTGTTTAACTCGAAGCAACATCTTCCCAGAAAGGATTTTTTTCTTCAAGAAGAGTTTGTCTGGAGTTGGACGAGCTCTTTACTCAGAAACTTCTTCTGTTCGAGTAGCCGAACTTATAAATATCATGGTCACTATTCACCTAAAGAGTTAGAATATCTCATAAATTTTCTCAAGGGAGTTATCAGTGTCAGACAAGAGACTCGATTCTTTTAAAACCCGCCGGACTCTTCGAGTCGGCAATAAATCCTACGACTACTTTTCACTAAAGGCCGCTCAAGCGGCAGGTGTGGGTGATGTCGATAATCTTCCATATTCACTCAAGGTGCTTATGGAAAATCTTCTTCGAAATGAAGATGGCTTTACTGTTTTTCAGGATGACATCAAGGCCATGGGTGAATGGACGAAGTCAAAAAGTTCTACTCGCGAAATAAATTATTATCCGGCCCGTGTTCTTATGCAGGACTTTACCGGTGTCCCTGCTGTGGTGGATCTGGCGGCCATGAGAGATGCCATGAAGGCCGTGGGTGGTAATCCCCAAAAAATTAATCCACAAGTTCCGGTTGATCTGGTCATTGATCACTCTGTGATCGTGGATTACTCATCTTCTCCAGATGCTTTTAAAAAGAACATGGAACTTGAATATGAAAGAAATGGGGAGCGCTATAAGTTCCTTAAGTGGGGACAGAAAGCATTTAAAAATTTCCGCGTGGTTCCTCCAGGAACAGGAATCTGTCACCAGGTTAACGTGGAATATCTTGCTCAGACTGTCTGGACAAACAGCGAAGACGGTTCAACTCTTGCTTACTGTGATACCTGTGTAGGTACTGACTCCCATACTACTATGGTTAATGGTCTTTCAGTTCTTGCCTGGGGAGTGGGAGGAATCGAAGCGGAAGCTGCTATGCTTGGACAGGCCGTCACTATGCTTATCCCTCAGGTGGTGGGATTCAAGATTACCGGCAAGGCCAAAGAAGGTGTAACGGCCACAGACGTGGTTCTCACCGTCACAAATATGCTTCGTAAAAAAGGTGTGGTTGATAAGTTTGTTGAGTTCTTCGGACCAGGACTTAAGGATCTCACTCTTGCTGATAGAGCAACCATCTCAAACATGGCCCCTGAATATGGTGCAACCTGCGGGTTTTTTCCTATCGATGAGAAGACCATTGAATATCTTCGTTTCACAGGCCGGGATGAAGACCGTGTTCAATTAGTTGAAGCTTACGCCAAAGAACAGGGCCTTTGGAGAAATGACAGTAAGGATCCTGTCTTTACAGATGTTCTTGAGCTCGATCTATCAACAGTAGAGCCTTCTCTTGCGGGACCGAAACGTCCTCAGGACAGAATCTCTCTTACCAACGTTGCTGACGGCTTTAAAAAAGACCTTGTGTCTGAGACTGCCCATAAAGTGAAATCAGATGATATTAATCACCAGCAGAAAGTTGAGGGAGCTGATTTTACTCTCACTCATGGTGATGTCATGATAGCGGCAATCACTTCTTGTACAAATACGTCAAATCCTTCTGTTCTCATTGCTGCCGGATTGGTTGCTAAAAAAGCAAATGCTCTCGGTTTGACCCGTAAACCATGGGTCAAAGCTAGTCTTGCTCCCGGATCAAAAGTTGTGACTGATTATCTTGAAGCCGCGGGACTTCAGCCTGAACTCGACAAGCTTGGATTTAATCTTGTTGGTTACGGTTGCACCACTTGTATTGGAAACTCCGGACCACTTAGACCAGAGTTCTCCAAAGCGATTAAAGATGGAAATCTTGCCACCGCTGCGGTTCTCTCTGGTAACCGCAACTTTGAAGGGCGTGTCTCTCCTGATACCAAGGCAAACTATCTTGCGTCTCCTCCTCTTGTCGTGGCCTATGCCATCGCAGGAAACGTAAGGATTGATGTTACAAAAGAGCCAATCGGTAAAGATTCAAAAGGTAACCCTGTTTACCTTAAAGATATCTGGCCTTCTTCTCAGGAAATCCAGGATGCCATTACTAAATCCATTACACCTGCCATGTTCAAGTCACGGTACTCTGATGTCTTCAGAGGAGATGAGTTCTGGCAGAAGGTTCCTGTTTCTGAATCCGAAACTTTTCCTTGGGATCAGGAATCCACTTACATCAATAATCCTCCTTACTTCAAAGGGATGAAGAAAGAA
>JBKHWS010000088.1:0-7577 GCA_046566385.1 Bacteriovoracia bacterium | reverse complement strand
ATCTATTCCTTCGAGAGTTAATTCTCCGGCCGCCCCTGGATCAGGGACAGGCATATTATAAATTTAAAAAGTATGTGAAGATGAGGCACTTAATGAATTTTGATCAACTACAGTTAAAGTGGCTGTTTTGTCCATAAAAAGCCTTTACTGGTATTATAGATCTCTTTTTGGACAAATTAACTTATATTTTGGACAAGAAATTCAAGTTTTTCCATGATTATTGGACAACTCTGCAGTTTATTGGACAATAGCTTTCGGCCTACTTTTAATGGTATTTTGACTAATTTTTCTACACCCCCTGAATAATTGTCTCCATTCCCCCTCCTCCTCCTTTCATTTGGTAGTCTGGGTAAAAGGACCGTCTTATGAAACTACTCATTCTCTTCCTTATTGCTACCTCCATGAACTTCGCTTCGGGGAGAACCATTTATGGGCAGGATGGAGTGCAAGTGGTGAAGCCAGGTAATAAAAACATGTCCGAGCAGGTGGAAAAGCTTGCTTCCGGAGTATGTTCCATAGGAAAGAACGGCAAGGCCAGTGAGTGCTGTAGTGGGTTCTTAGTGGCACCGGATTTAGTACTCACAAATTTTCATTGTCTCACCTGTTTGAATAAATCCGTAAAAGGTCAGCCTGATCCGTTTGTCACCTTGATTGGCTCATTTTTTGGAAGACTTTTTGGCAAGGAACCTCAGGACAGCGAATACGATTCACTGATTAAAGAGAAAGGAGTGGTTCGTACTTTGAATGAGAATTACTCAAAGGATTTCACCGGGATTAATCTTCATCACATTGAAGGCAGCAGAAAATCCAAGATCCTGAAGATTACGGAATTAGTTGATGCCAATGAAGCTCTGGACTTCAGCCTCGTAAGAATCGAAAGAAAGATTGAGGAGACGGAGAACCACCATATTTTTTCTCTAAGTAACCGTCCGGTAGAACTTGATACCCGCTTAATTAACATTGGTCACCCTGGCAAAAGTCCGGCACCGGGATATAAAGTATTTGATGATACCGATGAGTGTAGGGTCTCAAGCCTTATTGCTCCACTTGGAATTAAGAAAGAAGTTTTCGCTCATAAATGTGATACGAATGGTGGAAGCTCCGGCTCCCCTATGATTGAAAAAGAAACAGGCCGGGTAGTGGGCCTCCATTTTGCCGGAGGAGCGAAGAATGAGAAAGAAGAAGGCTTCAATCTCACCTTCAACCGAGCCGTTAAGATGGAAAAAATTCTTGAGTATTTAAAAGTAAATCAACCAGATGCTTATAGTGAACTTACTGTCTGGTAATTACCGTCGCTGATCGATCAGAAGACTTATCTTGCCGGTTCTTGGATTCCTCGGAATTTTCCCTTGGGAAACGGAAAGCAGTTCAACATTCTCTTTAAATTCGACAAATGAAATGGTGTCTTTCACATCCCGTGAACGGTTATAGAGATCGAGCAGAAGCTTCTCCTCGTTGAGCTTTGAGTCTGACTTTTCGAATGTGATGTGGAGCTTCTCTTTAATCAGGTTCTTTTCCGATGTTTCGAAAATCGTCATTTGGTAAGTGATAATGCCATTTTCTGAAAGAGATTCTTCCACATCATTAGTGAGCAAACGACATGACCAGATCTGAATAACGTTATCAATGCGTCCAAGGAGCTTAAAGCGTTTATCCCCTCTTCCGCAGGAACAATCTTCAATCCACTCGATTTTGTCACCAGTTCGATAGTTTTGGATGGGCATCGTATTGCGGGCCAGGGAGGTAACCACAGCTTCATCGTTTACAATCTTTAAATCAATAAGATCAGAGAACACGTGATGTTCACCCGCTTTACAGTCAGTACACTGATAACCAATGACTCCGGCATCCACTGAGGCGTAGCCAGCTGATCCGAAATAAGTTGTGCCCCAGGTTTTCGCCAGAAACTCTCTTCTGATCTCGGACATGGCCTCACCAGCGTAAAAGACCATCGGAACTTTAAGCGATTCATTTTGCGACAATATGTATTCAGCATTCATGACCAACATGGAAGGGATTCCCATCACCACGTCTGGTTTGAATTTTTTAAGATACAGGAGAATGTTGTCGGAGGAGCACATCCCTCCGATGGGAAGCTGGATGGCCCCGATTTTTTCCAGGGCCTTTTCCACACACAGAAATGATGACCAGAGGTTTCCGGCGACAAAGAGGTTGGCCACGATCATGCCTTCCTTAATTCCCTGAGCTTTAAAGTTCGCGGCCAGCATGTCGCTCATATAGTCGAACTCTTCGTAACTGAAGTGAACGAACTTTGGCTCACCGGTAGTTCCACCGGACGAGAATATGAAGCCTCTAGGATGAAGAGAGTTATCGAAATGGGCCTTGATGTCTTTGGAATCCGAAAGAACTGCAGACTCCTCTCCATAATCCATTGAGCGCATTTCATCACCGATAAAGGTCACAAGTTCCCTTAAAACAAAACGGCCGTCATGGGGTGCCCCTTCCATTCCCCAGGTGACACTCCCGAGAGGAGCAAAACGCTTGATGCCGGTCAGAGTGAGCTCAGAGAGGTAGTTTTCTTTTTCATTCTCACCTAGAAGGTAAGAGCAAGACTGAAGATAGTATGAAAATGGTTCCAGTAATTGTCTTAGTTCCTCTTCATTTTTAAATCGTTTTATGATGAGGGAGCGATGAAGGGGTGACGGTTTTAAAATCTTACTCTGCTCCAGGTGAATCAGATGATTTTTTCCTTCTGAAATTCTTCCCCCTTCCATGAGTTCTGAATAGAGGGCCCGGTATTTCTCTTTTAGGATTTCTGTCGCTTCATCTTCAGAAAGCTCCCCTCTTGCTGGCGCTTCATTAAAGGCGTTATTCAATTCTTCCAGAAGAGTGTTTTCATCAATCCCTTCCTGGAGATAAAGATTCTGGGGAGAGGCACAGGCCCCCTGATCCCAGGGAATAATGTCAGCGATTATTTTCTCTGCTACTTTTGAGAGGTTCTTATTCTTAAGGCCCTCTTGTGAGATAACTTGCAGAGAGATTTTTGGTCCGAAATCCAGAAACTTCACATGCAGCGGGAGGTTCTTCCGGTAAGAAGCAATCATCTCTTCCCCGCCCCAGGCAATGATGGTGTTCACTTTGTTTTTAATGAAGCTTTCTGTTTTCTCGTCTCCGCCTTTCCAGTGAAGGATAGCAAACTTATCCGCGAGAATATTTTTCTTATCAAAGGCACGAAGTTTTTCAGCAAAATACAAAGGAAAAAATGTGTTCTGACTGCTGACTTTCACAATGGAGAGGTTCTTCGTGAGAAAGCCCATGATAAGGGAATCGATGGAACTCAGAAAAACATTTCCTGCGGTAACATGGAGGAGTATTCCCTGGGAAACTGCTTTCACCTTAAAGCTTCCATGAGGTAGTTTGGTGAACTGATCAAGAACTTCTTTTTTCGTAAACTCTGCCTGGATTCTTTTTTCAAGACTTTCTCTTCTTAAAAGTCCGGGAAGAAGATCCAGTGTCTTTTTCGTTTCTTCCGGAGAGAAGCCCGATTCTTTTATAAGTTCCGGTAAAGCGTCTTCGAATGATTCTTTTGAGAAACTATCCAGGATATCCAGAATTTCATCGATTTTGATTTTGGAGAAAGTTTTGCGTTTTTGGGAAAGAGATTTCCAGCTGGAATCATCCTGCCAGTTTAACTCATTTCCTGATTTTTCCCCAAACCAATACATTATTTTTTCTCCACCAGTTCCAGCGCCTTCAGGGCACACCCTTTATGCTTTGTGACTCCGGCACGTCCTTCAAGGATCAGGATATCTCCTCCCATTTTGCAGTCACACTCTCCCACTCTTCCGTAATCGGTTGTGAGTAAACTTGGAGCAGGATAACTAAAGTTATAACTACAAAGGAAGTGCAGCAGCCCTCGCTCCCCTTTATTCCTGAGAGAAAGATCATAGGGAGAACGCACATAAACCCGGGCAAAGTTCGGGATATGAAGATTTCCTTTCTCACAATCCACGTAAGGAATTCCATGCTCCACCATGCCGAAGAGATCTCTCTGGTTTTTCTGTGGGATACCCAGCCTTTCTTCAATGAACTTTCTGAATTCCTGCTTAGGAATTTCCTTATCCGCCTTGCCTTTCCATCCTCCGCCGGTTTGTAACCAGGAATCTTTCCCGAGATTTAGTTTTAAATTATGTTTTTCAATCACTTCAAACAGAAGAGCGGGAAATCCTAGTATCCGGGTAGGAATATCCGATGCTTCAAAGCGCTTCAGGGTTTCCACCACTCCCTCTTCATTCAGGATGAAATCTTTCTTTTCTTCATCCCACTGAATGGCGTAGTAGACTTCTCTTTTTCCCGTAAAGTTAGTGAGAAGCTCATCCGTGAAGGCAGTGCCTAGATCATTGGCGACTTTCGGGTCATAGGTAAAACACAGGTAATTATATTCTCTACTGTTTGCCATACCCAAGGCCGTATGAATGGAAAAGGCCAGCTTCTTTACGTTCTCGAGACTCTTCTTATCCAGAAACTGCCTAGACTTTTGTCCTCCGGTTCCGGAGCTTGTGAGAACCAGTTCCAGTTTTTCCCTGGATACCGAACAAAATTCGTGCTCTTTAAACAGATGCACCATGCTTCCCGGAATCTTATGCAAATCCTCTTCTGATTGAATTTCATCTGGATGAAATTTAAACTTGTCCCAGAGCTTTCTGGTGAACTCGTGATTTTGATAATGGTGTAAGGCATTTTCCTTAAAGCTTTCCAGGAAAAGCTTTTTTGATGCTTCACTAAAGTCAAAAGGGTTTGATTCGAAAAGAACTTCTGTTGCCTTCATACCTTGAGGAGTTTCGGATTGAGGGACATTCTCTTCCAGGCCTTGAAGTATTCTTCCAGATAGACCTGATTCATCCCTTTAAGTTTTACGTTCTGGAAATCAAAAATTTCGAATGATCTGCTGAAGACCAGAAAGTCATAGCGCTTGTCTTCAATCTGCTGGAAGGCCGGAAAGAATCCACAGGGAATGAATTTAGCTTTGAGAATACTCTCAAGGATTTTCGGTCGATCGGCCCTCACAATCACTTCGATATATCTGGCCCCTGCATCTCTTAGAAGTTTATTGGAGTTCAAAAAGAGTTGGGTGAAATCAAGATTTCCCGGCATCTTCCCACCAACGATCACACAGTAACCATCAACGCTTGAAAGGTGGCAGAAGAGCTCGATACTTTGATCCGGAGACATGATAACAAGATTCGGAACATGAAAAGGAAAGAACTCGAACTCAAGTCGCTTTTCGCTTTTTAAATAATTATACCGGTACGTCACAAACTTAGGTGACTTCACAACTTCAAGATCTCCCGGAGTAATCAGAACTTTGGAAGGCTTATCGGGAACAATGGGTTCAAGAGGATTAAGACCCACTTCATTCTGAACAATATTGTAGAGGGAAGATATCTCGTGATGAATTTTATAATTGCTATGTCTCTTAGCAAGAGCTGAGTCGTAAACGATTGCGGCCAGGCAATGAGTTTCGTAATCATTCGTCCTGTGAGCATTGGGAAAGATACCTAGTTTTTTAAAACCTAATTTCTCAGTGAGAGTCTGGGCAGCTTCATTCACGGTTCTGGTGGTTGAATAAATAACATCCACGCCCTGAGTTTTCTCCCTGAGGAAATTGATACCGAATGAGAGAAGTTCTTCCATGATTCCCTGACCACGAAACTCATTTCTCACGACTGCACCAAAGGCCTTGGCGATAAGATTGTCTACGTCATAAGCGGCGAGTACGGATCCGATAATTTCATTGTTGCTGTCTTTGGCGATGAACCAGTACCCGGAATCCGATTTAATGAACTGCCGGATAAGATTAAAATCCTTCATCAGAGGATCCGGATACGTCCCCTGATAAACATCAAAGTAAAGCTGGGATATCTGGAAAATATCTTCCTCAGACGCCAATAGTAGTTTCATGGTCACGAGAGTACCCCTCTCCCGGATTTATCTCAAGCTCACCCCCACCTTTTTACAAGGTGTTTGACTCTGAAATCCGTCGATTGTACCTTCAATCCACTCAATGAAGAATCAAGAGCTTCCCTTAGGTCTGTATTACCAGTTTCCTTTCATCGACAGAAAGGAGAGGGCCCATTTACTGGAATGGCTCGGAACCCTCCATCCCCTGTGGGAAATGCGGTTTTCCGAGAACAATCCACCACCCCCCGGAGATCAACAGCGGCAGCTTTTAAGACCGGTATACTGGCTGGGAAACTGGCAGTTTGCCTGCCTGGATTACTACCATCCACCTAAAGGGATTCTCCACCGGTGCATAAAAGCTGAACCCTATCCCCCTTTTTTACAAAAGCTGGTGGACCGAATTGAGTTTATCGCCAGGAAACGTTTCCCCAAGAGCTTCTTTCCTGAGAAGTGGCACTTGAACACCTGTCTGATAAATTTCTATGGGAATAAGCTGGAAGACGGCAAATGGGTGGATCGCGCCCGAGTGGGAGAGCATAAAGACTTTGAGCCGGGACCTGTGGGTTCGATATCCCTGGGTGAAAAGGCCTTCTTTCAATTTGTTCAGGGTAAGTCTACCTTGGGAGAAGACAACCTCGTTTTTTCCCAGTGGCTGGAGGATTCCTCTCTTCAAATTTTTGGAGGTGATAAGTGGAAAACGAAAACCTTTCACAGAGTCCAAAGAGTCGAGGATAAAAAAAAAGAACTCATTGGTCCGGCCATCGAGGGCTTCCAAACCAGAAGGATTAACTTCACCTTTCGTTATGTACCGGTGGAGCATGTTTACACTTTAGAGCAGATTCCAGCACCTTTACAAAAAGATATCCGACCATATCTTGAAACCCTGGCCCAAAACTCCTCATATTTTCAAAGACTTACCTCCAAACAAAACTGAAGCTTTTTCCTCAAGCTTTCCTCAATAACTGACGATAAAGATCAAGAATAAACAAACTGCTAGGAGAGGGTCTTACCTCATGCTGAGAATACTCTTGGTTCTCACCGGGATGTTATTTGCGTTTTCGGTGTACGCGATAACAAACCAGGAACTCATCACCAATTTAAATTCCCGTCTTATCGACATTAGAGGCAATGGTTCCCTCATCAAAAGCTACAGTGATCATAGTCAGAGTTACATCTATGATCAGGCCCTCGCTATCATCACTTTTACCAAAGAAAATGATAAGGCCAGAGCGAGGAAACTTCTGAAGGCCATGAATGATCTTCAAATGAAAGATGGTTCACTTTATTTTTCCTATAACCTTGATGGAACTTCTGTTTATCCCGAGGCCGGTGATAAACGAATCGCTGGTGCCATGGCATGGGTCTCACTGGCCTCATCCCACTATCAGAAAAAATTTAACTCACAAGAATTCGTTCATTTCAATTTAAAGTTACTCTCCTATCTTCACTCTCAGATTGATTCAGTTAAAATAAACGACGTAGAGACACGGGCCTTAAGATTTGCTCCTTCCGATGTTCTCTCCACACCTTTTCCAGAAAATGAAGTTGCCGCACTCGAGCACAACATTGATGCTTATGTGGCGATGATGAGTTTTGAAGAAATAAACAAAACCGGAAAGTGGAAAGAAGACATTACTCAGTTAAAAACTTTTATT
>JBKHWS010000087.1:0-7717 GCA_046566385.1 Bacteriovoracia bacterium | reverse complement strand
CTCTTGGTTTATAATAGAAACCTTCCTGATAGGCTTTTGAAAGAAGCTTACAGAGGTTTTGGTAACCAGTGAGGTTTTTACATAGAAGAATCAGGTGATGGATCTGGTGCTTCCCTTCAACTTCATCCTGTGAATCAAGAGTCTTTAAATTTTTTGGTGCTCTACGATCATGTCGGGATCCTGGAGTAAAATAAATTTCAGAACCAAGAATGGGCTTAATGCCTGCAGAAATGGCGCGGGTATAAAAATCAATCCCACCAAACATGTTCCCATGATCAGTCATGGCAATGGCCGGCATCTCCAGTTCTTTGGCCCTTTTAAAAAGATCACCTAACCTGATCGCTCCATCAAGAAGCGAGTACTGGGTGTGCAGGTGAAGGTGAGTGAAACTATCTTTACGTGTGTTGTAAAAATCACTCCCAAGGAAAGGGTTTTTCATAGGGAAACGTCCTCGAAAAATATGTATGTGCTATCCTTCAAGCTAACCACTTTTAAGAGCAAAAGACAAAGTTAAGACCATGCATCTAAACAGCATTTATTCTAAATTAATGCTGGGCTGCACACAATTGATAAAGACCTTCAAATTTCATGATGTTTGCGGTACGTAAGTCCTCTTTCAAAGAGGAGAAAAGAGTTTATGTTTACGGAGCGGAATCTGAGGCTTGCCGAGGAGCTTATGGAGACGATTTGCTTTTTCAGTCACAAGGGCTGGACTCCTGCAACCTCCACAAATTATTCAGTAAGATCAGCGGAAAACAAAAATCAGTACATCATCACCCGCTCAGGAGTGGATAAAAGTAAATTCAAACTCTCGGATTTAATCCTGATCAATTCCGAAAGAGAAATCCTCTCCCCTTTTAATCTTCCGGGTGTCAAATCCTCAGCGGAAACAGAAATTCATACTGAAATCTATAAGCTCTTTCCTGATATCAACTGCGTTCTTCATACCCATTCCGTGCTTGGAACAGTTTTGTCGCATCTCATGGTGAAGGAAAAAGAACTGGTATTTGAAGGATTGGAACTCTTAAAAGGCCTGGAAGGAAACATGACACATGAGCTGAAAGTCACCCTGCCAATAGTTCCGAACTCCCAGGATATTGAAGAGATCCTTCGTAACATGGATAACCGCTATGACAACAATCATGGTTTTTTGATTGCGGGTCACGGACTTTATTCATGGGGTAAAGATATCGCGAGTGCCAAGAGGCACATTGAAACTTTTGAGTTTTTGTTTGATTGTTATTTAACGATGAGGAGATTTTAGATGGCCGTTCTGACTCTCTTAGATCCGGAAAGAAAAGAAATCCGTGACACAAAAGAAATAAAGCATTTCATGAATGATAGAGGGATCATCTTTGAACAGTGGCAGGCTTCCATGTCCCTGAAAGATTCAGATTCCCAGGAAACAATCCTCAAGGCCTACGAACATGAGCTAAGGCCCTACATGGAAAAACACGGCTACAAGAGCGCAGATGTGATTAATGTGCACAAGGACACGCCGAATATTGAGGCCATCAGGGCGAAGTTTCTTTCTGAGCACACTCACTCTGAAGATGAAGTTCGTTTCTTCGTAGACGGTGAAGGTCAGTTCTTCTTCCATCTTCCAGACAGAATGGAGGTTTTCAAGCTCCTATGCGAGAAGGGAGATTTCATCTCAGTGCCTAAGGGGTTCACTCACTGGTTTGATCTTGCCCCCAAGTATCATGTGAAGGCCATTCGGGTGTTTCAGACTCAGGAAGGATGGGTAGCCAATTACACAAACAGCGGAAAAGAACAAAAGTACAATCTATGACAAAGCTCTATCTTTTTGACATTGAAGGGACAACGACGGACATAAACTTTGTACATAAAGTTTTATTTCCTTATGCAGCCTCTCACCTCAAAGAGTTTGTCCTTCACCATCAGAAAGAGCTGTCCATTCAGAACGCCATAGCAGAAGTAAAGAAAACTGTTTCCACTGAAGAGGGACTCCAACTTGACCTTGATGGGGTTATCAAAAAACTTCTGGAGTGGATCAAGACCGACAGAAAACATGGGGCCCTGAAAGAAATTCAAGGTCACATCTGGGATGTCGGTTACTCAAAGAATGATTTCAAGGGACACGTCTATCCCGATGTAAAACCCTTTTTTGAGAAAGTTCTTAATTCCGGTGCACAGGTTGGCATTTATTCCTCCGGTTCTGTCCATGCCCAGAAACTGATTTTCGGTTACTCTTCCGCCGGGGATCTCACTCCCATGATTGCCCACTACTTTGACACCAAGATTGGCGGTAAGAGGGAGCGCACTTCCTACTCCAATATCGCCAACGCCGTTCATTTAAAACCCCAGGATATCCACTTTTTCTCAGATATTCCGGAAGAACTAGAAGCTGCCAACGAGGCCGGATTAAAGGTCACCCAGGTGTTACGAGAAGGGACAAAACCATCCAGGTTTGAAGGGATCAAGGACTTCTCAGAACTTGAAAGATCTCTTTAGCTAATCTCAATTTCAGGGAAGAATTTACAATGATCCTAGGCGACTCCTCCTGTTCATTGTAGTTACAGGCCATTCACAAGGAGTTCCCATGAAACCAATAATTGCTTTAATCGTTCTCATGTTTTCTTTTGCTTCATTTGCCGCTTCCGGTGCCGGGGCCATTGCTGTTGTTCTTGAGCAGACCGAAGTTGATAGACTTGAAAAGGACCTTCAGGGAGAAGGGTTCACGCTTTCAAAGGTTGTGGATGTTTTCGCTACGAGAGGAGTTTTCCCGCGTTGTCCATGTACGTCACTTGACCTCACCTTCACTCGCGTAAGCGGAGGAAAGGCTACAGAGAAATCATTTAATGTTTATGCTCAGGGATTTGGTAATTCACTTCAGGTTTCTATCAGACCGACAAAATAATCAATCGGGGTCAGGGAAACCTGGCCCTTATTTTTTCTTCAATTCAGCACATTTAGTTTCAACACTTACACATGAACGCGTGAAAAGAATGGTGGTCCACCAGCTCTCAACCATTTCAGAACTCAAAAGATAATCCTGTCCGGGACACAAACTCCTCACAAGATAAGGAATGGCCTCATCTTTTTTAGCAGCGGCATTGGTAAAGAACAGCCATTGATTAAAACAGGCCTTCAGATGGTCTTTTCCTACCGGAACAACCTGCATGAGCGTGACCGGTCTCTCATATGTCTCTTTATTAAAATCAACTTTCCGGATCAGATCATAGTCTGAGTATTTCTGAGTACAACCGGCAATAAGGAAAAGGATGAGAAGAATTTTCATGGGAGATAACTACCACTTTAGTTCATAAAAGTTCAATCTTTGCGCCACGCATTTCTTGCAACACTTTAAGCACTCAAGGACCTAAAGTGTGGTTTATTGGTTTTCCAACCTTAATTCAATTAGGTAGCATCCCCCCCATGAAAACACTTACCCTTATCCCTCTTTTACTCTTATTTTTTGCAAGCTCAGCTTTGGCAAAGAGAATTAAATTCGGCCATATGGGGCGCAACTTTGTTCTGGTTCTTCCGGAGACCTCTAAAAAGGCTTCAAGACCCCTTTTGGTTTTACTTCATGGATGTAAACAAAATCCTTCTCTCATGCTTGATGGAACAATGCTCGAAGATGAAGCTTCAAAGAATAACTTCATCCTCCTCGCTCCTGAACAGTCGGAGTTTTCCAATGCGGATCATTGTTGGAACTGGTTCTTAAGCTTCCAGCAGCAGCGCAATCAGTACCATGAAATGGGACAAATTATCTCAGCAGTAAAAATGGTCATGAAAAAAAACAAAGTTGACCCTCAACGTGTTTTTGTGACGGGCATCAGTGCCGGTGGGGCAATGACTCACAACCTGACGGCCTGCTATCCCGATGTCTTTTCTGCCAGTGCCATTCACTCCGGACTTAATTTCAAAGTCGCAGAAACTATTTCTGAGGCCCAAACAGTTCTTACTTCAAGTGAACAGAAATCTCCTGAGTACTTGGGTGAGAAATTATACGAATGCGGAAGGAACGTTAAAGGAAAGAAGCTTAAAAAAGTCCTCATCCTTCACGGTACCGACGATGCAAGAGTTCCTTCCCTGCATGCAGAACTCATAAGCCAATCCCAGGGGGTTTGGCGGGACATGGAAGACGATGGCCTCAGAAACCATTCAGCTCGTGGGTATAAAACAAGAAAATCTTCAATGTACCCTAATGGCTACTCGGTTGAAAAAACTGATACTGCCTATCAAGGGTTTGTTGAACAAGTCATTCTGGTCAAGGGACTGGGCCATGCTTGGGGAGGAGGAAGGCCTCTAACGGTAAACTTTGATCCCAAGGCACCTTCCAGTAGTGATTTTATTCTTAAATTTTTTGGACTTAAAAAGTAAGGGTGAGTTATGTTAGGAATTTTTGGTTTAATCGTTTCACTCGTAGCTTTGATGTATTTTGCTTACAGAGGCATCAATGTTCTTGTTCTCGCTCCCCTTTGTGCCTTGACCGCTGTTTTGTTTCAGCCGGAGCTTTATAATCCTGCGACTCAAGGCATGACGCTTGCTTACTACACTCAGGTCTTCATGGGTGCATTGGGGAACTATGTCATAAAGTATTTCCCCATCTTCCTTCTGGGTGCGATTTTCGGAAAACTTATGAACGATTCCCGCGCTGCTGAAGTCATTGGGAAAACGATTTCAAGAAAAGTAGGGGCCAAACACGCCATCCTTGCAACAGTTCTTGCCTGCGCCATTTTGACATATGGGGGCGTTTCACTTTTTGTGGTCGCCTTTTGCGTCTACCCGATCAGCGTCACGCTCTATAATCAGGCCGGGATTGAAAAGCGCTTTATCCCCGGGGCCATTGCCCTTGGATCATTTACATTCACCATGACGGCCCTTCCCGGGACTCCGGCCATTCAAAACGCCATACCGATGCCTTTTTTCGGAACGACTGCCTTTGCGGCCCCCGGGCTCGGAATTATCGCAGGTATCATCATGTTTGTGGTCGGCATGATGTGGATGAATTATCACGCAGGAAAATCACAAGCAGTGGTCAATGCAACACTAGAAGAAGAGTCATCAGAAAAAGCTCCTCCTTTTCTGCTGGCCCTCGCTCCCCTTCTCATTGTGATTGGTTGTAACTTCCTTTTTTCAGAAGTTCTCATACCTCGCTGGGAGGCAAAGTATTTAGCAGAAGCTGCTTTCGGAAAAATCAATATAAAGGCGGTAAAAGGTCTGTGGGCCATCATTATCTCCCTCGCTATTGCCATTGGATTCATCCTGGCATTCTTCAGAAAATATAATAAAAAAACCATCGACTCCCTGAACCACGGCACGATGGGATCCTTGCTTCCTATCTTTAACACATCATCTGAGGTCGGTTATGGTGCCGTTATTGCTTCCCTGGCTTCATTCGCACTGTTGAAAGATGCTGTTATGGGTATTTCTCCCTCCAACCCTCTTATCTCAGAAGCAGTGGCCATTAACGTGCTGGCCGGAATTACAGGTTCCGCATCGGGAGGAATGAGTATTGGTCTTGAAATCCTGGGGACTAAATATCTTGAGATGGCCCAGGCCCTGAACATCAACCCTGAAATTCTTCACCGAGTGGCAAGTTTAAGTTCGGGAGGTTTTGATACTCTTCCCCATAATGGTGCTGTGATTACTCTTCTCACCATTTGCGGGCTCACCCATAAAGATTCTTATTTCGATATCTTCATGACTGCGGTGGCAATTCCTGTCATCGCCACCACAACTGTCATTACATTAGGTTCAATTTTTGGCTCCTTCTAAGGAAGGAGCTTTCTATTGCCCCATTCCCCAACCACCGGACATGCTGAACGCTTCACCAGTAATCGTCGATGCTGAATCAGAGATAAAGAACTTCACCATGTCAGCTATCTGCTGAGTGGAAGTGAACTTCTTGATACAAGCAGGCTTGAGCATGATCTCAGTGGCCACCTGGTCTTCACTCATTTTATTCAGCTCCGCTTGTTTTGAAAGCTGGGCGCGCATAAGAGGAGTATCAACAAAGCCCGGACAAACAGTATTGACCGTAATGTTTGAATCCGCCAACTCCAGGGCCATGACTTTCGAAAGTCCGATCACACCATGTTTGGCAGAAACGTAGGCCGCTTTAAAAGGGCTCGCTACTTTTCCATGGATACTGGAAATATTCACGATCCTCCCCCAACCGTTTTTCTTCATGGCAGGAATGACTGCTTTAGAGCAAAGGAAAGTACCAGTCAACATAATGGAGATCAACTGATTCCACTTCTCTATAGGAAACTCTTCAACCGGGGCCATATATTGTAGACCACAGTTATTGATTAAAACGGAAGGTGCTCCATACATTTCTACAGTTTTTGAAAGGGCCCCTTGAACCATTGCTTCCGAGGTAACATCGCATTCTATGAAAGGAATATCTTCCACCGGAGCTTTAACATCCCATGACATGGCCTTAAAACCTTGAGAGTTCAGATCTTTTACTATAGCAAGACCAATTCCACTTGATCCGCCAGTAACTATTGCAACCTTATTCATGTTATCTCCTTATTAAGTGCACAGTGAAATATCATGATTTTTCAAGTACTTCCAGTGGTGTCACTTTGGGGTCTATAAAAATTCTTAAACTCTTGATAATAGAAAAGCACTAACACCTTTAGGAGTTTTATCTCTATGAAAATCCTGCTTATCCTTTCGCTCTTCATTCCTTCGTTCACATTTGCACAGACCCTCAATTTACAGGAACTGAAGAACCACCTTAAGAATAATAAAGCAGCTCTTGAAGAAGCTCGTCCCGGGATGAGCGTAAAGTTCATTACGACTTCAAGAATGGAGACAGAAAATGGAAATTGTGAAATCACTGAAACTTCTGTTCAGACAGTTTTAAAAGTAGAAGGCGATCAGATCATTGTGCATTCAAAGGAAAAATATGTCCCCGCCGCAACTTTTGCCTGCCGGGGCTTTGAAACCCAGGAAGCTGGGGTTCTTTTCTATGAGGCAAGACCTTCAGTTGAAAAGGAAATAGCGGTCCTCGAGGAAAGTGCTTCCACCATCACTTCAATTGTAAAAAACGGAAACACTGTGAGCATAACTTTCCTGGTGCAGGAAGGAAGAATTACTTTGAAGATGGATCTTTCAAAATCATTTTTTAAAAACACTCTCTCGCTTGAGGCCTTTGGACAAAGTACTGTCGGTGAAGATCACGCTGATATCAATGTTAACAGCATCGACTTAAGCAAAGTCCTTTTCTGCGAATCCAGAGACTCCGACAACTGCAGCGAAGGCGACTACTCGGATATCCTGTTTTAACGTTCTATTCCCATTCGATGGTGCCGGGTGGCTTCGAGGTACAGTCGTAAACGACTCTCGTAACACCCTTCACTTCATTACAGATCCGGGAAGAAACCCGATTCAAAAAAGACCAGGGAACTTCTGTTACTGAAGCCGTCATACCATCTTGGGAATTTACCATTCGGACAGCAATGACTTCTTCATAGGCCCGGCCATCGCCTTTTACACCTACGGTTTTTACCGGAAGAAGGACAGTGAAGGCCTGCCAGGTAGAATCATAAAGTTTATGCTCTTTTAATTCTTCAAACAGGATCTGATCTGACTCCTGAACTTTTCTGATGGATTCTTTATGAAGTTCACCAAGGACCCTGACTCCAATTCCGGGACCTGGAAAAGGATGGCGGTAAACCCATTCATGTTGAAGGCCCAGTTCCATCCCCATGGCCCGGACTTCATCCTTAAACAG
>JBKHWS010000086.1:0-8027 GCA_046566385.1 Bacteriovoracia bacterium | reverse complement strand
GTGGCGAAGACGTACTCTTTCTTCCCCTGAGTTTGAAGGTTGATTTCAGCAGCAAGACGATAAGTGTCTTCATAAATAGAGCGGGTTAAAGGAGTGCCATTAAGACTTCTTTGCGCTCTTCTTCCTTCCCAGTCTAAAGCGTAGTTAACAATTCTTGAATCAGGCAGAGTAACTGACTTTAGTCGTCCAAGTGCATCTGGATTAAAGGTGGTGACCTCCGTCCCTTTGGTTATTTGAATTAGTTCTCCATTTGTATTGTAGACAAATTCCTGAACAGGTTCTGCCCCTAAAGCATAAGTTAGCTGCCTGTCCTGAGCATCGAAGGTAGCAGTAAAAGGAACCCCGTTCTGAGTTCCTGAGATCCTGTTGGAATTGTCATCATAGATGAACGAGCTGTCCACGACGCCGTTTTTGGTAACTGATGAAAGTCTTCCTACAGAATCGTATGAGTACTCATAACTTGTGGTTTGACCTTGAATTTTTTCCACTTTGGTAACGATTCGGTTAAGAGCATCTCTTGTAATATTGTATGAAAAGAGCTCAGTGGCACAACCATTGGCTTTTTGTCCCCGGCATTTAGTTCCTGGGTAGAATCCAGCTCGATATGATTTTAAATATCCGAATTCATCGTAGGTTCTAAAATCTTTCACTTTGCCAAGACTTGTTTGAGTGAGCCTTCCAGAAGTTTCATCATAGGTCATGCTGAGGCTTCCAACCTTAGAAGGCTGACTGTCAGGGCGATAAGTCGTGATAGTTGTACTTAATTCTGCTCCATTAAAGCTTACTTTCCTTTCTGTTTCCCGGAAGAAGTTATCAAATAAAAACTCAACCGTTGAAGTGACCCCATCAATCGCCTGCTCCTCAGTTTTAAAGGTACTCATGCCAAAATAGGTAAATGAACTTTTCACTCCATCAGGAGATTGAATCGTTTGAGGATTTTCAGTTGCCGGGTAATAAGTGTAGTTCTGAACCTCTTCAGTTGCCAAGATGATCTGATCCAGCAACCCAGTGGTTGGGCCATAGATATAATTTACTTCCTTCCCATCCGGACGGAGAATCTGAGTAAGTTGTTTATCCAGATTGTAGCTGTACAGAGTACCAGGGGTGCTGGTCTCGGGAATTGTAGGAGGTGTATAGGCTCCAGGAAGATCAAAAGCATTCATCGTGAACCTATGGGGATCACGGCCCGGCGGAGTTATGGAAGTAATCAAACCATCAGGGTTATAAGTGTATCCAACGAACCTTCCATCCGGATAAGTGACTCTGGTGACTCGATTTGCATCATTGTACTCAAAACTAGTGACTTGATAGAGAGCATTTACGACACTTTCAACTTCGCCGTTCGTTCCATAGGTATAGCTTAGCGGGTTTCGGCTTCCTTGAGTTGTTTGACTGACTCGCCCTTCTTGATCATAGAAAATTGAAAAGGGCACATCTCCAGCATACTTAATTGAAACTGGTCTTTCAAAGTTATCAAGCTGAGTGAGAGTCTTTACTCCGGATGGGTTCGTTGTTTCACTTGTGAGATTCGTCTTGTTGAAGACGCTGATGCTCTCGACACCATTGGTGTTCGTTATTGATTGAATAGTGGAATATGAAAACGGGTCTAATGGATCGGTCAGGTCTACAGTTTTAGATACTGTTGTTTCTTTAGTAAGACCGTTGATAGTAAAAGTCTCTTTCCATAAACGAGGAAAACTGGAACCAAACCTCTCGTCACTGATCGTAGTTGTCGAGCCTGATTCAAAGACATTGTTGAAGCGCTGGCTTTTGTCCAAAGCCTCAAAATATTCAGTGATGAAGCCAGACGGAGATTTCTTTTTTCTCACATAATTATTGAATTCATCACGGCCATTTCTGTACGTTGTCATTCTCTCTAGGGCGGAACTTCTTAAAGTGAAGGAACCATTCCCATCATTGCCGGCCTCTAAGTCCCAGTAGTTACCTCCATTCCCTTCGTCGACTGTCAGGCGCCCTGATGAATTAAATTCAAAAAATGTGAAGTTTCCACTTGGTCTCGTTTATCGATCAATCAACTCTGTACCAGGGTAATAAAGTATGGAGAATGATTCAGCGTTTGAGTTGGTAACTGAAGAAATTAAACCAGACTCTGAGCTTAGGGCAATAGTTGTCGTCTTCCCATAGGGAGAAGTGATTGATTCAAGCCTTCCTTCAAGATCTCTACTGAAAATTGTCTCTTTTCCGTAGGCATCCTTAATCTTTATTAATTTATCCTGATCATTATAAAAAAATGCGTATTTCACATAACCAGTAAGAGAACTCCGGGTTTCAAGATGTTTACCTGTCAAGTCAAAAACGAAAACTTCACTCCCATTAACCACTCGTATGAATTCGGAAGTCGTAGCAAAAGGAGTTCTCCTCATTCTGTTTCCGTCTCCCATGAAAAGGACATTGGAAGAAGGTTTAAAAAGATGGTGAACAGAGAGAGACCAACCTTCCGGATTGAATGAACTCACCCTCCCAAGCGCAGGGAAAATGCCAGACTTAAACTGAGTGGTGGTACGGGAAGAATGAGAGAGTTGGAAGTCAGTTCCTATGATAGGTATTTGTTCGATCACTGCTCTATCATCATTCTTTATTATTGAACCAGGAGATTCATCATCGCACTCCCCAGGTTCAACCTCCAGAATGCCCAGGCCACTGAAATCAAGCTTCAATAAATAGGGCTCACATTCATCACCCAGATTACATGGATACCAGTCTTGAAGAATTGAAGCATGGTAGTACCTTTCTTGCTGAGGAGTAAATGATACATAGCTCTCGCAATAGTCAACACCAGGATTGCAAGTTGTCGAATCGACATTAAAGTATGCGGCATCTTCACCGGAGATTCTCACATTCGTGATATAACCATCAAAATTAGTATTCCAGAATTTATTTATCCCTTTACTACCAATGAAGACAACATAGTCGTCATCCAGTTCTTTCCTACCTTGCCTGCTCTTAACCCAACTCATTGGCAAGCCAAGCTCATTCGCAGGAGCTGAGTGAACTACGGGTTCTTTAAACAATGACTCGGCCTCAACATTAAGGAGAGGGAAGAAGATAAAAGCAACCGACAAGATAAGCTTCATAAAATTATTCCTGAATTGTAATCGTGTGTTCAAGAGAACTCCCAAGCTGGGCATTAACAACTGGAGCCGTCATTCTTATGTTGATATCTTCATTCACTTCCGTTTCATCCAAGTCTTCAAAGATAGTTATGGACAAAGTTGTCGTAGTTGCACCAGGGAAGAAAGTTATCGCGTCTTCAATGAGGTTATGATCACTCGGAAATTCCGCTGCACCAGATACAGCAATTGGCACGTGGACGATTGAGTCTACCGCTTGAGAAAGGATCGCTCTGACTTCAACAACGGCCCCTTCAGGGGTCGTTGTTGTGGAGGTTTCAAAGTTTACGACAGGAAGGCCATTGTTATCAGCAAGAGTTCCGATGGTGATGGCCATGGCGCTCTTTGTCCCGATAGTGGCATTTAGTGGCGCCGTTAAGAAAAGATTCAGGGTTTCATTTCCTTCCGCTACAGTGTCTTCAAGGATGTCAAAAGTATAAGATCCTTGCGTCGCCCCTGGCGAGATGTAGATATCTGCCCAATCACCCATATTGTGATCATTAAGGTCAGTTGTGGAAGATCCATCAATTGCCACTTTCACAAAAACGCCGTCTAAACTTGGCGACGAAAGAACAGCTTTTACCTTCACTCTCTGACCTTCCTCATAAAAGGCAGAGGTTGTTTCAAAGTTAATGACTGGAATAACCGCAAAGACCTGTAGAGGCAAAGCGAGGAGTATCGTGAATAGGTATTTCATAAAAATCCTTTTAAATGAGTCGTTAGATTAATAAAGGGGAGCAACGGCCGCAGGAACTGTTATAGTATGTTCCCTTTTCACTCCCAAGCTGGCATTGGTGACTGGAGCAATCAATTCAATGATGATGTCTTCATCAGTTTCCAGATCATCAAGGTCCTGGTGGATAGAGATTGATAGAGTCGCTTCCGTAAGGCCGGGGTAAAAAATGATGACATCATCGAGGAGGTTGTGATCTGTCGGATACTCTGCAGTTCCACAGACGAGAAGGGGGACAACTACTAAAGAGTTAGAAGGTGCTGAAAGAGTGGCACGAATTTTAGCGACATTTCCTTCTGCGGTTGTTGAAGCTGAATAAGTGAAGTTCACTGTCGGAAGATCTACTGTCTCCACAATCCTTACCAACATTTCAGAAGCTCCGAGTGTCGCATTTAACGGTGCCGTCATCAAAAGCTTTATGACTTCTTCTGATTCTGGAAGTTCATCAGGAAGAATTTCAAAGCTGAATGATCCTTTTGTCTCTCCGGCCGAAATATGAATCTCTCCCATTTCACCAAGGTCGTGGTCTTCAACTGAGGCGGTAGAGTCTGCATGAACGAACACTTTTACTGAAACATGGACGTTAGTTGGAGCGGAAAGAATGGCCGAAACAGTTACTGTTTGCCCCTCTTCGTAAGTTCTATTGGTAGAGAGAAAACTAATTGCCGGAGTTTGAGCGAGAAGCTCAAAAGACAAAAATGTGAACATCAATGTCCATAGCATTTTCATGGAAAATCCCTTTTCAAAAAATTGTAATAATCAATGAAAGTGGATTTGTTTTGTAAGCGTCAACAAAGTTTTTGGTTGTCTCTTAAGGTTTAATTCAAAGATTAAGCTTTTTAGTAATTAGTTTTGAGAATGAAAAATAGTTCAAGAAACAATCTTAAGGTTAGGCTTTTATAAGATTTCTTAAATTTTTGAGAAGGATGTTTTTTGGTTATCAAAACGGCAGGGACTTAATTTTTCTTAAGTCCCTACCTGTTCAATCTTAAACTCCAGACTTCCCGTAGTTTGGAAGTACTCTCGCCGATGGATCAGTCACGTTACAGTTAGACCATTCCTTGTTCGGCATCCAGAAGTCTTTGATCAGATGAGACTGGCCTTTGAAGTGTTTCTCAAAGATGTCACGGTAAAGGAGAGATTCTTTAGTAAATGGAGTGCCATGCGGATATTTCTCCTTAGCGGCTTCCACATCCAGCTCAGTATACTGGCCTTCGGCGAACTCTTTCAGGTAATCCACCATGGAGTGTCCGACGGCATCTGAGAACGCGGCTTTTTCACGCCAGAGAATTTCATCCGGTATGAAATTTGTTCCATCGAAGGCTTTTCTGAGGAGCCACTTACCCATTCCGGTCGTGTTCATTTTGAACTCAGGGTGAATTTCCATTACGGTCTGAACGAAATCAAGATCACCAAACGGAACTCTGGCCTCAAGTGAGTTAGCAGAAATACAACGGTCCGCTCTTAGGACGTCGTACATATGAAGCTCATCTACCCGCTTCTTGGATTCCTTCTGGAAAGCTTCCGGAGAAGGAGCGAAGTCAGTGTACTTATAACCAAAGAGCTCATCTGAGATTTCTCCCGTCAGAAGAACCTTGATGTCAGACTTTTCACGGATGTACTTACAGACAAGATACATTCCGATGGAAGCCCGGACGGTTGTGATGTCCCAGGTTTCAAGGTGCCAGATAAGCTTATCCAGAACACCGATCGTGTCATTCTTGTTAAAGTAAACTTCATGGAGTTTGCACTTCAGGTGAGCAGCAACAGTCTTGGCGTAGCCGATATCAATTGGATTGTGATCGAGCCCCACTGAGAAAGTGGTGATTGGTTTTTTCAGAAGATCCTGGGCAATTCCACAGACGAGAGAAGAATCAAGACCACCAGAAAGCAGGAAGCCCACTGGTACATCGGCAACGAGACGCTTACGAACGCCTTCGATTAACTTCTCACGAATGTCTTTTAGGTGCTGATCCAGGTTCTTCGGGGAAAAGTTAACAACAGTAGTGAGGTCACGGTACTGAATGAATTTCTCGCCATCGTAGTAGTGACCAGGAGGGAAATATTCTACTTTTGAACAATAAGGAGTGAGTACCTTTGCTTCCGAGGCGAACATGATCTTGCCTTCAGAGCTATAACCATAAAAGAGCGGACGTATGCCGATAGGATCACGGCCCGCCACTAATTTTTTCTTTTCGTTATCCCAGATCACAAGGGCAAACTCGGCATCCAGGTTCTGACAAAGTTTTTCAATGCCCAGATTTTTATACATCGGCACAAGCACTTCACAGTCAGAGTGAGACTTGAACTTGTAAGTTGATTCATAATCTCTTTTCAGAATTTCATAGTTGTAGATTTCGCCGTTACAGATGGCTACGTTTCCATTTGATTCATCAACAAAGGGCTGATGACCCTTTTGGGAGGGATCCATGATGGCCAGACGATGAAAGCACATTGAGGCTTCATTATTATTTACCTTGAGAATTTCAGTATCGTCAGGTCCGCGATGGCGAAGCTGGTTGAACGTAGTTTCAAAATCTGGAAGAGCGTGAACATCTCCAGAGTAAGCAAGTAATCCACACATAGGTAAATCCTGAGGCTTTCGGGAGGAATTTCCCGGAAAGCTTGAAATATCTTATCTTAGGTTAAAAGTCATCGGGGTAAGGGTGTTTTTTGCCTATTCCACTGGGGAAAACAGAGGGAGAACTGATTGAAATGTCAGGAGAAGTTAGAACGATTTCTGGTGGTTTTAGATCTATGGAATGAATTTAGGTTGGTTTTGGCTTTTTGGAGGGCCGTGAGGTCCGGTAGAATCATGAAATGAGCGAAAAAATGATCCCGAAAAAAGACTATAAGAAGATCGTGGTTTTAACCGGTGCCGGTATTTCCGCAGAGTCCGGTATCACAACATTCAGGGACTCCAACGGTTTGTGGGAACAGTATCGCATGGAAGAGGTGGCCACTCCTGAAGCCTATATCAGAGATCCCCAGAGAGTCTGGAAGTTTTATTCCATGAGGCGCCTTCAGGCCGCTGGTGCAGGTCCCAATAAGGCCCATGAGGCATTGGTGGAACTGGCAGAA
Organism: Bacteriovoracia bacterium; assembly: GCA_046566385.1. Taxonomy (GTDB): domain Bacteria; phylum Bdellovibrionota; class Bacteriovoracia; order Bacteriovoracales; family Bacteriovoracaceae; genus Peredibacter. The sequence goes on along the minus strand of JBKHWS010000086.1, from coordinate 1,082 downwards.
GTAAAAAAGGGACATGTCCACCTGATCACACAAAATGTGGATGTCCTTCATCAAAGGGCCGACCAAAAAGAAGTCCTTCCACCATTATGCATGCACGGCTCTCTTAATGAATCCCGTTGCACCAATTGCGGAACTGTTTACTTTGATGACCATGCTTACTTTGATTTGAAAGGAAACTATGCTCCCCAGGAAACGGTTCTTTGTAACCAGGGACAAAGAGCATCGACTCAGTATCTGCATCATTACAAATTGAACTATAAGGATTTTCTTCCTCTCTCTCCCTGTTGTAATACCCCTATCCGACCGAACATCGTCTGGTTTGGTGAGATTCCTTTCCATATGCCTAAGATAGATAATCTTCTGAAGGACGCCGATCTTTTTGTGAGCATCGGAACCAGTGGCCAGGTCTATCCTGCTGCTGGATTCCTGCAAATGGCAAAATCAGCGGGCGCCTATACAGTATGTATAAATAAAGAAGAGATTCCCCAGAGCCGATACATCGATCTTTTTATAGAGGGTCCTGCAACGGTTAAAGTTCCGGAGTTTTTCAGAAGCTTAACCTGAAATATGGAATCGGTTCAACTCTTCCTGAGCAAGGATTTTAGCCTTTTCACGGGCCTTTTTAAGAAAGGTTGGTCTGTGGGCAGGTAACTCTACTTCAATGGTGTTGCCCACGTATTCTTTTTTCCAGACATTCATGACTTTGATCCGGACGTAGTAGGAATGGTTAAGGGATTTATATCCATATTCTTCCAGTGCCACATACTGGCCTTTCGGGGACACTCCCAGGGTATCAATCATCTGATGTTCAGATGCCCATGCAGAAGTGATGAGTGAGAAAAGAATGATGAAGGCGCAAATTCTGTTCATAATTGACCTCTTACTTACCTATGAGCAAGGTCGGGGCCAGATTATCTCCAAAAAATCGACAACTTAGCATAGCTTGGTTGTCCATCCTTTGGAGACTGTCTAAAAAATTGTCACTTTTTGTGTTCTAGTTCAGAGAATGTTTATCCAGCATGACTTCCATCGCTGTCCCGGTCTTCAATGTAATCTTGTAGCCAATCACACTTGAAGACTCC
>JBKHWS010000085.1:0-8286 GCA_046566385.1 Bacteriovoracia bacterium | reverse complement strand
CGTTCCATAAATCAGCAAGGTCTTTTGAAACATAAAGGGACTCTGGGTTAAATTCTTCAAGAGAATGAAGGGTGATTTTTCCGTAAAAAGGAAAACCCTTTTCCGTTGCCCTGATTTCAACCAGGCGACTTGCTTTGGCCTCAAGATGAGACACCATAGAGTAGATATCAATTATTTTATATTGGTCATGGGCATTTTTTGAAAAGGCTTCTTCAAGTTCTTTCTTTTCTTCAGGAAACAGATCCCTTCTTGCGGAAACGGCCAGGTCAGAAGTAAGAAGTTCATTGGCACTCTCATTGAGTTTCACCTGAACCTGAGTTGAGACAATACTGATTCCCACTAATCCCAGGGTCCCCAGGAAAAGGGTAAAAAAGAGAAGAAGAAAGAAAAAAGGATATTTCTTAAATTCCTTAATGAAGAAAAATCGAAAGATCACTGAAGGCTCCCGTGCTCCAGATGAACAACACGGGAACACTTTTCCGCCAGATCAGGATCGTGAGTGACAAGGACAAGTGTGGTCCCGGTTTTCTCAACCATTCCAAACAACAGGTCCATGACTTTGTCTCCGGTTTCCTCATCCAGATTTCCGCTCGGCTCATCTGCAAAGAGGATAGCAGGACTAATGGCAAGAGCACGGGCAATCGCCACACGCTGACTTTCTCCCCCACTTAACTGAGAGGGAAGGTGGTGGGATCTATGAGAAAGCCCCACACTATGGAGAAGTTGACTGGCAGTCTCCTGGGCCTTGTCTCTCTTTAAAAGCTCAAGGGGCAGGAGAACGTTTTCAAAGGCCGTGAGTGTGGAGACGAGATGGAATTGCTGAAAAACGATTCCCATATGAGAGGCCCTGAAATGGGTTAACTCTTTTTCACTCATTCCCGAAATATTATTACCTTCAACCAGAATTTGTCCTGAATCAGGCTGATCAAGGCCGGCCAGGAGGGACAAGAGAGTGGACTTACCTGACCCTGATTTCCCTACCAGTGCAAGAGTTTCACCTCTTTTAATTTCAAGGTTAATTCCTTTCAGAACTTCAACTCGTGACTCTCCCTGACCATAACTTTTTCTGAGGTCTGAAACGACGACAGTCGCCTCTTTATTCATAGCTCCTGCTCCAGGACCTTAAGAACAGTTCGCGCCATGACTTCGTGACCTTTTGGATTAGGGTGAATGCCGTCTGGAAGATTCAATTTAGGATTACCTCCCACACCTTCCAGGATGAAAGGGATGAGCCTGAGGGAATATTTTTTTGCCAGCTTAGGATAAATCTTTTCAAAATGGGTGCGATAAGGCTCACCCATGTTGGTGGGCATTTTCATCCCCGCAAGAATGACTTTAATACCTCTCTCCTGGGCCTTCTCGATCACACTGGCAAGATTCTTTTCAGTCTGATCAACCTTCAATCCTCTGAGTCCATCATTGGCACCTAGGGCCAGAACCATAACGTCAGGACGGGCCTTCAGGTACCAGTCCATTCTCTTAAGACCACTGGCGGAAGTTGCACCACTTACTCCTCCATTGATCACCTTGATATCTTTTCTGGTTTTCTTCAACTCCTTTTCAATCAGAGCGGGGAAAGCTTCCTCTTTAGACAGCTGGTAGCCTTCGGTCAGTGAATCTCCAAGGAAGAGGATAGTCTCCGCCATAACGTGAGAGGAAAAGAAAAGAAGAAAAGAGAGAATGAGTTTCATATTAATCCTTAAAAAACATCTTATATCTATGAGGCCTGATGGAAAAAACCGTCCATAGAAAAGGTTTGATTAAAGGGGTTAAAAAAGACGGTGAACATTCAAAATTAATATCATCTACAATGAGCGATTCTGTGTCTGAGATTCTATCAACTCGATGATGGTGTTTCCAGTACTTCAGGGGCCATGGCAGAACTTTTCCCTCATCAATAAACGACCATCCTGCTGCGTTAGTTTCTTCAAAAGTAATGACACTCACCCATTCCTGATGAATGGCACCAGGTCCGAGGCCAAGGTGAATTTCATCTCCTTTCTTGCAACCATCAAATCTTTTAATGTTAAAAGGAATAAATCCGGGAGAGAGATACTGAAACAAGTCTCGATTGAATTTATCCCGGATGGCCTCAAAAGGACGGGGAACGGGGGTCGTAAAAAGTAGTTTCATTATTTCTTTTTAAGTTCCGTGATCTCTTTTTTAAGCTTTTGAATTTCAGCTCTGAGTTCAGCAACTTCTCCATGAAGCTTATTAATTTCCTTAACATTCATGTTTATTCTTTCAAACTGATTGTTTCCCTCCATCACGTCATTCTTAAAGTATTTCTGATCTTCAGTGGAAAGATAGAGATCCTTTTCCCCCTGAGCGATGGCCAGAGTGCTTGTCATGATCAACAGTAAAATAAACTTCATAAGATTCTCCTCTACCTGATTGACTGGGATTGTCACCATCATAACACCCTTGTAAGATACCATGAAAATGAAAATAAGCATTATCGGACTTGGCCACTTTGGGGCCCCACTCGCAAGAAGTCTTCAAAAGAGCGGCCATAAAATAGCCGGCACCACCCGCACACTTGCCAGAAAGAATATCCTTGAAAAAGAAATAGCTGAGGTTGAGCTCTTAAACTACCCGGAAATCCCTGGAGAAAATCTCAGGGATTCTGAAGTCATGATCCTCAATATCCCACCCTTTCCTGAGCAGTTAGACTGGTTTAAAAGCTGGGATCTTTCTAAGGACACCTGGATCATTTTCATCAGTTCAACTTCCGGAAAAAAAGTTCTCCTGGAAGAGGAAGAATGGATTTCCTCTCACTTTAATCGGTGGACCATTCTCAGGTTCGGGGGTCTTATTGGACACGGCAGACATCCTGGAAAACACTTAAGCGGAAAGACGAATCTCCCGGGAAAGCTTTGGCCGGTTAATCTCATTCATCTGGATGATTGCATTGATCTCACCCAGGCAGTGATTGATAAAAAAATTCAAAATGAAATTTACTCAGTTGTGTCAGGTGACCATCCAACACGAGAAGATTACTATTCAGATTATTGCAGAAGACACAGTCTTCCCCTTCCTCAGTTTGATCAGAATGATCTTTCCACCAAAGAAACTATCTCGAACGAAAAAGTTCTTCGCTTTTACCCGAATTTCCGTTCAATCAGAAATTCTTGAAGAGTTCTACGATCTCATTTTCAGGAAGAAGAGTGTTATCCAGCTTTTTCTCCTGAAGGAATTCAGGATTATACATTTTGGAAATGGCCCTCTCTCCCCCATCACACAGGAAAGTACAAATGCGGCGGCCTGGTCCCATTTTCAGAGCGGTATTGAATGCACCAGCGAGGTTTAGCATGGAACTCATTCCCATCACCAGACCTTCTTTCTCACGAAGATACATGGCAAGTGAAGTCAGCTTCTGGTCATCAATGGTATAACAGGAATCCTGCTTGATGTGCTTGAAGTTATCCACCATGCGGGTGATGCCCACTCCTTCAGTCATGGTATAAGAACCATCTGAATCGAAGTTTCCTTGGTTGAAGAAATTGCAGATCCCTGAACCAACAGGATCCGGCATGATGATCTTAATATTATCATTTTTCTCTTTCATGAACTTTGAGACACCCGCAGCTGTACCACCTGAACCGGCAGCAACAACGACAGCGTCTATTTTTCCGTCCATCTGCTCAAACATTTCCGGTGCAGTTGAATGGTAATGGGAAAGGTAGTTATCAGGATTATCAAACTGGTTTGCCCACCAGTAGTCCGGAGAACTCTGACCGATCTTTTTACCGACCTTAAAGAAGTGACGCTCATCAGAGAAAGCGACGGCCGCAGTTTCCACCACCTCTGCTCCATAGAGCTTGAGTACCTTATGTTTTTCGATCGCCATGCCTTCAGGCATGACCACAATCACTTTATATCCCAGGGCCTGGCCCACCATTGCAAGCCCAATTCCGGTGTTCCCGGCCGTTCCTTCAACAATTGTCATTCCCGGCTTCAAAGTCCCCTTAATAATGGCCTCAACAACCATATTGAGGGCCGGACGATCTTTAATCGTTCCCCCAGGGTTGAGGTTTTCGCATTTCATGAAGATCTCACAGCCAGTGATGGCACTCAAACTCTGCACTTTAAGTAAAGGCGTGTTCCCGATGACTTGTAAAAGGCCTGTAGATTTAAGTTTAGTGCGAAGATCCATTGAAATTTCCCTGCGTGTTAATATACTTTAAAGTGTCTTGTTTATATCCCAAAAGGCCTCTCATGTCTTCAAAACTTGTTCAGTTTTTACACCGTGATCGACTTCACACTATGAAAATTCAGTTGAATATTGGGGAGGTTAGGCAATCCATCGACGAACTGGTCCTGCTTCTTTTTCCACAACGAGGTTGTTTAGAAGTAAGAAGCATCGATGATATTGAGGCCACTGTTGAAAGGCTCAAGAAAAAGTTTATTCATTACCTTGATTCTGTATCAGTTCTGAACCCAAATACTAAAGCAAAAAGCTCGGGAACCATAGAGAGATTTTTCGACGACCTTCCTAAACTGGCCGAAGTGCTGGATCAGGATGTACAGGCAGCTCTCACTGGTGATCCGGCGGCTTATAGTAAAGAAGAAGTTATCGTCACTTACCCAGGCTTTTATGCCGTTTGTATTTATCGCCTGGCCCACGCTCTCTGGAATCTTGAAGTGCCCCTTCTTCCTCGCCTTATGACTGAGTACGCTCACGAAAAGACCGGAATAGATATTAATCCGGGTGCTAAAATCGGTGAGAGTTTTTTCCTTGATCATGGTACGGGTGTAGTTATTGGTGAGACGGCCATCATTGGAAAAAATGTAAAAATTTACCAGGGCGTGACCTTAGGGGCCCTCTCGGTCAAAAAGAAACTTCAAAGCATTAAACGTCATCCCACTATTGAAGATGACGTCGTGATCTATGCCAATGCCACTATTCTCGGTGGTGAAACAATCATTGGAAAAGGCTCCATTATTGGAGGGAATACCTGGATCATTGAAAGTGTCGCCGCCGGAAGTGTTGTCACCTTAAAGGCCCCTTGATGGAAATCGATAATAAAAAAATTGAGAAGTGGATGAAGGAAGGAAAAGCATTCCATCTTCTGGATGTGCGCCGTGATGATGAGGTGGAGTTATGTGGCCTGGGTGGCATACATATTCCCTTGCATGAACTTGAAGGCCGCTACAACGAACTTCCCAGGGATAAAAAGCCCATCATCGTTTATTGTCATCATGGCGTTAGAAGTCTTTATGCCACTCAATTTCTCAAGCTCCATGGTTATGACGCCCTTTCTCTTCGTGGGGGCATTGATGCCTGGTCTGTCGAGATTGACCCGAACGTTCCCCGCTATTAGAATAGGATCAGGACAAGGAGTTAAAATGAAACAAGTTGTAAATAAAACCGTTGGAACAGTTCTGGTAGGTACGGCCATCGTCCTTGCCGTTTTCTTTCTAGTTGGAATCCCTTTCAACTTCATCATGTAATTTAGCACTTTCAAAGAAGTACCACTTCCCAAAGAGATAAATCCCCACTGCTGAACCGCAATGCCAGATGGTATGGCCATAAGGCATGTACCTGATGCCGCAGAAGAATTCATGCTTATCAATGAACATGAAAACGAGTGAAAAACCAATGACGGCCAAAGAGAAAATAAGTCTTTTATCGTAGAGAACTGAAAGTGTCTTTTCCTTGATCAAATGGGCAACACTGAAAAAAAACATGATCATGGCAATGAAATATTGCTGAAGCATGGTAAACGGCAGAAGTAGTCCAATCAACAAGATGTAGTAGAGAGGGAAGCTCACATAGGATGGAATCTGTCTCACCCCTTTTAACTTCAGCACATCCAGCATGGGAAAATAAGTGATGAGAAGTATGATCGAGGTAAAATCCATCGCCATGGCGATCTTGGTAAAACTCGAGTGAGCGAGAATGCTGGTCGTGCCTATGAGGAAAATTAAAAAGGGCCAGCCGCGATGGCTGACCCCTGATTTATTTGCCTTTTTTAAGAGCAGAAATCCAACGAAGAAATAGGCAAGAGAACTGGCCACTGCCACTGGCTGCCGGATCAGGAAAGTCGTTTGCTCGCAACCGCAGTGAGGGAAACAATCAATAGGTGCAAACAGCAATTCTTCCATTAACTAGAAAAGGTCGTCCTTCTTCTCTAAAAGTTTTTCCGCCTTTCTTTTCTCAAGCAGGTTTTCTGGCTCTATTTCTTTTGGGCCTTTAGGGGCCACAAGGACTTCGTTCAACTGACTCTTAAATTCTTTTTTGTCCCCTCTTTTTACCAGATAAAGTTCTGCATAAAGTACGCGGTTAGCAAGGTATTCAGGGGCCTTTTCAATCGCTTCCCTGAATTTTCTTTTCGATTTATCCATGTCTCCGCCGGCAATTCCCGGAGCAATAGCATAAAAGCTTCCCCAGTAGCGAGGGACCGCTCCATAGAAATAATCCGGCTGAAGTTTTTCAACCTGCTTAATCATTCCAAGGATCTCATCCTTGTATTTAAGAGAGGACATGATGCCATTTAACTTAGACCACTTTCCAAGGGAAGCTGCCGTCCAGTAGAGGACCGGAACTTCTTTTTCCGTTACTTTACTAATCGCCTTCTCAATATCATCCTCAGAATGTTTTCTGTATTCAGGGTTAGTGTTGAGACCTCTTCTTCCATAGGCCACGGCCTTTTCAAAACTTCTTTTCTTGAAGTCTTCATTGGTCTGGTGATGATCTCCAAGAAGATAGTACCCACGGACCAGGTATGTAACTATCGCCAGGTCACCTGGATTCGTTTCATGTACCTTTTCAAATTTAGACAAGGCCTCTTCCAGGCTTTGCTGATCATCCCTCTTTTGCCAACCCCGAAGAGCGTCGGTTTTTAAGAGTGCTGCTTCAGCTGCGGTAAAATCCTCCTGAGCATAGGCAAGATTAAAGAAAATGGAAAAGAGGAAAACCATCTTTAACATAACCATCCTTTGGTAAAATCTGATGCTCCTAGTTTATGTCCTTGTCCCGAAACGGAAAAGACTTAGTGTGTTCTTTCTCTCAGGTTTTTTATCCGAGCAAATCCTGCGGGGATGAGATATCCTCTTCTTATGCAGATGAAAGTAATGGTCTTAAACGCCCAGGACCTCTTTCTATTTATGGATAAACACAACCATTCAGTTCCGGTGATGGAGCTCACGGAAATCAAATGGCAGCTCATGAGTTCATCCCTTTTCTCCAATAAGTCTAAGGAGAAATGCCAGATCCTGGGAAACACTATTCTGGATGCGGATGCAGACATTGTGATGGTAACTGAGGTGGGGGGACCAGAATCCTTAAGTAACTTCGCCAGATTCGTCCTGAATGATGAGTACCTTGCCTTGAGTCTTCCTTCAAACTCAGATCGCGGAATCGACCTGGGTTACCTGATAAAAAAAAGTCTGGCCTACAAAGTCGACATCCATTCTCATATTGATTTTCCCCTTCCCCTGCCGGCCAGACGTTTTTCCCGGGACGTCCTGAGGCTTGACCTTAAAGAAAATAATGAAATGAAATTGATTCTTCTTCTGGTTCACATCAAATCCAAACTTGATCTAAGAAAAGAGGATTTTGAGGGAAGGTCAAGAAGGATTTTAGAGGTAAAGGGCCTCGTTGATATTTATCTTGATCTGGAGCATCGTTTTCCCGACGTCCCGATTCTTATTGGGGGTGATATGAATGGTCATGCAGGGGAAAAAGGGACCGAAGAAGAATTTAAACAGATTTATGAAAAAACTGATTTAAAGGATATTGCTTTTCTCGCAGGAATACCGGAGGAAGACAGATTCAGCTACGTGTACTTTAACCGCGGCGGCAATCGCTTTGAGCAACAGATCGACTATCTTTTTATCTCCTCCCGCTTTTCTGACAGGATTATTCACACAGAATGCTACTTTCCTCGCTACAAAAATTTGAGTGGGCTTCCTCTCCCGATACCAAAAAGAATGGAGCAAAAGAACATCCTGCCCTCCGACCATTACCCTTTCCTCGGTACCTTGAAGCTCTAAAAGCCACCTAGCTCCGCATCATTACGGAAATTCTGGCCTTTTTAAGGTCTTATGCTATTTTAACCGAATAGAAAAAACGCTTATTAACTTTATAGTGAGGATTCATGGCCCAGGATAAAAAAGCACCAAAAGAAAATATTCGTATTGATATCACTGACGGATTCGCCGTTGAGCGAGCTCTCAAAAAATTCAAGCGACTTTGTGATGCTTACGGGATCGTGAAAGAGTACCGTGCTCGAGAGTACTATCAAAAGCCTTCTATTAAGCGTGTGGAAAAGATGGAAGCCG
>JBKHWS010000084.1:0-8509 GCA_046566385.1 Bacteriovoracia bacterium | reverse complement strand
GGACCTTACATCCTTGTGGTCGCCGTTTTTCAAATTTTTTTCCCTCAATATGCTTACATTCTTCAATCCTGGTTCTTCTGATGGCGTGAAGCACTAAATCCTTGATAACTCATTTTGCTTTTGCCTATAATTAATTAAGTTTATTTATTCCACAAAGACAGGGACGACTTTGGCAGGACCATCATTAAAAGAACAATTAGATGAACTTCTGGGGAAGTTAAATCCCGGAACGTTGGTAGGGCTCGACATTGGCGCTCACAGTATTAAAGTCTGTGAAGTTTCCGGTGGTCCAGGAAAAGTTAAAGTCGACCGTTTCGGCATCTACACCCTTTCAGAAGCTGCCATCATTGAAGATGAAATACAAAAACCTGCCGAAATCAGCACTGGTGTTCTTGAAGCTCTTCAGCAAGCTTCAATTAAATCCAAGATAGTTTGCATGGGTCTTTTTGGTCCCAATACCATGACTAAGAGGTTAAGTGCTCCCGAAGGTTCCCGTGAGGAAATCGAAGATCATGTGCTATGGGAAGCTGAACAGTATATTACTTTCGGCGCTGATGAATCCATGATCGATTTTTTCGTCCTCGGAGAAAATGAAGGGGGCGGTAAAGACACTATCGTAGCGGCTGCAAAAACTGAGGTCGTTGACAACTTTACTGATGTCTTAAAAGAGGCAAAAATCCAGGCCAAGATCGTTGACCTCAACGTGATTGCTCTTTGTAACGTTTTTGAAGAAGTCGCCGGAGATAATATTGAAGAATATGATACGGGTACCTTGATTCTTGATTTTGGTGCCCAAAGTACCAAGATTATTGTTTATAAAAGAGGCGGTCCCATCTTCACAAAAGAAATTCCTGTCGGGGGAGGTCTCATAACAGAAGAAATTCAGAGGCAGATGGGCGTTAGTTATGAAGAAGCAGAGGATTTAAAAATTACTCCGGATGAGAATGGAAATTTGCCGGAAGAGATAGTGAATATTATAAATGCCCAGGTGGAAAATCACGTTGCAGAAGTTCGGAAGAACATAAACTTTTACGTTACCCAGGGAAGTGCAGAAAAGGTGAATTATTGTTTTGTAACCGGGGGTTCATCTTTATTGCCTGGACTCATCGATAAGCTTTCAGCTTCTTCTGGTTTACCCATTGAAAGACTGGACGTCTTTTCTGCAATTAAAGTTGATGAAAAGAAAGTTAACTTCGATCTCGATCATTTGTCTGCCATTTCACCCGTTGTTATTGGACTAGCGATGAGGAAGTTTAATAAATGATTAAGATTAACCTCTCCACAGGTAAAAAACAGGTAGATATCTCCAATGTGGGGGGATTTGATTTTACTAAAGTAAAGATCAAGGCCCTGCTTTTGGTGATGGTCCTTGTGTATGTTCCAGACTTTGTGCTGGTTCCGATGTGGGAAGAGGAAAGAAATGCTTTGACTCAGCAGGTTGCTGCAACTCAAGGACGACTGGGCCAGCTGAAGCAGAAAGTAGCACAATCAGCTGAACTAGAAAAACAAATCAGAGAACTTAAGGCCCAGGAAGAAAATCTTGGGAAAAAGCTAACCGCTGTTAAAGAAGCCATCTCAGAGAAGAAAAATCCTGCATCGATTCTGCTTTTTATCGCTAAAAATATCCCCAATGAACTTTGGCTTAAAGAGTTAGTAATTGAAGGAAGTGATATGACCATCAAGGGTGAAGCCCTTGACTACACCAGTATTGGAAACTTTGTGAACAATCTTCGGTCTTCAGTTTTTATTCAGGACGCTAACATTACCAATACTGCAAGCGTCGTTAAAGAATCTGATAAAAGAAGAATTGAGACGTTTGAAGTAAAGTTCGTCATTGGGAGGTTTGACCAGTGAAAGAACTCGTTAATAAGCTCATTGCAAATATCCATATTCTCATTCTCCTTTATGGACTTTATGGGACATGGGTGGTGTTTGATGAACACTCAGTCCAGGTGGAAGAAATAAAGACCCGCGAAACTCTTATGAATCAGGATATTGCGACAGCTCAGCAAAAGGTTAAAGAGATTCAGGACTTCCTTAAAAAAACGGACGAGTACAAGACAAGGGTTGAGGAAGTTGCTAAGAATATTGAAACTGTTCAAAAACAGCTCCCTGCGGAAACCAATGATTCCCAGATCCTTTCCTTCTTTCAGAAAGAAATAAATGCATTGAACATCAAGGATGCCAATATAGCCCCTGGTGCAGAGGACAAAAGCGTCTATTATATCTCTAAAGACTACAATCTTCAGGGGACGGGAACTTTCCTTCAGTTCTTGATATTCTTCGAGAGAATTGCCACGGCAGACCGAATTTATAACATCAAAAACCTAAAACTTACTGTAACTGATGATGGTCAAAAAGGGAGATATCAGGTTATTAACGGAGAGGGCGTGATTCAGGCTTTTCGCTTTAATCCTGAGTTTAAAGTGGATCGAGGGTTTTAAAATGAACTTTTTTTACCTCTTAATCCTTTTTTTATCGTTTTCTGCTCTTTCGGCTCCCAAAAAGAAAGATAATCTGGAAAATTTTTTCAAGGATAAGACTAAAATTGATAGCCCTTTTCAACTGCGGGATCCCTTCAAACCACCATTGACTAAAAAAGAAGCGACTAAGCGAAAAGGTTTCACCGTCACTGGTAAAGGCCAGTACTCCAATATAACAGATACTCCACTCGACCAGATGAAAATCAACGAGATTAGGCTGGTGGGAGTCCTTATTGGAAAGGAGCGACGTGCCCTTATTAATATAGGTAAAGAAAGCAAAGTGATCATTCTGAAAGAAGGAATGAAGATTGGCCCGGACGGGGCTGAACTCAAAGCAATTCTCCCAGGGGGGATTGTATTAGTTGAGAAAATTGTTAATGTATATGGAGAGGAAGAATATTTAGAAACAGTTGTACCAATTTCAAAATAATCTTCTTAGAATTAATATACAGGCCTATCTTAAGGAAGAGTAAGCATGAAGAAAGGATTTTTTCTTAGTCTATTAATAGCCTTTTCATCTAATAGTCTAGTCGCTCAAGAAATTAAAAGCGTCAATTTTGTTCAGGAAGGGGAAGTCAGTAAGCTCATCATTGAAACTGACCGTGAAGATGTTCTGGCAGAACGTTTTCATGTCTCTGAAGATAAACAAATCATTTTAGACCTTAAAAATGTTAAAGGCTCTCCTAAATGGTTAAGAGGTATTGATACCTCTGAGTTCCCTGGGAGTACCGTTTTCATTTCTGGATATAAAAAGCCAGGGACTAAACAAGATATCCGTTTTGCTATTCAGCTAAGGGATAATGTTCGTTCAATTCTGGAAAACAAAGGTAAGAACATCGTCTTAAACATTGAAAATCGCTTCGGTGTTTTTTCTGCCAATAAGGTTCGATCAATTGAAAAGAGCTTTCCTGGTGCCACTGGCCCGGTTGAAGATGTTATAGGAATCAATGTTCCAAAATCCAATTCAATAGAAGATATCCTTGAAAATATCACCATGTCAGGACCAAAAAAATACATCGGGAAAAGAATCTCAATTAATGTACGTGAGATTCCAGTTCCTGATCTATTAAACATGATTGCTGACACTTCTGGCTTTAATATCATCATTGATCAGGAAGTTAAGCAGGCAACTCCACTGACTTTAACTCTGACTAACGTTCCATGGGATCAGGCCCTAGATACTGTCCTTAATCTCTCAAAGCTCGTGGCTCAGAAAAATGCCAACATTCTAGTCGTTAAAACTCTTGCACAAGCAGCAAAGGAAAGGGCTGATGAGCTGGCCTCTGCTAAAATGAAAGAGGGACTGGAACCTCTGGTTACCAGAGTTTTCCTCATCAACTATGCAACTCTCGGTGATATACAAAAAATAGTCGCTGATTATCTCACTAAAGATCGTGGTGCCATTCAGGTTGATGAAAGAACCAATAGCTTGATTGTTAAAGACACGGTTGATTCAATTGAGAGAATTAAAAAAATAGTGGAAACTCTTGATACCCAGACCCCACAAATCCTGATTGAAGCTAAAATCGTAGAGGCCAACGAATCCTATTCAAAAAGACTCGGATTATCCAGAGGTGTTACTTTTGGTTATGACCCTGTCATTAATCCTGTGCCTGCTGAACCTGAAGGGCCTGGTTTCTCTTTCAGTACCGCTCCCACAGCATCAGCTCCTGGTGTCGCTGGAATGACAATCGGAATTTATAGAAGACTTTTTAATCTGGACTTAAACCTTCAGCTCATGGAGTCAGAATCCAAGGGTCGGATTATTTCAACTCCCAAAGTAGTCACTCAGAATAAGAAAGCTGCTTCCATTACCAGTACAGAGACTACCAGTTTTGCTTCAACTACTTTAGCAACCGGTAACCAGCCTGCGCAAACTACATTTGAAAGCGTTTCCGCTACTTTAAACTTAGCTGTAACTCCTCAGGTGACAAATGATGGGGCCATCTCTCTCAACATAACTTTAAGTAAGTCTGCATTTGGTACCAGACCATCTCCAGATGCTCCACCAAACACTACTACGCGTAACATTTCTACGAATGTTCTGGTTGATAACGGTTCTACAGTTGTCATCGGCGGTCTTTATCAGACTTCAACTCTCGAAGCAGTATCAGGAATCCCTTATCTGAAAGACCTTCCTCTGATCGGCTGGCTATTCCGAACTCCTTATGCTCCTGATACAACCAAGAACGAGCTAATCATATTCATGACTCCAAGAATTATGAATCAGGAAGAAGCTGGACTTTTAGATCGTAAGATTTCAACTATCGAACCAACAACTAAAGATATATAAGGTGGGTTGACCCGTGGTTGGGAAAAAAAATCAATCTGCCTTATTGGCCAAGTATTTCAATATGTACAAAAAGAATCCGCGTTCGAGGGTGTTTGCCCCTCTGGCGGAATCTTTTCGTAAACTTGGTATGCTTGAAGATGCCTATAAAATTCTTAAAGAAGGCATCAGGAATCATCCCAATTATACCTTAGGTTATATTGTTCTTGCTCATTGTTACTATGATGAACAGAAGTATGAACTGGCCTATAACACTTTAAGACCAATAATTAACCAAAACGCTGATAACATCTCGTTGCAAAAAATCTTTGCTCAATCGTGTATTCATCTTGGTTATCTTGAAGAGGCGCTTGATACTTTCAAGTACCTTCTGTTCATGAATCCTAAGGATAAGTACTTTGCTGAGCAGGTTAAAAAGCTTGAAGATGACTTGCTGGTTGGACACAAAAAGCTAAGCCTTGACCAATTGGTTAAAGCTCCAGACATGCCTGCAGTAACTCCCCCAACATCCAGTTTTGATGATGACTGGGTGCAAGTTGATTTCAATCGTCCGGTGAAAGAAGGGCCAAAGGCCATTGAGGAAAAGAGAGAAGAGCCTCCCGAAGAGCAATGGGTGATGAAAGGCGGTAGCTTTAATGATCATCCCATTCTTAAAGAGGAAAAAATCCCTGAAAGAAGTCTTGAAGATGATTTTTATGCTGATGAGTTTGAAGAGGAAGGGGATATTGATGATGTGAACTCAAGTTCGATCTCGGTTGATTCTCCCATCGTATCTCATACTCTGATAGATCTTTATTGCGCTCAGAAATACTATGACAAAGCGATTGAGCTACTGGAAAAGATCCTTGAACTGAACCCTGGTGATGTTCCTACTCTGGAGAAATTGAAAAAAGTCAAAGAGCTTCAGCTTCAGAATAAAGATGCTCCATCACCGGTTTCTGAGCAGGATGGTCATGACGAACTCATCTCGATCATAGAAAGTAAGGTAAAAGCGAAGTCACCAAAAGAAATTAAAGTACAGGAAGCTTTCGACCGTTTTCTAAGTTTGGTACAAGTAGAGGCCAGTCATCATCGGTAGATCTATGAAAAAAGTTTTGATCATTAACGGCCCCAATCTGAATATGCTGGGAAAGCGTGAGCCTGAAATCTATGGTCACGATAGCCTTGAAGACATCAGAGTGTGGACAGATTCAAAAATTAAATCTTGTGCCACTGCTACCTGGTACCACTCCAATGTGGAGGGAGAAATTGTTAATCGGATTCAATCAGCGCATTCAGAAAATTTTGACGCTCTCATTATAAATCCTGGTGGCTATGCCCATACTAGTGTTGCTATTCATGACGCCCTGAAAATCCTGAAAATTCCAGTAATTGAAGTTCATCTAAGCCAGGTCTATCGACGAGAAGAGTTCCGACATACTTTGTTGACGGCGAAAGCTGCCACGGCCATAATGAGCGGGCTTGGAAAACAGAGTTATTACATAGCGATACAGTCGCTACTCGATTAAAGGAACAGTTCATGTACCAAACTACTGATTTTAGAAAAGGTCTTAAAATTGAGATCGAAGGGAAACCTTGGATCATTGTTGATTTCCAACACGTCAATCCTGGTAAGGGATCGGCTTTTGTAAGAACTCGTCTTCGTAATCTTGAAACCAATCAGACAGTTGAAAAAACTTTCAAGGCCGGCGTTGATACGGTCGGAAAGCCGGATATGGAAGAAAAAGAAATGGAGTATAACTACAGTGATCCTGATGGGTACAACTTCATGGATCAGACTACTTTTGAAATGGTTCACCTCACCCATGACCAAGTTGGTGACAGCAAATTCTATCTCCAAGAAAACATCAAAGTTTATATCCTCTACTATAACGGTCGCCCTATTTCGATCGAACTTCCAAACTTCATCAATCTGAAAGTCACAGAGACTGATCCTGGAATGAAGGGGGATACTGCTACTGGTGGTTCTAAAAAAGCTATTATGGAAACTGGACTTCAAGTGAACGTTCCTCTCTTCATTAAGGAAGGGGAAGTTCTCAAAATTGATACCCGTACCGGGGAATATATTGAACGGGCCAAGGTGTAACCATGAAACTTGATACATTAAGCATTGAAGCTCTAAAAGAAATTGTTAAAGTCGCCAAAGAACAAGGCGTTGCAGAATTAGAAGTTGAGGCAAAGGATTTCAAAGTATCAGTTAACTTTGCAACCGCCCCTGCTCACATTCATCACGTAGCACCTGTTATGCATCAGGCTCCTGCAGCTCAAATGGTGGCACCTGCTCCTGCCGCATCTCCGGCACCAGCGAAGAGCTCCAGTGCAGATGTTGGATTACATGTTATCAAATCTCCTTTCGTTGGGACTTTCTATTCATCTCCGTCTCCGGGTAAGCCTGTTTATGCAAAAGTCGGAGACAAGGTTAAAGTGGGTCAGCCACTTTGCGTTCTTGAAGCTATGAAAATCATGAACGAAATTGATTCAGATGTTAATGGTGAGATTGTTGAAATTTGCGTGGATAACGAGTCACTAGTTGAGTACGGCCAGGCACTTTTTAAAATTAAGCCTCATTAGAAAGACGGAGCTTCCCGTGACTAAAAAATTCAAAAAGATACTCATCGCTAACCGTGGTGAAATTGCAATACGTGTAATCAGAAGTTGTAAAGAACTCGGAATCGAAACTGTTGCTATTCATTCAACAGCAGATGAAGATTCGCTCCATGTAAAAATGGCAGATGAGTCAGTTTGTGTTGGTCCGGCGAAATCCTCTCTTTCTTATCTTAATATACCTCAAATCCTTTCTGCTGCAGAAATCACAGGTACTGATGCCATTCATCCTGGTTATGGTTTCCTCTCTGAAAATGATGAGTTCGCAGAAATGTGTGAGAAGTGGGGCCTTACTTTCATTGGTCCTTCAGTCCAGTGCATCCAGTCCATGGGTGATAAAATTGAATCCAAGATCACTGCTAAGAAAGCCAAAGTTCCAACTCTTGAGCCTATCTATGTAAAAGATGCTGATGAGGCTTTGATCAAGAAGGAAGTCGAAAAGATGACCTTCCCTGTTCTCATAAAAGCTTCAGCCGGTGGTGGTGGTCGAGGAATGAAACGCATCGATTCTTTTGATGAACTCTGGCCCGCGCTGGCAAGATTGCAGGAAGAAGCTAAGGCTGCTTTTGGTGATGGAACTCTTTTTATTGAAAAGTACATTGAGAACCCAAGACATATTGAAGTTCAAATCCTGGCCGATAAACATGGTAACGTCATTCATCTTGGTGAACGTGACTGCACTATCCAGAGACGCTTTCAGAAAATTCTGGAAGAAGCTCCGTCTCCAGTTCTTTCCCAAGCAGTGAGAGAAGAAATCTGTGAAGCTGCTGTCAGGCTGGCAAAATTTGTAAACTATGATTCAGTTGGGACAGTGGAGTTCCTTTATGATCAGGATACTGAGAAATTTTATTTCATGGAAATGAATACCCGGATTCAAGTAGAGCATCCAGTGACTGAGGGTCGCACCGGAGTTGACTTGATTTCTGAGCAAATTCGTCATGCCCAAGGTGATTTAATCCGCTTTAAACAGACAGATATTATTTTCCGGAACCATGTGATGGAATTCAGAATCAACGCTGAAGATCCAAAAACTGGGATGCCATCTCCGGGTCATATTACGCATTATCATAGACCTGGAGGAATTGGAGTCCGAACAGATGACTATATTTATACAGGATATACCGTACCTCCT
>JBKHWS010000083.1:0-8666 GCA_046566385.1 Bacteriovoracia bacterium | reverse complement strand
CGTAGAAATAGTGACTAATAAGTGGTAGAAAATAAAAGAAGAACACACCTACCAGAAATTGAATCAAAACTTCCAGACTGAAACCAAAAAGCCAAAAACGATAGGCACTGATAATGTAAAAAAAGAATCCAACCACCATTCCCAGAGCATGGATCCATCTCAGGAAAGGGTCAACGTGAATGAAATAGAACCAATCGTTATAGCTGGCGAATTTATCCGGCGTAAATTGAAGATTTCTCTTCACATGAAAGGCCCGTGATTCCCTTGAGGGAAAAAGTCTGGACCAGCGGGAGATATAAACCTTTTTCATGAGGCTATTATAACATTTCAACCATTTGAAATCCCATTAATTTTATTTGCCCTGTTAACCGATAAGACTTTGAATTATGAAGAAAGAAAGTCTGATTCTTTTGGTAGTTTTTTTTTCGGGAATGTCTCATGCCTTTATGGATCATGGAAATCATGATCATTCAACCCCGTCCTCATCAATGAGAAGATGTCCCCAAATTCCTGAAGTTACAAATCCCAGATCTCTTTCAGAATTACAGACCGAACTGAGGGCCAACAATATTGAAATTCTGGAAGGTAATTCGATCGCTCCGGCCAACGTTGAACGCTTCCTTGGGGAGTATAAAAAGTTTCCTGCATCTTTAAAGCAGGAAATGATTGGAAGGGGAGCGAGAATAAGGCTTATGGAGGGAACGGGAGTAGGAATTGATCCGAGTCTGACTGCTACCGTTACTACTGAAGGTACCCGACAGTGGATTAATGTTCCCGGCTCTGGAGGAGAAGTTTCAACTCATTTCAACATACCTACCCGGATAGCCATAAACCATCTTTATGATAACCATGGCGCAAGTAATTTGTTTCTGCATGAACACGCCCATACACTGGATTCACTTTATGGAACCCATGGTGTCTCTCAATCCCAGGTATGGAAAAGTTTAATTGCCAGGGAACCAAATTCTTCATCCTTTACCCTGAACATTTGCGGACAATACTGTCTTGATCGGGAAGAAGAAAGATTTGCAGAGCTCTTTTCATATTATTTCGCCTGCGAATCGACCAAAGAGCATATGAAACAAGAAGTTCCTGCGATAGCAGAATTTTTTGATCGTTTAACTTCTATTGATGACCTCTTGAAGGGAAAGGAGCAAAGGCCAGCAATAGCACAAGTGGAAAGCGAAGAATGTGACACCTTCCCCGACAAAGAAGTTACAAAAACAATTGAGCCTCTGTTGGATATATCCAATTTCATCAGTAAGAAGAATCCAACCAAAATAAAAAACTTCGATTCCAGTGTGTCCGGATCAGGGATGAAGTAACTATCATTTTACTCTTCTTACTTTGGGTTTATTCATTTTCTGCTTGAGATAATTTGCACCTGTTTTTAAAGCTTTAAACTTAACGAGTCCTGATAGAATACCCATGATATACCTCCTCATGTGAAACTATATTCAGACATGCAAGGTGTGAACCATTTTAATGAACCAAAATCCTTCAATCACCTCTTAACCACCGCTTCTAGCAGTTGAAACATCAACCTGTTAGCCTTGTTTTATGATTACGGAGAATATAGTCGTAAATACAAATTTAAACTGGGTGGACATTGAACATCCTTTGAAAAGAGATTGTTCTTTCTTATTTCAGGAATACGGATTGCCACAACTTCTCGTGCAGGACTTTCTTCAGCCCGAGCAATTGCCTAAATTTGAAAGAACAAAGGATGGGTATTTTTTTCTTCTGAGGGTTTATGATCCCTGGGACAATTCCCAACACATTTCCATTCCAAAGCTTTCTAATAAACTGGCAATTTTTATTCATAAAAATAATGAAGTCGTTACTATGCATAACGATGTTATATTCCCTCTGAAGCGTTACATCGAAATGGATCGTAATCTCCTTCCGAAGACAGGGAAGGATCTCGCCCATGAACTGATTCGCCTGGCGGTGACGAGCTTTGAAGATGGGCTGAGTGAAGTCCAGGGAGACTATGAGTCATTTGAAAAAGAAATTCTTTCTGAAGAGGTGAGGCCCCTAAGTAACAAGAGAGTCTATGAGTTCAGAAGGAAACTATTCGTCTTAAAGGGAATATTGCAGATAACTCAGAGGATGCTTTATAACTCCCGGGACTTCTGGCAAGGGGAACTCCACTTGTTGCAGGACATAAGGGAAAACATAGACCAGCTTTTTTTCCGCCTGGAAGGGCTATCGCAAAACTTTGATCAGTTGTTTAGTCTTCATATCTCAATCAATGAAAGGAAAAGTAATGAAGTGATGAAGGTTCTGACTCTCTTTGCTTCCATCATGCTGCCACTTACTTTTATCTCTTCTTTTTATGGAATGAATTTCGAACATCTGCCTGGAATCCATTCCAATGAAGGATTTGTAGGAGCACTGTTGATCATGATCACAACCACCTTCATTACCGTATGGTTTTTTGCAAGAAAGCATTGGTTCAATTCATCAATGTAGTTCTTTTAGTTCTTCAATCTTTGTCTGATAATCCATAGAGGTACTCTTCTGAGCATGACTCACTGGCAGAACTATGGAAAAAGTTGAAAACTCCCTACCCGGAACGGCCTTAAAAATTCCCCCGTGTTTTTCAACAATCTCTTTCGCCAGAACGATTCTGATATCATTGTCCAACAGTTCTTTAGAGGCATAAAAAGGATTAGAAAGAAGAGGCATGATTTGTTCGGCCCTTGAATGGCTTTTGTCTTGGTAGGTGATTTCAACGTAGTCTTTAGTAGAAAGAGAAGAGATTGTTATTTCTTTATTATCAAGGTTCTCCATAGCATCAATTGAGTTATTAATAAGGCTCAGGAAAACCTGTTCAAGAGGAATTCTTCGGCCTCTGATCAATTTACCCGAAGCTGAAATGATATTTACTTTCACATCATGGTTTGTGATACGCTGACCATAGAGCTCCAGAACATCCTTTAGAATGTCGCCGAGATCTAATATTTCCTCAATTTCATGAGGGTAGATGAATTCCCGTAGTCCACGGATTGCACGAACGATCCTGTTTGTCGCTGTCTGTATTTTATTTAAGTCTTCCTTTGGATCCTTTGATCTCTCCCTTAAGAGGGCAGCGATCTTCCCATTAATAATTAACAGAGCATTGTTGATCTCATGGGAGATCCCGGCTGCCAGAATCTTATATTCAGAGAATCCTGAATGGCTGAACAGTTGTTGATTCCTGGTTTGAAGAACTTGTTCCAGGTAACGCTCGTGTTTTTCAAAAACTATCTCTGAAAAAAGGGGATAGATGAAACTAGTAAAAGTTATTAAAAAAAAGACATCGAGTAGTATTTGTATCTGTGCATGATTTTCATCTGCGACAAGAACCGGAAAAAAGAGTCTTGAGATGAAAAAAGAAAAAATCAGGAACAAGTTAAAGTGCTGAAGGATGCTATAATTACGTCCTCTGCCCTTAAAGTAGGACTGTAAAATAAATGTAATTCCTGTGAGGGAGATACTAAGGGAAAAAGGAGCGGTTATCATGGAGAGAGAAAAATCAAACATTAAAAATATGAAGGATGTGATTCCACCCAACGCAAGAACAATTAAATGAAGACGGGTGAAAAACATTTGCTTAGAGATGTCACCAGTCAGTAATCCAAAGGTTCTCAATGTCCACATCCAGGGAAGCATACTAAGCACAACATAGGCCGGTCCGAGTGGTACAAGAAATTTAGTTGCTGCAGCAACCACCGCAATTGAAAGATAGAACTCTCTCAGATGTCTGAATTCCTGGCTGTTATACTTGAATGACTTAAGCCAGGCAAAGCCACTAAGTAACAATGGAATTAGCAATAACAAAAGAAAGAACAAGGTATTTTCAAGTTCATTCATTCTTGAAGACTAAGGAAGGCGCATTCCATTTGTCATGAATCCAATTGTCATTTGAAGTGTAATTTCAGACTTTAAAAGTTTTTTTGGCCAGATTTCATGGCAATTAAGAAAAGCCTAATGGAATAAAGTATTTATAAAATTCAGACAAAATAGAATATTAGGATTTATTTTCAATAGAATAGCTTTCGATGTTGATGAATTCTAAGGCTTTTCAAGAATGCAGTTTAAAACTTTCTGTGGTGCTCCCTCTGGTCTTGTCAACAATTAGCAAAACTCAGATACACTACAAAAGATACCTTTTATTGTTCTTAAGAACGATTGAAATTAGGACGAAAGACAAAAGTCTATAAATAAAAAAATATGAAGAAAATATTAATCTGTACACCAAATTTTGATTCGGCAAATGAAGTTAAAAAGAAGCTTCAAGCTGAAGGCCATTCCTGCCAGATGACTTCTACAGGAAAAGAATGTCAGTTAGCTGCCTACCATCATAATTTTGATTCTTTGATACTCGATGTTGAAGTTACTAATCATTCTGCAGTTGAAGTCTTGAAGTATTTTAAACTAAGTAAACCTTCTCTCCAGGTTGTGCTTTATTTTGCGACAAAAGAGCAGTTCGAAAATTCACAACTGCAAGATAAAGACATGGTTAAACTGGGTGTGGATAAATATTTTATTTCTCCTCTTTCGTTTAATTCTCTGGTTGTGCATGTTAATGGCGGTTCAGAGGCGACAAGGTGGAAGGCCATCACCAAAGGCTCAAGTGAGTCATCCGAGTCTGCAGTCAGTATGGCAGACGCCAAATTCACCAGGGTGAAAATTGATGAATACTCTGGCGGGAATGTAACAGTCTTGGATCTCTACATAAGGTTGGCACCGAATAAGTATATTAAAATCGTAAATCAAGGGGAGAGCTTCCTGAAAGAAAGATGCGAAAGTTATAGAAGTAAAGGCATAGAGTACGTGCACTTTCTTACTAAGGATCGGGCCGTTTATATTAACTACATGAATGAGATGGCCGGCAGACTGGCAAAGGCCCGTGACCGAGAAAGTACTAAGTCTGCACTAAAGTTTCTGAACGGAATCACTGATAAATACCTGGAAGAAGTTCATACAGCAGGGATAAAGCCCCAGCTGGTTCAGGAGTCAAAGAAGATCTGTGATAATATGTTTCAGCTGATTAAAAATGATGAAGGAATAAATAACCTTCTGGATGAATATCACGAGCTGGATCCGAAATCATTTTCAAAAACTTTCCTCGTCTCTTTCTTTTCAATGGTTATAGCTAAAAATCTGGACTGGGTAGGTCCTCGTACCAGGGATTCTATTATCATGGGTTCTCTCTTGCATGATATTGGTCTACTGAAGCTTCCACAGCATCTTAGAGATAAGAACCCTGTGCTCATGACACCTAAGGAATTTAATCAGTACAAGGAGCATCCTTTTCATGGGCAGGAAATGCTTCATAAATTTCCGCTGGTAACAGAACAGGTAAGACAAATCATTTACCAGCACCACGAACTGATCTCTGGTAAAGGATTTCCTAATGGGCTAACTGGAACGAGAATTTATCCACTCGCTAAAATAGTGGCCCTGGCCGATGCCTTTTCTGACCTGATGATTGAACAGGGTACTCCTCCACGTCAAACACTTAAGTTATTCATAAGTAATAGAGAAAGAGTAATGGATTTTGATTCTTCTGTATTAAGAGCTCTCGTCAGCGGTTTTATTCGGGAGGAATAGATATGGGTGCAGTCAGAACGGTCATTTACTTCGGGAAAGATGATGAGTTTTTCACTCAGCTGAAGGACTTTACAGCGACTCAGTTAAGGAGAGATTTCGAAGTAAAAAACCGAGATTACAGAAAAGGAGATCTTTTACAGGTCGGACTAGAGCTTAGTCCTAACATAGTTTTCATTGATACACCGACGGAAGGTGGAGAGCTGGAGGCTGAGCTCTCATGCTATAAGCAGGTTCCGGAACTAAAGCATACTCTATTCATCCTTCTCCTTAAAGATTCTGAAGAAGCTTTATCCAAGGCCCACTACCTCATTTTGGGAGTTCAGCTCTTTTTTATTAAAGGAAACGAAACAGAGGCTTTATTCAAAGACTCCTTCTATCTGGGACTCGATGAAGCATGTGGAGTGTCTCGTTTTGCGAAGGCAAAGGATCTTGCCATAAATCTTACCGCAGGATTTACGTCTTCGATTACAGGTTTAAAGCCAGATTCAATGCTGATTGAGTGTGACATTCGCCTCGAAAGTCCGCTCCTGCTTAATCTTCCTTTCATGGACAATATGCCTTCTCTTGAGTGCGAAGTGGTTACCAGTAGCTCATCCGGGTTCCTGCTTCCTATGCTTGAAACATATGAAGTCTCATTTCCTTTTCCTGGTCCCTGGGATGAAGTAAGACCTGAAAGCCTTCAGCCAGAAACGATTGAGACCTTTTTGGATTTAAAAAAAGAAGAGTTTGATAAGAGAAAAGACTCAGTTTTTATCTTTTCTGAAAACACGACAGTTATTCACAAACAATGGGAGAACCCTTCCCTGTTTCTTGATTTCCGACAGGAAGCTTCTGAGGAAGAAGTGACACGGATGGATTTAAAAAGGCCTTTAATCGTTTTCATAGAAGAGAGTGAAAAGATAAAATTTGATGTCATCTATCAACTGGTGGCCTCTGCCTTAAAAATCCAGGACTATAGTCCTCTTTTTGTTATCCTTAATACTCAGTCCAGCACAGAGGCCCTGAGAAAATTATTTAAGTACGAAAAGCTTATCTCTTCATCCAACCCACTTGATCCGGAAACCTTTGGTCAGATGTTAACTAAGCTGGAAGGCAAAGTTCTTTCGAACGGGCTGCAACAGTCCGGCTGGAGCTTTCTTAAAAAGGACGATAAGTGCAGAATGATGTCTATTGAGTCTACTGTTCTCTTAACCAGTATAACAGAGCATGAAATGACTTTTGTTTCTGAAGTTGAAATCCCAATGTTTACAATAATGCAATTTTCTCTCCCTATTCCGATGTATGTAACTGTGGTTCCTCCAAAATATGATTTAACAAAACCCAGATCAGGTATGCACTACGAAGCAATTATTCACGGGTTATCTGAGGAAGAGTTGAAGAAACTTAGAAAAATCGTTAACCAGATGATTTATAAACCAGTGAAATCCCTTGATGCAGAAAGTGTCGATAAGATGCTTAAGCAAAAACTGGAAGCCCCAGAAGTAAAACAACAAGTTTCAGTTGTTGAAGCCAAAACACCTGCTGCCCCACAATCGAAGGTAAGTCAAGCCTCAACTGGATCTGGTAGATTTAAAGTGAACAGAAAACAGATTGCAGGAAAGTCTAAACTGTAAGAGGTATTTTATGGCAAAAGGAAACTTACTTATCATTGATGACGAAGAGCTATTGCTTAAGAATATTAAATACCTTCTTCAGGGGTACGCGGATAAAACTTTCCTGGCTTCAAATGGTCTCGAAGGTTTAAAAGTCCTGGAGAAAGAAGACATTCACTGTGTGATTTGTGACATATCCATGCCCCAAATGAACGGGGTCGAACTGATTCGGGTGATCAGAGAAAAAGGTTCTGAAGTCCCATTTATCTTTTATACCGCCTACGGGCATTCAGAGCTCATGATTGAAGCAGCCAAATACGGGGCGTTTGATTTTCTAAAAAAGCCTGATTTTGAGGGGCTCGAAGAAGTCGTTTCAAGGGGTATCAAAGAAGGATTTAAGCGTAAAAACTTTGCTGACATGAAAGAAGAAATGATGACAGAGTACGAGAAAATTTTAATTACGATTAAAAACGATCTCTAATCAAAAAAGTGGTGGGACCAGCAGGACTTGAACCTGCGACCACCCGGTTATGAGCCGGGAGCTCTAACCAACTGAGCTATAATCCCACGTAAGAACCAATAATTTACTGTATCCAGAGACTATTGCCAATAAGGCTTTTCCTCATTTCCGTATTTTGCGCTCAAAGACGCAGTATTTCCATATCCTTTGTCAGGTATTGACCAATTTCAATAGCCATCGGGTTGTGCTAAAACTAGGCCCATGAGTACAAAAATTAAGTTTTACAAGTATTCCGGCAACGGGAATGACTTTGTCATTGTTAAAGGTCCCCTAAGTCTCTCTGAGGAGAATATAAAGAACATTTGTAGCCGTCATTTTGGTGTTGGTGCAGATGGTATTCTCGTCTTTTCTCCAGAAGAAGGGTTTGACGGACGCATGCAGATTTTTAATGCCGACGGCGGCGAAGCTGAGATGTGCGGAAATGGAATGCGCTGTCTGGTTACTTTCCTGGATGATCAGGGTTCGGGTAAAAAAGATGTTTATAGAATCAAGACAATGAATGGATCCTATGAAATCGTCAGGAAGAATGGGGCTTTCGCCGTAGAGATGTCTGAGATAAAAGACAAGAATGCCTTCGATCTGTCTTCTTTCAATGAGTTTAAGCGCGCTTTTTACGTCAACACCGGTGTTCCACATCTGGTTTTTGAAGTTCATGAGGCTAAACGAATAGATATAAAATCCCGCGCACCTCAATACCGATTCCACAAGATGTTTCCCAATGGCACTAATGTGAGTTTTCTGGAAGTGCTCCCGGGCGAACAGACTGCGTATGTGAGAACCTATGAAAGAGGTGTTGAGGATGAAACTCATTCTTGTGGTACCGGTCTCACAGCTTCCGGACTTGCCTTGAATTACTGGTATAAGTGGCAAGGACCGATCACTTTGAAAACTTTGGGCGGAACTCAAAAAGTTGATATTGGGGATAAAATTTTTTACTCCGGTGAAGTTAAGTT
>JBKHWS010000082.1:0-9166 GCA_046566385.1 Bacteriovoracia bacterium | reverse complement strand
TGGGTCCCGGCTTGGCATAGTGAGGAGTGACCAGAAGATAGGCATGAACCGGAAGAGTTTCAAGATAAGTGATCCACTCTTTTTGCTCTTCCAGGAGGTTTCCACCGACTCCCACCATAACCGGGGACTCAGGTTTCATTTTCACAACATGCTCAATGATGGCCTTGCGACTGGTGAGGTTAAGATTCAAGGCCTCAGCGGTGGAACCCAGGATCAACAGACCATTTCCGGCCGCGTCCTGCTCTTCCACAACTCTGCTTAGAGATTCAAAATCTACAGCGCCGTTTTCCAGCATGGGTGTAACGACGGCAGTCCAAAGAGCGTAGTTTGATAAACTCATAATCTCTCCTTAAAGGGAAAGGTGATTCTCCACAACTTTCTGAAAAGCGTGAAGACCCGGTTCCATTCGGTTTTTAGTGATATAGTTAGCGGCCCAGAGGGCGCCTTCTGCAAACAGTCTTCTATCCTTGGCCTCATGTTCGAGACGGATGATTTCACCCGGAGTCTCCAGAGTGAGAGTATGGAGCCCTACAACGTCACCTGTGCGCTCACTGGTAACTTCGCAGGGAGCCTTTAACCACTCTTTCATAGAAAGGGCAGTGCCTGATGGGGCATCCAGTTTTTTAGTATGATGAACTTCGTGGATGGTATAACTTTTTTCTTCGAAGAGATGATCCACCTTGTTCAGGCGCTCAATCAATTGCTTGATGACAACTACTCCAAGAGAAAAATTAGTGGCATGAATCCAAGCTAATTTCTTCTCCTGGAGAGTCTTGTCAAAGTTAGCTGGCCATTTGAAACCTGTTGATCCGGTAACGACAGGTTTCCTTGATTCAACAAGCATGGGCATGAGTGACTCAAAGGCCTCTCCTGGGAGGAAAGAGATGATCACATCGTGCCGGATCAGTTTTTCAAGAGTGGGTTCGTTAATGCGGTCAAAGAACTCGATCTCGCAGGTGGCGATTTCCAGTACTTTTGAACCGGTTTTTCCTTTTCCTAGAAGTGCAACTTTCATTGCGCCTCGATCAAGGCCTGGTGAAGTTTTTGAATCACAGGTTTTGAATCTTCTTCTTTGACCAGGAAG
The DNA here is from genome assembly GCA_046566385.1 of Bacteriovoracia bacterium. GTDB lineage: Bacteria > Bdellovibrionota > Bacteriovoracia > Bacteriovoracales > Bacteriovoracaceae > Peredibacter. Next base: position 8,082 of record JBKHWS010000082.1, on the reverse strand, counting down.
TTAAAGTTATAGGAAGAGGCACCAAGACTCATCATGCGGACGTTGACCGAGTCGATGGTGGCAAAAATCGTTTTAGCAAGACTTGCCTTACGGGTGAGCTCGTTTCCAATAAGGGAAACCAGAGAATAACCGGCCTCAATGTGAATGTTACCAACTTTTTCGAGGTCACGGATAAAACGCTCATTTTCCAGAGTGGCATTATCAACAGTAACCGCCACTGAAATTTCAGATGTTGTTACACAATCCACCGAAACGCGGTGACGGCCAAAGACCTCAAAGAGCTCAGACATAAATCCGTAGGCGTTATACATGGAAGGAGTTGTGATGGTGAGGAGGGCCTGGGCCGATCTCTTTGTAATAGCACGCACGGCGGGTCGATTTTCAACTGAGGTTCTGATCCATGTTCCGGGAAGATCCTTCTCAAAACTCGAGCCAACGAAAACTGGAATGGCCTTTCTTACAGCGGGAGCAATCGTCGCAGGATGAAGAATCTTCGCCCCATACTGGGCCATCTCTGCAGCTTCTGAGTAGGTTAGTTCCGGAATGATCCGGGCCCCAGAAACCATGCGGGGATCAGTGGTGGCAACACCTGCCACATCTGTCCAGATCTCCAGAACGTCGGCGGAAACTCCTTCTGCAAATAGAGCAGCAGAATAATCAGATCCACCACGTCCAAGAACGGTGGTATGGCCTTGAGAGTCTGAGCCTATAAATCCTTGAGTCACATAGATAGTTGAGCCAGTGAGGTCCAGTCTTGATCTCGCCTCTTTTTCAATGGACTCTATCTGAGGTGTCGCTTTACCGAAATTTGAATCTGTTTTAATGACGGTTCTGGCATCCAGAAGTGTTACTGTTTTATTGGGAAGCATGCTGGCCATCACATCTCTGAATATCAAGGATGACATTCTTTCCCCCAGGGATAGGATGTGATCATAAGCACGAGGAGTGAGTTCCTTTAATAGGGAGAGGTTCTGAACCAGAAGCTCAAGTTCTGTAAAGTAACTTTCCAGTTGGGTATGTGTCTGTGGGTGATCCCCCGCAGCCTTCAATATTCCAAGATGTCTTTCTTTTATTCCAAAGATCAACTTTTCACACTCTTCCATATTTGCGGTGGAAGCTGATTTTGCGACTTCAATTAATTTGTCAGTAGTTCCGGAAGTAGCTGAAACAACGACAATAGTTGCACCTCTTTCCATTGAAATTCTTGCACTTCTTTCCATGGAAGGAAAGTCTCCCATAGAAGTTCCGCCGAACTTAGAAACGACTAATGATTTCATCTTCTCACCTCAGTGAAAGTTTATGCTAAAATATTAAAAAGTGGGAAAATAGGATAGGTAAAAGTTGATTTCTTTGACCTACCTAAAGCACCCCACCGTATTTATTACTCGGTGACAGTCTTGGGGATTAAGCCCCAACAACCAATGATCAGATGGACTAAGAACTTCTGATCACTTCGGCAACTTTTCCCTGAGATGTAAGTTCAAACGGTTCTTAGTGCCTTCTTACATCCGACTTAAAAGTCGCGCCTCTTTAGGAGAGCGATACCATCATAGTAAATTAAATTTGAAAATCCAAGTTTACTTTTAAAAATTTTTCAAGCTAAGCTCAGGGCCAAGACTTAAAACGAAAACGGAGAGTTAACGATATGAAAAAAGTTGGATTTATTGGCTGGCGAGGAATGGTTGGTTCAGTCCTTATGGAGAGAATGACTTCCGAGAATGACTTTGCTCACATGGAATCTTACTTCTTCTCTACTTCTCAGGCCGGTGATGCTGCTCCAAAAGTCGCCAATGCCCACGATAAGCTATTATCCGCAATGGATTCTAAAGAACTCTCCCAAATGGATATCCTTGTTTCCTGTCAGGGGGGGGACTACACTTCAGAAATCTACCCTCAGCTTCGTAAAGAAGGTTGGAAAGGGATCTGGATCGATGCTGCTTCAACTCTTAGAATGAAAGACGAATCGGTCATCGTTCTGGATCCGGTTAACCGAGACTATATTCAAGAATCTATCGGTAAAGGAGTGAATACTTTTGTTGGTGGAAACTGCACAGTTTCTCTTCTTTTGATCGCCCTTCATGGTCTCTTCAAAGAAAACATGATCGAGTGGGTGAGCTCCATGACCTATCAGGCAGCTTCCGGGGCCGGCGCTAAGAACATGATTGAGCTTCTGGACCAGATGAAGTCAGTCGGAAATGCCTTCAATGCCCATCCAGCGGCCTCTGCCCTTGATCTTGAAAAAAAGATGACAACTCTTATGAACTCTTCGGACTTTCCTAAGGCCAACTTCGGTCACGCTCTGGCGTTGAATGTTCTTCCATGGATTGATTCAGAAATGCCATCCGGTCAAAGTAAAGAGGAGTGGAAGGCCCAGGTTGAGGCCAATAAGATCCTGCAAACCCAAACTCAGATTCCAATCGACGGGACCTGCGTACGTGTGGGCGCTCTTCGTTGTCACTCTCAAGGGCTAACGATTAAGCTTAAAAAATCTGCCCATCTTTCTACCGTGGAAGAAATCATCGCAAACGCCAATCCTTGGGTAAAACTCGTTGCTAATAATAAGCCGGAGACTTTAAAGGAGCTCACTCCAGCTGCTGTTTCCGGTAAACTCCATATCCCGATCGGGCGCCTTCGCCCGATGACTCTTGGAGATACTTACTTCAATGCTTTCACTCTGGGAGATCAGCTCCTCTGGGGAGCGGCCGAACCGCTCAGATGTGTTTTAAAGCAAATTCTTTAGGGACTTTTTATAAAGTAGCAAGATTAGAAAAAGCTTCTTTTTATGTATAAGTAAAAAATTCAAAAAATTTGAAAAGAAAAGAATTTCTTGATAAAGTTTGGCAAATTTTTCTAAGGACTTTTTGTGAAAAGCTTCTGCCTCTTCCTAATGTGTGTATTTTCAAGTGTTGTTTTTGCCGAGTCTTCCCCTAAATGCCCTGGAGAAGATGGCTATTTCTTTACTAATTATAAAAGAAGGAATCCAACTGTAGGTGGATTTGTTTCTAATACTGCCTTTGTTAACGACGTCCACGATGAACTCTATATAGCCCCAACAGCTGCAGTGTGTGGTTTTGCATCTATCGAAGGCAAGGCAGGAATTAGAGGGAACACTCTTGTCAGAGGAAATTCAGTTATAACTGATAACGCTATCGTGCAGGGAAATATAATCGTTGAAGGTGACTCGGTCATTTCTGGAAAAGCTAGAATATTAGGTAATGGGATAATCAGATCTGAAATTATTCATGATGAACAAAAAGTTTTAACGGATTCAAATCCATTTGAGGTTACCACTCCAGTTGGAAGTGATCCATTATCTATTTTTATGGATTTAAGGGACTATGTTCTCCAGAATGCGCACACATTCGTGCCGGAAGGGGGAAGATACTCTCATTATCGTGAGGGGGCATACGTTAAAGGTCAAACTTTAAGTTTTGTGAACGATCCTTGCAAAGTAAAGATCACTCTCGCAAGAAATTTTTTACGAGAAGATTTGTATTGTCAGAAAACATCTCGTGGAAAAATAGAGGCTGAGCTTGATTTAAGGAAATTCAATTCTAAGGGACTCAAAGTCCACATGCATATTAACAGTCCTACATTTACCATTCCGCAGATTAATACTTTGGACGGCGACTTTGTAACTGTTAGAAGCTGGAACTTCACATCATCATGTACTAATGACTTAGACAGTAATGGATGGAAAAGTCATAAATTTTATTCTTTTCCAATAGAAGCTCCTTCAATTGAAGTCGGTGAAAATATTACAAAGAAATTAAGTAATCTAGTTAAAGCTTGTACTAAAGATAATTGAATTTATTCTTTAGAAGTTTACCATACTCACTATATTTATTTAAAATGTAACGGAAATTCATATATCCTTCGGCTCCTTCATTGGAATTAATATGTTTTTGAAGGCCCTGGCCTAATTTATTCATAAATATTTCAAAGTCCCTATTCGGCGCCAAATCTAAAATGGTACTTGCTCCGGCATTCCTTTTAATACCGGAGATATTCTATGAAACTGGCCCTGATTTTTGTCCTTTCCCTGTTCTACTGCCTTAAAACCTCTGCTTCCGACTGGAGCACCATCAGCTATAGTCAGTTTGATGTTGAAGTTTCTGTCAGCTACAAAAAAGAGAGTCACTATCCTGGATGCTATAAGTGTTCGGCCACCACTATGGCCGCCCCTTTTTATGTCAATATCTGGGGACCATCCATTAGTAATGCCGGAAAAATCCGTGTGGTCCTTACTTCAATCCGTTATGGAGCATATGGAAACCAAATCAATAGAGAAAGCTATGTGATGGATCTGGTGAGGATGCCGGAAGGTCACTTCTCAGGGGAGTTTGGAAATTCAAAAAAGCTCTTCTTCGATCAGGAAATTGAGCTTAAGTCGTATGAGAAGAAGTTAACAATTCATCAGACTGGCTATGGCGGAGCCTATCATTATGAGCAGGAAGTGGCAGTGGTCATAGATGGTCACTGGCTAAGGAATAAAACTCTTAGTCTTTACTGACTTCCTTTAAGGAAGCCTCGATAAACGTGGAGTGTCCTGCTTCTACTGGCACTTCATAGACCTTCACGAGGCTTCCATCGTATTCCAGAGAAATACGAAGGTCATGGACTCCCTCTTTCTTTGCTATTCCCCCGAATGAAAAGGCCACTCCTTCTTTTAAGGCCGCATTTCCAACAAAGGGGTTCATGCGTTCAATTCCCGGAATCCTTACGTCACCGCTCAGGTCTTCCACTTAAACTGAAAGTTTCTTTGGATCATATTTCATCAATTCTGGATTCTTAAGATAAAAAGTAAAACGAAAACGGGTGAGAGAATATTCTTCTTCTTGCTCTATGCTTTTTCCTTCAAGATGGCCCAGTATGGGAAGAACTGATGGATGCGAGCAATGAAAATCCCTTACGCACTTCTTAGGAATGTCTGCGACCCCGGGCTGGCCCAGGAGTTTTATATGATCAGCTGGAACAATAATGAAAGGCTTCTCCGTGCTTTTTTCAAACGCTGAAGCGGGAGACCTGTTTTTATCGAGGAGGCTGAACTCATCCTTCAGAAAATAACGGGATGGCTGCATGGAGTGAAGTGGAACCACAACGTCGTCTTCCCCCAGTGTCGAATTATGTATCTTCTTAATTCCCGCAATGAAGAGCGGCCTTAAGTTTGGAACTGAAGCGAAGGTCTTTTCCAGGTCGTTAACAAACTCCAGAACGCTGGCACTTCCGTAGGTCATTTCATTGAGTTCATTTCTTCCAAAAGGTGAAATGGGATTCACCATTCCGGGAGGGAGAGTGTAAAAAATTTTCTTTCCTACATCCGCAATATCTGTACCCCACAGTGGTGTTGAAAGCGTAATAAAAGAGTCCAGGTGCGCCAGTAAAGGATGCTTGCTAGTTACCAGATGCTTGAGCCACAATGAACCTACCAGTCCGCCCTGGGAATGCATGACCAGCGACACTTTATCCGTTTTGCCAAGGGAGTCCAGGCCATTCACAAAGTCATGAAAGTGGCGGGCAAAATCTTTGGGGGTTAAGAGGCTGCCGGTTTTATATTCAAAAGAATAGGTCCTGTTACATGGATTAAGGTGCCCTAAAACCCGATCCAGGGATCCGAAAGTCTTCTTACTTCCCCCGATCCCATGGAGCAGGAAAATATGGTGTTTAGATCCACATCCGGCAAAGGCCAGGTTCTGAAGAAACAATATCACCAAAAAGACTTTTAAGAATTTCATGAGGTTAGCTCCTGAAACACTTATCGGCGACTGTTTTAGTATACTTTACAGAATAGTTGATGATTTCTGTATATTGATAAGTTGGTTGAAATTAAATCATTTAATTAGATCAGTTTTATTAGTAAAATTAGATCAGTTTTATTACACTTGTTTTATACCTCATAAGGGGAATTATGCGAGAGAACACTGCTTCTCAAATCTTTTTTCCCTTTAAACCCTCTATGGGAGAGTTAAAATGAGCAGCGAAAACGTCTTAAAAAAGCTTTTGAAGCCGAAGTCCCAGGAAGAAGTCCTGGAGAAGTATCTGCGCCCGAATAAACCACAAAATAAGCCCCTTAAAACTCCCGGCAGACCCAAAGTGGCCGATGATAAAAAGGCCCGTAATTTTACCCTGTGCCTTGCCCCTCAATATCTTGAGTTTCTGGATAAAATGATTGTGAAGGATCCCAAAGTTCAGGGTAGGGGAAGGAAGATCAGATTCATCATTGATCGTTTCATTGAGCATGAACGAAGAAGCCTTGAACAAATGAAGGTTTTAAAAGGAACCTTGAAGGAAGTTCAGAAAGTCTTAAATGAATTTGGAAGTAGGGTGAAGAAAGGGGAGAAACTCAATCTTTCGCCCAGGGAGAAAACCACGATTTCCAGGGCCGTCGATCAGGTCCACCTTCTCCTTAAAATTTTAAATTATTCACCGAAGACCCTGTATCGGATTTTACCCCGTGAAGACTGGGCGATTTTATCCTTTGCTTTGGACTGGAAAAATAACCGGGAAGTTAAATTATGAGAGAAGTTCAGGCGTTTTCTCACTTTGAGATCGATAAAGCAGTACGATTTGACCGGAACAAAATTTATTATGGTTTTATTCACAATTTCTCCTCCGGGCATACCCGGGATGCCTACACCCGTGACCTCCGGAAGTTTCTGCAGTTCCTCCAGAAACATTTTAGAAACATTGATGAGCTCCATGTAGAACACGCTCATGTGGTGGCCTATAAGGACTTCCTCCTGAATGAAGATTTTTCTCCTCGAAGCGTAAATCGTTTATTGGCAACTTTGTGGTCATTCTATGAGTATCTGATCGACATGGAACTCATAGATAAAAATCCCGTCGCAAGAGTTAAAAGATTCAGCATCCCAAAAGAAGTCAAAACCCAGGATATGTCCGATGAGGAAGTGGTTAAACTTCTGGAGTCCATAGACACAGACCTTCCCTCCGGTAAGCTTCACAAGGCAATTCTGACATTATTTTTTACTACCGGCATGAGGCACAGGGAAGTTTCCCATCTGCAGTTTAAAAACCTGGATGAAGAAAATGGCTTCACTGTTATCCGTTACTGGGCAAAAGGTGCTAAAGAAATGGTGACACCTTTGAATCCCAAGGCCGAAGCTGCCTTAAGTGACTATCTCCAATGGGCGGATTCAGAAGGTTATTCCATGACTAAGGATGATTACATTTTCAGAGGGACAAAAAACAATGTGAACCGTCCGCTTGATCCGAAATCTCTGAATTACATCATAAAAAAATATGCGAAAAAAACAGGTATTAAGGGAAATATAACAATTCACTCAGCGAGATCTACGGTGATTGGAATGCTCCTTGATAAAGGACATGCCCTCGAACGAGTGGCAGATTTTGTCGGCCATAGAGATATCTCCATGACCAAGGCCTATAATAAGAGACGTTTAAAAATACATCAGTCACTTAGTCTTGATCTATAGGCTTTTTAAAGTTTGTCTTCTGAGTATGAGGTGGGAAAATGCTCATGGAGGAAGATTTATGAAATATCTGCTTTTTCTCTCCCTCATTTTCCCCGGAGCTTTTGCCCAGGATTCAGATCGGATGCTGGTTAGATCCATTGAGGACATCGACTACCAGGGAAACACCGCTAAAGTCTCACTTGAAACAGGTGAAAGCTTTGAAGTTCCCCGTGATCATGCGGCCATGCCTTGTCTCTGGAATGGGTGGATGGCCCCACAGGAAGTCATTCTAGGTATCGATAGTAAAACTGGTGAGATCAATCGATGTAAGTTATATGCTGGTGGTGTGAAGCACTTAAAGAATACCCGAAAGATTGATTACTAAGGCTATTGTTCGCTGGCGGAACTTTTTTTGGATTTTGGTGATCCAAACTTTTCATAAACTTCTTTGATGATGTTCTCACCGTTGATGGCCGCAGATTTAACATAAACTCCGTCTGCACACGTTATGGTTTGAGCGTCGGTTCTTTCGCAGCCTAATGCTTCCGGTTTCGAATCCGTTTTCTCTGGGGTAGTCACTATATTAGGTACGGTTCCACTGGTGGCCGGACGGCATTTAAGATTTCCTGGGCCAATGCCACATTTTTGG
>JBKHWS010000081.1:0-9291 GCA_046566385.1 Bacteriovoracia bacterium | reverse complement strand
AGGCCATTCGAAATAAATACGAAGAACTCTCAAAGGACCTGACGAGCTTTCATCCTGAGCTCATCGTCTGGCCGGAAACCGCCTATCCCAACACTTTCTACGGAAGAGATTCTGATATCGCTCCGGTCTTCAAGAGAATCCTCGATTCTACTAACGCGGAAATTTTAATCGGTGGTTACGACCACGACATGTCCAAGTCGCCCTTTGATAATTACGAAACCGTCTACAACTCTTCCATTCTCCTCTCAAACGGAAAGGTGAAGAGCGCCTACCATAAAAACATTTTGATTCCGTTTGGTGAAACGTTGCCCTTCGGACCCCTTAATCCGCAAGTGGTGGCGGTGGTGCCGACCATCTCGCTTTTTGCCCGGGGTGAAGGCACTCCGCAAATGGAAACAAAACACGGTCATCGGTTCGTCACCCCCATCTGCTACGAAATCCTCGAATCAAACTACATGCGTGCCCTCTTGAACCAATGGGGCAATAACCGCTTCATCGTCAATCACACCAACGACTCATGGTACGGAGACACGGCCGAACCTTACCAGCACCTCTTCCTCTCAAAGTGGAGAGCACTGGAGTTCAATCTCCCTATCATCAGAAGCACCAACACCGGGATAACTTCCGTCATTTATCCTGACGGTTCCGAATCAAGAAGACTTGGCATCGGAGAATCCGGGGCCCTGGATGTGAACGTTCCTCTCGGCACCGGTGAAGCCACTTTTTACCAGAAGTATGGAGTCTATCCGACACTTGTCATTTTTCTATTCTTGTTTGGGGTCACGTGGTTCAGAGAAAGAAAACGAGATTAAATCATAATGTCGAAAAGGTATACGCTACCTTTTGGTACTACCTTTTGGTAAGGGGCAGTTTTACGGTGAACACTGTCTCTTTGTCAGATGATCCCGACAAAGTGAGCTCGCCGTCATGGAGTTCAATCATAAATCGAGATAGATAAAGACCTATACCAAGGCCCTGAACCTTTGAAGGGAAAAGTGGTCTTTCGAACTTTTTAAAAATTTGTTCGTGAAACTCCTCAGGAATGATTGTCCCAGAGTTTGAGACTTTAATGACTGCTTCCTGAAGCGAAGTCGCCAGAGAGACTTTCACGGAATTCTTTTCTCCGTATTTAAGAGCATTATGAACCAGATTGAAGATGGCCTGCTCGACCCGCTGTTTATCCCAATGGCCATGAAGAGTTTCAAGAGTTAATTCCACGTGATCTTCGTTCAATGAATCTTTAGCGGCAAGAGCTGCTTTTTCCACGACTGTGCTGAGGTCGCAGTATTCTTTGCGGATGCCGAACTGGCCGGACTCGATGAGGTTGAGATCGAGCATGGAGTTAATGAGCTTGTCCTGGCGATTTATTTGTCTTTCGAGGGAATCCAGGTTTGGTAAGAGAGACTGGGTCGGGTCTTTGAGTTTCTCCTTTGCCACTTCCAGGTTAAGTTTCATGGCAGTCACAGGCGTTCTTAATTCATGGGAGGCAAAGGAGAGAAATTCATCCCGGAGACGAAGGGCATCTTCAGCTTTTTTCACCGCTCTTTCCAAGGCCCACATGATTGATAGGAATGTGACGGTACTAAGATAAAACATCAAGAAACGCATTGTGGTGACACGATCATGGATCACGTGATCCAGAAGTTCAGGTCGGATGTAAGTAAAAATCACCACGGTGGAAAAAGCTGTGGAGAATATTCCTGCCCTACTTCCACCAAGCCACGTGGCCAGAACCATGGCCGGATAATAGAAAACGATAGGGGCCTTCTGGGCAATCGGTGGCATCAAAGGATTTAAACTCAAAAGGATGAGAACTGGAGACACAGCAATGATCATCCTGAGTGCTGGATTCAGGTGCGCGAGAGGAAAAAAGAAAGTCAGTTTTTTAGATTTCATTTCTTTAAAGAGGAATTAAAACCAGCTTTAAAAAGATCATGAAGTCTTAACACGCCCTGAAACTCTCCATCGTCCACCACCGGAACAACGTTCAAAGGTCTGGAAGTGTCTTCCATAATTTTTAGGGCTTCAAAGGCAAGGGTGCTGCAGGAAACGGTTGTTGGTTTCATAGTCATGAGATCTTTCACCGGTGCTTTCATGGCCTGGGCATTTTTTGCGAAGGCCCTTCTGATGTCACCTTCAACCAGGATGCCTTTTAGTTTCCTTCCATCAAGGATGGCACACATTCCGACTGGTTTTTGGGTCATCACCAGAATCGCGTCCTGAAGAGATGCGCTTTCTTTCACAAATGGACAGTCGTCGAACTTGATCAGCAGGCGATCGACTGTAAGTGAAAGGGATTTTCCTAGTAGACCTGCCGGATGATTGATCGCAAATTTTTCTCTGGAAACTCCCATGACATTTTCATAGAGCACGGCCATGGCGTCCCCCATAGCGAGAGCGAGCGTCGTGGATGTTGTTGGAGCGAGGTCATTGATGCAGGCCTCTTTTTCAACTGAAGCATCCAGAATGACTCCTGCCTTATGAGCGATGGGAGAATCGGTTTTTCCCACCAGAGCGATGATTCTTTCCCGAGGAATCTGCACGTAAGGAAGCATATTAAGCAGCTCCTCAGTGGTTCCCGATTTGGAGATCAGCACGATGGCATCCGATTTTGTGACCCTCCCCAGATCTCCATGCATGGCCTCAGTTGGATGAAGGAAAAATGAGGGAAGTCCAAGGGAAGAAAAGGTCGCAGCTATCTTGGTTCCGATGTGTCCCGATTTCCCCACTCCTGAGATAATTAAGCTGCCTCCGGTTTGGGCCAGAAGCTCGTAAAGAGACACCAGCTTTTCGGCCTGGTCATCTGTAAAACGTGAAGCTGCCAGCTCGATGGCACGAGCTTCGTTGATTAATACCTGGGTAAAGACGTTTTTATGGTCCATGTTTTCAATCCAAAAGTTTCTTTTTATCTGATTCATTGATAACATAAAAGTCATGAAATTTTATCTTTTAATCACCTCTCTCCTCTTTTTAAGCGGCTGTGCCAGCTATGAAAAGTTCCGTCAGGTGACTGAAGAGCTGGAAATCCCATCCCGCATTTACAAGGCCGATTACAACCAGACCTGGCAAGCGGTGATTTCCGTCATGAGAAAGTTCGATATTGCACAACAAAATCAGGAAGCAGGTTTCATCAAAACCCGCTGGATGGATAATACTCTGGAAGTCAATTTTGCTGATGCTTTCGGATCATCGGATGCGGTGAAGGCCGCCAAATACAAAGTCGTAGTTAACGTAGTAAAAGGCTTCAGATCCGGCCGTGAAGTGACAAAGGTCACGATTTATAAAAGACAGTTAGTTGAACAGGATTTTCTTCAGGGCTGGAAAGAAATCAGCACCGATGGAATTGTTGAGAAGACTCTCCTCTACCGGATTCAGCGCCTGATAGCGATCGATAACAAACTCAAAGAGATTGATAAGGCAAGAGAGCGTGAAGCTCTTGAGCAGACCGGGCTTACTTTCTAAATTTTCTTTCCGTCATTCAAGGCCACCTTCGACCAGAACTTTCTTCGCTCAGCGGTTGAGTTCGGTGATGTCTTGCCGGTAATCTTTTCCAGTGAGTAGTCCAGGTCTTCCATCAGGTCCTGGTACTTTGGCTTCTGGATGAGTTTTGCCAGAGGTTTTCTTGCGGCCTCATATTCAATGTCTCCAAGAGTGCGGATCACGCTCTTTACAATGGAAGTGCGTTTTCTCGATCCTTTCTCTCCGGTGTAATTGGTCTGGTCATACATCATACCCCAGACATCGGGAGCAAGTTTTTTGATCTTCAGTTTGGAGATGTTATCAAGTGCCTGGATGCGCACGATGAGTGACGGATCTTTCAGGGCCTTGGAATAAACGGCCGTGTAATCTTTTTGCTTTAATCCAAGAAGTGCTTTCAGTGAGGCCACTCTCATCATCCAGTGAGGATGAGTCGAAAATTTTGCGATGAAGGGAGCGGATTTATCTCCCATGATTTGTGCCAGCAGCATGGTCGCGTGCCATCGGTTCTGCTCAGGATACTTACTTTCCTTCATTACCTTGATGAGGACCGGAACGGCCTTCTGCTTATGATGAAAAGCATTCCTTTTTAACATGGCCTGAAGTCCCGGTGTACGGGCGTTCATCGAGAACATTTTTTCAAAGCGCTCTAGTGAGACGGCATCATTTTTCTGAAGTTGAATTCGCTTTCCTTGAGGGTCCTTGAGTAACTCGATCTTTCTGTCACTGACGCTGGCAAAAGATAAGGTTGAGATCCCCGCGAGAACGATTAAGGAAGCTAATTTCATCTTTACCCCAGCATTTTTTCGAATTCAGAAAGAAGGTCTTCAGGTGTCTTATCTGATTTCGGTTTGTCGTCGACTTCTTCTTCGCTTGCGGCAGCTTCAACTTCTTCAGCAGCAGGCTCTTCGGCCGGCGCCTCTTCAGCTGGAGCTTCGTCAGGACTAGAAAGGAATTCTTCCAGGGCCTGATTATCTTCGCTAGGGGCCTTCTCCTGATTAAGATCTTCGAAAAGATCTGAAACATCAGCTTGAGAGACTATGTTTTCTTCATCAGCCGGCTTCTCTTCAGCAACAGGACTTCCGCCCTGAGCGGCCAGAGATCGTTTTAATTGTTCATTTTCCTGCTGAAGGCGCTTAAGGTTGGCAAGATCATCAGCAATGATTTCAAATTCTTTTAAGCGATCACGAATTTCATCTCTTTCTTTTGTCACCATGGAAAGCTCGGTCTTAAGAGCTTCGTCTCCTCCTCCGCCTTCTCTTCTCTGGGCCAGGAGAGCTTCGAGTTCTTTAATTTTTTTCTCAGCAGCGGTGAGGTTATTTTGTGTCGGCACAAGTTTTGCTTCAAGCTCTCTCTGAGAATTCTGGGAAGCAGACAGTTGTGATTCAAGAGAGGCAATGAGAGCTTTTTTCTGATTCAGTTCTTCCAGAAGGGCAGTAGAAGGAGCACCGTTAACTCCCATGCTTTCACCACCAATAAGATTATTGAGTGGCATGACCGAAGGAACACCATTGATTTCCAGTCCGCCTCCTCTGAAAAGAGAAGACTTAAGAGCAGTGGAATTTTGAATGATGGAGTCTAAATAACTTTTAACAACATTCGCGGGAATGGCGTGTTTTAAATTGTGGTACTTTCTTCGGTTGGAAAACCATAGCCAAAGAAAGAGAGTGCAAAGAATGACAAGCAGACCAAACTGAATAACCAATAGTTCAGGCCCGAACTTGTCCATGTAATTAATAACAGAATCGAACACAACCCCTCCGTGGATATAGTCCGCAGTTTTTTAGCTGCTGCTTACATTATCTAACCCATCAGAATTCTTGTCAAAGTAAAGAATTAATTACTTCTTGTTGAGAATCTTCAGTAGTGCCGGATAGAGAGCAGGGTCAGCTGTGAGGACAGAAGGACAAAACGGCTGGTATTTTTCGCCCTTAATATTTGATATCTTTACTCCGGCTTCCTGGCAGACGAGACCTGCAGCGGCCATATCCCAAGGCTGAAGATGGTATTCCCAGTAGGCATCCAGCATTCCGGCCGCCACGTAACACATTTCCAGGGCAGCACTTCCAAATCTCCTCATGGCCCGCACTTCCGGGAAACTCTTCAAAAGATCTTTCTCTACCCGCTTACCGGTAAGATTGGCCGACAAAAGTGCTTCCTTGAAATCTTTCTTTTGTTTCAGGCAATGAAGACGGATTCGTACTTCCTTCTCCCCGATCAGCCTCACAAGATAGGCCCCTTCCCCTTTAATGGCATAAAAGAGTTCGCAGTTCACGGGATTGTAAACGACCCCTGCAATCGTCGTACTGCCTTTGGCAAGAGCGAGACTGACTCCGAAAAAAGGAACACGGTTAAAGAAATTATTAGTTCCATCGAGGGGATCAATGAGCCAGAGGTATTCATTTTCTTTGGCCCCTTCTAGTTTTACTTCTCGAGCAAAGGCGTCTTCTTCAGAGAGGATCTTATGGTCAGGATAGTGTTTTTTAATTTTATCCATGACGAACTTCTCAGAAAGAACGTCAGCTTCGGTGGCGACTCCTGACTTTCCCTTATCAATAACTTTTAAGGGTACATCATAGGATTTAACGAGATGTGAATTGAGAATTTCTCCACACTCAAAAGACCACTCTATCATTTGATTCAGGACTTCCTGAAGATTAATAGTTGTCTTCGTTATCTTTGTTTTCTTCGTCGTCTTTTTGGTTGTCGTGTTTTTCATGGATAAGGTGCTCTAGAGTATCAATCTCTTCTTCAGTTAATTTTTCTACGGGGACACTATAGGACTCAGTCAACCACTGCCCCAGATCAATCAGACGGCACTTTTCACAGCAAAAAGGTCTGAACTCAGAGGAGTAGTAATCAAACTTTTTTTTACAATTCGGACAGCTGACCTCAAACTTCTTCATCTCAAAACTCTGCTCTTCAGGTTTCGGAATTTTTCCAGAAATTCATCATTATAAGTTATTTCATAGTCGTCAATGCGGTCTACTAAAAAGAGACCTCTCACGGAATTAGATCCGAAAACAGCGTCCGCCTTAAGAAGCTGGTCCATTGATGTTTCAGATTCTTCAAAGTCTTCAAAGAAATCGAGAGCGGCATCCATGACTTTCTTTCTCATGACGCCTTCAAGCACATTGGGGCCGGAAGGAGCTGTATAAAGTTTGTTATGTCTTACCACAAAAATATTAGCCACAGATGATTCGAGAACTGTGTCATCTTCTGAGAGAAAAAGCACATCATCGTCATGGGGTTGCATGTATATCTTCTGACAAAGAATTGTTTCGAGATAGGTTCCGGACTTCAAATAAGAGGGCCACCAGTGAGGACGCTTCGAAATGGGACAAGTTCTCAGTTTCAGCATTTTATTTTCAAATCGTGATGGTTCGAAAATGGAGTGAGAGACATGGAATTTCATGTCGGTACTGGAAATCAATCCTCCCCTTAGAGTTTTAGACTGTTCCCGGTAAACGGTTATCCTGAGAACTTTATCTCCTTCATACTCTGAAAGTCTGGTTTCCAGTCGATTGCGAAAGAGAGTGACCCATTCAGATTTATCCATGAAAGGACCGAAAACAAATTCTACCCCTTTCCGAAGTCTATCAAAATGCAGATCCCAGTCCTGAAGTCGCCCATCTAGCACCCGCATTGTAGTAAAAACTGATTCCCCATAGAGGAAGGCCCTGTTAGCATTGTCGATCACTGTTACCCCTTAAAACTTGGCTAGGCTCCAGCACTCATGATAGCTTTGATGAGGAGTTTCAAACTAGTTCTTTTTATGATGCGATTAACCATTATTGGGTTTGGCAATCAGGCAAAATCCTGGGCCTTAAACCTCAAAGATTCAGGATTTCCGGTAAGAGTGGCCTTGAAGCCGCAGAGTTCTTCATTTGAAGCGGTCGTGAAAGAAGGGCTTCCGGTGGTGGAAATTGGTTCAGCGGATTTTTATTCCGACGGGGCCTATGCACTCTTGACTCCTGATCAAAGTCATTACGACATCATGATTACCCATGGCCACTTGTTCAAAGAAGGAACGGCCATTCTTTATGCTCATGGTTTTTCTCTCTTAAAGTACGATTTTCATACCCGCTTCCCTCATCTGCAACATGTTCTCTATGCACCGAAGTCGATTGGATCAGAACTTAGAACCCAGTTTCTTATGAAAGGGAAACTAGGAGCCGTTTACTCGCTTCAGTTCTACCAAGGAAATTCTGAGGAGTTTGAAAAATGGCTCCTGAAACTTGCGGTTGCCATGGGGATCAATATGGGTCCTTTCAAGACTACGTTTAAAAATGAAACTGAAGCAGACCTCTACTCCGAGCAGGGTCTTCTGTGCTCACTCATTCCCTATGCAGCAGGAGAAATGTTCTCCCACCTTGTAGAGAAAGGACATGAGCCGGAACTTGCCTATTTCGAATGCTGGCATGAACTTAAGCTCATAATTAATGCAATGGTCGACAAAGGTCCGGAAGGATTTTTTGATCTTATCAGCCCTAATGCTTTAATCGGTTCTGAAAAAGGTTACCAGAAACTTTTCACTGAAGATTTTAATAAAACTTTGCGTTCCCTGCTGGAAGATATCCAGAGTGGTAAATTCAATGAAGAGCTGGATAATTCCAATGTCGAGGAAACGAGAAAGATAATCAGGGAAAGATGGCATCAGTCACCTCTCCAGAAAACTTTCAGTGCTATCAACCAGGGAAAAAAATGAAGAAAATGAATCTCAGAACTCTTAAGAAGGCCAAGGGTCAAAAGCTTCAGGTCCTGACCTGTTATGATTTTCAAACCGCTCAGCTTCTGAATGAAACTGACATAGATATGATCCTCGTGGGCGACAGCGTTGGTAACGTGATCCTTGGATATGAAACGACCGTTGAAGTGACTCTTACGGAGATGGAAATTTTCGGGAAAGCAGTTAAGAAAGGTGCTCCTGAAAAATTCGTGATCGTAGATCTTCCTTTTGGTGCCTACTCCACTGTTAACCAGGGGATCCATTCGGCCACGAAGCTTTTCCAGAACACAAAATGCGAAGCCGTAAAGCTGGAAGGAGCTTTCCCTTACCAGCTAAAGCTCATTGAACGCCTTACCCAGACCGGAATTCCGGTCATGGGCCATATCGGCCTTACACCTCAGTCCGTACATCAACTGGGGGGATATTTTACTCACGGAAAAAATGAAACAGATGCAGACCGACTTGTAAGAGAAGCACGGGCCCTGCAAGATGCTGGTTGTTTTTCCATCGTGCTGGAAATGGTGGAAGAAAGTGTCGCCACAAAAATTACGGAAGAACTTTCAATACCAACGATTGGCATTGGTTCCGGCAAAAAAACAGATGGCCAGGTGTTGGTAATAAACGATCTGTTGAAAATGGGTGGCAGGATGCCACCGAAGTTTTGTGTGCCGATAGCTGACCTCTATGAGGTGAGGAAAGATCTCATCATCCGCTACCTCGAAGACCAGAGAAAATAAAATGCAGGGCTTAATCACTCTCGATTTTGGAAATACCAATCCTCACGCAGGTCTTTTTCAAAAAGCTCAGGAGAAATGGGAACTGGTTAAAGTTGTACCACTGAATGAGCTCCAGATCTATCTCGGGCAACTCGGCATGTCCGCTCATAATTCCAGCGTCGTTGTTTGTGAAGTAAAGGCCCGGGAAGATGAAATCCAGAAACTTCAGGAGCAAGGCTTTCTTGTCACCAGAGTAAAGGATTACTGGCGGGGAACAAAGTTTGCGGGAATGCCAGTTCACTATGCAAAGACGTTAGGTGAAGACCGGCTGATCGAAGCCTTCTATTGTTATAAAAAAGAAAAAACTCC
>JBKHWS010000080.1:0-9320 GCA_046566385.1 Bacteriovoracia bacterium | reverse complement strand
CTGGGAGGTTGAAGTCACTTTTCCCCCAGAGCTTCGTAAATATATGATTTCTGAGGGGTCTATTGCCCTCGATGGAATTAGTTTAACCATTGCCCGATTGTCAGAAACGACTCTGACTGTAGCGATTATTCCTCACACACTGGAAAAGACTTCACTATCCGCTAAAAAGGTTGGAGATGTCTTGAATCTCGAGGTAGATATGATCGCTAAATATATCGAGAACTTCCTTCGTTTTAATAAAGATTCCATGAAGAACGAAGAATGGGCCCGAAACTTTTTTAATGTGAAGTATGAAGACTGAAAAACTACGCCCCTTAGATACAATTGAATCGGCCCTGAATGAACTTCGCAGTGGCCGCATGATCATCGTCGTCGATGACGAGGATAGAGAAAACGAAGGCGACTTCGTCATGGCCGCGGATATGATTTCCCCCGAGGCCGTAAATTTCATGGCCACTTTCGGCCGGGGCCTCATCTGCACTCCTATCTCAACTGATGTGGCCAAAAAGTTTGATCTGAAACTTCAGGTTGAACAAAACACTGCTTCACTTGGAACAGCTTTTACGGTCACCATTGATGCCCGTGAAAAAATCTCTACCGGAATTTCTTCCTCTGACCGCTCACATACCATTAAGCTCATGACTCTGGCAGATACAGAAGCTTCTGACTTCGTACGCCCGGGACACATATTTCCGCTTATTGCTAAAGATGGTGGTGTTTTAGAGCGGCCAGGCCACACAGAAGCTTCGGTTGATCTTTCCCGACTCAGTGGTTTTTCATCCGTCGGTGTGATTTGCGAAATCATGAATCCGGATGGAACAATGGCGCGCTTTCCGGAGCTTTGTGAAATTGCTGATAAACACAATCTCAAGATGATTTCCATTGCTGATCTCATTGATTACCGAAAGCGCACGGAAAATCTTATTACAACTGTTGAGAGCGTTCCCCTTCCAACCAAGTTCGGGGACTTCCAGATGTACATTTTCCGCTCGGATCTTTTACGCCAGGAGCACGTTGCTATCATTAAAGGTGATCCAGCAAAGCTTAAGGCCGATCACACTCTCCTGCGCGTTCATTCCGAATGTTTCACTGGGGATATTTTAGGTTCATACCGATGTGATTGTGGCGACCAGCTTGCGGCCAGCATGAAACTCATAGAAGAAAAAGGTACAGGTGCCATCATCTATCTTCGTCAGGAAGGAAGAGGCATTGGTCTTTTTAATAAGATCAGGGCCTATCAGCTTCAGGACAAAGGCATGGATACGGCCGAGGCCAATCTTCACTTAGGATTGCCGGTTGATTCCCGTGATTACACCATGGCGGGACAGATTCTTCGTTATTTTGGAATTGAGAACGTCACCCTTCTCACTAACAATCCATTAAAGCTTGCCGGTCTTAAAAAAGCCGGTCTTAAATCAGTAGAAAGAGAAGCTTTGGAAATCAATGCTAATCATAAGAATGCTCAGTATCTGCTCACAAAGAAAGTGAAGCTCGGGCATCTGCTAAAACAGAATATTTTTAATCAATAAGAGAGTTCTCTATGAAAATTGAAGGATCATTAAACGGATCAAAATTAAAAATCGCTATCGTGGCCGCCCGCTTTAACGATTTCATTGTCTCCCGTTTGGTTGGTGGAGCTCACGATTGTCTTAACCGCCATGAAGTAAACCCACAAAACGTAGATGAAATTTGGGTCCCTGGGGCCTTTGAAATTCCAGTGGCCGCTCTCACTTTAGCTGAATCAGGAAAATACGATGCTGTGATCTGCTTGGGGGCAGTGATCAGAGGGTCGACCTCACACTATGACTATGTCTGCAATGAGACGGCGAAAGGAATCTCTCACGTTTCTCTGAAGACAAAGGTCCCGGCTATTTTTGGTGTGGTGACAACCGACACAATCGAGCAGGCAATTGAGAGAGCGGGTACCAAGGCCGGCAACAAGGGCTGGGATGCGGCCATGGCGGCCATTGAGATGGGGAACCTCCTACATAAGCTACAGGGGAAATAAAAAATTACGCAGTGCTTGACCGACGTCGGCTAAACACTGCGTTAGTCAGTTAAATAAATGCTCGAATTTCTTGCCAAATATCGTCATTTTCCTTTATAACTACCTCCTATCTTTTTCTTTGTGAGGACGCAGGCTCCACTGGAGAAGTTTTTTATTATTTGTTTCCTGCTAAATGCCTAAGGAGAATCTAATGGCTAAAATCGACATGGGGCGCTCGCGCTTCAAAATCCAACGCCGTCTTGGCGTAGAACTACCTGGTCTTGGTAAGGCCGGAGCACTTGAAAGAAAACCGTATGGCCCTGGTCAGCACGGTATGCAGAGAAAGAAGCTTTCGGACTTCACTGTTCGACTTCTTGAGAAGCAGAAAGTGATGTTCAACTACGGACTTCGTGAATCACAACTCCGTAACTATGTTAAAAACTCTAAAAAGATTAAGACTGCTTCATGGGTTGATACCATGATCATCGCTCTTGAATCTCGTCTTGATAACGTTGTTTTCCGTGCTAACTGGGCACCTTCAACTCCAGCTGCTCGTCAGATGGTTACTCACAAGCACATCAAAGTTAACGGTAAAACAGTTAACGTTCCTGCTTATCAAGTTAAGCCGGGTGACGTGATTGAGATCACTGATACAGGGGCAAAGTCTGGTAACTACCTTCAGGCAAAAGTTCGTCCTCGTATCTCTTCAGTTCCAGCTTTCATTACGAAAGAAGCTACTGGTGAGAAAGAGAAAATCAAGATGGTTGCCAAGCCACTTGCTGAAGATATCCCATTCGCTTTTGAAAAGCGTCTCGTGATTGAATACTACTGGAAAGTTAAGTAATAAAAAGGCCCTCTTCGGAGGGCCTTACTTTTTAAGAATTTTTATTTTATTGAGTTCTTTCTCATGAACCTCGATGGCAAAGCTCTGCCCCTGTTTGATCTTTAGATCTTTGGGAAAAAGCTTTCGAGACAGGAAGTAAACTTGCCCTTCTGAATCGATCACTTTCACTTTTTTCTCATTGAACTCATTTCCAATTTTTCCCCGGATAAAGACTTCCCTGCTGGCATCTGCGAAGGCACTTAAACAGATAAAGAGTGTTAAAAGATATTTCATATTATTGCTCCGAAGCTCCGGAAAGAATTTCTTTCAGTTTAGGTGACATGAACATCTTCTCTTCGCCCCAAGGCTTCTCAGAGAAGTATCTCTTATCTTGGGTGCAGTTAATGGCATCCCTTTGAGTGTTACCGCAAAAATCCGGACGACAAGTGGACATCCGGATAAACTTCCCTCCACCAGACTTCTGATCACAAATGACATATCCGGTACAAATGCGGCTTCTGCTGTTTAAACTGCACCCAGGGCCATTGACGATTTTCTTAGGTAGATCAGTCACCCACTTACAGGTATCAGACTTAAAGTTCCTAGGATTCTTTTCATCATCACTATCAGTCGTAACCGGTTTCTCAACGGGGGCCTTATCCTTATCAATTAATGTCTGGCAGTTTTTCGGGTGAGCTAGACCTGACCACTCTTCATCGTGCTTGGTGGAATCTATTTTTTTACCAAGTTTCAAACTTCTTTCAGCAAAACAAACTTGCCCTGCTGACATGTCACGAATGATATCCTTCTCCTCCGGAGATAAGCACATGTCCTCATTATTCGGATACTTTTTACAAAGCTCATCATAAAGAGCAAAAGTCATTTCTAACTTCTTTGCTTCAAATTCCTTCAGGGCAATCAAGGCCTGGGCATTCATTTCCGGGAACTTTTCCTTGAACTCATCCGCAAGCTTCTGAAGGTCAGCTTCCAGCTTCTTTTCAAGTTCCTCTTGCTCCTCTTCAGGAGTTTTCTTTGCATCAACACTTACCTCAGGTTTTTTAGATCTTTCCCGTGCTATTGCCCGGTCACTTTCAGAAAGCTTGTCACACTCTTTATTAAATTCGGCACAAAGATTAATGGCCTCTTCTCTCTTATATTCTGCTTCTTTTTCTTTCTGATCATCTGCCGACAATCCTTCCTGGGCCCACTCATTTTTTCTGGAAACAAGTCCCTTATCAATCCTGTTCTGGGCCTGTTTTAATTCTATATCCTGGGGACTGAGGCAATGAGCTGGTGTTTTCTCACAGTGCTTTTCATGCAGAGAAAGAATCGTTGCCATGTGGTCGTCCATGACTTTTCCAAAGGCCTCAACGTATTGATCATTAGGATACCCCTTGAACTCAGAGCTGGTCCGGGCATGCATCAGCTTGGTTTGAAGCTGGGCCTGGGCCTTTTCAATTTTCTGCTCAAAAGTCTCCTGAGCAAAAAGAGGTAATGAGACAAATACCAATAGAATTATGAAAGTATGCATAAGCTTCCTTTTTAATTCCTATCGGATGTATGCGGGAAAAATAAAGAGAGTTAACTACTCGGTCTTTTCGGAGTTGATTTGAGCATGAACATGCTCTCTTAGCTGCTTCAAGGTATAGATGGACTTTTTCACGTACTCATCAGCTTTACGAATTCTCTGGATTTCATCAGCAAGCTGAGGGTGATTTCGGGTAAGCAGAGTCAGGGCACGGGTAACAGAAGCATCGATAATGGAAAATGAATTAGCAAGATCGTGGATGTATTTACGGGTTTCGTCGTGATTCATGTTGTGCTCCCCGGGGTTTCCCCCGGGGCCGATGTTAGAACGGTTTATAGATAGCTTCAAGACAAAGAACAGTAGCGTAGACACCGGCCATGATAGGCACAGCAGCAATAAACTTAGTCCACTTGGTCTCTTCTTTTAAGTGCATGTAATAATAAGCAACAAGAAAGGCCTTCCCTACAGCAAGACCAGTAAGAGCAGCGCCCTTGTTGAATTTTGAAATTCCAGGAACCTCGGCTACCCAGATTTCCAATGCAGTCAGAACTGCCAGTACAATAAAAATAATAAAGTACTCTTTTTTGTGACTCTTGTGTTCAGTGTGAGATGAAGCGTCTGCCACGGATTACTCCTTAGTAGATGGGCGATTAATTAAAAGCCCAACATCAATCATTAATTTATTTACATCATTTTTTTCAAAAGAATAGAAACCACGCACCTGGTTGTCGGCGTCAACCAGAACAATTTTCTCAGAGTGAGCTATATCAAACATGTCCTGCGCATTCTGCTCAACTCCGACTTTAAAACCATTCCGATAAAGCTTGAACATGGCCTCTTTGTCTGACCCTGTTAAGAAGGTCCAGACATGAGGGTTGGCGCGATGTTTTCTCGCCAGATCAAAAAGGACCTTTTCATTGTCGTGCTCTGGATCAACTGTGAAAGAAACAATGGCCACTTTCTTTCCTGTCCCACGCACTCTCTTCTGAATGACCTCAAGATCCGAGAGCATCTTTGGACATACAGAAGGACAACGGGCAAACACGAAATTTGCCAGATAAACGCGACCTTTAAGATCTTTTGATCCGAACCTCTGACCATTTTCCGAGATAAGCTCAAAGTCAGGAACCTTGGCGATAACAGGAAGATCAGGGGGAAGTGTGCGGTTTAGAGACCGGTAAATCGGATAGGAAAATCCGAAGAGTAAAAATAAAACCCAGAATAGCTTGGAACGAACGAGTGCTTCCACCGCGTTCGTTTTTCTAATAAATTCCGGTTGAGTGGTAGTTGTCATTACTTTTGTCCGTCCAGTTTATCCATCAGTTCGTTACGCTGAGAAAGATCTGCTCCGATGTTTCTGAGATGCTGAACATAATAGGCCAGGGCCCAAAGTTCTTCGTCGGCCACAACATCTTTCCAGCCCGGCATACCGGAACCAGTTACACCATACATTAGCCTCTGAACAATTGAAGGAACGTCATCAATTGAGCGAAGCTGGTGATAAGTGAAATCTGGTGGAAGAACTTTATAGTTATATTCCCCATCCTGCATTTTCAGCTGATAAAGATCAGAACCGATTTCGATGGATGTTCCCATCTCTCTTGCCCATGACTGAATTTCACCTTTAGTGGCATAACCACGGTGACACTGAGTACAGGCAGCAGTGACGTGATAAACTTTCTTCCCTTTCTCAACGGCAATATGCTGATAAGTATCTCCAAATGGATCTCTAGGAAGCTTAAACTTCTCTCCTACTTTCTTATCCTCTCCTTCCCAAGTTTCAGGAGCGAAGGTCTTGATGTACTGAATAACAGCATCAAGTCTCTCGTCCGAGATATCCCAAGGAAGCATTGGAGTTCCCTTCAAACCATGACGGATGATACGGGCAAAGTCTTCATCATGAGGAAGATCTCCGTAAGCGACCCAAGGAAACTTATAAAGACCTTGTGTAAAGTCACGAGGAGGCGGGAGGGTACCTTTAGCAGCAGGCCCATTACCTTTTCCATCCATACCGTGGCATTGGACACAGTATTCAAGATAAGTGTGGTAACCCGTGTTGAGAGTGCTTGCACTCACCTTTTTACCGGCAAGAACTTTACCTTCTTTGAACGGAGATCTCTCAACCACACAAGCTGTGGAGAGGAAAAGTGCCGAGACTAAAATAAGCGAAAGTTTCATCGTCTTTCCTTTATAAAACAAACAACATTAAATACATCAAAAACCAGATCACACCGAGGAAGTGCCAGAACTTACCAACGTTGATAAGTTTTAAAGTGCTTAACCCTTCAGGCTTTCTGAAAACAAAATAACCCAACCAAACAACTAGGCCTAATCCCAAAGCGATGTGACCAGCATGCAACCAGGTAAAGGCATAAACCATACTTGGTACATTTCCGTGCGAGACAAGAATTCCTGAAGCGGCCAGGGCCTTCCACAGGGCAAACTGAAGTCCCAGGAAAAGAAATCCAAGAGCAACAGTCATTAGCCAGAACTTTTTCTTTTCATTCCCCTTCTCCATTTTGAAGTAAGTGAAAGAACTTAGTGCCATTACAAGAGTACTTAAAAATGGCAGAAGTTTTGGCATGTTCTCAATTTCAACAGGCGGCCACATAGGAGAATTAAAACGCACAAGAAAATAGCCCAGGAACAAGCTCGCAAACAGCATTCCAAAGGAAATCAGTGTCACTGTCATGGCGACTGAATTCCGAAAGACCTGCATTTCTTGTTCCTGTCTACTATTAATCATCTTTATGCCTTAACCAGCTCTTCTGTCTGATACTGGTAATCACGACCAGTAGTCAGGTTAGGGTTTCCGTACTCATGAGGTCCACACTTCACATGAGGAATTTCCTTGAAGTTATAGTGAGGGGCCGGAGATGGAATTTCCCATTCAAGAGTTCCCACTTCCCAAGGATTTGCAGGGGCAGCTGGGTAGTCCTTAGAAAAAATTGTCTTGAAGAAATTGTAGAGGAAAATGAACTGGGCAAAACCAGCGAAAATCGCGCAGTAAGTAATAAAGTTATTGATCGGAATGAGCTTGTGCATGAACTCATAGACGAACGGATTATAAAGACGACGGTGCATACCTGCGTATCCAACCAGCATCATCCCTGTGAAAATTCCGTTGATAGGAATCATCGTAAGCCAGAAGTGCCACTTCGCCAGGGATTCATTCATCATCCTTCCAAACATCTTTGGCATCCAGAAGTAAGTCCCCGCGAATCCACCAAGAAGAACGGAAGCCGCCATTGTGTAATGGAAGTGACCAACTACGAAGTACGTATCATGGAGATAAAGGTCAATGGATGTTGAAGCGAGGTAAAGACCAGTGAGCCCTCCAAGACCGAATACGAAAACAACCCCAAGAGCGAAAAGCATCGGAGAAGTGAAACGAATTGATCCCTTCCAGAGAGTTCCAAGCCAGTTGGCAAAGAAGATCGCAGAAGGAATTGAAATCAACATGGTAAGAGTCATGAATGACTGAGTCAGAAGTGGAGACATCTGAGTCGTATACATATGGTGACCATAAACCACAGTTGAAAGAACGGTAATCGTTGTAAGTGAAAGGGCCGTCATTTTGTAACCGAAAGCTGGCTTTCTTGAGAAGAAAGACAACAAGTCAGAAACAATTCCCCAGGCAGGAAGAATCAGGATGTAAACTTCCGGGTGACCGAAAATCCAGAACACGTGCTGAAACAGAACCGGATCCCCTCGCCCACTAGTAGCTGCAGCTCCCGCAAGGAAGAAAGTTGTTCCGAAAACACGGTCAAAAGTTAAAAGAAGAAGACCAGCTCCAAGAACCGGAACGAAAATGGCGTTAAGAATGGCCGTGAGCCACAGACCCCAGATGGTTAAAGGCATCTTGAAGTAATCCATACCCGGTGCACGAAGAGTGATCACTGTGGTGATGTAGTTAATGGCACCCATAGTAGAAGAGATACCAAAGAGGAAAAGGGACAATAACCACAAGGTTTGACCTAATCCCGGCTGACCAAGATTCGTTGAAAGAGTTGGATAAGATGTCCAACCACCGGCCGCTGCTCCCAGAGGAAGACAAAGAGAGAAAAGAAGAAGAAGACCAGAGGCCATGGAGAACCAGAACGAAAGCATGTTCAGCGTCG
The DNA here is from genome assembly GCA_046566385.1 of Bacteriovoracia bacterium. GTDB lineage: Bacteria > Bdellovibrionota > Bacteriovoracia > Bacteriovoracales > Bacteriovoracaceae > Peredibacter. Next base: position 861 of record JBKHWS010000080.1, on the reverse strand, counting down.
GGAAAATCATATCCCTTGCTCCAATCATGAGCGGGATACAGAAGTTTCCAAAAGCACCGATCAAAATCGGAGTGATCGCAAAGAAGATCATGATGGTTCCATGCATGGTGAAAAGCATGGCATAAGTATCCGGAGGAATGACCCCGTTCGAGTCAGGGAACATAAGTCCACCAACCAGAGGAAAAGGAACTCCAGGATAGGCCAGAGTCCAGCGGATCATAAGAGACATAAGCCCACCTACGAAAAGCCAGAAAATTCCGAACCAAAGGAACTGTTTTCCAATTACTTTGTGGTCAAAAGAAAAAACATACTTAGACCAGAACGACGTTGGAGCATCGTGGATGTGTTGTTCTAAAAAGGCCATTATCTATTCTCCCACTTCCAACCCCAGAGGAGATCAAGATTCTCCCGGTCATTGGTAGCTATTGCCATTTCTTGTGATTCTTTTAGCCAACGAGCATAGTTCTCCGGAGAGAGAACACTTAGCTGGGCCTTCATGAGATAGTGATGGTTACCGCACATTTCAGCACAGGCAATTTCATAATTTCCTGGAATGGTTGTATCAAACCAAAGCTTGGCATAACGGCCAGGAATAGCATCGGCCTTAATACGGGCATTCGGTAGATAGAAGGAGTGGATCACATCTTTAGATGTCATCTGAATCATCACCTTCTTACCAACAGGGACAACAAGGTTGTTCAACTGAACGACATCATCGGCCGTATTAAATTCACCGTCTTTTCCAGCGTAACGGAAGTTCCATGCCCACTGCTGCGCCAGAACCTGAACCTTAATCACTTCAGGATCATCTTCCGGAAAATTCCAGAAAACTTCTTTCACGTCACGGGTAGAGATATTAGT
>JBKHWS010000079.1:0-9742 GCA_046566385.1 Bacteriovoracia bacterium | reverse complement strand
GACTTCGATCATTCCCTTAAATAAGTTCTTAGTGATTTGCTGAGTCCCTTCAAAAAGATGAAAGAGGAGGAGCAAGGGAGCAGAGATCATAAAAAATGTCCAAAAGAAGTGATACATGGCTACAGTCAGATAACGGGCCACATAAAGAACGAGGAAACTTAAAAATGCCAGTGTTGCAACAATAAGATCATTGAATTGCAGAAGTACACTTTGAGGAGATAAGGAATATCCTTGAGACTTTTCTTCTGCCATTCTAATAACAGTGTCCAATCCATTGAGCTTATCTATCTTTTCAGTAATTCCATCTGCAATGAAAAGAATGGCCTTACTAATGTCAGGAAAAGCCGCCAATAGGATTGTTGCGATCACGGCACGCTTAATAATGTCGAGAAACTCAGGGCTTCCAGTAGGTGACTTAAACCATGCAATAGCAACTGCAAGTGTGAAGAACACAGGCAATAGTAAGTAATACACATTCACAAACTCTTGGTGCAGGTCACGCATAAGGCTTCCAAGTAAATTAAACTCTGGCATACCTACCTCCCATCATCCATTCCAAGCGGTTTAAGCTGTAAAGTCTTCGGAGTGCTTCCAATCGCATTGGAAATTCCTTCGTACTGAGCTTTGAACTGCGAGGCTTGAAGTTTTTCTTTTCTGTTTGATAGGGCCATATTTTGCCCCATCATCTTAAGCATCATGGAATTAGTTCGCAGAACTTGGGTAGTGACACCGATCAGAACGGCCAAAGATTCTGCCGTCAATTTTGCAGCTCCTTGTGGATTTACATTCTGAGCGTGGCCAATGATCCTTCTAGCCTCAAGATCCACACTGTCTGCGTATTGGAAGAGAGTGCCATTCATGGCAATACTTTCAGCTACAGATCGATCTTGAGCCTCTTGTAAGCGGTACTCACTCGTTTGAGGAATCACACCGTAAAGGTCTTGAATCGCCCGTTGTACTTGATCCGCAGTTTCCAAACTCCCGTAAAGGCCTGGATTAAACTTCGGATTTATGATTCGAATAATAGCTAGACCTTCACGGATTCCTCGGTTTATATCCCTCATCAGAGTAAGAGTATCTTTACCCGTACCGAGAATTTGTCGCAGTTCATAGAGCTGCTGAATAGACTGAGCTAGGATTTTCAACAAAACCGCCACGTCACCACCAAAAAGATCAGCTCTTGCAGGGCGGGGAATGGTTAGCGTGAAACACATGATAACAATGAGAATTTTTTTTCTTAGATTCATGCAGCCTCCAATCCTTGGGATTTGGACTGACCAATACCATTAGGATAGGTGAGCGCTGCTTTCTCAATTGCTCCGACTAGAGTTATCCCTTCTTCTTTAAGATTTTGAAGGTAAAGATTGTCACCAGCATCACTGGTAGATAGCCAATACTCAAATGGACTAGGATTAATTCTTACGACCTGTCGGTGATCTCCTTCAATCATGAAAGCTTCAGAAAATTCACCTTTGCGCTGTTCAAGAGAAAAAATGATATTTAACTCCTGAGAATTGAGTTTTAAGGCATTTCTCAAAATTTCTGAATCACCACGCTGAAGGAGTACGAATTTTGTAGCTGTATTATTCATGATCGCTGAACCAATAGGACTATCAATGATCTCTTCCACGCCTTGAGTGATGAATGTGATTCCGGCCCGATTCTTCCTGAGCGTTCTCACGCAATATTCCATGAAGTTTGCAGCAGCAGGGGATTTGAGCAACTGCCAAGCTTCATCGAGAATGATGCGCTTCTTGTTGACCTTATCGCTTTCGATTTGGGTAAGGATGAAGTCAGTAAGAATCAGAATCATGACACTCTGAAGGTCTGGATAGTTGGAAAGACCATTGAGATCAAAGGTACAAATGGGAGCGTCTGTTCTTAGGGAACCCACACCATCAAGAAGTTTTCCGTAAGGTCTGTTCCCAGTCCACATGAAAAGAATTTTGGATAAAGTAAGCATGGAAGGCTCATTACTTTTTGAAAGTTTTTCTAAGAGTTCAGACAGTACTGGGATCTGGTTTTTTTTCCTTTTCTCCTCATAAAGTTCAATGATGGCCTTTTCTAAAAGCACTCGATCCAGCTTTGAGAGTTTGGCTTTATCGTCCTCCACCACCATGGATTCAATCACGGCAAGAAGTGACTTTAGTTTTTGGTTGCTTGGCCCTTGAGATGGGTCTGGAATGTCAAAAGGATTTAATCTGTATTGATCTGACAAATCCATGTCGATGTATTGGCCTCCTAAAGATTCTGTGAGCTTTTTATAAGAGCCTCCAATATCGATAATGAACACACGAATATTACGAGCAAGTTCTTGAGCGAGGATGCAATTGTTCAGAAAACTTTTTCCGGCCCCACTAGACCCTGTCACGAGGGACGAATAGTTGCTTAAGTTTGAATCCCAAGGGTTGTAACTCACTAATCCATTGAGTCTGTTTCTGAAGATTACGACAGGATCGCTGTCACCTTCACGAGGCCCATAGACAGGAATAAAGTCTGCCAGATTGTTAGTTTTAAACTTCCGGGCCCTTTCAAGTTGAATGGGAGCCGCAGGAAGATTGCCTTTAAAAATCTTCCAGGCTCCAACTGATTCTTCAAGGCCCTCAGCTCCTTGAAGGGTACGAAACCTTGCTAAGACTTCTCGCACTTGGCGGTTGAGCTTCTTAAGACCTTCAGGTGTCGCAGGAGAGCGGAGAATAATGCTCATCTGAGCGGCATAGATTCTTTGCCCTGTACTTAAAAGCTCACGGATAAGTTCTTCTGTGGAAGAAAGTTTCGTTTCACTTTCGAGGTCACTGGCCTTATTCCCTGATGTAATGGCCATGGAGTGGGCCATCTTCCGCTTTTGTTGAAGTTTGGACATTTCATCTGCTTGAGGTGGAACTTCAAAAGAAACCAACATGTCGTAGTGAAAGGGCATCCGAAGAAAATTAGAAAGCTGTCCAGCGAAGGTAACTTCTGGCAGGGTCTTAAGGGTGATGACTTTGTGATAGTGAGAGTCCAGGGTAAACTGCTCAAGACCCAAAATCAGATCACCAAAAGTAAGTTGTTCCCTTGGTGATTGTTCTGCTAGCCACTCCATCGCTTCGAGAGTTTCTTTTTCTAGATTGTCTTTTTCCGGTGTGACAATTTTAGGACTCGGTTCACTTTTAGATCGTCTTGGATTAAGGAAACTGTAAATGTGCCCCTGCATCTCTTCAGCTTCTAAAACCTTTGCTGAAACTCCAATAGAACTAAACGAGGAAACAAGGGTATCAACGTTTTGGAATAGGACCTCCAATGTCTCTTCATAAGAGTGAGCGGCATTATCAGAGAAGGCTTCTTGCTTTTTGAGAAAACTGGTCTTTCTTCCACTAACCATCTTCGTTCTGAGATAAATAGATAACTCAGGTCGATAGAGTTCTGATCTGTCTTGAGCCTCTCTGAGTTTCTTTTCCCTAAACAGAGCGATACTAGCTACCAGGGGGTGAATAGAATCACTTTTACCCTGAGAGTGCTTTTCAATCACTTCACTGAAGTTAGAGCCGACTGATAGACAAAATTGAAGACTGATATTCTCCGAAATGGAGTTCAAAATCCCTCGTAGTTTAATGGCAAGCTGATTTACTTCATCATCGTTGAAGCATTCAATGTCGATAAGTGAAACTCGTAGTCCACCTACAAGTGAACCATCACTTAGGATCACATGAGGGCGTGGGACATTTGCAAATTCCCAGAAAGGCAATTCTTCTGAAAGACTTGCATCAGTGTTTTTATTTTGAAGCATGATGAACCTTTCCTTTGAATTTTCGATAGAGACGATCCACTCCTCCTGCGACAAAGTAGGCAGGACGAATGAAATATTCCCCTAAGTGTTGAATGTAATTGTCGGGACGGCCTCGTTTCGCAAAGTAGAGGAACAACGCCAATGACAGCGTTGTTCCCCATACCAACGGATAGCGAAGATTTGTCCCACCAAAGATCAAGTTCGTGATGCCAAGGTTAAAGAAGATGAGAAGCAAGTCAGGAAGTTCAAATCCAAAGAGTTTGCTTTTCATTTCCAATGCTCTTGGCACTCTGGTAGTTAGTAATCCTTCGTTGTCCATGATTCACCTCCTAACGAACTGTTTGAGAGATGAAGTCCACGATTCCTTGAGCACCGAACCCGATCATGCACCCAATAATGCTGTAAAAAATATGTTGTTTCGCATTGGGGTTGCCGGTAAAAAAACTGATTCCCGCAATGGCAATTCCGATCACAGAAAGGAGAGGAAGGATCACTCCTGTAAGCTTTGTCTTAATCCCCATCAAGCTTGATTCAAGTCCAGCGTGCGCCATTTCAGGCATGAGAAGTCCCAATGTGGCTACGAGGGCCACTGTAAGTAACATTTGATTATTTTTCATTGTTTGCTCCCTAATTGAAATTTCCGTTTGTGAAACTCAATAGGTCGCGCATTTAATCAGTTCTTAGTATTAAGCAGCGTCTAACGCCGCCTCAGGCACGGGCTGTCCATAAGGTGTTGCTGACTCTTCAGGATAAAGATTCATGTAAATCTTTTTCTCCAAGAGGTCGAAGTTGATTTCCAATGCACCTTCAGACGGTTTAGCAACAGCGTTCCCAACGATATTCCAGAAGAATTTGTTCTTGGATGTTGCACTTTTACTTGGCTCTCTCGTCATCACCAGATATTTGCTCCTGTCTTCCTTGCTTTGAAGGAGAAAAAACTTATCGTTCAGAAAAGTCCAAAGTCGAAGTGTATAGATGTTTTGACCTTCTTTAAGATAGGCCATTCCTACAGTCTTTGACTTTTGTCCCTTCTCAATCGTGTAAACTTGAAATCGAAAGAATTTCGGTGCTGGTTGATTTAGAAATGTCTCTAGTGCTTGTTCCATTGTTTTCATACTTCTGTGCTCCTAAAAGGTTTTGGTAAAAATGACGTTCTTTGTTTCTTTTCATCAACTCATCAAGCGTTATCCATTCAGAGTGATTGTTTTGTTTCACTTGATAAAAGTGAGTGCTTTCAAATATTTTTAATTTTTGGTTCATCCAATTCATCAATTCTTTTATGCAGCCCATTTGTCGCTCTCTAATCTGAGTTCAGTCATGGAATCCCAATTGCACTCAGGGCAATAGAGATGACCACTTGAGATTCTTGCATTTGAATCGCAGCGTGGGCACTGACCAGAATGAGAATGAAAGCCTAAGACTTTCCCTCGTTTCATTTCTTTTTCCTTCTGGAAATCCATTTCGATTAATAGTTCTTCAAATACATCACTCGAATTTTGCATTTCTTCTAATGTCGTCTGCGTTCTACACACTGAAACCTCCTTTCGTGAGACACTTTTCGTTCGTGATGATATATATTGCAAACTCATGCCAACTTTATTTCTGACAGTGGTTTTGGATAAGTGATGATTTTGATTAAGAAATGAAAATGTAAGGATGTCTCAAAAATTGAGACACTGAGACATGTGTTTCAGAAAAGTGTCTCAGAAAAACTAAAAATACATTTGGATGGAGCTAACAAAAAAATGCCAGAGGTTTTTGTGACTCTGGCATTTTAATTGGTGATGTGAATGTTGAGAAGATTGTTGTTTGATGTCAGCTTCTTAAGCCTATCGTTCCTTGTGGCTCATCTTTACTTTGAATTAATCCAAGTTCTGTGACTCTACGATAAAAAGTCGCTCGTGACATTCCCATGTGATCTGCGGCCTTACGTTTGTTTCCCTTGGCCAGCGTAATTGCTTTCTCAAAACGCTCTCGCTCCTTATTGATTAAAGAAGCACCATAACGACCAACTAGGATTTTAGAAGTTCTACCACCAAAGACAGAAGCTATCTGTGGTAAGGCTTGGCAAATATCCTGTTCGCGAATAACTTCATCTATACTTCTTGAGCCAATAGATTCAATCACTGCCTTTAGCTGTCTAACATTCCCCGGCCAGTGATATGACATGAGTAGTTCCAGAGAATCCTCAGTGATTGTTAAGTTCCTTGAAGGAAAACCTTTAACCAGAAAATGATGAACTAGTTCGACAATGTCATCCCGACGTTCTCGTAAGGCAGGAACCTTGATAATAGCCTTGGCCAATCTGTAATATAGGTCTTCTCTGAATGTTTTTTTAGCGATCGCTGCCTCTAAATCAATGTGAGTGGCCGAAATTGATCGGAAGCTGACTTCTTTAGCATCAGAGCTTCCTACTCGTTGCACCTGGCGCTCTTGAATGACTCTTAACAGTTTTGCCTGGTGTGAAAGTGGCATATCTCCAATTTCATCAAGAAACACAAACCCACCACCAACGATTTCAAATACACTTGACCTGTCTCTGTCTGCGCCTGTAAAGGCTCCTTTGACATGTCCAAAAAGCTCGGATTCTGCAATCCCGTCACTAATGGCCCCGCAGTGTATGGGACTGAACCTGTAGCTAGGATCAGACTGATAGGCGATGGCTCTTGCAACTACCTCTTTTCCTGTACCAGTTTCCCCCATGAGAAGAACGTCTTTAATTCCCGCTTTCACTACATAATCTATTTCTTCCCTGAGTTTTTGCATTTGTATTGATCGACCAATCAATAGATTATCGGGATCGGCAGACTGTATCAGATTCAATGAACGGAGTTTCATCTCTTTAACATGAACAGCATATTGAATCGCCGCCCGTACTTGATCGGGAGTGCAAGGCTTCGGCAGAAACTTAGTGACGCCTGCGTTCATTATTTGAACCAACCTATCTGGCCGCGTTTCACCACTTATCACGATGACGTCAGCACTATGATCCTTCGCCTTAATCATTCGAAATACATCTATTCCTGATCGAGGATCATTTTCAAAGTTCATATCAAGCAATATGGCATCGAAGAACTGGTGCTGAATAGCGGATATTCCTTCATCAATGGAAGCAAGGGTGGTCACTTCATATCCATCTTCTAAAATCAATGGCACTTGACTGAGCCAATTTTGGTCGTCATCTAAAACTAAAATCTTTGGTATCTTTCTCATACGTTCTCCCTTTCACAAGTCGGAAGTATGACCTCCATTCTTGCCCCTCCATAGACGGAAGAATTAGAAGCATTTATGACACCATCATGCGCTTCTATAATTTTCTTTGTTATCAAGAGTCCCAGACCTGTTCCACGCATCTTGGTTGTACCGAATGCCCTAAAAACTCTTTCAGGTGGACCTGCAAAGCCACTTCCGGAATCTTCAATCGTTAATTTAACCGTTTGATCTTTTGCATGATTGATCGAGATACGAACAGTTGGATGATCATTTTTAGATTCACTTGCTGCTTCGATCCCATTCTTTAAAAGATTGTTCATCACCCGCACGAATTGAAGGGAATCATATTCTGCAATGACTTCCTCAGGGGAATCAATTTCAACTGATACTTTTCTTAATCGAGAAAATTCTTTCGTATAACGAACCGAGGCTTCAACAGTTTCTCTTAGATTCCCTTTAGATTTTTGAATTTGGATATTTCTATTTCCATCAAGTGTGGTTTCAATGATTTCACCTATTAAAGGGAGATTGTTGGCGCACATTCGGAAGAGATTTTCCAGGCGTAACAATCTCTTGGGTGAATGTTCTTCTTGTTCACTAACAAGATGGGCCGCTGTCACGATAGACTGCAACGGTGTCTTAATATCATGCATAATCCCACTTGTTACCTGTCCTATGATAGCTTGATCCCTTGAACGATTATAGCGGTCGATTACTTCCGAGATTTTCACTCGAATGTCCCCCAACTCTTTAAAGTAAAGCGGTATGTTTTCGTCCTTCTTTCCATTAATTTCTGATTCAATCCATTTAACGAGATTATCAAGAGCAAGAGGCATTGTTTTGGCAATCAATCGACTGATAAAGTAATAGATCAAAATGAAGGTAATGCCGAGGATGAGAAGAATGATTCCCGCAAATTGGATTAGTCCCATAATAGAGGCAGCAGAAGCATTCTTTTTTGCCTTTAAGAAATAACCAAAATGTTCGTCACTATCCTTTAGAGGGGCAATAACCGCAGTGGTAGACATATCAGCCGATGCACAGGTAACAGCTTTAGTGTCGCTAATGTTGCAATCAGCAAATGCTCGTGGAATGTTTGATTTATAGTTGAATACGATGGCAATATCCAGTGACTCATCTTTTTTAATCCGCTCCAGGAGTAAATTCATCCCTTGCTTTTGCTCAGGCAAAAGGAAAGATGGGAGGAACATATTGACCTGATTATTCAAATTAAGGTTCAGGTCAGTTTGGATAGATTCTTCAGTTACTTTGGTCTTTTTGATCGAGTACAAGGTGAAACATGTGAACATTACCACCGTTATTGAAATGAAGGATATGACCGAGATTTCTGTGAAACATTGCCGAAGAGTCTTAGCACTTTTCATATAGCGTCCCCATTCTCAGGAGAGATTACCTTGTGAATGGCAAATCCGGTGTCTGTCGTTTTTAATATGATAATATCTTTCCTGGGAGCTTTATTTGCTTTTAGGACAAACTGTCCTGTCACGCCTTCAAAATTTTTCAACGAGCTTAATGTTTCGTTAAGTTTCTCCCTGCTGATATTTTTTGTTTGAGTCAGTGCCTTTATGAGCAAAGACATGGAGTCATACGCCAAGACAGATGTATCATTAGGAAGCTTTTGGTACTTCTTCAAATAGTCATCTACAAATTTAATGGATTTCTTTGTATTTAACTTAGGATGCCAATGTGTCACTGAATAACCAGTGAAGCTTTTCCCTTTGAGGACTCTGAAAAACTCACTTCCTTCATTTCCCCAGCCATCGGCCCCTAAAAAAGGTTTGTCGATTCCTGCCTCAATCATTGATGAAATTAAACGTGCCGCCGTTAATTCTTGATTGGGGATAAACACGACATCAAATGAAAGTTTTTTTACTTCTTTGGCGATTTGAGAGAAATCGGGATCTTCTTGAATGACTGAGACATTTTTAATGATTTCCCCACCGAGCTTTTTCATCTCATCACTGAAGGTATTGCCTAAATCCACGCAATAAGCGCAGTTGACGGCCGTTAGTATAAGAACTCTCTTCTTTTTCAAAACCTTTATGGCTATTTTTGCAAGTGTCATTGCCATGAATTCGTTATTGAATGATCCGAGATGAACATACTTACCAAAAGTTCCAAGTCGATTAGCTGTTGCGCTAGGACTGATCATTGGTAGCTTTTCTTGAGTGTGGATAGGAGCTGCAAGGAGGGCATTTGACGAATAATTATATCCGATGACAGCAACGACTTTTGAGGCCGCGGCTTCTTTTACCTTCTTAATGACATTCAAATCATTGGTGCCGTAATCGAACTCTTGGAGTTGGATTTTAATTTTTGCTTTTTCAAGAATGGATTTGTTATCCTCGATGGCTAGCTCAATCGCATCCTTGAAATATCCTCCAAACGGGTTAAAGGAAATAGTGCTCAGTTCCGAAAAGTTTGACGAAACCCCAATATGAATGACCTCTTGGCAAAAAGCTTTGGTCGTAATGAGCATGAATAAGACGATAACAAAATTCCATTTCATTACAGAGCTGCCTCAAAGGTTTCAAATTTCAGAATAGAGAACTTAGAAGTAACGTTTCTTTTAAATTCACCCTTCGCATTAATTACGCCGATGCCGGGACTTGCTAATTCTTCAGTCGTCTTTGCTTTCAATTGAAAAATAATATTGTCGTCTTTAATCCAAGGACAAAATGATCGTGTGACTAAAAACTCGCCTATGGTAGATTCAGTAATGGCGATGCAGTAGTCTATATG
>JBKHWS010000078.1:0-10933 GCA_046566385.1 Bacteriovoracia bacterium | reverse complement strand
TGGTGTCGGTTTCTTAATGAAACACGCCATCAGTGAAGGAAAGAAAACCAACTCTGCCATTCATAACGGTATTTGCGGAGAGCATGGAGGTGAGCCGGCCTCTGTGGAGTTCTGTCATAAGATTGGTCTCGATTATGTGAGTTGTTCTCCTTTCCGAGTACCCATCGCACGTCTTGCCGCTGCTCAGGCAGTTGTTAAAAGTCAAAATTAAATGAATAAGGCCCCTTACGGGGCCTTTTCTGTTATCCTTATTGCATGAAAACAGTTGTTAATATTTTGAAGGCCTTGATGCCTTGTGGGCCAATGGATACTATGGGCGTGGGGATTATCGATTTCCACAATAATTCTTATGAGGCCCTGGAGGCCAATTCCTTTAATGGCTATTTGAAATTTACTCAAGAGCCCTTGCTTTATTTCGATCTTGCTTCTCTCACGAAGCCCCTGACGAACTCTCTTTCTTACTTCCTTGCTTCAGAGAAATTCACTAGTGAGATGCTACTATGCCTGAATCATCGGGGAGGACTTCCGTCCTGGGGCCTTTTGCCAAAGAAGGGATGGAAAGAGCAGATTTTAAGTTATCCCGTAAAAGAGAGTGAAACTCTTTATTCCGACTTTTCCGCCTTACGGGTCATGCTTGAGTTATCTAATCTTGGAGTAGATGAGAAGAAAATTTGCCAGGAAATCTGGGACAGAGAAACCGTGTACTGGCTGGATCTTCCCTCTCATATGCCAACACCTCAGTTTGGATATAAAGAAGGAAGACCGAATTTCGGTCGGGTTCACGATCCCAATGCCTTTACCATCGGCGAATTCTGCAGTCACGCAGGTCTCTTTTCAACCACAGATGGTCTCTGTCGTACCCTCTTAAATTATCAACAGAAAACTGACTTCATTGGGAAGGTGAAAAAAGACCTTTCCACACACTCTTATCGCTTTAGTTTTGGTTGGGATCGGGTCATGAATCCCGCTGATACTCTGGCCGGAAAGGGATGTAGTCCTTTCACTTTCGGCCACCTGGGCTTCACCGGAACCAGCATCTGGATTGATCCTGAAAAGATGAAGGGCCACGTGATCCTCTCCAATGCCACCAAGTTTCATTGGTTTGATAAGGCCAACCTCAATGATATCAGGAGAGCTATAGGGGAATCAGCCTGGAGAAGTGTCTAGCTTTTAAACGGCCCCTCCATTTTTTACTCTCATGACCTTCAGTCGGAATTAGGTATGTCATAATTTCCTAAAAATTAAGGGAATATCTCATGCGTAATTTAGCCGCCATTCTACTGACTTTTCTAAGCCTTAATGCTTTAGCAAGGCCCTCTTGTCTTATCACAAAAGAGTGCTTTGAGTATGAAGGCCAAATCATCGATCTACGCTCTACCGGGGCGAAGATGTATCAGGATTCCTTGGGCTGCGATGCCCTCGTGGAAAACTGCCTGGGAAAAACCAGCCAGTATCAAATGCCACAGCTTAATGAAGAAGAATTCAAAAAACTAGTAGGGAAGAAGGGAACAGAATACTTCATTCCTATAGATATCCGATCTCAGGATATGAAAATCCTCGCCGGTGCGCTCTCTCTTGGGGTGGTGCTATTTGCAAACGACCGGGCCATCATGAACTTTGTTCAGGACACGAGAACGCAGGAAACCCAGGAAGTCGCCGACGTTTTCAACTTTGCTGGTGGAAGAGTAGGAATGGCTTCTTTAGCTGCGGGCTCCTATTTCATCGGCGCTGTGATGAAAAATGGAAAGCTCAAACAGGTCGGATTGTTTACGATTGGCGCTGGGCTTGCCACACAAATTGTTACTGAAGTTTTTAAGAAATCTTTCGGAAGAGTTCGGCCCAATGGCACAGATTCACCTTACGATTTTTTTGAAGATGGAAAATCATTTTTTTCAGGCCATGCATCCGCCGCCTTTTCAATGGCCACGGTTATTGCTGAAGTCTATAAAGACAAACCTCTGGTTCCCTACCTCGCCTACGGAGCAGCCGCTTTAACTGCTTACGCCAGAATGCACGATAACAAGCACTGGGCTTCGGATGTGCTGGCCGGAGCTGTGGCCGGTCATCTTGTGACGAAGATTTTCATGAGAGCATTTGATAAGAGCGAGGGCTCCATGCCTTCAGGGTTAGTGATCGTGCCGCAAATTGGAAAAGAAGCTGCAGGAATTCAGATCTACTGGAGACCCGGTGAAAAGAAGAGAACCTCTCGTTGTACAAAGTTGGGCCTTGAAGGTGAAGCCTTGATCCGGGCCTGTTTTGATGAAGCATTTAATTCATAAGGTGAAACACATGAAGAACCTATTGATTGTTGCCCTCTTCTTTTCCTTCAATTCTTTCGCCGGAATTTCGATCATCAGTGATCTGGATGATACCATTAAGGTCACTCACTCCGATGATTTCACCGATTCATTTGGCTACGGAACTTCCAGAAGAAAAGTCTATTTAGGAATGCCTGAGTTACTGGAAGAATCCAGACAATATGTGAATGAAGTGAGCGTCGTTACGGCATCTCCACGAATCCTAAGGTTCAATGTAAATCGTCTTCTGAAGAAGAATAAGATTAAGGCAGATAGAGTCGTATTAAACGGTAATATCCGCCGTCCGGGCCATGTGGAATTTAAAGTGAAGGCCATCAAAAAAATTATGGATTCTACTACTGATCAGTACATTCTTCTGGGAGATGACGTCGGTAATGACCCGGAAATTTATGATGAGATTATCAAGCTCTATCCGGGCAGGGTCCTGGGAAGTTACATCCATGTTGTTAACAACCGCACGGTGCCCGAGTCTTCCATCACCTATTTCACAACTTTTGAACTTGCGGTGAAAGAGTTTCTGGCCGGACGCCTCTCAAAAGAATCCGTTTCCAGGGTTTCAAACGCGATCATGAAAGAAAAAGACCTTGAAGCTGTTTTCCCGGAATTTGCTCATTGCCCGAAGGATGCTTCTCCCTATGCCTGGCTTTCGAAAACTGACTTTGCAAGTGAGGCCAGTATGCTTACTGAAAAGCTTGTCACATATTGTAAGACTGAGTGGGAAGAAGAGGACTAAGCTACGTTCTTAAAGCGCCGGAATCGCAATGACTTTCATCGTTTTGCCATGACTCGCACTGGCGAGATGTCATTTTTCCTGTTGAAAAGTAAGGTTTTTTAACTTTCAGGATTGGAAATATTTGTTTCTAATTCCTGCCATGAAAAATCTACTATTCGTCATTCTCTTGTTTGCTACTTTTACTACTCAAGCCGCCATCACCATTATCAGTGATCTTGATGACACCATCAAAATTACTGAGGCCAGTGGTGATCCTGGGGATTTACTTGGAGAGAAAATCTATACTGGTATGCCTGAATTTTACCAGGGGAGTAAGGGCTACTCAAAAACCCTTTACGTTCTTTCTGCTTCTCCATCCCTATTAAGGTCTAAAGTTGAAGGCATTTTAAGGAAGAACAAAATCAGTTATCAGGGTCTTTTGTTAAGAAGCAATATCTTTGAAAATAAATTCGATTATAAAGTCCGCGCGATTAAGAGACTCATCGATAGCAGCTCTGATGACTTTATCCTGATCGGGGATGATGTTGGAGATGACCCGGAAGTTTATGCTGAAATCAACCGCCTTTACCCTGGCCGGATTCTTGATTCTTATGTTCACGTAGTCCGTGCCCGCAGAATCCCGAAAGGAATCATTTCCTACTGGACCAGCTTCGATCTTACTTTAAGAGAGTTTGAATCTTCCCGAATGAAGGAGTCCTGGGTAAAGAAAGTATTCAAAAAGCTACTGGGGGAAAGAGACCTGGAGTATGTTTTCCCAAGAGAGGCCCACTGTCCTTCGGTTGCCACTGTCTGGCAATGGCAGACCAGAACCATCTTCAGCCGTGAAGCTGGTGCCTTGGTTGACCGTTTCAACTCCTTTTGCCAAGTAAGACAGTCGGCCAATTATCTTATTCAATAAAAGTCCCCACTCCTTTTTCCAGTCTGCTAAAATAATGGCACGACTGGAAAAAGGAATAGTGAATGGATCTCAAGAATCTCATCTCCCAGGAAGAGTTGATCGCAAAACGTGATCAGATAAAAAAAGTTTTTTTCTACCGCATCTGTGGTGCGGGTATGGGTCCTGCTGCTGTTCTGGTTAAGCAAGCGGGCTTTGATGTTCAAGGTGCTGACTCTGCTTACTATCCACCGATGAGCACTTTCCTTGAAACTACGGGGATTCCTCTTTTCAAGCTCGATGAAGTTACTCCTGAATTTCTACAGCAATATGATCTAGTGGTTGTCGGTAACTCCGTTTCCGGAAAAGCCGATGTTGCAAGAATGATTGAAGGCGCCGGGGTGCCTTTCACTTCTTTCCCTTCTGCTCTCGGTTCACTTGTACTTAAAGATAAAAATGTTATTGGAATTGCCGGAACTCACGGTAAGACCACCACCACCTATTTTATGACTCAACTCCTGGAAAGTCTGGGGCAGAACCCTGGCTATCTTGTGGGAGGAATCATTGAAGGTCGTGAACCGGCGAAACTCGGTGATAAGTACTTCGTCATTGAGTCTGATGAATATGACTCTGCATATTTTCATAAGATCTCGAAGTTTCGTTTATACGAAATGAAAAACATGATTCTCACTTCTCTGGAGTTTGATCACGCTGATATCTTTTCGTCAGTGGAGAAGATTGAAGATGAGTTCAGGCATGTCATTCCTGGAATGAAATCAACTCTGATCTTCAATCAGAATTATCCATCTGCCATGAAGCTTTATCATGACTACCACGGGAAAAATCTTACTCAGAAATGGTTCCTTTATGGAGAGAACTCTGAGGCTGGACCCCATGATGTGAAAACTTTTGAAAACGGTTCAGAGTTTTCCTTGATGTGGAAAGGTGAAAAAGTTCCGTTCCGCTCGAGTGTGGTCGGGCACCATAATGTTCTGAACATCACGAGTTGTCTGTTGTTTCTCCTCGCTGAAGGATTTTCTGCGGCGGATGTTCAGAAAGCCGCCGTTGACATAGGTATGGTAAAACGCCGTCAGGAAGTGAGGGGGAAATATAGGGGTATGATCGTCATTGATGACTTCGCTCATCACCCCCGCGCCATCACAGTCACCATGGACGCCATTCGTGCCCGCTTCAAAGATAAAAGAATCATCACTGTCTTCGAGCCGATCTCCGCAACTGCCAGATCTTCAATCTTTCAGAGTGAATTCCGTGATTCTCTGTCTGCTTCTGATAAGGTCATCATTGCAAAAGCAAGCATACCTACGACGGCCATTAATGGAAAAGATCTGGATGTAGACCTTTTGACAAAAGAAATAAATGAAAAAGGAAAAACTGCATTTTGTGTGAGTAATCTGGAAGACTTGCGGAAGGCCATTGATGAATCCAGTTCACCTGATGCCGTCTTGTTAGTACTTAGTAATAGAACCTGCCTGGGACTTTGGGAGTCTGACTTTGTTCAAAACCTGCGCTCGTAATCTCTCTATTCTTTCGGTTTGTCTTCTCTCGCTTAACTCCTGTGCTTCATCAGTTAAGTGGGAGGGAGACCTCAACCGGCATGTCGCCACCTACATGGATTCCTTCGAAGATTTTCGAAAAAAAATCTGCGTTCCAAAAGCTGAAGAGATCTTTGATAAATACCTTCTGGAATACAGAGGGCAAGGGTACTGGATTCCTGAGTTGAATGAGGATGTGGATGTTGAGAGCATCAAGTCTCTACTTCCTCAGATGGAGAAGAAACTTAACTGGATAAAAGAACAAAAGGCGCTGGTTAAAAAAAGAGGAATCCCTCATAAGTCCGTTGTCACAAAACCCAAAAAACTCCTCTATCAGTTACTTACTCTTAAAAAAACAGAACTGACCTCGAACGAGAAAGAAATCAAGGCAGCCAGAAAAGAGTCTCTGAGGTTACTCAGTCAGATGGTGAAGTCCTATGAAGAGCTCATCAGGAAAGTTTCCTTCCTTTCCAGTTACCACTATCCGGTGGATCATCTGAAAAACCGAAAAGTCTATGACAGCTATAAAGACCGGCAAGATGTTGAGTCTAAGAAAGTGGCCAACTACTCTTTTCTTTACCGGAAGCTACTTGAAGACGGTGCTTACAATAAGAATCACACTAGCTCCGACATTTATCTTCGGACAACCATCGACACTCTTCACTTTGAACTTCTGGCCCATGATTTTTATCTTTCTGAAGATGCCCGTTATGATGCTGAATTTGTCCTTGCAAAAATTGAATCGGAGCTATCGAAAGGTAAAGAGAGAATTCTGGAAAGGCTGACTGAATGGGAAGAGCGAACCAAGAGAACATTTGATTTCTATCGCTCCCTCACTCTTCCGGAAAATCAGATTCCTAAAATCGCAGGGGATAAAACTTCGACCCCTAACCGGGAGCTGATTAAGCAGCACAATCGGGCGACCCATAAGCTAAAAGATTTTGTTTATAAGAAACAGGCCGAAGTTTACAAGCACTGGTTGAACCAACCGGAAATCACCCGGGCCATTTTTGTACTGGAAACGATACTCCTGAATGAAGTGGGCGGTGTCGACGGAGATGACGCCCTGGAGAGAATGGATGTTGCCAGAGTGGTGATGAACCGGCTGGATAAACCGAAATACCTTTCCATAAAAAAGGATGACTTCATTTATCCTTATCTCCAGAAAGTGACCTCGGAATTCCATCTGAAAAATGAACGATGGTTAAACGCTCTTTTTAAGCAGGGAGAGTTTTCATTTACTTATTATTATATGAATGGGGTGGCCAAGATCTTTTGTCCCGACATCTCACCACTTGCCAAACGTCTCAGGAAGAAAAATGTAGAGATTGCCCTGCAAGTTTTGAAGGAAGGTACGTCAACCTTCAAAACGACCAGATACTTCTCCCGTGCCAGCATGATCGGAAGAATTCATATGGACACTATTTGGGAAGACTATATTCCATTTCCGGAACGACCAGGACTTCTGGCAGAAGGTCAGGAGAAGCTTTTAAAGTCCTTTGATGACGGGAAGTACACTTACCTTTATTCCTTTAAAGATCCGTCCTTTTTTGTCTATCAGGTGGTAGAAATTAACGGACAAAATTATGCTATTGGGGAGAAAAACGGTATCCGACTCTTCTATCAGCATCGGAACCCTCACTATTTCAGGTATTTTACCAAAACCGAGACTTCCGCACCTTAAGCAGCTTTTATTT
Organism: Bacteriovoracia bacterium; assembly: GCA_046566385.1. GTDB lineage: Bacteria > Bdellovibrionota > Bacteriovoracia > Bacteriovoracales > Bacteriovoracaceae > Peredibacter. The sequence goes on along the minus strand of JBKHWS010000078.1, from coordinate 3,758 downwards.
AAGGATAAATATTTAAAAATACTTTTTGAAAAAGTACGTCCTGCAAGGTATAAACTCCCCCATTAGATTATTATTTGTTTAGACACACTCACTACAGGAGCACAACCCATGTTGAAGAATTATATGTTCACCTCTGAATCCGTGACTGAAGGTCATCCGGATAAAATTTCAGATCAAATTTCTGATGCGATCCTTGATGCTTACTTTGCTCAGGACCCTAAGTCTCGTGTTGCCTGTGAAACTCTTATCACAACTGGTCTTGTTGTTGTTGCCGGGGAAATCACTTCTGGTGCAAACGTAAACGTTAACGAAGTTGTTCGCGATACAGTCAGAAAAATTGGTTACGATCATTCTGATAAGGGCTTCGATGCCAACACATGTGGTGTGACAGTTGCTCTTGGTAAGCAGTCTCAGGATATCGCCATGGGTGTAAACGAAGGTGAAGGAAAGTTCCTTGATCAGGGTGCTGGTGACCAGGGTCTTATGTTCGGTTATGCCATCAATGAAACTGATTCTTATATGCCAATGACGATTGATCTTTCTCACAAGCTTGCCGCTCGTCTTGCATACGTTCGTCATAATGGTCCTCTTAAGGATCTTCGTGCTGATGGTAAGACGCAGGTGACTGCTGAATACCGTGATGGAAAACTGGCCCGCATCGATGCCATCGTCGTCTCTTCTCAGCATGCTGAAAGCATGACTCAGAAGCAGATTGAAGAAGGCATCATGGAAGAAGTGATCAAGAAAACTGTTCCTGCTCACCTAATTGATAACAATACGAAATACTTCATCAACCCAACAGGCCGCTTTGTCATCGGTGGACCCATGGGAGATGCCGGTCTTACTGGTCGTAAAATCATCGTTGATACTTACGGTGGACATGGGGCCCACGGCGGTGGTGCCTTCTCTGGTAAAGATCCTTCAAAAGTGGACCGTTCAGCTGCCTATGCTGCCCGCCACATCGCTAAAAACGTTGTAGCTGCCGGTCTTGCAGATCGCGCTCTTGTTCAGGTTGCCTACGCCATTGGTGTAGCAAAGCCGATGTCACTTCTTATCGATACTTTCGGAACAGCGAAAGTTGATGAAGTGAAACTTACTGCTGCAATTAACGAGCTCTTCGACATGAGACCTAAGGCCCTTATTCAGCGCCTTGATCTGCTTCGTCCGATCTACTCTGAGACAGCTGCTTACGGTCACTTTGGCCGTACATCGAAAGATGGCTTCACTTGGGAGCGACTGGATATGGTTGATGCTCTTAAAGGTTTTTTCTAATCTCTTAACTCCAAAAGGCCACCTTCGGGTGGCTTTTTAATTTCCTTCGTTTACAATTACTACATGCAAGAAGTTTACTTCCTCGCTCGCCACACACCTTTTTGGGCCGTTCCCTTAATCATTCTAGGGGCCGAATTCGCTTATTTATTCTGGCTCAGGAAGAAGAAAGCAACCGTTGCCTTTTGCTTAATAATTGCCTTTATTGGCCTTATGGCCACCTCTTTCTATGTTTGGGCAGGGGGACCGGAAAAAACCGTTAAGATCATTAAATTGTGGTACCGGGATAATATCCAAAGTAAACCTCAAGCAGCACGTCCATAACATCGTCTTACATTTGACACCTACAAATTAAGTTTAGGAAATCATTGATAAATTCATGGGTCTGAAAATTGACACCGAGACTTTTGGTCGGGTAAATTGGAGTCTTCGGAGGATCTATGGACGATATGAATTTCCTGCATCAAAGTCTTGATGGGTCTCGTGATGCCAACTTCCCGCCCATCATCATCGTTGAAGATGACAAGCTCTTGGGAATGAGTCTTAAAAAATACCTCGAACAATCACTGAAAATGGATGTGCAATTATTCACCAGTTCTGAGGACTGCCTGATGAATTTTGCAAAAAATCATTCTAAGGAAGAGCCTTTCTGTCTTGTGACGGACATCAGTCTTGAGCAGGGTTCAGACGGACTTCTATTGATTGATATCCTGAAGGATAAAGGCTTCGAGTTCGTTTCGATCGTTATGACTGGTTTTGCCAGTATCGAAACAGCGATTGCCGCCACCAAGAAGGGAGTCTTTCACTACCTCACAAAACCTTTTGAGCTTGAGAATCTTAAAAGGCTTGTGATCCAGGCACTGCAGACGAAGCTTTCCACCACACTTCCAAGGGAACTCCTTTCGGAAGGAGAAAGTGTTTTCTCTGAAGCCGGCAAAACCCGTGCTGTTTCTAAGCTCAAGCTTGATCGCCCGACCGTTGAAGATACTTTTCATGGAATGATTGGCCGTTCACGGGCCATGAGAGATGTTTTCGAAAGAATTGAGAAAGTCGCTAAGACAGACTCTACCATTCTCATCATGGGGCCATCGGGAACAGGTAAAGAGCTGGTAGCTTCGGCCATCCATAAGCTATCAGTGCGTTCTCAAAAAAATCGTGTTTCCGTAAACTGTGGCGCGATACCGGGAGAACTCTTAGAAAGTGAACTATTCGGACACGTGAAAGGTGCTTTCACAGGTGCTATTTCTAACCGAAAAGGCCGTTTTGAAATGGCCCAGGGTGGGACAATATTCCTGGACGAGATTGGTGATATGCCTCAACTCCTGCAGGTAAAACTCTTACGAGTTCTTCAGGAGAGAGTGATAGAACCTGTGGGATCATCAGAAAGCATCGGCATTGATGTGAGAGTCATCGCGGCTACTCACAGAGATCTGGAGAAGGCAGTTCAGGAAGGAAAATTCCGTGAAGACCTTTTCTATCGCCTGAATGTGATTCCTATAAGAATGCCGGCGTTGAAAGAAAGAAGGGAGGACATTCCTCTTCTTATCTCCCATTTCCTGGACAGATTTGTTTCCGGAGACCGGTCTAATGAAATTTCCTTTGCGCCACTGACTATGGACCTTCTCATGGGTTATGACTGGCCAGGAAACGTTCGTGAGCTTGAGAACGTTATTGAAAGGCTTGTGATTCTTCGTGGGGGGAATGAAATACTTCCTGAAGATTTACCGGCAAAAATCTTCCGATCCAATCCTTTGGCAACCCAGCACTACAAAACTCTCTTTGAGTTGCCGGAACCTGGCGTAGATTTAAAACAAATTCTTTCTGATATCGAAGATTCGTTAATCATGCAGGCAATGAACCGCACACGTGGAAATAAGAATCAGGCATCGAAGTTATTAAGTCTCAACAGGACCACCCTGATTGAGAAGATGAAGAAAAAAAACCTGGATATGTAATGAATGGCCCCTACTGGGGCCATTTTTTCTTCTCTTGAATTGTAAGAAGTCCCTCTAAATTCATGATTTAAATTCACAATCTTACTTGTTTGACCATTCTTTCAGAGGGTCAAAAAGCACCTTTGACGGAGAGCTCTGTCTCCCTTAGCTTTGAAGTATAAACGGAGAATTTAGAATGAATTCTGTCTTATGGGTGAGCTTTATCATGCTTACGTTTCTGGTCATTGGCCTCAGGCTCATGACCTATTAATCTTTCTGGGGCTTTCTTTCCTCAGATTTTTTAATTGATTCACGGATGAAGTATTTGATGACTTTATTTCTCTGGGCCCCGCCAAGTAACGCTCTTAGATCATCATGGACGGTATCTTCATAGATCAGCGAGTGGGCAGTCCCAGGACCTTGTTCGATACGTTTAAGAATTCGATCCATGGATGCGGAAGCATTATTGACATTCCTTACCATCATTCCCACTTGAGCTTCCCTCAGTTCACTCGAGACCCTTTCAAGATTTGCTCCCGCTCGGTTGATAGACTG
>JBKHWS010000077.1:0-11213 GCA_046566385.1 Bacteriovoracia bacterium | reverse complement strand
TTGATGGACTCAGTTGCATCACCGATTTTGGCGGAGATGGTGACTTCATTTTCCCGGTAAATGGTTCTTTCAGAAGGCTCTTCGGCCAGGGTGACAGGTTCTTCTGTGTCTCCCACCATCTTTGTGACGGTGAACTTATTACAAGTCCTCGGTGCACCCAGATTTGGATCCAGCACAGGCATCCCGTCTTGCATCTCAACTTTAGAAACGTCTGAAAAACATTGGGCCTTACATCGGTAATCAGGTTTGATTTTTACATCACAGTTAAGTGCAAGATTTTTCCCTTCATAGTTTCCGGCGAAGTCGAATTTTGACTGACCCGTAAAATCAGTGAAAGGTTTTGCTTCATTGAACGTCACTGTTTTTTTGCCGGAAGGAGTGGTTTCTTCAGCTGTCACTGTACATTGATAGCGGTTCACGGTCTTGCCGGTGTCGATACATGTGGCCTCTTTACATGTGTAGCTCATGCCCTGACAGATTCTCATGAGTTCCTGATCATTGGCGGGAGACTCCAGGTCGATGCTGATAAACTGAGCGTAATGTTGAGCGACTCCCTGAGGATCGGAACCGGAATAGTCTCTCATATGAGTCTGTAGTTTTTTAAAGAGGTCGTCACTTTCCTGAGGGAGAACCTGAGGAGGATTGGTACAATAAGTGTACGTCGTGGACCTCAACATCTCCATCAGCCCATAGCAGGTTTGATGGGGACGCATCTTGGCCTGGTAATCGGCATCTCTGCTTCCAGGGTCCTTACACATGCAGGACTTGTAGACAAAGTTTCTCGCCATCTCATAGCTTTCTTTATTCTGGGCAAACTGTTGACGAAGAAAATTCAGACGAGTCCGGGGATCGTCGGTGTGCCTTCTCTCTCTTCCGTCCCGTTCTTTCAGGGCCTCTTTCATACAGTGATAAGAAGAATTTTCTGCACCGTTAACGGTGGACACACAGAAAAGTGACTGGGTGGATTTTTTCTTGTACCCGAAGATAATAGGGTTACACTGAATTTTCCCCTTGTCCTCTTCATCCCCGCATCGATTATTTTTTCTGGCGGAATTATAGGAGGCAGCTACGTTGGTCATGTAAGAAGGGTGACCGCAAATGGTATCTCCATTGGCGTTTTTATAGGTTTGAGAAACCCAACCAGCGAATAAACATGAATCAGGTTTAGAAAGGAGACTTGAGTACTGGGCGAGCTGTGAACTCCATAAGTCTTCTTCCTGACCGGCATAAGCACTGCTGATGAAAAGGACTGAATAGATTTCTTTCAGCACTTTGGAGTATTTTTCAAATCTTTCTTTATTGTAGCCGTATTTTTTAACTTCGTGTTTGTAGTTGGATTCAATTTCTACTGCCATTTCCATCAGCTTGATGACGAACTCTTCCTGTTCCCTTTGTGAAAGATGAACGAAATCTTCATGAGTAGGCACGGCAGGACGGGCCCAAGCCGAGAGGGACATGAAAAGAGTCATGATGATGAAGAGAGTAGTTTTAAACATGGTCCTACCTTACAGTTCACATCGGAAACTTTGAGGGTTTCCTTAACAGATTAGCCTAGAACCAGCTTTACTCTTGGAAATCTTTAGGATTCTCCAGAGGACTATCGTTATTCTCATGACTTAAAGAGTCAAACTTAATAGAGGGGTTGATTTTTTCTGCCTCTGGAATCGGGCATTCTGGGCTTATCTCTTTTCAAGGGGTTGGTGGAGAGGCTAAGATGGGGTCTTACAAATTGTAACAAAAGAAGGGATAAAATGGGCTGGTTTCATCAGGTCAAAAATCCAAAATTAAAAAACGTTAAAAAAGTTGTCTCCAATACTCCTGTTGGCCTTTGGAAAAAGTGCAATCAGTGTGGGGAAATTCTTCAGGCCGAAAAGCTCGAAGAGAATATGAGTGTGTGTCCTCTTTGTGATTATCACTACCGTATTTCTGCTTACGAACGAATTGCGGTCATGACTGATGAAAATAGTTTCCAGGAAATTAGTCCGGATCTTATCTCCAATAACCCTCTTCAGTTCCAGGATAAAATGCCTTATGTGCAGAGGCTTCAAAATGCCATAAAGAGTACCGGGATTAAGGACACCACAGTCTGTGGTACGGCCACGATTGATGGGAAGCCTGTTGCCCTTGCGGTTATGGATTTCCGCTTTATGGGTGGTTCTATGGGGGTTGTGACTGGTGAAAAAGTTGCTCTGGCCATGGATATCGGATTTGAGAAGAAAATTCCGGTAATTGTTGTTTCCTGCTCAGGCGGGGCAAGAATGCAGGAGGGAATTCTTTCCCTGATGCAAATGGCGAAGACCTCAGCTTCCCGGGCACGCCTCAAGGCCCATGGAATTCCTTATATCTCTATTCTGTCTGATCCTACTACCGGTGGGGTTGCCGCGAGCTTCGCCATGCTGGGTGATCTCAATATTTCTGAACCAAAGGCGTTGATCGGCTTTGCAGGACCAAGAGTCATTGAACAATCCATTCGTCAGACTCTTCCTGAGGGTTTTCAGCGTTCAGAGTTTCTAAGAGATCACGGTTTCATTGACAGAATCATTCACAGAAAAGAGATGAAAAAAGAGCTCTCCTTTTTTGTAAAAATGTTCACTCCGGCCTGAGCCATGCAATCAGATCTTTCCGATTGGCTCCTGACTCACTACGGTCAGGAGCAAATGAGACCAGGTCTTTCGAGAATGAAAGAGGCCCTGAAAGATCTTTTCCCTTATTTTAAAAACACTAAAATTATCACTGTGGCCGGGACCAACGGGAAGGGGGAGACCACTCTTCGTCTTTCAAAGCTTCTGGGTAAGGGGCCTCACTATGTCTGGACTTCCCCACACATCGTAAGCCTGACTGAAAGGATGAGAAATCAGAAGGGAGAAATACCTGCTGAGGTTCTGAAGTCCCTCATTCTCTCCTGCCATGAAGAAGTCGGACAAAGAAAACTGGAACTATCTTACTATGAGTTTCTCTTTTTTGTTTTTTGTAAGTGGTTTTCTGAGGCGCCTGCTCCTTATGTGCTTCTGGAAGTGGGGTTAGGGGGACGCCTGGATGCGGTTAATGTTTTTGATGCGGACCTGGTACTCCTGCCATCTCTTTCCCGTGATCACCAGGAGATCCTGGGAAAAAGATACGATCAGATACTCTCTGAAAAACTTGGAACTTTGAGAGGCAAAACTAAGCTCTTCCATTTCCTTGAAAGTGAATACCTTCTGGAGAAGGCACATTCTCACGCCCGATCACTGGGAGCGGAAGTCTTCGCCTTAAAAAGGATGACAGATGTTCCGGTTTATGAATTTTCGCTTAGAAATTACATCTTAGCCGGTGCAGCATATTGCTCTTTAAGAGGAGAAGAATTTATTCCTGAAAGGTGGTCAAAAACTCCTGAAACTCTCAAGCACAGAGGAGAAACAATCACAAATGAAAATGAATGGATTTTCTTTGGTTCTCACAACACGGATGGGATGCGAAAACTTATTCAATTTTTACAAAGGGGCACTTATAATTTCAAAAGACCTCCTTTTGATCGTGTGATTGTCTCATTCTCAAAAAGAAACCCGGAAGACACCCGGGTGATGCTGAGAATGCTCATGAAGGCTCAAATAGGGAAAGTCGTTGTGACGGTTTTTGATCATCCGAAAGCTGCTTCAAAAGATGTTATGGAAGATCTCTCGCGGGAAGAAGGGTCAGAGTTTGTTCAGAATATTAATAGCTTCATTGAAGGACAACAGGGCCAGCGCATACTGGTTACTGGCTCTTATTATTTTCTCGGGTATCTTAAGTCCTGCCTTCGCTCTTGATAATCCTCAGCTTACTCTGGGTGATAAAATTTCCGTTTTCTCAGACAAGGCCTATAGAAAAAATAATGGTCGCTATTTTGAAGCGGTAGGAAACGTCGTCGTCATCAGCCAGAAAGATACTCTTTACGGAGAAGTGGCCTCACTTGATCAGGACACCATGACCGTGAAGGTTGAAGGTAACGTGCGTTTCATCACTAAGGACCTGACCCTCTACGGCTCTCATCTTGACTACAATCTCACAACCGGCGCCGCTCATATCAAGAACGCCCGTATCCTCACCACCAGCTTTAATCTGGTGGCAACGGAGCTCACCAGGGTGAATGAGAAAGAATACATCGCCAAGGAAGCTGAATTCACAACCTGTAAGGATTGCGTGGAGTCCTGGTCGGTGTATGGAAACTTCATCAAACTTCGCGTAGGAAAATATGTGGAAGTGAAACATGGCCTTCTGAAAGTGAAGGGTGTTGATGTTATCTATATCCCTTATCTCGTCTTCCCCATTCTTTCAGACCGTGAGACCGGTATCCTGGTTCCGAGAATTTCAAGCCGGACTGGTGAAGGGCTCTCCTATGAACAGCCTTTCTTCTGGGCGATCGATGAATCAAAGGACGCAACCATCAGTCCGACCTTCTGGGCCAAACGTGGTTATGGAGGGGATCTTCAGTATCGTCAGCGTTTTTCTGAATTATCCTGGTTTGAGCTCAACGGCAGGATGCTCAATGATAAGATCTATGAACCGGGAAAAAGTAATAATGATGAATCTGGGGAAGAGTTTTTCAGGTACTTCTCTGAGGTTGAAAGTCATCAATTCTGGTCGCCAGATTTGAACTCTCACATTCGCTATACCGCCGTAAGGGACCTTGATATCGTCAGAGACCACCCACAGTACACAGATCCTAAAACGATTGGTTCAGATTTTGGACTCTATTCTTTCTTCAACTGGAGACAAGACCTGTATTCTTTTACGGCCGAAGCTGATTATCGAAGAAACCAGCTTTATAGTGATCCCATCAGTTTTGACACAAGTTATGTGCAGGTCCTTCCGAGGGCCACTTTCTCTACAATTCCTTATTCTTTTTTACAGACGAAAGTTCCCTTCTTTCAGCACATGGCAGTTGGCACCGATGCTTCCTTCACCCGATTCCGTCAGGTGATTGATGAAGAGAGTACCCATATCAGGAATGCGGACCGCTTTTCCATGCAACCGTATCTCCTCTGGCACTTCTTCACCTGGGGACCAGTGAGTCTCAAATCCCGCTATACCTTTGATCTCCAGACCTATGATTTTGAAGATCCCGCTGAACCGAAGGCCGGTAAAAACGCTGGTCTCATCAGGACCGAGGTCAGCTTTACCATGGACAAGATTTTTGGCCTTGCGTACGAAGAGAAAATTCCTCTTAAATATGTTTCAGAAGATGATCTTAAAAGACTCCGGGAATCCAGGGAGCAGGGGCTCACACCTATTCAGAAAGATGAAAAACGCAGCCGTCTCGTAGGGGAGCTGCCGGAATTTGAATCGGAACTTTCAAGGGAGTCCATCGTTCAGGTTAATAACAGCTATCGTCATTCTCAGGAGTTCAAATTTGTACACCACTACATTGCTTCTGAAGAAGAATATGGAAACCAGCGGTTCCTGAGGCAGATTGAGCAGCAGGCCGGCCAGTTTGATTTTGAAGATGCCATCCGTTCAGAAGAATATCTCATCGGTGCCAACACTACCCGAACAGTTATCCCTCCGGAAAACACCGTCGAACTCCAGTGGAATAACACTTTAATCAGAAAGACTCCCAAGAGCTTCAGCTTTCTGGAAGATGATAAGTACCTTCGGGATAATTTCAGCTACAATAAAATCGGGTGGTTTAATATTTCTCAAGGGTACCTCTTAAATCAGGATGAGAGTGAAGATTTTCGACAGGAACTCACCCGACTGATGATTGAATCCGGTTACATTGGAAATCGCTGGCAGGTAAACTTTCAGGAATTCTACTTCCATTATGACAATGAAAATATTTTCACCCTCAACTTTTCAAGACGCTTCGATTACTTCAATCTCTTCTCAAGCTATAACTATAACTCTTTTGAGTCTTCTAACCTGAACTCCCTTTCCTTTGGAGGACAAGTTCGTCCCACAGACGTTCTGGGAGTGGCGATGCTGAAGGATATGGACCTTGAAGCGGATAAGAACATCAGGACTGTCTATTCAATTGATATCATGCCTCATAACAACTGCTGGATTTTTAATCTCAATTACCGGGAGTCCATTGTTGATTCCAGATATTCATTCAATGTCATCTTCAATTTCGGAGATGAGAGCTTTGAACGCTACCGCAATGATTATTTTGCCATGAGAAGATTCTGATGAAGGCAACGTTCATTGATTTTGAAGATAGCTTTTCTTTTAACGTCGTTCAGGAGCTGGTCAACGTCGGCTTTGATGTCATGGTCATTAACTGGAAAGACTATGAAGAGAACCCCGACTCAGGTCTCCTTGTGGCGGGCCCCGGGCCGGGTCATCCCGATGACTATCAGAAAATTTTTCCTCTCCTTCACTCATGGCTTAAAGATGACAGGCCCTTTTTCGGAGTATGTCTTGGGCATCAGATTTTCTGGAGACTTCAGAATGAGGACGTGATTCGTTCCAAGGAACCTCTGCATGGTCAGAAAATTAAGCTGAGGTTAACAGAAGAGTGGAGGAAGTGGTTAGGAATTGAAGGGGAAGCATTCGTTCAACGCTATAACTCCCTGGCCGTGTTAAGCCAGAGTGCCCTGAGAAACCCGGTCTATCAAAATTTCATTCAGGATGATGAAATCCTGATAACGCGCGGGACTCATCTTTTAACCTACCAATTCCATCCGGAATCAATAGGAACAACTTACCGAATCGGGTTTATGCGAGCAGTTTGTAGTATAGTTTAAGGATGAAAAGTCTGCTCATTCATGGGTGTTATGACTCTGCAACTCTCGACACTTTAAAAAGCAAAGGGATTAAGGAATTATCTTTCGACCTGAGGGGGAGGAGTCCAAATCTTATTCCGTTTCGTGACCTCAAGGTTCTTCTTCAAAAAGTTCCAGGGGACAAAATTTTTTTAACATTCGAAAATGACAGGAAGGAAACAATACTTTCCTTTCTCAACTTATTAAGTGACCAGCCTTTCAACTTCACTTTGATCTTCAGAGATGCAAGAGAAGCCTCTTTCTATGAAGAACTGGGAAAGCCTTTCTTCTGGATGTTCAGTCCGGAAGGCAACTGGCAAAAGATACTTGAAGCACAGAACATCAAGGGAGTTTTACTTCCCCTTAAATACCAGCTTCATTATCAAAGACTCCCTGAACTCTGGGGCATGATTGAAAGAAAGCATCTTGATGTTTATTTGCATGCTGATACTTTTGAAGAAACCGCCTTCATTAAAGATGACGACGAGATGAATTTAAGTATTGATCTCGGACAGGAAGTAGAGGAGAGTTTCAGGAAGATTAATCAGAACAAGTTAAACCAAATGAAAATCTGGAGACCTTTCAATGAGAATCCTGCTGGCCAATGATGACGGCGTAATGGCGCCTGGCATACGAACTCTTTATAAAGAATTAAGTCCTGTCTTTGACACAACAATGATCGCCCCCCTTGAAGAAAGATCCACCACAGGTCATTCACTGAGCCTTGATAAACCTCTGCGTCTTGAGAGGTTGGAAGATAATATTTATGGTTGCAGTGGTTTTCCTGGTGACTGTGTCCTGATGGGACTTGGACACGTCATGAAAGATAGTCGTCCTCAAGTGGTCGTCTCCGGCATCAATCGCGGGGCCAATCTGGGGCAGGACCTTTATTATTCCGGAACCATTGCGGCCGCAAGAGAAGCAGCTTTTCATCAGGTCCCTTCCATTGCCGTCAGCCTGGTTTTTAATTCTGTTAATGAAGTTCACCGCTATGAGGTCGCTGCGATTTTCATCAAATGGAGTCTTGAATCCGGTCTCCATAAATTTTGTAAACCCTACACGCTCCTGAATGTGAATGTTCCCAATATTCCTATGGAGGAAATCAAAGGGTGCAAGTTAACAGAAATTGGTTTTAGACGTTACTCGGAAGAAATCCATGCTAGAATGGATGCTAGAAACAGAGAGTACTTCTGGATTGCAGGTCACTACGAGGGGTATAAGGAAAATCCTGAATCAGACTGCCAGGCGGTTAAAGATGGCTTCATTGCTATTACACCCCATGCTTTGATTGACGGATGTGACAGGAACTATAGTGAACTCCGGAATTTTATAGAGAAACTTAATGCTACGTACTTTGCTTAGTCTTATTCTCCTCATCACGCTGTCGGCCTGTTCTTCCATGAAGAGCGGGCAGTATGTCTATGTGGAAAAGCCTTCAGAAATGAAGAAAGTGGCAAAGAAATATGGAATGAGCGTTGATGAACTCAAGATCGCTAATCCTGATAAATCCTTTAAAGGGAAAGAGTGGATTTTCATTCCATCAAAGGTTGGTATCGCTTATTTCCTTCGTGATACCTATGTGATCGAGGATTATAAGGGGCTGGGTACAGGACGATTTCTGTGGCCCGTTCCTCACTTCTTCCGTGTTTCTTCTCACTTCGGTCCCCGTGGCCGGAAACACCATGACGGAATTGACATCCCGGCCCCAAGTGGAACTCCTATCGTTGCAGTGGATGCCGGTGTTGTCATCTACTCTGATAATGGCATTCGTGGATACGGAAACATGATAGTCCTGGCCCATGGAGACGATATCTTCACAGTCTACGCTCACAACCGAAAAAACAAGGTGAGTAAAGGTGAACGAGTCGATAAAGGACAAACTATTGCTCAGGTTGGAAACACCGGAAGATCCACCGGCCCACACCTTCACTTCGAAATCAGGGTAAAAAACAAGGTCAGAAATCCCGCCCAGTTCTTATCGAAGTTAGCGAAGTAGAGTGGGATGTTTTTTGGATCGGAAATAAGTTCTCTACTTTTTTTCTCCTTATATTCATAACCACAGCTTCGAACTTGAACCGGACCTTCGTCCGGTGATAGTTTGGATCCAACTTTCTCCGGGACGTAGGTCCCGGACAAGTTCGAACTACTGAATCTTTTAAAAAGAGAATAAAAGTAGAGAACTTATTTACAGACTAACCAAGATGGAATTTATTTTTTCACTTCAAACTTATCCAGAAGCTTCAGATACATGATCGCCGTATTCTTCGCATCCTCGAGAGCGGTATGGGCCACTTCTCCCATATTAAGATAGTTCATCATGTTTGACCCTGAGTCCATTCCCATAGGAAGCATTCCTAAATCAATGAGGGCGTATCCAATGCCGAATAGATCAAGGTTTCTGTGATGGAAATACTTTCGCATGAACTCCCACCCTAGGTCTCTTGTCATAAAAGGCAGATCAATGGCCGTCATGGACTTTCCGAAGAGGACGATTTTTTGATTTCCGAAGTACTGGCGAACTTCCGGGCTTTCCAGATATTTTTTCAGGTATTCTTTAAACTCAGACATCATGAGTCCTTCAGAATGGGCCTTTCTGATGATCTTTTCATTGTGTTCCCTTACCCAGGGATCCAGTGAATCACGAAGGTCTTCGAAAGAGGGACAATGAACATACACTGAGCGGGCAAGAGAATCCTCAAGGCGCTTCAATTGAGTGTCAAAGGGAATCATGGCAAACTCGATGATCTGGCAATCCTCACCAAGACCGGTCGCTTCAAGATCAATGCTAAGATATTTCATATTCCCTCCTGCATCTCTTCTAGAGGGCCGGATGAAAAAAGAAAAGGTCCCGAAGGACCTTATTTATTGAACTGTTGCTGTTATTGGGCAGTGGTCTGAAACCCCTGCATAGCTGTCGCCGAGGTTTCTCACTGGAGCTTCTCTGCAGCTTACGGTTTGGCAGTGACCACCGAGGTTAACTCTTGGGGAAGCGGCCTTAATAAGTCCACGTGTAATAAGAAGGTGGTCAAGTACTGAAGGTGTTTCAATACCGTCATCTGTTCCGCCCCACCAGTAGGCAGTACATTTTAAATTGGAAGCAAAGTCCACCATGCCAAGGTCCCGGGCCACTTTGTTTAGCTCAACATAATCAGTTCCACGGTGAATGTATTCTGTTGTGTTAAAATCCCCGGCCACATAGAAGTCTCTGACTCCTGTTCTAGACCTGAGGTCAGCGATGGTATTTTTGATGATCTGATACTGCATGCTTCTTTTCTGAATGGAAGAGGCCTGGGATCCGGACTTTAAGTGAACTGAAATTCCGTAGAATTTCTGCTTAGTAGCTCTGATCTGGAAAAGGGCAATGGCCATTGGTCTTGAACCGGAGTTACATGTTCCCTGTCCCCCCGGGTTACTGATGGAAAGGTCTTCATTGAAGGCGAGCATGTCCACTTTGTTTTTATTATAAAGAAACCCAAGGTTCTGTCCGTGTTCACCACCACATCGGCTTAGTTCTGTGTCGTATCCAGGGAGTTTAGTTGCCACGAATCTTTCAAATTCAGCCGTATTATTGATTTCCTGAACGCTAACGACATCTGCATTCATTCCTTTCAATTGAGATTCAAGCACACTTTTATTGGTTCTGATTCTGTAGCGCTGGTCATAATCGAAGTTCCGGATGTTGTAGGTACCGATGGTGATAGCAGCTTGAAGAGAGAGTGAAGAAAGGAGGACGAGAGAAGAAAGAAGCAATTTCATTGAGAACCCTTAGTTATTAGTCACAATTATAAGAATTATTAGAATTACTAATGTAAAAAGTACCGACATCCTACTGAAACCATATAAAGGGTGACAAGCAAAATGTCTGATTTTTTTGATCAAAATTGTAATAACTACACGCGCAACTGATGCAAGGAAATGAAAGGAGTCATAAATTTGACTTTATAGGTCGGTCTATGGTTTTTATGCCCTTGATTTCAAAACTCAAAGGGGGAAAACATGGGTTTGAAACTACTAGGCCTGTCACTGGTCTTGACTCTAGGGGGAGTAAATCTTGCTCAAGCAAATGAAGCTTATGAAGATGCCGTTGACCAGCGGATGTATTATTCCATCTCTTCAATGTCTGTTAGCGAGATTAAAAAAGATAACTTAATGGGCCCTGAGTATGCTGATGAACTGTATGAAAAAGATTTCCAAGTTCAGAACATCCCAGGTGATCCGGTTGAAAGAGTGGGAAGAGTTATATCGATCGCCAGAGACCTGGTCGCTTTAGGTGAAGATATTTACCGCCTGGTGATTAAAGGCAAGCCTACCAATGTGACTTCCTATGCACCCATCAGCGTTGTTCCTCGAGTGAATGGTCAAATCGTGGATATCCTGGACACTGAAAGATGGACAGCACCTGTTAAGCGAACATATCAAGTTGTCTATAAGAACTTGTATAAAGTTGAAGTTGTGGTTTTCAGATACTCTGTTCTTTATTCTTATAACGGTTCT
>JBKHWS010000076.1:0-11304 GCA_046566385.1 Bacteriovoracia bacterium | reverse complement strand
TGATGACCAGGACGATGATGAAAGAGACTATCCAGGTGAACCTGTCAATGAAACGGACCGAGACACCAATTTCCGGAAGAAGTTCATTCCAGGGTGTCACTGCCACTTGTGATTCGACAGGCAGAACTTCGTTTTCCATGTCAAAACTAACTCTCTGGTGATAATCATCCTGTGACATGGCCATGAGTTCTCTGGCAGTACTGATTTGAGTAAATGCAAGGGACTCTTCGAGATCTCCGCCACCGAAATCAATCAGGCCCACCACTTTCATCAGGTCATTCGCAACAGATCCATCCAGCGCCTGCCCGATGACTGCAACTTCGTCTCCTATTTCTACGTCAATCCGTTGGGCAAGTTTCTTCCCGAGGATGATTTCACGGTCACCGGCCGGATCAAGAAATCTTCCCACGTTTACAGCACGGGCAAGGGTATTCAGCTTCGTTTCTCTCTCTGTCTCTACACCGGTAAGAAGGACTCCCAGAGTCTTCTTTTCTCCGGAAACAAAAACCGGAGCAGTCACCCTTCTGGTGGATTTTTTAAAAAGTGATTTATCCTGAATCTCATCATCTGAAATGATCTTATAGTTATTAAACTCTTTCTTGTTTTCCGGATCGTAATAATCCTTGTGGGTAATGTGATACTGGCCCGCATACTGTGCCAGAAATTCTTTCATGACTTCTTTTGAACCTGAGTTGGCGAAGTTCAGATCCCAGATGATAAAGCCGGTACCAATACTCAGGCTCAGTATCATGATGAAGGTCCTCTTCGGGGCCCTCCAGAGATTGCGGTAGCTGAATTTGAAAAGAAAACGAAAACCTCTCATGATTCAACCCCCAGTCTCTTAAGCGTGCTATGAATAGACCAGATGTAGCTGATGCTTAAAACAAACACCACGAATGAGAACGTGATGACCAATTGCTCTAAAGTAAGTTGAGGATAAATAACCCCGGGAAGCTTTATGCCTGCTCTCTCAATTGCAACACCATCGTTAAGAAAGCGGAAATCAACTCCGGCATAGGATTGATATCCTATGAGTAATATCAAAAGGACAGAGGAGAAGAGTCCTGAAAGTCCGATCATGAGAAAGACTTCATAAATTCCTATCTTCCAGAATTTTTTTACCGACACTCCGATAATACTCATCATCTTGAGCTCTTTGAATCTTTCCTGCCATAGCATTCTTACGGGAGTGAGGATGGTCATGGTGATAGTTGCGGCAATGATAAGAAAGAAGAAGTTAATCATTCCGTCGTGAAACTCGAGAACCACTGCCATCTCGGGATTGAGTTGTTTCCAGTTTTTAAGCTTAAGGTCCGTGGACTTAAGTCGATCAGAAATCTGCGGCTCGTATGCAAGACCCGGGGTAAGAAGCGTAACCCGGTTAAAGAGGGTCTTTCCGGTAAACTCATTCAGAAAAAGATTTTGCCAGGTCTTCTGGTTTACGTAGACGAATCTTTTCTCAAACCCCTTGCTATTATAATGGTAGATGCCTTTGATGTTCAGGATCTCGGACCTGAGTTCCCCTTTGTGATCCTGATAGTTAAGGATCAGCTGATCCCCGACATTAAACTTGAAGAGAGTGGCGAGCTCTTTGCCTATGGCTACGGAATAGTCATCTTCCGGTGAGATGAATTCACCGTGAGTGATCTTTTCCTTTAACGGGAGGAGATCCTGATGGATCCCTGGTTCTATCCCCAGCACAAGCAGAGCAGTTGCTCCTTCAGGAGTCGAAATATTTCCATCCAGCACGAGCTCCGGAGAAGCTACAGATACTGGGTGACGGGAAAGAGTTCCTGCAAGATCTGATGTGAAAACCTTAGGTCTTGATGAATCAGTAGACTGGGCGTAGAGAGGGTCCTGCACCTGAAAGAATCCGGTGTTAGTGTTAACAACAGCTTCTTCGATCTGGGAATTGAGTCCATCAAAAAACGCAATCACCCAGACTGCGATCACCACGGCCAGCGAAACTGAGAATCCGATGAAAAAACTTCGGCCACTATGTCGGCGGATACTCTTCCAGGCAAATTTGAAAAGGTAGCGATTTTCACTGTTCAGCATATAATCTAATTATGGATATAAGTTTAGCCTTACACGAATTCCTGCGTGTTATTTTACTGTCTATTCCTCTGATCGTCGGAGGAATCATCCATATGGTTGCAGTAAAAGCTGATATCTTATCTTACTTGAAGAAGCCCATTCATCAAAGGTGGTTTGGACAAAGCAAAACCTGGCGAGGTTTTGTAGTAATGCCCCTTGCCACCTGGCCAGGTGTCTGGCTTGCCCAGAGACTTGAGAGCATATTTGATTTAAATGCACCACTACTTAGTCCTTATTCTTCTTTCCTCCTGGCCCTGATTCTAGGTCTCGGGTACTGCCTGGCAGAACTCCCTAATTCTTTCATGAAAAGGCGTTTGGGAATCCAGGAAGGGAAGACCTCCAGCAAACACAAGTGGCTTTTTATTGTGATCGATCAGGCAGATTCTGCCGTTGGATGCATGATTGCCTATAGTCTTTTAATTCAAATCAGTATCAGCACAATACTCCTAACGATATTTTTTGGAACGGGTCTGCATCTCATTATCAACATGAGTCTTTATTGGGGCGGAATTCGCAAGAATCCTTATTAAAAAATGATTAAACGAATAGCGATTTATCTTAATGAAATGTTTCCTCTGTCTGCCATCATTGGTTCAATTATCACGGCCATAGCTATCCAGCTGACTTACCTTAGACTTTATGATGTAAGACCTTCTACCTATCTTCCTCTTGTTGTTCCGGCAATCGTTCTCACCTGTGTCTCTCTTTTGATCCGAATCATGGATGAATTTAAGGACTATCAGGATGACCTGACTAATTTCCCCGGCAGACCTCTTCCTTCAGGAAGAGTAAAGAAAAATGACCTTTTTGCTCTTGGTATATTTTGTGTCCTTGCCATTATATTCCTGAGTCTGACTTCCAAAACATTACTCATCTGGGCCCTCATCACCCTTGGGTTTACCTTCCTCATGTTGAAATGGTTTTTTATAGAAGACATCATGAGAAAGAGTCTCCCCCTGGCCTTTGTCACCCATCATCCCATTGTGCTATTTAACTTTATTTATCTCCTCCTGGCCTGCATGCAACTAAGCCCAACAGTTGGTTGGGAGATGGGTTGGTATATCCTTCCTGTTTGTCTCATCTTTACCAACTGGGAAATTGTGAGAAAGATCCGGGCCCCTGAGCAGGAAACTGGTTATACCACATATTCAAAAATCATGGGGCCCCGTCCGGCAATATTACTTGCTCTCTTCCTTCAACTTGCCTTCAACTTTACGGTGTTTGCCATATTCATGAAGCTCCAGACTTCTCCCTATCTGCAGGGAATTTATCTTGCCGCTCAGTCTATACTCATGGCCCCGTCTTTTTTCTTTCTTTTTCGGCTCCGGCTCCCGAAACCCCTGAAGCCTTTTGCCGAGGCCCAGATTCTGGTTGTTGTTATTAGTCTCCTAACCGCTGCTCTCCTATGAAACTGATCAGTGAAGAAACAGAAATTCTTGATGTCTCTTTAGTTGGTGGGAAAGGGAATCATTTACAGAAACTTGTGAGCTGGAAAGCGCCTGTTCCTGAATTCTTTATTCTTACCACTGAATCCTTTCGCTATTACTTGAAAGAAAAGAAGATTCATCCCCGGATTGATGAAAGGTTTAGATCTTTTTTCATGTCACATCCTAAGATTGCTCTCAGAAGCTCAATGATTTCTGAAGATGATGTGGACTCCAGCTTTGCCGGAATGTTTGAAACTCTGCTGGATGTTCATGAAGGCAATTGGGTAGAGTCATTGCTTCACATATACTCCTCCGTCCATTCACCCAGGGTGCAGGAATATATCAAGAAGAAGAACCTTCTGGTTGACCTTCAGATGGCGGTTGTCGCCCAGAAGTTAGTTGAGGTTGAAAAAAGCGGAGTTATATTTACCAGATCTCCTGTGACCCCAACCTCTGCAATTGCAATAGATGCTGCTTTTGGTATGGGGGAAGGTGTGGTGTCAGGTCATGCTGACGTTGATCATTATCAAGTGACCCGTACCAGAGAGCTTATTCTTAAGAGGATTAACAATGACGTTGAAGTTCTTAATGATTTGGAGCTGAATTTGCTCATTGATAAAGCTCTGGCCCTTGAGAAGGAGAATGGAAAACCGAGTGATATCGAATGGGGTTTCCGAAAGGGAGAGCTCTATGTCTTCCAGATTCGTCCAATTACCAGAGACTTTCTTCCACTTACTTATTTTGTCGATACAAATCTCTCCGAGTCTTATCCCGGAACCGTCAGTCCGTTTACCGCTGGATTCGTCAAGAAGGCCTATGAGAATGTTTTTAAGGAATCGGCCATTATTATGGGTGCCTCTTCTGAGAAATTCAGAAAACTAAGTCCCCATTATGAGCAGCTCATTACTTGCGTAGACGATCATCTCTATTACAACCTCGAGCACTACTATGCTGTTATAAGAGCTCTTCCCGGTGGGGAGAAAAATATAGATAACTGGCATAAGATGATTGGCGGGAAAATGTCAGGAATAGAAATTCCCTTCCATGACACAACCCTTGCCCCCCATGAAACTTTTCTCGCTGCTTTCACTCTTGCTAAACTGACCCTCCTTCGACAAAAAACCTTTGGGCCCTTTCTTGAAAGACTGGAAAAGATAAAGGCGGATGTGGAAGTGGAAACCAGAGGCCTCAAGAGTTCTCATGACATTATCTTTTACCTTAATGATCTCATAAACAGGCCCCTTGGCTTTGGCCTTACTGTCATTAATGATGTCTTCATCATGTTGGGTCTGGGGTTTCTGACCAAGGTCTTGAAGAAAAAAGGATTAGAGGAAGAGGCGGTCATTGATCTTCTGAAAACATCAGATGGCGTAGACTCCCTGAAGCCTCTTCATTTTTTCAATGAATTAGTGAAAGAGCTCGACAGTCATTTTCTGGAAGAACTGGATAAAACAGACCTTTCTATTGGGTCCGATCCTTATTCAGCTTTTTTTGAAGCGATGGAAAAGAAGGGATATAAAGAGCAGGTGAGAAGACTGTCCGGATTTATCAATACCTTCGGGGATAGGTCTTTTGAAGAGTTAAAGCTTGAAAGCCTTCCAATGAAGAATAATCCTCAACTGCTCCATCAGTTGCTGAAATGGGGATCAAATAACATTGCCCTGACAAAAGAATCTTCGAAAACAAAAACTGAAATCTCTCTGAGCTGGTTTGAAAGAAAGGTTGTTTCTTTCACCAGAGATTCCATTGCTACCCGTGAAGCCACTCGTCTTTGGCGGGGAAAGTTCTACCATCTTATCCGCGAATTGATTCTGAAGCTGTCAGATGAACTGAGACTGAAGGATTCTGCCTGGAAGAACTTTTCGACGTTAGATTTCTTTTCTCTTTCTCACGACGAATGGTTGGAGTTCGCTAAGGGTGAACTTTCTGCAACTGACGCCCGGAAACTCATGGAAAACAGAGCTGGTTGGAAGAATAAAAAGCAACAATTCCCGGAAGTCATAGCATGGGTCGAATCTGAGGCCTTGCCCGGGGTACAAGTCTCGTCTGCCGCGAGTTCTTCATTGAATGGGCAGGGAGTATCCTCAGGGGTCGTTGAAGGAGTTGCCCTGGTTCTGGAAACTCCAGATCAGGCCCTTGAATCTGATCTGAACAATTTCATTCTTGTCACTAAAAATACTGATCCTGCCTGGGTCTACATCATGTCCAGGTGCATGGGTCTTATTTCAGAAAAAGGTTCTCTTTTAAGTCATACGGCCATCATTGGAAGAGAGCTTAATATACCCACAGTCGTTGGAGTAAAGTTTGCCACACAAATGATTCGAAATGGGGATCGTTTGAAGTTAGATGCCACCAAAGGGACGGTTGAGATATTATGAGCTTACTTAAATCATACAAGACTTTGAAAGAATACCGTTCTGACCCTCTTAAGTTCATTGAGAAGCTTCACCGGGAGCAAGGGCACAGGATGCAGTTAAATATTTTTGGTAAAAAAGTCTTCATCGTCAGTCATCCAGAGGATGTCCTGCATGTTCTCAAGACAAATAATGCTTCATACTCGAAGGGGAGAACGACCAAGGCCCTCCGTCAGTTCCTGGGGAATGGACTTATCACAAATGAAGGCGAATCCTGGAGAAAGCAGCACAGGATGATTCGTCCGATCATGAATCTTAAAAGCGTTTATGAAATCGCTCCCCGCATTTTTACCACAGCTGTAGATTTTGTCCCTGAGATTGAATCACTCAAGGAAGTGAATGCCTTAAGAGAAATGAATCGTCTAACCTGGAGAATTATTCTTAAAACTCTTTTTTCACAGGAGATAACAACAGAGATGGATGACTGGCTTGAGGACATCCTTGAGCTGATGAGGATTATCACCTCCAAAACAAGGTCTTCAGTCCCTGTTCCTTTCTGGTTACCAACAGAAAAGAATTTGAGAATGAAATCGATCATCAGGAAATTTGATAAACATGTTTTCGGTCTGATTGAAGACCGAAGAAGCGGTGTTAAAAAGCACGATTTGCTCCAGCTCTTAATCGATGCTCAGGAGGAAGGTGTTACTCAGATGACTGATAGAGAAATCAGAGATGAGATCATGACCTTTATGATGGCCGGACATGAAACAATAACAAATTCCATGGCGTGGACTCTGATGCAGTTAAGCCACTATCCTGATTATCAGGAGAAGTTGAGAGAAGAAGCTGAAATCTTTTTTAAAGACACTAATTATGAGGAGCTGAACTCCATGCCCTGGCATACGGCCATCCTCGATGAAGTGATGAGAGTCTGGCCACCGGTGTGGGTGTTCATGAGAGAGGCCGAGAAGGAAGATAAAATAGGCAATATGGTGATTCCTCCACATGCAAATGTTGTACTTGCGCCTTTCCTGACTCATCATTCAACTGATTTCTGGGAAAAACCGGAAGAGTTCAGACCAGAGCGGTTTCTCCCGGAAGAGCGAAAAAAAATACCCGCAGGAGCGTTCTATCCGTTTGGACTTGGACCGCGTGCCTGTATCGGAGCTTACTTTGCCGGAGTGGAGGCCAAAATCATCCTGGCGACTCTGGTTAAGCACTTTGAATGGGAGACGATAAAACATCAGGAGCAGGAGTATGAGGCGGGAATAAGTCTGAGACCTGTTAATAACATTATGATGAACTTCAGGAGAAGATCTTGAGAGTTATTTCAACTTCTAAGTGGGATGAAACATTTTTCCAGCAGTTCCTTGAATTCAAAAATTTAATACACAAGGACATTATCACCAGCTTCCCTGAAAAAATTGAGGACTATTCCCGGTTCTTCTCGCCGGATTCTCCTTTTGCCCAAGACTATGTATGGCAAGGGTTTATGGTCCTGAAAGACAATAAAGTAATCGCAAAGGCCATACTTGCATGGAGAAAGGAAGCCTCTGTAGGCAATCTGGGTTTTCTGGACTGGGAAAATAATGTAGAAGCAGCAGAACTATTAATAAAATCGGTAGTGGAAGCTGGCAAAAGCAGTGGAATCACAAATATCAAAACACCGGTCGATCTAAATTTTTACGTGAAGTATCGGATCCGCCTTCCTGGAGGAGGAAAGCCTTTCTGGGGAGAACCAGTCTATCCCGACTACTATCACGATCTGTTTTTTAAAACCGGCTTCAATGAAATTGGCCGTTGGGATACCTATCAGATAAGTAAGCTCCAGGGCATCGTGGACTATTTCATGAAGCGGGTAAAGCTCTCAAAAAAACCAGAGGGCAGCCATAGCAAAACCAGGGACAAGTCTCTCCGCACGACGGTCAGGTGCATTCGAATGGATGACTGGGATAATGAGCTTAAAAGAATTTATTCGCTTTTCACAGAAGCTTATAAATCGATGCCTGAGTGGGAACCCATTTCTTTTGACCAGTTTAAAATTGTCTACGATGATTTCAAATACATCATCAACCCTTTATATGCCTACCTGGTAGAGTTGAGAGGTAAGCCTGTTGGATTCAGCATCAACTTTGCGGATCCCCTTCCAGTTCTCTCAAAAGTAAAAGGGAAGTCACTTTCTTCCCTGGAAAAAGCACTTTTGTTCTTAAAGCTTAGAACAAATTTATCCTGTTTTCTTATTGCACACGTAGGTAAAATCCCAGGTCCGAATGGTGAGGAAATCAAAGGTGTCCAGATTCAGGTTTCAAAGAGGATTCAGTTCTTCGCTGCTACAATGCGGAAGGTCCTTGTGACTTTTCAGATGAAGGACTCGCCTTCCCGCAGATCCTTTGATGAGAAGTACCAGAGGCCATACGCCCAGTACGTCTTATATGGTCGTAATTTAGAGTGAGCTCTTTTTCTTGTAACTTCCCAGAACGAAACCCGTGTCCTTGGCAATTTCCTGAACTTCAAGAACGATGTTCTTATTCAGATCACCAATGTTAAGGAAGTTTTTTCTTCCGCTGAATCCAAGGGCAAATGTCTCGGCCATGCAGGCAAAACATTCATTCTCTCCCAATGGGAAGACAAAGAAGTCAATCGACTGGTTCTGAGGTATCTGAGCAACACCGCCAAGATGATAAGTTACATCCGGTCTTTCTTCATTTAACTTTGTGAGCATATCCGGCTTGATGGAAGGCGGAACCGCCACATCAACAACGACTGCGTTTTCCTTGAAAAGATCAATGCTGAGGAAGCCGTTAGAGGCGCTAGCCCCGCAAAGGACGATTTCTGAGTTTTTAATCTGGTTGATATCAGACAAGGCCTCAAATACTTCTTTAACCTCAGGAAGGGCAAGGAAAGTAAGTATGTCCTGATTTTTCCAGAGGCCTTTGATGACCTGAACGATTTTAGAGTTTTTGTTAGAAGCTGCAATATCATCCAGGATCTTTTTTGTCGTCTGCTGATACTTTAGGCTGGATTCAATAGGAGAATGATGAATCATCTGGATCTTTCCCACGTGATCGGCCATGAGACTGGTCGCCACAGACATGATATTTCCTGCGGCTCCTATGAGAGATACCGTAGAGGAGGAAAGGTCAATTTGTTTTTCTTCAGCTGAGCGTAGGGCAGACTGAACAGTCAGAGCGATGGTAAAAGCATTACCTGTTGTGAGGTTCATCCCGCGAGGGTCAAGATAAAGGCCGTTTCCTGATACGATGGAAGTAAACTGGCCCAGACCCACAGTGGTTGCCCCAAGTTCTTTAGCATAATCAACTGCATTCTGAACTTTCTGTACGACTTTATATTTCTGACGTGAAGTAAATGTCTTCTTTAACTCTTCAGAAGTCACCGGGACACCGAGCATGACGATATCCATCTCTTTGCCAGAGTCATCTATGATGGTTTGAGCATGATAAATTTCGAATTCAGCGAGGTCTTTAGAAAGGGCAAGCTTATGCATGAGTTTCTGGCTTTGGACTCCCTTCAAAGCTTTTGTCACTTTTCTCACGTGTCCTTCATCAATGAGGTGACAAAGGAAGACTGAAAGAGGGCGATCACCTTTCTTTATTTCCGTCTTTAAATCTGCAGTCTTGAGATTTTCTATCTGTTGATCCGGATAGATGCAGGAAAGAAAATAAGCGACATTTTTATCTTTGAGGGCCAGACACATATTCTGAAGGCCCGTGATTAACTCTTCGGCCTGCAATATGGTGAAATACATACTTGGTTGAATTCTTAATGTGAGATTGTTTGACAGGGAAGGGCTCATTCTGAGGCCTTCATGGTTAAGCAGTACAGAGGCCATCATATAACCCTGCATTCTGGAATCACAAATTGTCTTGAACTCAAATCCCATCTCGGAAAGTTTATCGAAAAATTCCACGGCGAGCATGAATCCAGTTCCACGCACGTCTTTAATAACATCCGGAAACTGATTCTTTAAGAACTGGAGCCTGGCCGAAAGATAATCAGATGTCTTAAGACCTTCTTCTACCGGAGAGTTTTCGTCCTGCAAGATGTTAAAGACTTCCAGAGCGATAGCTGATGAGAAATCATCATCACTGAATGTTGAAGTGTGGAGGAAACCGAAGTCGTCAATGTATTTTCTCTGGTTAATTGTGGTCGCTGCTATCTTTGCGACTCCTCCACCAAGAGATTTTGAGAAAGTATAAATGTCAGCAGTAATATCTGTATGATTCCCTGAAGCGAGTTTGCCGGTTCTATACATTCCCGCCTGTATCTCATCGAAGACAAGCAGGAAATCTTCCTGGAGAGAAAACTTTTTCAGGATTCCGAGGAAGAGAGTGTTCACAGGTATGATGCCTGCTTCACCCTGAATAGGTTCTACGAAGGCCCCTGCCAGGAGAGAAAACGTATGTTTGGCCCAGCCGATTCCAGTCTTCGTTTGACCCAGAAAGACCAGATCCTGTCTGGTTGAGTCGATAAGTTCTTCAAGAGCAACCTGGTCAATGTATTGAGAAATGAAGTGAGTGTGATTGTTATTTTCTGCATCAAGATAGAATGAGTGCCTGAAGCCTTCATTGAAAGTGAGACTCAGGGCCCCCATGGTTTTTCCATGGTAGGACTTTTCAAGAGCAAGGAATGAAGGCCTTTGGGAAATCTGTTTCTTATTAATTTCTCTAACGAGGGAAACAAGTGAGTCAATGTCATGACAATTGGCTACTTGATGGCGGAAGTAGGATTTTCTCTCCTCGCCCATTTTAAGCTCATCAATTTTACTTAAGAGATCGCTTCTTAAGGTTTTAAAAAGTCGCATCTGCAATGATTCTTCAGTTCTCTTGAAACTGATGAGGGCTAGGTTAATCTCTTTTTCGAGTTCCTGCTCCAGTTCTACAAGTTTGTGCTTGGAATGAATGAGGCAATGTTTGTAAGCGGCTTCAACAGCTTCAGTACCTGAGTTTGAAAACGTTGTTATCCACGGGCCTTCAGATGTTTCTGCCTGAAGAGTATCGGAAATTCTTTTAGCAAGTTTTCCCGCTTCTTTACGGGTACTTCCCTGAGTGAGAGAGGGAGCTCCCTGATCGTGCCATTCCTGAACTTTGGCCATGATACGAGGATGTCTATGACCTAAAATATTAGCTCCATAGCCACCAGTTAAATCGAGGACTTTATGAATTTTATTGTTCTGTTCATAGAATAGATAATCACCTTCACCATGGTAAAAGTGCTTATTAAGCTCCATGGTCTCAAGCAGCTTGCTCGTCAATGGTCTGGCATAGTATCTGAAAAGATCTTCCAGAGACTCTTGCTTGCCGGTAGCTTTAAAACTTAGTGTTTGTTGATTATCCATCGATCCTTACCCTTCAAGCCTGATGCCACTTATTTTAGCCCTCAGTTCTCATATAACAGGGGAGGACTGT
>JBKHWS010000075.1:0-11405 GCA_046566385.1 Bacteriovoracia bacterium | reverse complement strand
TAACGTCGTTGCCAATGAAACTAGCGTCGTCCCTACAAAAGTCCCGCCGAGTCCGCTTTTCTCTGCGATTTCCCCAGCTGCTTCTGCTAGAAAAGGAGCGGCTGCCAGGATCACTGTTGCGGAAATAAAGTACCCGGTAAACGCTCTTTGAATGGAAACCTTTCCAGGGTTTTCCACTGTCGTTACAGTGGTTTTTGTCATGGATATTCTTTGATCAAAGAAGATCAATCTGGTTCCAAAGATATAAAAAATGACGATAGCCATGGTTCCAAGCCCCACTGGCCCTGTGGAGTAGCTTTGTAGATAAGGAGCGAGGAAAATAGCGATACCGGCAATGGAGGTTATCATGATGCTCATTGCTGCAGACAAAGCGTGGGCCGCTGATTCTCTTGAGAAAATGGTATGGGAACCTTTGTGAAAGATATCACCAATAGCAAGAATAAAAAGGTTAAAGAGACAGCTCCCGAAAACATTCCCCACCCCGATATCTGGGAAACCATCTTTGACCGCATTAATATCAACTAATAACTCCGGTAAGGAAGTGGCTGCGGCAAGAAATAAGCTTCCGACCAGAAGTCTTCCCAATTTCGTGGCGTCTGCGATCTGATCAGCAAACTTAACTAAGAAAGTAGCAGCACCAAAAATGAAAAGTGCTGAAACTGAAAATTGGACGACTGGCCAAAACATAGGAACTCCTTCTTCGAGCCTACTTCATTGATTCTTCATGGTAAAGTGGCTCAGGGAAAAATCAATCCTTTTCGTCATGAATCAGCTTGTCTACAGGATAGATGGAGTTGTCGTAAGCCTCCTTGTTCATAAATATATCCGGCGGAGGTGAGTTTATGAAAATCCTATTTTTGTTAGTAATTGGAATCCTGACCATGAGTTGTGACAGGAACGAAAACCTTCCTGATCCTGTTGACAGAAACATCACTCCTTCGGGGCTAGAGGAAAGGGAAGAGGAATTTATAAATCAATCTGATCCGGTTGATGAAAATTTCGTCCCTGCCCAGGAAGAAGAAAGAGAACGGGAAGAAGAATCAATCTATGAAGGTGAAGAAGTGTACGAATGATGAACCAGGCAGAAGTAAAACCTGGAATAAGAAAAGGAGTTCTTATGATGAAGCAAATATTTGCGGTCCTCTTATTGACTGGATTTCTGGTAACGGGAGCACAGGCCCAGACAGACTGGGGTATAGACACCTATGATACCTACGATCCGGGATACTTTGATGATACCTCATCCGATCTTTATGATGTGGGTGATGACTGGTATTACGATAACTATACAATCGGAGCAGAAGAGGAAGAGGAGTTTGTAGATGATGACTCCTACGTCTACGACTGGGAAGCAGACGATGAACTCTTCGATGAAGGTCTTTAATTTATAAGGAGATGACTATGAAAAACATACTTAAAATAACTTTGAGTCTAATGACTTTGTCACTTATGTTAACGGGTATCTCTTTTGCCGGAGATGAAAAGCAGGAAGCGCAAGAAAAACAAAAGGCCGCAACTTCAAAAGAGGCCATGAACCTAAAGCAAGTTGAGGGAACAATTGTCGAACATAAAATGGTAAATGTGTTCAAAGATGAGAAAGCTAAGCAACAAGCTGAGAAGCAGGGAAAAGCTGAGGAGCAGGTAATGGTGGTCCTTTTAAAAACTGAGAAAGGAAATGACCGCCTGGTAGTTGATCTGGGACAAGTAAAAGATTTACCTGAAATAAAAGACGGAGAATCAAAGCTTCAGGTTGAAGGTAAGCTTATTTCAGTCGGCACGAAACAGCTTTTTGTCGCGAAGAGAGCAAAACTCAATGGTAAAATGATCGAGATCAAAAGACAGTCAGCTTAATCATCCTTGAAGGCCCATCTTAAGATGGGCCTTCATAGAATCAAAGACTTAGAACCTTCCTCTGATTAATAAAATCAACTAATCTTTCAGGCCACTCCTGACGATAAGTGGGCATGTTACGCTTGCTCGTGTCAGTCATGGCCACTGTCTTATTCATTGCGCCCTCATTTGCCCAGGATTGTGGAGAGCAATGTCCTTCTCCTCTCTTGCGAGTAGAAGTCGCCGCTGATCTGCTGAACAATGGGAAAGCGGAGGGATTGTTACCTTCTTTAAAAAAGATGGCTGAGTCACCGACCCTTGAATCTGTCCTTCAGAAGGGGTTCCCCCTTAAAACAATTGGATTTCCTCACAATAAAGAAACCTGCGAGAGGGAAAAAGCAGAAGGCGATCCTGACTTCAGGGATATTGATTGTGAAAGTGCTTCGCTTTGTTCTGATACCGGGCTCAAGCCATCAGTTCGCGATAAGCTTTGTTTCAAACTTCCTTGCGCCATACTGGAAGGAAATCTCAATGTCGGAAAATGCAAAGATGTAACAGAAGTCTTTCCTACTGAGATTGAATTTCCTGAACCTGTAAACATCCAGAAGATGAAACTTACTCCGACTAAAGTGGAATTTGAAAATGGAGTGGCCAATCTTTGTTTTACCATTAATGAACTTGATATCAGAATGAGCACGAGTCTCAAACTTGATGTTTCAAAAACAGACCTCACAGACCGTGGGATAGAAATTTCAAATATCAATCCTGTCCTCGATGCTCCCAAAGACATCTGTATCAAGGCCAACATTGATATCGCCAGCGGCAACCCCGTGAGTAACATCCGGATCATAAAAGATGAAAACACACCATTTATTTCAGACGAAATGATCCGGCAGGCCTCCGGTAGATTAGAGATAAAAGGATTAAGTGGATACTCAAGAAGTGATCTTAGAACAATCCAAAGTGATGTCGTTCCTGTTCTGTTTCATCCCATAAGAAATTCCGTCGAAAAGGCTGTTCATAACAGTCTCGAAAAAATATTTGAAGAGAAGATATCCGGATCAATTAGACATCTGATTTCTGGAACGACATTCATAGACAGTAAGAATTTTATGAATGAATTGGGTATCACAAATATTCAGGTTAAAAACCAGCTGGCGATCCTTGAATGCGCTCAGTTGAAAGCGGCAGGAAGATCTATCCCACCTAAGCATCCCTGCAGGGGACAGATGTCATGGGGAAAACCAATCGATGATGACTTTGATAGCAGCCCGGGAATGGAAAGAAGCATTCTGGAAGGGATGATCATTGGTAAGAATGTGACCTCTGAGGATGTTAAACGGCGCCTTCTGGCCCTCAAAGAACCGATGAGTCAGATTGGTTTGCCTGAAATATTTAAAAAAGACAGGACTCCTGAACAGCAGGCAAGCACTCTTGAGTGGTACCGAAAAAGTCATGAAAAGGACTTCGAAAGAGAAATCCTACCAATGGTGGAAAGTATTGAGAAAGCGCAACTTGAAAGCCAGCTTTATAATATGGTTGGTATCGAGAGTAAGATAAACGAAGGACTTTCAACAAGTGTAGGTCTGGTTATCCCTGAAATATGTTCGCCTGAGCCGTCTCCCTTTGCTGGCAGGAGGATAAAAAATTGTCCGGTGCAGGTGTATGCTGATCTTATCCAGTTCAACAAAGTTTTATCCAAGATGTGGGATACTGGACGCCTTTGCATGAAAGGCAAAGGCAGTTTTAAACCTCAAAGAGATGAAAAGGGTACGCAGAAATATACAGAAGAGGGGAAGCCACTGGTAGAAAGTGGGTGTGAACTCAACATGGGAGGCATGAGCTGTTATGTTAAAACTCCTCCCCAACTAAAGTATGATTATAAGACCAGGAAGTATAACGTTGGACTTGATCTGACTAATTGCTACCGTGGGCCAGTTATATTCGGATTAGCGAAATTCGGTGCAGATTTTAAAATTGATTTCGCCTTTGAGCCAAAGGCCTGTGCGAACGGGGACTTCTGCATGGATAAACCTGAGGCAAAGTGGTCTATCGTTCCTGGAACTGAAAGATTTTCTCTTAAAAAGGAAAGCTTCTTTGATGAAATGATCAAAGAAAAAATTGATCAAGCCGTGACCGGGGCAGTGAAGGACACAATCAGAATTCCTATGACCTCGGGAGCTGGCCCTTTAGGGAACATACCTCTTCAGGCCGAAGGCAGGGTTGATAGTGGACCCGGATATTTTGGGGTTTGTCTTGAACTCCAGAAGGGAGCTTCGGGTCAATGAAGCTCCTCCTTATCATTCTACTCATCCATGCATCTCTTGCTTTCTCTGGGGAAGATTGTAACTGCCGTTCTCAGCTGATGCGACTGGAAGTAGAAGGATCAACAATACAGGGACTGCTTACCTCCAGAAATTCACTCACTGACAGGGCTGAACCAACACTAGAAAATTTCCTTAAATCTGATCTTTTTAAATCCAAGGTCGTTAAAGACTATCCTATGCCAACGATGGGGTTCCCCTTCCAGAAGGATGTTTGCGAAAGGGAAAAAAAAGAAGGGGATTCTAAATTTAAGAACATTGACTGCCAGAATCCAAACCTTTGTTCTGATCCTTCTGTAAGTGAAGCGGTAAAAGCAGAAATATGTGTGAGTCTTCCTTGTTCTATAATATTGGGAAGCCAGAATATGCATAAGTGCCCTCCTATGTCTGTTGCAAGACCGAGCCATCTGCACTTTCCAGAGCCAATTGGATTGAAGAAGCTGGAAATGGAGCCTGTTACGATCTCTACTGAAAATGATATCGTCAGGGCCTGCTTCAATATTAATGAAATGGAGATTTCATTTGGAATTGGCATTGAGTTCAATAAAGACCCTCAGGTGGATTTCGAGAGCATGGGAATAGAGAATTTGAATTTCAATCTGGATGAGAAGCGGGAAATTTGTCTTAGTGGAAAACTTAAAATCGGATCTACTGAGCCTTTAACAGACATTAAAATTGAAAGAATGAATGGAAACTTCATCTCTGACAGTATGATAAATAGGGCCTTGTCCGGATCCAGGATCAATGGTCTCTCAGGATATTCACCTGCAACACTTAATGTTCTTAAACTTACCGCCGCTCCGGCACTTGCGAGGCATTTCCGGCCAGCCCTTGAAGAGGCCGTGACAAAGTCCCTTGCCATCAGCTTTGAAACCCAGATCACCGAGTTTGTCACCCAGTCCGGTAAGACTCAGAATCCGATTGAGATACAAACTCCGGCAAATTCCTTCATCTCTGAAATGGGAGTCGCCAACCTCGCCGTTATGAAATATGCAGACCTCTTGGAATGTTCTCTTCTAAAAAATGAAAGACAAGTTATTTCTCCTGATCATCCTTGTCTTACTCAGCTTTATCCTTTCAGAGACAAACCTTTAAGAGTAAGGGATATCCCTTCTCCAAAAGATGTTGCGAAATTACTGAGAGAACAATTGAGCCGCTATAATCAGGTCACTTCAGAAAAATTCAGAAATCAACTTCTAAGTTTGGAGGGGAGGATGCAGAAGGCTCCTCTGGATAAAATTCTTAAAGAACAAATTGAACCGCTCACAGATAAGATAGGTGAAAACCAGCTTAATTCCACTTTGATGAATGCTGTCCAACTGATGTCAAAACTAGGAGATGAAAACTCCATGACTGGTTTAGGGCTCAGTATACCTGACATATGTGATGTCCTGAATCCTTCTGCCCACGCCGGCAGGAGCATTCCCAATTGTCCTGTTCAGGCCTATGTGGATACTGAAGAACTTAATCGCCTTATGACATCAATGTTTAACTCAGGCCGCCTCTGCCATAACGGTAAAGGTGATTTTGTTCCTGAAAGAAAGTCCAATGGTGCCATAAATAGAAACAGGGACGGGTCCGCCCGGGGAAGTGGATGTCTTCTTATGATTGAAGAAGATGAAGACGGACTTCGCTGTTATCTTAATGGAGCTCCTCAGCTTCGTTATGACTCTGCTACAGGCAAGTATAAGGTCGATGTAAAGACAAAAGAATGCTTCCGGGGAGGAGTTGCTCTCGGACTTGGAAAAATCAGAGGCGACATCAACTTTGAAGTCGGATTCAATCCAACAATTTGTGAGAATGGGGACTTTTGTCTCGAGGACGGGGAAGCCGAGTGGAATGTTGTCCCCGGTACAGCAGAATATGCTCTTCGGGAGAAAAGCTGGTTCAACGGGAAAGTCAGAAGAACGATTGATAAAAAATTGAATGAAGTTTTGAGTAAAACAATCCGGGTTCCGACCAAAGTAAACTCAGGACCCGTGTCAATGATTCCGCTGGAACCTGATGGGCGGATAGACAAGGGCCATGGCTTTTTCGGTGCTTGCCTTAGACCAAAATATTAATTAAAGATTAAGCGGTTTGACTTTTCCACAGTCAGAAGAGATAAATTTCCCGTAATATCTCATGCGGATCTTTTTTTCCTGATATCTCGTATTGGTGGTCATGGTGAAAGTTTGTGAATCCTTGAGCTTGAATTCCATATCGCCTTCAATGCCATCCTCACATTTGTAAGTGGAAAACAATTCAGTTTTGCTCATTTTACTGATCTTCGTTTCGCACTCATCTTTTCCAGAAAGGCTCTGGGGATTTTCAATCATTTCCTTCGTATAGCAGATTTTATTTGTTGCACCTTTTTCGGCAATCTGAGCAGCATCTACTTCCTTACCCCTTTCATCCATCAGTTTAAGGCTCATCTCCCATAAACCTGGTTTCATGTCCAAGGCTGCATGGGAAACAGTTGCTGAGAAAAGTAGTAAAAAAGGAATAGACTTCACTGATGATCTCCTATTGTGATTTCTTCCAGTTTAAATCAGAAAGTGACTCTAGTAAAAGACTATTGGCAGTATAAATCTCTTTATTCACATTCAGAAAAGTTGCGACTTGTGTGTCTCCGTCGCTGGCAATCCTGATGGCCTGATAGACCCATTCATTAACAGCTTTGTAGGCTCTCGCATTTTCTGAAACCATTTCCTTAATTTTCTCGTGAGTTAACTCATGATTCTCTTCCCAGATTTCCGAAATTTTTTCCTGAACAGGGCGGTAGGTAGAAAGAACTTTATTTGTCATCTCTTCGACCACTTCATTGATGGACTGACGAAATTCTTTAAAGTTATGTAGAATATCTTTAGCTGATTTTGCTGATTGAACTCCGTTCCGTAAGCAAAGAATATATCTGTTTAATTCTTCTGATTCGTCCGGATCGAGTTTCTCGCTTTGAAGAGTCGCTAGATAATGCAGGAGCTCCCCCTCGATCGCCTTGATCCTTTCATAATCTGCTTCGTAATCTCTTTCGGTCAGAAGATCCCGGAAAAAAGTGAAGCCAAGAGAAGTCATCTGATCAGGGCGCTTTAAATTAATACCAATGATATTGGTATTAAAGATAAAAACGTTATGCAGGAAGAGTTTAAGCTCCTGGGTAATCACAGCGAGAGCAGCTTCCGGAACTTCCGTGTTAACTTTATGGATGAAAAAACAGGCATGCTGTCCCTTCTTAAAAAACTTATTAAGAAATTTTTCAAAAACGTTCAGAAACGGAAAGAAAAGAATAATTCCAAGAGCATTGAACGAACTGTGGAAGGCCACCAATAAATAAAGCGGATCACTCAACGGAAATATTCTCTGGAGTAGTGCAAGGAGCGGTTTTAAAAGGAGCAGGGCCAAAACCGCAGTGCCGATGTTAAAAAAGAAGTGAGCAATACCCACTCTTTTTTTAACCGGAGTGCCGTTAAAAGATGCGAGCAAAGCAGTAATTGTCGTTCCTAAGTCCGCTCCAACAGCAATATAGGCCGCGGGAACCAAGGTTATTACCTTGGCAAAGAGAGCGCTTAAGGTAATCGTCATCATGGCCGAGCTGGACTGAATAACAGCAGTCACTCCGAAGCCAAAGAGAAAAAAGGCCCATCCACCAAACTGATTCAGATCTTTTACATCAATAACTTGTGAGAGGGCGTTCATACTTTCTTTCATGTAATCCAGACCCAAAAGGAGAAGGGCCATGGCAACCATCACTCCAAACCAGTGATGGAAGTAGAAGCGGCGGCTGGTGAAGATGAGACCCAGGCTTCCCAGGGCAAGCATGGGGAAGATCATGGATTCCATATTCGTCCCAAAGCCGATCATACTCACGATCCAGCCTTTCAGAGTAGTCCCCAGATTGGCACCCAGTATGATTCCCAGGGAATTTGAAAGGGAAATGATGCCTGCTCCGGCAAAGGCAATCACCATCAGAAGTACGATTGAACTACTCTGGAGAATGGCGGTAGTGATGGCCCCATTCAGGATCGCGAGAAGTCTGTTGGTCGTATATTTTTTTAGGAAGAGCTTAAAGCGTTTACCGGCGAGGTCCCTGACACTTTCTTCCAGGCGGGACATGCCGTATAAAAAGAGCCCCAGGCCCGCAAAAAACTTCCAGAAATCGAGAGTATCACTCATTCAAATATTTTTAGCTGATATCTCCGTGGAGTAAATGACTTCCATCATTAATCTTTCAATTAGGGAACTATCAGCTTAAAATTTAACAATACTTTTGATATTGAGGAGCTACCCATGAATTCTTTTATTGCCTTAATCCTGGGCTTTGTAGAAGGCATGACTGAATTTCTTCCAGTCTCATCCACCGGGCACCTGATTCTAGCCTCAAATGCTCTGGGATTGGAAAATACCGAATTCTTAAAATTGTTTGAAATTGTGATTCAGACCGGTGCCATCCTGGCAGTTATTTTTATCTACTGGAAAGAGCTCCTTGATGATCGGTCTTACTTCTTGAAACTGGCCGTGGCCTTCATACCCACGGGAGTTCTGGGACTACTCTTCTACAAAATCATCAAGCAGTATCTTTTTACTCCCTGGGTTGTCTGTTCAGCCCTTTTTGTCGGTGGGATTGTGCTCCTGTTCTTGGAAACATTTACTGCTAAAATCCCGACGCGAAAGCAAACTTACTTTCATCTCTTTTTACTGGGAGTATTCCAGTGTTTCGCCTTCATTCCGGGAGTGTCGCGGTCTGCTGCCACTATTCTTGGAGGGCGTCTCTTGGGGGCCACAAGAGAAGAAGCTGTGAAGTTTTCTTTCCTTCTTGCCATTCCTACCATCCTCTCAGCTTCAGGATACTCGCTCCTCAAAGTCAAACATGCCATCACTCCTGATGAAATCATGTATCTGTCGATCGGACTAATATCTAGTTTTGTCTTTGGATTTATCAGTGTGAAAGTCTTTTTGAAGTGGTTGAATCACCAGACATTCGTCCTCTGCGGGATCTACAGGATTGTCTTTGCGATCATGTACTATTTTGTCTTTATCCAATAGTGACTACTCAGACATCCTGAACCGTGCCAGCCCTCTCATCCAGGCATAAAGCCAGCGCTCTTTGCTCTCCAGGGGATACTCTTCAGCTTTTTTAGCTTTCATCTTCTTTATTATCTTATCTAGTTCTCTCGTATCCTCCGGAAGACCTTTGGCCATTTTCTCTATATCCATGGCCGCAAGTCGCATTCCTTCCATCATCCCGGGATTTTTAAGAATGCTGTCAGTAACTTTTTTCGATTCAGATTTAAGATTTACAAGATACTGATGCTCGATAGGGTTGTCTCTCTCAACATTCAGTGAGGCCCATTTCTTGACGGCCTGAACCTGAGTATCATGGGCATAAAAAGGGTCGAGGATTGCATCATATCCCCATTTATTCTTTTTCATCTGGACATGAGGACAAACGGGATTAAGGGCCTCTTCAACCGGATGTCCCGGAATGAATTTTCTTTCGATGATTTCAGATTTTACCATCTCAACTTTTTCTTTTCCCTGGCATTCGTAAGTGCAGTAAAAGCGGGCAATGCCATTATCCAGTCCATTGTGGTAAGTTCCGTCAGGCTTTCTTTCATACGTCTTGGATTTGTTCACACACAAGGCATAGTTCTTGGGGAAGCTCTTTTTCGTGCAACAATCAGCGGCAGGAGGTGAGCCAGCGACCTTCATGCCTTCAGTAACTTCTTTCAGAAGTTCTGGAACCTTTGCATCAAGGGAGTTTGCACTCACATTGAGAGTGAAAAGCAGAGCAAAACTAAGGATGATATTTTTCATATATAATACTCATTTACTAGTCGGTAACACTGACGAAGCTCTTTAAGAGCAAAAAGGTCGGAAATCATGGAAAGTCATAACAGTGTCCTGGAGTTTTGGTTCAATGAGCTCTCACAAAAAGACTGGTTCGTTAAAAATACTGAGCTCGATAAAAAAATCTCCTCCCGCTTCCATGATCTTCATCTGTCGGCCAGTAAAGGCGAACTCTTTGAATGGCGGAAAACACCTGAGGGGAGAGTCGCCGAGATCATAGTCCTTGATCAGTTCTCCAGAAATATGTTTCGCGGAACTGCCCAGGCCTTCGCTTACGATGCCATGGCCCTGGTTCTTGCTCAGGAAATAGTTTTATTCAATTTGGATAGGGCTTTGCCGCTCCTTTATCGCGGCTTTGCCTATATGCCTTACATGCATTCCGAATCACTCGTCATCCACCAGGAAGCGGTTAAACTTTTCGCCCTTCCAGGTCTGGAAGAGAACCTGAAATTTGAAATGCTTCATAAAGAGATCATTGAGAAGTTCGGAAGGTACCCTCATCGAAACGAAATTCTAGGGAGGACTTCAACCCCTGAAGAGATGGAATTCATGAAAACTCATTCGGGATTTTAATCAGGAAAGGAGTGCACATTTGCATGCGCACTCCTCATTGTTACTGTCTTGGACGAACGATTTGGGAGCAACTTTCAAAATCACTATGGCCGGCGCTGTAGCTTGAAGAGCCTACGATTGCGCGAGTACTCAAGTTATAAGGGTAGTAGAGGCTATTGGACTGCTTGAAGCAAACGATGTTTTCCCTGCGAATCGGCAGAGTCCTCATACAGTCAGATGCCACCGGATGACCGGCCTGATAAGAGTTAGATCCTACTAAAGCATAGGTCTCGACCTCGACTGGGTAGTAAAGGCTGTTTGATTGCTTGGCACAAGCATAGGCCGAATATCTGCGAGGAAGAGTCTGCTTACAATCTTGAAGCGTCTGATGTCCGGCCTGATAAGAGCTCGAACCAAGAAGCGCTCCCGTTCCGGCATCTGCCGGGTAGAATAAGCTATTGGACTGCTTGAAGCAGGCACGCGTATCGTATGGTCCCGGAAGAGATTCTTCACAACTCTGGAAGTCAGGGTATCCGGCCTGATAGCTGGAAGATCCCACGATCTCAAAAGTCTCAAGGTTTGTCGGGTAGAAGAGAGCATTGCTTCGCTTGGAACAAGTCAGCTTCATTTGTGGCTGAGGATTAGGTCCTTCGAGGCGCAGGAGTTGGATCGCCTGATTGATGTTCCTCAGAACTTGCTGTTGCTCCTCGACTGATAGATATAAATGAGCTCTTTCATTTTTCACCAGATCCTGCAGTCGATCGAATCTTCTTTCAATTCGAACTTCAACCGGCTCAGTTTGAGCAACAGCACTCAGACTAAGGCAGATAAAAAACGCTGATAGTAACTTATTCATTTATTCTCCTTTTATAT
>JBKHWS010000074.1:0-11472 GCA_046566385.1 Bacteriovoracia bacterium | reverse complement strand
GGAGCGGGGATCAGTTACTTTCTCATAATACATTCAAGCAGATTGAAAGAAAATTGAGCGAGATTAAAAAGATAAAGAAGATAGAAGGGGAGTGGGCAAATTACTTTCCCAATCCTTTTGTTTTTGAAATCAATCACGATAAATGGACGATAGGGGATCTTTCTCTGGATAAACAGGCCTTTTACATTGCTCATAATGATGAGATCTATCTTGCCAGTATTGAGGGTGAGAGCCACCAGTTAACCCAGGATGAAAGTGAGATTGCCGGGATTAAGTTAAATGAGCTGGTGAGTTCTCTTTCGAGGCCCGAAAAAGATCTGAAAGAAACCCAGCTATTT
This sequence comes from Bacteriovoracia bacterium, assembly GCA_046566385.1. Classification (GTDB taxonomy): domain Bacteria; phylum Bdellovibrionota; class Bacteriovoracia; order Bacteriovoracales; family Bacteriovoracaceae; genus Peredibacter. Next base: position 11,134 of record JBKHWS010000074.1, on the reverse strand, counting down.
CGCTTCTATCCCGATCTCCCTCTGGATAGTGTTGTCATAAATGCCACTGACCATCTTCCTTTTGAACTTAACTTCGAAAAAAACGCCACTCTTCCCCCGCCCATTTCCGGAATAAAAGTTCATAAGGATTTATTGGGAAAATTTTATTCTCTCCTCACCCAGCTCACCATAAAGGAAGAAGTTCCCTTTAAGAGTCCTCCCGGAATCAAGAAACTCGCTCAGATGAAATTTCTGGGGAAAGACACAACTGTGAACTGGGAAGTGTGGCTCAAAGACAATAAAACCGCCAATGCCGTGTTAGTTGATCCGGTGAATAAGAGGGCCTTTTCTGTAGTGGGGGGAACTCTCAAGGTTTTCTTTATCAACCTTCAGGATTACTGGGATAAAAAAGTAATTCCTCATGAATTCTTCACACCTTTTACCCGTTTGAATGCCACATTTATCCAGGGTGAAAAGAAAGCAGTGGTAGAAATTTTAAACCGCGAGCCACTGGCCTTTGAAGCAAAAGGTTTCAAGGTCGATGATGAAAAAATGCAAAAGATCATGCAGTTCATTTTCAATCTGGGACCTAAGGATCAGGGAGAAAGAGTCTCCCTCCTCTCAAATTCAGAAAAGAAGCAGCTCTTGTCCGGAGATCACTTACGCATAGAAATCATGGGCCAGGAACTTATCCTGTGGCGAAAGCAGCAGGAGCTTATAGTGGTCAATCTCACTCAGGGATACAAAGTCCACTTCCTTCTAACCGATGAAAACTTTCGCGCCAGTTTTGAAGATGTGTTAAAATGAGACGACGATGAAAACACTCCCTCAGATCATTGAAACGTACTTTATGGTTCTGGTTCATCCATTCAGGATTCATCAGCAGTTTCGCCATAAGCTCCCTTTGCCGCACAATGAAGGGCACGTCTATGAGCCGCTTGATCTGGCAGAGGCTATAGGCATTTCCTGGGTATTCGCTATCTTAAGGGGACTTTTTAAAATCATTCTTCTGAATTTTTTCCTGCAGTCTTTTCTTAAAATGCAGAGTGAGAATTTTCCTTTTCTGGAAGAACTCATGGAAGGCTCGGGTCTATCCACTTACTACTTTTTTCTTTTTTCAGCGGCCCTTGATATCATCTTCTTTCCTATCGGTGCCATCATCGTGACCGAGTTTTGGGCATGGATCATTCGAAAATATGGTGGTTGGTTAAATCCCAATTCCCCCAACGATGAAATCGCTGATCAGATAACTACTCATGCTCTTTCATCCAATATCTTCATGATCATTCCTTTCATTGGAGACCTTGTTCAGACTCTGCTTTATGCTTTCTTGCTTTACGCCGGCATTCGTTCCAATCTGGGAGCAAGCCGTTCCCTTACCTGGGTCATTTTACTGACACCTACACTTTTCTTTCTTATGCTCTTTAGCCTCTTTGCTTTCGCAATTTTTTATTTAGTAAGTTAAGGAAAGGTCCTTTTATTTTCTTACGGCCATGGAAAATCAATTCTTTGAATACCTGCGCTTCATTGTCATCTTTTGTGTTTTTTGAAAATATGGCTTCTCACACACAAAAAACGAGAACTTTGCTTTTTTCGAGGAGGCAGGCGTAATGACGCATCAGTATTTTCACGGATCGATTGAAGTTGTATGCGGGCCGATGTTTTCAGGAAAGACTTCTGAACTTATCCGCAGGGTAGAGCGCGCTCAGATTGCCAAGCAAAGAGTTCAGATTTTTAAACCTGCCATTGATATCCGCTATGACAAAGAAGGTGTCGTTTCTCACACTTCCCGTGCCGTCAAGGCCGAGCCGGTTGAGAGTGCTGTTGATATTCTCCTTCGCTTAAAAGATTCCACGAGAGTTGTGGCCATTGATGAAGTTCAGTTTTTTGATGAGGCCATTGTTACTGTAGTCATGAAGCTTGCTGCTCGTGGATATCGGGTCATTTGCGCAGGTCTTGATCTTGATTATCGTGCTGTCCCTTTTGGATCCATGCCGACCCTTCTGGCCGTGGCAGATGAAGTCATGAAAATTCATGCCATTTGTACTGTTTGTGGAGCTCCTGCCACCCGTACTCAACGACTTTCAAAATCTAAGGCCCAGGTCCTCCTGGGAGAAACCGACGAATATGAAGCACGTTGCCGCGGACATTATCAGTATGATGAAGTGGAGGAGCAGGCCCTTCTCCCTCTGGAAGAAGAACTCAAACCTCTCTCAGAACTTTCTAATTAAGAGACAATTATTATTTGGCCATGCTAAGCTTTTCACTCACAAGGAAAGAGCATGGCCCTGGATTCTCAGTTTCAAAAATTAACCTATAGTCCAAGTGTATTTGAGCATCATTACGGAAAGAACGTTCATCTGATCTCTTCGCCCTTGATGCTTTCACTTCTGGCGAAACTTGGCTCTCCGGACACTCATCAGCCCCAGATTAATCAGCTGGTGGAAATGCTCTATTCCAATCTCATCGACAATGTCATTGACTGCGTTTTTCCAAGGCAATCAGTGAAGATGGATACCAGAATGAAGGCCTCTCACCCTGAAGCAAGTTATGAAGGTGAGATCGTGAATCCTGAAACACCGGTAGTAACGGTGGATCTCGCCAGGGCCGGAACCTTTCCTTCGCATCTTTGTTACAACAAGCTTAATTATCTTATGAACCCTTCCAGGGTTCGGCAGGATCATTTTTACGTGGCCAGGGTTTCTGATGAAAACGGCCAGGTCACGGGGATCAATGTCTCCGGCTCTAAGATTGGGGGAGATGTCGACAAGGCCATTGTGCTTTTCCCTGACCCCATGGGAGCAACCGGTGGAACAATCGTGGAGGCCTACAACCACTATAAAAATGAAGTGGGTGGAAAACCCCTTAAGATGGTGGCCATGCATCTCATCATCACTCCTGAGTATCTGGAGAAGGTGACGAAGTCCTGTCCGGATCTTCATATCTTTGCCTTAAGGCTGGATAGAGGACTTTCCAGAGATGAGGTATTGAAGGAAGAACCGGGAAAACTTTGGTCGTCAGAAAAAGGTTTAAATCAACATCAATATATTGTCCCAGGAGCGGGTGGTTTAGGGGAAATCCTGAACAACTCTTACTGTTAGGAAGCGGAGAAAGTATGGAACTTTATACACCTGAAGCCCTCATTTCTGAGGAAGAAATCGCCCTGAGAATTGAGGCCCTTGGAAAGGCCATCACCAACGATTTTGAAAATGAGGAAGTGGTGGTCATTTGTGTTCTGAAAGGGGCATTCATGTTCTGTTCAGATCTCATTAAAAAAATCAACCTTCCTTTGAAACTCGAGTTCATTTCCCTTTCAAGTTATGGGGATTCGACCAACAGTTCAGGGAATGTCCGTCTTGAAATGGACATCACTGCCAACATCGAGGGAAAGAATGTCATTATCGTTGAAGACATCGTTGATACCGGCTTAACGATCAAGACACTGATGGATCTGCTCTCTGTAAGAAAACCAAAAGCAGTGAAACTTGCTTCACTTCTTTTCAAACCATCAAAGCTTAAGCATAAAGTGGATATTGATTATCTCGGTTTTGAAATTGAAGACAAGTTTGTTATTGGCTATGGCCTTGATTATGCCGGCCGCTATCGTGAACTCCCTTACATAGGAATTTTGAATGCAGGTAACTAACACTGGAAGTGTAAGAGTTGACCTTGTCGGTGGAACTCTTGATATTGAACCAATTAACCTCATCATTAAGAACGTTGTCACTTTGAACGTGGCCACGGGGCTTAAAGCATCCGTAAAGATCACGAAAACTGATTTTGATGGCGTTGAAATTCATTCCGCTGATTACCATAAGGATTACAAATATCCCGCATCTGATCTCACTGAGGACAACGTGGTGTACTCAAGAAAGTTTCAGGAGATGACTTTTGTTCTCCAGATCCTTCGCCTTTTTGACATCGATTCCCACATCAAGCTTGAGCTTTCAAGCGGAGCTCCTGCTGGCTCCGGACTGGGTGGATCCTCTGCGATGGGTGTCACCCTTTATCGCGCACTTTGTGGATACACAGGAAAGCAATACGACCGCCAAACTGCAGTCATGAGAGTGAAGGCAGTTGAAAGCCGAATTCTTAATCAAGGCATGGCCGGTTATCAGGATTATTTCCCTGCCCTCACCGGCGGCGTTCTCGCCGTTAAAGGTATCGAAGGGGAAATCAAGGTTGAGCAACTTTACAGTGAAGACCTGAAAGAAGTCCTTGAAAATCACCTGACCCTCATCTCCTCCGGACAATCACGGGCCTCGGGGATCAATAACTGGGAAGTCTACAAGGCCTTCTTTGATAAGAAGCCTGAAGTGGTAAATGGTCTTACCCGCATCGCTGAAATTTCTCATCAAACCTATGAAGCATTGAAAACTAAACAATGGGATAAGATGCTGACCCTCATCGCACTTGAAGGCCTGGAAAGAGAAAAGTTATTTCCCGGCATTACGACTGAGAAGATTCGTCAATTTACTTCCGAGCTAAAAAAAGACGGAAATGTGCTAGGATTAAAGATGTGTGGCGCTGGAGGCGGTGGCTGCTTCATTCTTGTTCATAAAGGCATTGATCCATCGGTCATTGAAGCCAAGGTCAAGGCCCATGGAATGGAGATCCTGCCATTTAAAGTGGATGCACCACTTTAGTAAGGGAAAGTTTTGAATCAACCGGTCAAAAACGTAGCAGGCATGAGTCTTGGTGGAGGAAGAAAGGAAAATTTCTTCTTCTCTCTCCTTGAGTACTATCCTGAAAAAAGACGATGGTTTTTGAAGTCACTTCACCAGGTGAAGGATGAAGAAATCCGTGACCGGGATGAAATCATTGCAAGTTGGGTTGAAACTTACGGTCTTAAACAACTGGTGGTAGACTTTCCTTTAAGCCGCCCACCCTGTGAAGATTCCTGTCTGCCGGAGTGTCCCGGCGCCAAGTCCTGTCCACGTCCCTCGGTGACCGCGGTCAGAGAAGAGATGCAGACACTTCTGGAAGAAGACGCTGAATTCTACAAGGCCAATCCGAAAAAATATGAACAGGAAAGAGTGTCTTCTCAGGAAGTGGATTACTCCAAAAATCTTCTAAAGAAGAATACCGATGAACATATGCTTTCCAAGTCTTTCAAAAGAAAACTCAGGAAGGGGTTCACTCCTTATTGGCACCGACCCATCGATTTCTGGGTGTGGAAAAATTATTACGATCAGCTGCTGGAAGTTTTTAAGATCTCCTACGAATCATTCGGGAACGTTTCCGTCATGCTTTTGGCGAGATTGAATTATCTCATGCGACATTTGCCGGTTGATCTTAAAATGTATGAATCAAACATCCATATCTGTCTTCTGGAGCTCTACAGGGCGAGAGTTGTCAGCAAATCTCTTTTGCTACAGCTCTTCGATCTGGACCTCGCGACTTCGGCCCGGGAGCAGATAGTAAGGAACATTGAAAAGCATATGGAGATTTTCATCTACGACAATGATCTTGAGACGATCATTAAAAACAGCCAGGCCTTTGAGTCATTCTTGCTTTCAGTGGTCGGCCAGAAGATGTTGATGAACGGCCTTCGGAAAATTCCCGTCTGGGGAAACAGTGACGGAGGTAATTTCATCGTTCCTATTTTTCATGTGGAAGGATAGCATCCGTCGTTTCGTATTTCAGAAGTTTTACTCCTAAGAATAAGTACGCATACAAGAAGATGGTCGAGAAGTTATATGCAGACCAGCTCCACCCCATGAGTCCCAAATCCAGAAGATACGTCACTGAGAGCAGAGATGCCGTTAGCGTGTAAAACAGAACGAAACCCTGTGCCCATAACTTTTTACGGTAATAGAAAAAGTAAAAAAAGAGATTGTTGATAAGAACAATGGAGAGAAAGAAATAAAAAGTATTATCAACAAAGGTCTTCATTTCAGTAACGGTTTCATTGGAGAAGTTTTCAAGGAGATAACCGTTACGATGAATCATCTGGTACACCAGATTGGTAGAGAGATCTTTTTTAAGCCAATAAAGACGTAGGTAATAGAAGTTAAGAAGGTCAGTAACAAGAAGAAGAAGTACCGTTCCGATGACAAAACGACGAGGCCCGAGCCGCATAAAGTGATTCAACATCTTTTCTTTCATAGATGAAGATTTTAACTTAAGAGTTTGTCTAAGGGAAATCCGTTTTGCCTATCAGAAGTGCTTGGGTATTCAGAGAAATTAGTGCATGAAAAGACGGTTTTCCGGATATTCCCAAAGGTAGTGGCCTTCTTCACCCGGAATTCTGACTTTACACAGAGAAACCGGAATGGCCCCTAAGCGTCTCACCTTATCTGACCATGACTGAAGAGAAAGATTAATTTTCTCCTGAATCACCTGGGCCTTATCCGAGTTGGATTTAAAGAATGAGAGTTGAGAATTCAAAACGTTGAGATCACGTTTAGTCTTGGAGGAAATATGCATAAGAAGAGGGACGAGTTCGAGCGCCTCTTCGTGAGTGAAGGTTTTAGTTTGATTTAATGGATAAATATTCCGTACGTTATCGAAATGTGGTTCCACTATTCAAAATGTCCTTGTCTAAGTTTACGCTCGACGTCCTTTTTAGCAGCAGTATCACGCTTATCAAAGAGTTTTTTCCCTTTGGCCAAAGCGATTTCACACTTAACCAGAGAATCTTTAAAATAGAGCGCTAAGGGGATGATAGTGTATCCCTTGGTGGCCATCTTTTTAGCGATTTGTTGGATCTCTTCACGCTTTAACAATAATTTACGTTTACGAGTTTCCGGATGATTATTGATATTTCCAAATTCATATTGAGGAATTGTGGCATTTTGCAGCCAAACTTCTCCGCTGCTATCAATGGTAACATAAGCTTCATTGATCATGGCCTTGCCAAGTCTCAGGGATTTTACTTCGGTTCCTACTAATGCCACGCCGCATTCGTACTTTTCTTCCAAAAAGTAGTCATACCCGGCCCTTTGATTTTTCGCGATGATCTTAATTCCCATAGGAAGGCGACTATATCATGGCCCTCGGGCTTTTAAAATTCCAATAGTGATCATAGAGAGGGACTAATAGTTTGAGTGTTAAAAAACATCAAAAATGGATGAAACATTAGGAGGATTTCTATGAAAAGTTTCGTTCTGTTTCTTGTTCTTTTTTCAACTATTGTCATGGCCCAAGACATGAGGTTCATTCAGGTAAGTCAGGGCAGGGGCTGGGGAATTGCAGCCGCGGGACTTCAGGCCAAAGAGAATGCTCAACAATATGCATCCACTGAATGCGCTCCTCTGGAGGCCATTCTGGTTACTGAATTTGAAATGACTGGATATAAGTGTATTCAAGGTGATTGTGTGGTGTGGGTTAAAGCGGAGTTTGATTGTTCAGCTTCTGAACAATTTTAAAACTTGTTCGTAGGTAAGGGCTTCTGCCCTTACTTCTTTATTTATTCCACTCGCAACAAGGCGCCTTTCCACTTCTTCTGCTCCCCATTCATTCTTAAGAATTCCTCCGAGCTGTTTTCTTCTCTGGCCGAAAGCAAGTCTTAGGAAATATTCAAATTTATCAATCTCACTCAGAGGGATGTCAGGATTTTCTTTTCGCTTAAACCCGAGAACTTGTGAATCAACTTTAGGTGGAGGAACAAAGGCCCCCGGAGGAGCATAGGCCACATGTTTTAAATCAAATTGAGACCTACACATAACATGCAAGGAGCCCATGGCATTTCTCGGATCATTGGGAAGGATCTTTTGAGCGACTTCTTTCTGATACATGAGAGTCATATGAGTGATTTCAGGGATGCGAAGGAAAGAAAGTGTGAGAGGCACACTGACATTGTAAGGAAGATTAGAAACAAGCCAGATGGACCTAAATTTTTTTTCTTCCAGAAACTTCTGCCAGTCAAACTCCAGGGCATCCTGGCGATAAATGTTTTCACTGCCTACGACTGGAGCGAGAAGTTCGACGAATCGTTCGTCCATCTCGATTACAAAAAGTGGAACATTGTATTTTGCAAGATGGGGAGTTAGTACTGCCGGTCCTGGTCCGATTTCCACGATGGCATCTACGTCATCCGGAAGGGGAGAAGTAATTTTATGAATGACAGTGGGACTGCTTAAAAAATGTTGGCCAAAACTTTTGTTGGCCATTGGGAAACGATGACCCATTATTTTTTCTCCACAAAGCGGGATTGAGCATCCAGACTCAGGCATTCAGGAAAATTTACTGCAAACTCAGGTGCTCTTGCTGCCCAGTTGGCGATCATCGCCGCATTGTCTGTACAGTAAAGAGGATTTACAAAGTGAACGTTCTTAAAGCTTTCACTCATGATTTCTCTTAAGCGGGAATTGCAGGCCACTCCTCCACCGACGACGATTGGGGTGGAGAAGGTTTTCACATTTTTGTTCAGAATCTTGGTGATGATCTCAGTTGCTTTAATTTTAAGAGTCCCAACGATGGCCTCCTGATAACTGGCACAAAGAGAGGGGAGTTCACTTTGAATTTCTTCAGGAGTCATTTTTTGAACTTTCACTCTTAGTGCCGTTTTAAGACCCGAATAACTCATTTTTCCAGGACGGTCACGGAGATAGGAAATAGGGAAATCAAACTTCTTTCTATCACCTTTCTGGGCGAGCTCATCAATAATTCTTCCCGCCGGATAACCAACACCCAGAAGCTTTCCACCTTTATCAAAGGCTTCACCAGCAGCATCATCAAGGGTCGTTCCAAGAACTTCCATATCGTCATGGGCCTTCACCCACATGAAGGCCGTATGTCCTCCACTTACAAGAAGGCCAAGATAGGGATAAGGGATTTTTTCTGTCAGATGAATCGCTTCCAGATGGGCGTACAGATGATTTACCGGAATAACCGGAAGTTCGTTAATCATTGCAAAAGTTTTCGCCAGGTTTATTCCCGTGAGTAATGACCCAACCAGACCAGGGTGAGTTGTCACGGCAACTTCTGTGATTTCATCAGCGCTGATGCCGGCCTCTTTAAAAGTCACTTCCAGGAGAGGAGGTATCGCCTTCACATGAGAACGTGCGGCCAGCTCAGGAACAACTCCTCCCCACTTTCTGAGGAGGAAGTCCTGGTTATAACTGTTCAGAGATAAAATTTTGGGAGTTTCATCGGCTTCAAGTATACAGATCGAGGTATCGTCGCAACTTGTTTCGACGGCCAGGATAAGTCTTTTTTTTATATCAGAGTTCTTTTTTGGCTTCATTGGCCTCTTTACTGCCTTTATAGTCTTCAACGATCTTCAAAAAGGCCTGTTTCGCTTCATCTTTCTTTCCCATTTTCTTAAGAGAACGACCTATGAAAAGAAGACTGTTTGGAGCAATTGAAGCTCGTGGATACTTCGTAATTATTTTACTGAAGTAAACGAGGGCCTTGTCGAAGTTACCAGTGTAGTACTCTACCTTTCCTAAACCGTGAAGGACTTTATTTCTTTCACCGGCCGTAAGGTCCTGGTGATCGATAAGACCTTCAAGCTCTTTACGGGCCTCGCCATACTGGTCTTTCTTGATGAGAGAAAGTCCTTCTGCTAGATCTTCTTTAGCGCTTTTTTTTTTACTTTTCGGAGCGGCCTTAGCCGCGGCAAGGCTTTCAGTTACTTTCTCAATGAAACCGCGCTGTTCTTTGAGTTCATTCTGAATCTGAAGGAGCTGAGCGCTTTGAGTTTCCTGCTGCGTTTTTAAGAGAGCAAGGGTTTCATCCATTTTATTCAACTTGTCCGGATCAACCTTTGATTGAACATGTTCAAGCTCTTCGAGGCGACCATGGAGCTTATCGATTTGTCCCTGCATGTCTTTCATTTGGGTCACCATATTGGCGACCAGCCCCTGGGTATCTCCCATTTGCTCAGACATGGATTCAAAACGCTTTTCGCGATGAACTTGTTCAGCTGTTTTAATGCAGGCAGTGGATAGGGTTAATAGAGCGGCAATAGTCAAAATTCTCATCATGTTAAACACCTCAATTCAAAGATGCTTAAATGATACAAAACTTTTATCTATTCCGCATTACCTTCAAGGGCCCTTTTTCGGACTGCCTGGTATTCGGCCTGTTCTGAGAATTTTTTGGATAGGAGAGCGTATTCCTGTGCCTTGTTGAAGTACTTTCTCCGATAAGCGGACTTTGCTTTCAGATAAAAATCTTCGGCCTTGCGGAAAACATTGGGAGCATGAACATCTGCTCCGGCCTCTTTGGCGGCAAGAAAAGCAGATTGAGCGAGACTCATTTCAACTTTAGGCCGTGTGGTAGTTAAACCACACGAGCCTAAGAGAAATAGAGCTAAAAGGAGAGTAACTCTCATTGAAATTACTTAGCAGTAACTACGAAGTTAGCACGACGATTCTGTGCCCATGAAGTTTCATCAGAACCCTCAGCTTTCGGACGTTCAGAACCGTAAGAAATAGTTGTAAGCCTCTGAGCTTTTACACCAAGAGCTACAAGGTAATCACGAACAGACTTCGCACGACGCTCACCGAGAGCTAGGTTGTACTGACGACCACCACGCTCATCTGTGTGACCTTCAATCTGTACATCAACATTTTGATTAGCTTTAAGGTATTCAGCGTTTGCAGAAAGAGTTTGCTTTGCTTCTCTATCAAGATTCGAAGAGTCGAAAGCAAAGTAAACAGTCTGCAGTCCGCCTGCTTTACCAGAATCAGAATCACCATTAAGTTCAAGAGTCATGCCGGCATTATCGCCTTCAGCACCAGTAGCAGCACCATCTTGAGCATTTTTAGGCTTCTTGGAAGCACAACCAACTGCTAAGAAACCGACCATAAGAGTTGTGAAAAAAGCACGTGTGAACATTAAACTTCTCCTTTGAAGTATAGGAAACGAGATTTTAAAGAATTTCCCTGCATTATCCCTGTTATCCTCTGTTTTTTGAAGCAAAAATTAAGAACTTACGCGTTCTTTAGAGAACTTGATTGTCGTCACTTTATTGACGGTGATTTTTGAAAACAGTCATGGTGTTGACAGGTGATGATCTTTCAGTCCTGCGTCAAGTTCATGATTTGATTCTAACCCTGAAACAAAATTCATCCTAAAGAAATTGGCACACCATTTGCTAGTTAAAATTATGTGTGTGTGTTGGAGTTAAAGAAAGGAATTTTTTAACTTCTCCTTATGTCTCTCGAAAAAAAAAGCCCATCATTCTGGTGGGCTTTTTTTTTTG
>JBKHWS010000073.1:0-11636 GCA_046566385.1 Bacteriovoracia bacterium | reverse complement strand
GATGAGGGTTAATAATGCCCTTGAGAAACTTGGAGCTCCTGACTATGACCTTTTCCTTTTCAATAAAGATGGGGTCTGCGTCTATGCCAATAGTCGGTCAGGGCAATCGAGTTGTAAAAACTCAGAAATGATGAAAGAGAATTTTCTGGGATATGAGTCGGAGCTAAAACTGGCCACGACAGTCATCGGAAGAATGAAAGTGAATGTTCAGGATCGATTTCAGTTTCATACAGGTAATTTGCTTGATCTCGCTTTTGATAATTTTGGGCCAATCTTTGCTATTATGGCCATTCTTTGGGGAAGCTGGGTGTTTTTTTCAAACCGCAAGATACTCACCCCTTACTATAGAAAAATGCTTGCCATGGAAAAGGACAAGGCTTCATTCGATACCATCCGGCAAATTATCCATGATACGAAGGGAGAAATTGCTTCGCTTGATCTTTTAAGTTACGAGATTGAAGATGCTGATAAGGCCGATGAGATGAGAACAATTCTCGATAAGATCAGAAGAACCTTTGATAACCTCCACCAAGTTAAGGACTCAATTCTTTCGGCCAAGAAGGAATCTTTGCATGAAGTGTTCAATCTCGTAGCAGACATTGAAAATCATGCGCTTACAAAACATAAGCACTTATCCAATCTTGATCTTGAGTTTAAGGTTTCCGGCATTACTAATGAGGTTGTGAGACTAGACCCAACTTTACTTGAACGAGTTGTTTCTAATTTGATTGAAAATTCCGTGACGGCTCCATGCGAGAAGGAAACTAGAAAGATAAGAGTGACTTCTATCCTTGGCGATAAGGAAGTCATTTTTCAAGTGGAAGATAATTGCGAAGGAATCTCAAAAGAAAACACGAGCAAGATTTTTGAAAAAGGCTTTACTACGAAGTCAGATGGCACAGGCCAGGGACTTGCTTTTGTAAAGACCCAAGTAGAGTCTTGGAGTGGTCATATCAGCATTAAAAGTGAGATCGGAATTGGGACCACTGTCACATTCTCAATTCCATTGGCCCAAAGGCCTAAGTTCATCATTCTTGATGATGATAAGTATCTTCTTCTTCGTTATCAGAAAATGTTGCAGAAATCTGGTAATGTAGCTGAGGTTTACAATTCTCCCGAGTCTTTGTTCGATGATGCCCAGAGTATCAGTCCCGAGAGCATTTTCCTATTAGACTATGATCTTGGTGTTGACATGGTTGGAACTGATGTGGCCCTAAAGTTAAGCAAGATGGGAATGAAGAATTTATATCTCCATACTGGAAATCCCATGACCGACGAGATGGACTATCCATTTTTGAAGGGAATTTTAACGAAAGGGAATTTTGCTGAGACCATGAAAACTCTTAAAGTCTAGGTGAAGCTTAAAAGATGGCCTGAAATTGTATCAGGAGCAACTGGTTTGAACAGACACTGGATGTTTGAATGTTCCTTCATTAGCTCTTCCATGTCACTAGAATTATCCCATCGACCAGAGATCATGATAATCTTCTTGAGCTGAATGTTTCTTTTGAACACTTCTTTAACCAATTCGTCACCGTTCATTTTTGGCATATTAAAATCGGTAACAAGGGCATCAAATTCGACATTACCGGCCATTAGTAGAGCAAGTGCTTCTTCTCCATTTGTAGCAGTGTAAACAGTTGCACCTTTTAGGGTGAATATCATTTCCATGACAGATCTTATTCCTTCATCGTCTTCGCTGATAAGTATGACCATTTTGACTCCGCGGGCTAGCTATCTTTTCTCGTAATATATCACGTATTTCGAATGATGCATATACCGTGGGTATATGGTTACTTAGAGTAACTCATAGTCCAATTTACTCATGAAGAATAAAGATAAACGCTCTTACCGTCCGAAAGGACAAGAGCTGACTAATTTATCTTTCACGAGTGCTGCTGAAGAAAAGTTTATTAAAAATTCAGTGAAAATGATCTCGGGTAAGATTAGAAGATTAAGAATAGAGAAGGGGCTTTCTCAAGAGAGACTGGCAGAATTAGCTGACGTAAGTCTTTCAACAATCAGGTTCATTGAGTTAAATCAAAGAGCACCAAGCTTGCCAATGTTATTTAAGCTGATTTTTGTATTGGATAAACAGGCCAAAATTTGGGAATGAATAAAAAAATCTGAGTGGAGTAGGAGCCTGATTCAGTCAGGAAACTCTTTGTCTTGATAGTCTTCTGCTCTCTTTGCATAATTTAAGCATGTGCAATGGAGTCTGCTTATAAGCCATCTTAAGAATGGTTTTTCAATTCCTCCCGCCACAATTACCAGTCTGTCCCTACCCCATCCCCACCCATTAACCGCCAATCTAGGCAGACCCGATTGCTACTGTTACGGAAAGGCAACAAAAGAAGGCAATGGGTGTTCAGGATTTCAACAGTACGGGTGCCTTGCTAATTGACGAACAAAAAATCGTTAAAATTCCAATCCTTTCCACTAGATCTATCTAACTATCTAAAATGTTAGGACATTCTTAAATACGTTTTTTATTACGAGTCCAGCCCCTCAAGTTTTCAAGTCTTAACCCGATAAAAACACGGGATAAAATTGAACTTATGAAAACTATGTTACTCAACTACTTAACGCTTTTTACAATGATCACTCTTCTGAGTGCGTGTAATGGCGTTGGTACGGCCAAGTTTGATGAGGCCGCAATCGGAACAGGCGGACAGGCCGGTGATGGGACTGATTCTACGATTTCATTTTCAGGTATCAGTTCCATAACGGGAAAAACAGATTCAACACTTACACTTAATTGGGCCGCTCATGTCGATGCGGTTGCTTATGATGTTTACAATGTCACTTCAGGATCACCGGTCTATCTAACGACGATCTTTGGTCAAGCATCTTCATCTACAGAATTAACGAGCTTAACTCCCAATCAACTTTACAAGTTTCGAGTGAGAGCTTTAGACTCTGAGGGAAATCGTGACAGTAATACAAATGATGTTTCTGTCACAACAAATCTCGCCCCTGATATTCCAAGCGGACTCACAAGAATTTCTCCCGTGAGTTCACCTGGTTTTAGTCTCCCTACCATTCGTGTGAGTGGAGTTAAAAATGGAGACACGATTAAAATTTTCAGTGATAACACTTGTACAACTCAAGTGGCATCCGGTACAGCAAGTGGAAGTTCTATAGACCTGACTCCATCAACGCTTGCCTCGGGAACAACAGATTTCTATGCAACGGCCACCAATTCTTTTGCCACGGCCTCGGGATGCTCAACCGCCACTGCTAGCTACGAGAAGCTTACTTGTCCAACGGCAAATGGAGACTACATAGCCGTGACCGCTAATCCGACAGTGGGAACAACGTCAGAATTTTGTGTCGCTAAATTTGAAATGAAAAATGTCAGCGGAGTTGCCACTTCTCAGGCCTCCGGCAGTCCGTGGGTATCCATAAGTCAGACCAGTGCGAAGTCAACTTGTACCGCAATAGGTACAGGTTATGATCTTATTTCCAACGAAGAGTGGATGACTATCGCTAGAGAAATTGAAACGACTGATACCAACTGGTCAAGTGGTACAGTCGGAACAGGCTCACTAAACCGTGGACATTCAGATAACTCCCCAGCTTCGGCTCTTGCAGTATCAAATACCTCTGACCCATACGATGGAACCGGAAATAATTCAGGACAAGCTGTGGGGTCAGGATGGGAACAAAAGCGCACTCACACTATCGAAAACGGTGTAATTTGGGATTTTGCAGGCAATGTCTGGGAATGGGCCGACTGGTATGTGACTCCTGCGAATAAAGCCTATTATTCCACGGATGGAGCACCACAAGCTGCTTGGCGTGAATGGACTGTCATCAACACCTTAATCAATAACGGCGACGAGATGGAAACCATTACATGGCAAGCCACTGATCCAGCTCTTAATAGCTCTAAGGGAATAGGGCAATACTACGCAGGAAATAATACCTCCGGCGGCGCTGCGGTTCGCGGTGGTGGTTGGGGCTATGGAGCGCGTGCTGGCGCGTTCGCTCTCCATTTGAACCTTGCTCCGTCCTACACGCACACGGGCATTGGGTTCCGCTGCGTGTTTCGACCTTAGACCCACTTAGTCACATTGAATTAACGTAGAAGCAAGTAGGCGTTGGCAGGCACTTGGGTTCTTGATCCTTGGTTCTTGGTTATCCCACTCTGAACCTTGCAAGTGGCTATGCCTTAATCTTGAAAAGTGGATGTGGTTGAAAGGTTTCCCTGCCCCGAAGGGGCAGAAATTTTTTTTCGGAAAGATGCGGAAAAATGGAGCCTTTCTTTCGGAAATTTTCCGAATCAGGAACTAAAGCTTAAAGATAGATTCTAAAGATTTAACGAGTCTTTCTGGCCGCACACCATACAGCTCACAAATTTTGAAGAATGTAGCCATGGTGATGTTTCTACCACTTTCAATCTTTTGGAGATACTTCCAATCATGCCAGCCATGATCCTCTGTTTCTTCCAGCGTCCAGCCTCTCTTGGTTCTTAGCTCACGAAATAAAGCACCTAGCAATTCTAATTCTTGTTGATTTCCTGACATTCAACAAGTTTCTGATTTTCGTAATAAATTAAGTACGCAATACAAGACGTATTTGTTAAGTTGTTCTTTATATGAAAAAGGGAAAAGAGGTTAGCGTAGATGAAGCTGCACAAGTTTTGGGTGTAACCCCACGATCTGTACTTAATTATATTAAGGCAAAAGACATTGAAGCCATCAAGGTGGGCAAGTCTTGGTTCATCAATAGACCCTCACTAGAAGCCTTTAAACAGCGTTATAAGCTCGGATTGAATGCTCCACCTGATCTGGGTGGTGGAGGGGATTCGGAAAATACGGAAAAAGTGGATTCGGAAAAGAGAAACTTTCCGGAAAGTTTCTCCAAGCAAAAGAAGAAATCTGCACCTGTTCACACCCTCCGGCTGTTTCAGATCGCCAAAGAAACACTGCAAAATATAAATTCCAATGGTCTTTTTCCTGATGATCGTGCTGATCTGCGCAACAAGTTCCTCGATCTCAAAGCCGAAGCCCTAGAACTTGTGGGAGCCGGGTTTTATTCCTATGACAATAAACTGAAGGCTAGGCTGTATGACCGCTCACGGGCAAAAGTCGGAGGGATGTTGTCACTGGTTTATTTTTACAACAAAGGCGATCGTAAACTTCCTGATGTGGTTCAGAGAATTGAGCATGAACTCATGCCAGCGTTTTCTTCGCTCATCAGGAAGCTGGAGATTAAAGGCGAAAAAATGGCTAAAAGGTATTCTGGGAAACAAGGTACAACTCATGAGAGAAACTAAAATTTATTCGGATTGCTACCAAGCAACGATTCAAGTTTTTCACCGGACAAAAAATTTCTCTAAGGCCATGCGTCCCACCCTTGGAAGAAGAATTGAAGAAGCGACTTTGGACTGCCTAGTGAATATTCGCAAGGCTTCGGTGGTGAAATCTCAGGTTCAACGCTTAAAGCATTTAAACAATGCAGATGAATCTTTGGATGAACTGCGAACTCTGATTCAGCTTGCAAGTGAATTAAAAGAGCTATCGGTTCCGGCGTTTTCTGAATTAGCGAAACACACCAAAGAAATAGGAAGAGAGTTAGGAGGATGGCTTAAACATGAATCCAAGTGAGACTCTTTTCGATAAAGTTTCATCATTTGAAAATCTTGTTCAGTCGTTCAAGGATTGCTCCCGTGGAAAAAAATCTAAGATGGGTTATCAGAACTATCTATTTGCCTATGGTGAAAAGCTCAAATACATAGAAGAGGAATTAAAGAAAACGAAAACTTTTCGCTGGTTCGGCTATCGTGAGTTTGATGTATTTGAGCCAAAAAAACGTCTGGTGATGGCCGCTCCCTATCGGGATAGAATCGTTCATACGGCCATTCATCGGGTGACATTTCCTATTGTTGACCCGACGATGGGGGCCAGAACGTATGCTTGTCGCTATGATATGGGAAATCATCATGCGGCCGTAAGACTTCTTGAGCAATTAAAGTGTATGGGGAAAGATCGTTACTGTATCAAACTTGATGTGAAAAAATATTTCGAGTCTATCCCCCACGAAGAGCTTTTAAGACGTTTCTTGAAAATGCTTCCTGATCGAAGCCTAGACCAACTTCTTGAAAGTCTAATAGCCTCCCATCCACGTTATGCGGCCGTTAAACGTGGGATTCCGATTGGAAACTTAACGTCACAATTATTTGCAAACTTCTATCTTTCTTCAGTTGATCGAATGGCCTGCGATCTGTTGGGAATTGATTACATGGAAGACAAGAAGGAAGTTCATGCTCACTATATCCGTTACATGGATGATATGGTGATTTTGGCAGACAAAAAAGCAAAAGCTTTTGAAGTGGCCAAAATATTGGTGAAGTACGCGACTACAGAATTGGGCTTAAGTATTCCACCGCAAAAGACGGTCGTTCTTGGTTCAGATCCCATTCCTTTTTTGGGATTTGTTTTAAACCATGACGGTTATAGGCCATTAAAGAGAAATGAACGGAGATTTAGAAAAAAGATAAAACGGGCAACAGAAAATGGGGCGAGAGAATCCTTGAAGGCCCAGATGTTGTTGTCCTTTGAGCAATGGCAGAAGTTAGAAAAATTAGTTTAAGGGGTAAGACCGACTCGCCGCCTCCGGCGGCGCTGCGCTTCGCGGTGGTAATTGGAACAATGGAACGAATGCTGGCGCGTTCGCTCTCAATTTGAACAATGCTCCGTCCAACACGAACACGAACATTGGGTTCCGCTGCGTGTGTGGGCGTTGGCAACCTTGGGAGACAGTACAGGTGATGGAAGTTAAAGATTACGGTTTTTGACCACCTTCCTCAGATTGTTGAGGCCCCAAGGCACTCCCGGTCTTACTCCTGGGCCAAACCTGATAGGGAACTTGTTTCCCTATCAGGAGTCCGAATGAAATATGTTACAATTAAGGACGGGAATGAAAAAGATTATCGCTCAAGTAACAGTATTATCCGTATTTGCGAACTATGGATTTGCACAGGATTTCTATACCGTTAAGCGAGGTGATACACTGTCACATATTGTAAAAAGAAATTATCCCTACAATAAATTATATGGCCGTCGAGGAAAACTAGCCGAGGTTTTACAAAATAACCCTCACATTAAAAACCCGAATCTCATTTTCCCTAACCAGAAAATTCATTTTGTTCCTGTGGTTGTGATTGAACCAACTTCATCAGTGGCAGACTCGATTCCAGTGATTGTGCCAGAAGAAACGACTCCAATAGTTGAAACGAAACCTGAAGTTACTCCCGAAGCGGTGGAAGTATCCAAACAGGGAAAGGAAAGTCGTAAGGTAAGTGAACTTAAAGGAATTGAAGAATGGAACATATCTGCTTTGTATGGAGCGAAGTATCTTTCCGTCTCTCAGACAGGAGCTTTAGGAAAAGCCGAAGTGGGAGTGCTCTTTTTAAACGATCTAAAACTCAATTCGGAATTTATTTTTGAAGACTGGTCTTTTGGATTTCAAATTGATTCGTACAAGTTCAAGTATGAAGCCTTAAGTTCAGGGGACTCCAAACAAATGTATGCCTTGAATCTCTACGGCTCATATAAGTGGTTTATTGGTGGTATAAACATTGAGCAGAATCCGCTTTTCAGAAACAACAACGGTAGCATTGAAATGACTAAGATGACCTTGATGTACTTGTCACTTGGTCTGAAGCAAGATTTTGAACTTCCTACACGAAAACCAACTACACTTAAGCTTAAAAGCTGGGTGAACTATCCACTTTCTGCCTCAAGTGATAATGCAGATATTAAGCTCGATTCAGTCAAAGGCTTTGGTGTAACTGGCCAGGCAGAATTGAATCGTCAAATTCTGGCCAGGGAGGAATATTCTCTTCACGCCACCTGGCAGACCCAACTAGGTATTCAAAAGATCACTCAAGACGTTGAGTGGGACGTTTCAAAAGGTGAGGCAAAGTCAAGCATCGTTGATGCCTCTACTGCCATCGGGCTTCTCTTTAAGTTTTGAAGTGTCATGTTCAGCCAGAACGCATGAATATCTTGAGAGTATTTGGTATAGGGCTTTTAGCTGCTGTAATCATTTCTATTCTCATCCAATAAACCAGCAGATCGCCAATTTGCCTACTGATTTATGGACATGGCTTTCTTGCCGAGATTGACCAATTTCAATGAAAAACGTAATATATTGCGAGGGCAGTAAAGTATAAAAAAGAGGTTCTTTGGAAATGAAAAAGCTCCTGGCTCCTGTCTAGGGGAAGTGTAACTTCTTTTCAAGTTTCATCTCGTAATTTATTCCAGCATATATCTCCCACAGGAAGGTCACATGGCCGATGATAAAAAATCTGCCACGACTTCTATTGTGAAAGTTGGTGGTGCCGTTTATTTTAAGGTTACAGGAAGAGTGCAGAAAGATGAAATGGTCGATCTTGAACAGGCCAAGTCAGAGCTTGAACAGACGAGAGAAGAAAGGAAGTTTATTTTCGATTTTTCAGCAATGGAAGATGCTATAGTTCCAGCGGTTAGAATCTTGATTCAGATGCAAGTAGAAGCGAGAAAGAAAGGCTCTGTTTATGTCCTTACTCCTAACACTGAAATGCTAGGTAAATTGAAGGATGCTGGTGCTGTCAGAGAGTCAGAACTTATTAAAAGCAGAGATCAACTTATCCGCGCTCTCAAAGGTGTGACTTAGATTAGGTGTTAAATTTTGGTGAATGTTTGTGTTGTAGAAGAAGCCTCAGAAAATGGATGGTAGCTTCCGTGACCTCCTCCCAACGGCATCAATGATACAAACTTTCTCTCTAAGTTGAAGTCAGAATTTCGTTAATGTGACCCAGCTCTCCCCCCTTTGAACATTGTCTTTTTAGATACTTAGATATTGTTTAGTCTATAGGCTAAATTAATGAGTAATTTTCATATTATTTTGTATATATGCTAAGTTAATTAAATTGTGATTATAGGCTACTTTATTCGGTCTTTTTTGTCATAAAGTAGTGTATATGCTAAAATAATAAAAAAAGGATTTTAGTATGCAAAATTTCAAAGATTTCAGTGAAGAGGACATTCTTAAGCATATCGGTGAATCCATTCGTGGGGCCAGGGTTGCGAGTAATTTGACTTTGGAAGAGTTGGCCCAAAAAAGCGAAGTCAATAGAACGACCCTTTCAAAAATTGAGAATGGAAAAATGAATCCAACGATTTTGGTACTTTTTAGAATTTTCACTTCACTTGATAGAGAAAAAGAAATTGAAAATTTATTTCCTGAACCTTCAGCATCTCCAATCTTAATGAGCAAACTTGAAAAGAGAGCTTCTAAACTTCCGCGAAGAGTTCGCAAAGGGAAACAGAAGAAGACTGAGTGGAAGTGGGAGGAATAGCAAATGGATAAGGTCACGGTAGCCGACGTTATTTTATGGGGGAAAAAGATTGGTGCTATCTTTTGGGATAGCGAAAGAGAGTTAGGAGTATTTGAGTACGATGCTGATTTTATCCTGGCCGAAGGGATTGAGCCTTCTCCGTTCAAGATGAAAAAAAGAAAAGGGCAGTTTAGCTTTGCAGGAGAATCAAAAGAAACTTTCAAAGGCCTGCCAGGCCTTCTTGCTGATTCACTTCCAGATAAATTCGGAAACGCTTTGATTGATACATGGCTGGCAAAAAATGGCAGAAGCCTAAGCGAGTTCTCTCCTGTTGAAAGACTCTGTTATATCGCAACCAGAGGAATGGGAGCGATTGAGTACATTCCTGCGATCTCTGAACTAAAAAAAGAAAATGATAAAGATATTGTTCTCTCTGAAATGGTTGATCTTGCCTCAAAGATATTGAGCGATAGAGAAGGCGTACAAGAAAAACTTGGAGATAATGAAGAAGAAACAGAAGAGGCCATGAAAAAACTTCTTGTTATTGGTTCTTCAGCAGGTGGAGCAAGAGCGAAATGTTTAATCGCCTACAATGAGAAGACGGGAGAAATAAGATCAGGCCAGGTAAAAAATCCAGACGGCTTTGACTATTATCTCTTGAAACTCGATGGAGTTGATAAGAACAAAGATAAAGAAACACTCTCTGATCCTAAAGGATATGGCAGATTAGAGTTTGCTTATTACAAGATGGCCACTGATTGCAAAATTGAAATGGAAAAGTGTCGCCTTATTGAAGAAAACGGAAGGGCACATTTTCTCACAAAAAGATTTGATCGGGTAAATGGTAAGAAACTACATATGCATTCTCTTTGTGGCCTTCAACATTATGACTTCAATATGGCCGGAGCTTATAGTTATGAGCAGGCCATGGATACGATCAGAAAACTGGTAAAGACTGGAACCAAAAAAGCGTTAGAGCAACAATTTAGAAGAACTGCCTTTAATGCTATTTCGAGAAATCAGGATGACCATACTAAGAACATTGCTTTCTTAATGAATCAAAAAGGTGAGTGGTCATTGTCTCCGGCATTTGATGTGGCCTTCAGCTATAACCCAAGTGGGAAGTGGACGAACAAACATCAAATGCAGATCAATGGTAAAAGAGACAACTTTGAATTAAGCGACTTTGTGGAACTAGGAAAGAAGGCTGATCTTTCTGAAGCAAAGGTGAAAACTATTTTAAAAGAGATCACCGAAATTGTTACTAAGTGGGAAATTTATTTTGAAGAAGCAAAAGTTCCAAGTCGATTAACAGACGGGGTGAAAGGGAACTTGAGATTGAATCTGCTAGATTAAATTTAGATAAGTCCTTTCTTGTTTTAAGTGGTGCAAGAAAGGACTATCTTTATTTTTATCTTTGGGTCTGTAGCATGGCCATGAGGATAGGATAGAGATTTCTCAAGGTGTCTTCATTCATCTTGTTCAAGACAAGCATGCACTCATTTCTGTAGTTCATGGGGATGGCCCGCTTCCCAGATTTAAACTCCTCCATATCTCCTTCAATCAATCGAAAATGTTTCATATACATTTCGCGTCGATGATCTGGCAGCCGTTGTCGTCCGACTTCCCAATGTGAAACGAGAGAATTTTGGCAACCAAGCTTGATGGCCATTTCTCGCGTGGTGAGTCCTTCATGCTTTCTAAGGTGCGTGAAGACTTCCATCTCAAAGTAACGATCATCTGATGAGTCATTGTGTTTTGTTGGTACAAAGTGTTTTTGATTTGTGTTCATTTTTCCTCCAAATTCATAACCAACTTATGTTGGCCATGTGTTGATTTTTTGGAGTTCTTTGAACAATTTCGAGAGAGGGATATAACCAACTTATGAGGCGTAACACTTCAACACGATAGGTATTTGTGTTGCACTATAAGTTGGTTATAATCTTTCTCTGATGGTTAAAAAGTATCACTTTGAATTGTCGGCAAAATGTCGGCATTTTTTCGGCAAATGGGGTGATTTGTGGTGATTTCTAGTGATGTTTGATTTTGAGAATTGGACTTAACTTCTTGAAACCTGATTTGAATAAAAACGAAAATTTACATTTGATTGAGCGGGGATTGCCACTTTCCTTAGAGGGAAAGTGGCGGGAACGCCGGTCTGTTAATAAATTCATCATACTAACAAAAAGCTTTTCCGACAATCGCCTTTCTGCGTGACAGGCAGACGTTATAATCAAATTAACCGCTTCCCTAATAGTGCAAATGTATCTTCTACGTTTGTATTAAGAATACCTTACCAGAGTTTTAA
>JBKHWS010000072.1:0-11650 GCA_046566385.1 Bacteriovoracia bacterium | reverse complement strand
GGGAGTCCTTTATCTTCTTCTGGGGCTTTGTTTTATGAGTCTGGTCATGATTGTGGAAAGATTCGTGTTCCTGAAAAAGCGAATAAAACACAGTAAAAGAAGACAGGCAGAACTTAAGGAAGTTCTGGAAACTCACGACTACAAGAGATTGGAGAAAATGGCGACCGACTTAGACGAGGTTGAAGACCGTGCCATTCATTTAAGCCTTGAGCACTTTAAGAAGTACGGCGAGTCAGGGGTGGATGAAATCTTTAAGTATGTCTATCAGAACGAAAAACCGCGGTACGAGAAATTTCTCGGTTTCCTTGCAACTGTCGGCTCAAACGGACCTTACATCGGTCTCTTTGGGACAGTACTTGGAATTATGAAAGCATTCAATGACATGGGAAGCACGGCCGGCGGGGGAAACTCTGTCATGGCAGGGATTTCGTCGGCCCTGATCGCTACTGCCGCAGGACTTATGGTAGCTATCCCAGCAGTCCTGGCCTTTAACTTTTACTCGAAGCAGGTGAAAAGCATCTTCAATAATCTTGAATCCTGTAAGGAACTTCTCTTTCTTTATGAAAGAGCAGTAAAAAGTGGGAAATAAATATGGCCGCTGTAAAACAAGAACAGGAAGAAATTTCGGACATTAACATCGTTCCCCTGGTCGATATCATTTTGGTGGTGCTCATTATTTTCATGGTGGCCTCACCGGCCTCACAGCAATCAAAAATCAAAGTGGACATTCCACAAGCTTCATCAGGAGATGCCACCGGTGGAGGAGAGCCCTTTCAAGTGACGGTGAATGAAGAAGGCTATCTTTTTGTCAGTGGCGAACCTGTTTCTGAAAATGAGCTAAAAGCAAGGGGAGAGTTAGAAATAAAGAAAAACTCCCAGGTAGAAGCAATTTTAACGGCAGATAAGAATCTCGATTATGGATCGGTGGTTAAAGTCATCGACCTTATTAAAACAACCGGTATTCAAAAGATTGCAATCTCGACCACTAGTGGTCTGGAGGAATAAATGAAATTAATTATTATAATGATTCTGCTTTTCACTTACTACGGATTACATGCGGCGACTATGGATCAAGAGATTCAAACGACAAGCCGGTTAAGGCAGGAAGTTGAGATTCTCTCCCTTGAGGTTGAAAACCTCAAAAAGGGCCAGCAATCAGAGATGGATGTTTACATCCAAAGAGAGCAGGAGGTTACGGCACAAATTCTTAAAGAGAAGTTCCGCGGCGATCAGATCAGGACACAAATTCAGCTTGGAAAAAACAAGCTCCAGTACCATGGTAAAAACCTGAGGTCCCGAACTTCTGAGGCCTGGCTCGAGTCTTTCTGGAAAAAGTACTTCTCTTCTCTTGAGAGGGCCCATCCTCTTTATGCAAATAAATTGAGTGAGAGGATTCAGAAACTTAAGATGGACCTCGCTCAGAATAAGATCTCTTACGAGCACGCTCTCCTTCAGACGTGGTTTGTCCTAGACTCAGACCTTTCAAAAGCTCAGGAAGCGGAATTTATCCTGGCTCCCCTTCAGCTGGAAGATAAACTTTACCATGTTGAAATGGTCCGTTTCGGGAGAACTAAGGGCTACTTCAGGACGGCCGAAGGCCAGTACGGTCAGCTTCACTTTGACCGTAAATGGCAGCTCACCTTCTTCGAGGATTCAACCTCACAAAAGATGATAGAAACGCTCCTTGCCCAGTTTAAACAGCAGCAAAAAACAGGACTTTATCAACTCCCGGGGATCCAACTATGAAATACTTTTTTCTATTATTTTTCTCCCTTTCTGCAATAGCCGACATCTCTCTTGACGACGCCTACAAGAGAGAGAAAGCTTTCCTTACTGCCCAGAAAGAAAGTCTCTTGAAAATGAAGTCTCATCTCCTGTCTTCCCAGAATAACAGGAAGGCCCTGGCCGAAAAAGACATCGCAAAAAAAGAGTCGGAACTTTCCCGTCTTTTGCTCAAGAATCAGGAACTCCATGAGGAGTATAAGGTCATTGAAAAAATGACTAAAGAAAGTTCTCAGATGGAAGGGCAGCTGGAAAAAAATCAGCTTAAGATTCAGGATCACCTGAACCAGATCAGGGCCAAGCTGGGAGTTGGTCACAGTCCGTCAACGGAGACTGATGTCGTAAAGAAATTTGAAGCCACTCTCGAGAGTGGACTGGAGCTTCTTACAACCATCAGTTCAGAATCCTGGCGCCCACATGCTTTCCTGGATGAGAATGATCAGTTGGTGCAGGGAGAAGTGTTATTTCAGGGCCTCTTCTCAGCCTGGGGAAAACATGGATCAAAAATTTTCTCTCTTGTTCCCTATAACAATGAGTTTCTCAAGGTCATGAGCGATGCCAATAAAGGAGATGTCTATCTCTTCTCACCTGATTTTGCACGAACAGGTCTGAAGGTCTCTAAATCCTGGAAAGAAAGTGTCGCTGATGCCATACCAGGTATCGTTATGGCATTTATCATGTTGGCAGTCCTCGGACTCTTTATTCTACTGGCGAGAGCATGAAATCATTGAGACTGGAAAAAGAAGAATTCTTCCTTGCTGTGGTTCTGATCCCACTTTTTGTGTGTCTAGCTGTTTTAATTTCATCAGTGAAAGCTCCTTCTGAGCTCTTCACGTTTGAAGAAAAGAAACCAAAAGCAAAGACGATAAAGAAAGTGGAAGTTAAAGAAGCACCGAAAGAAGAAGTGCCTAAGTTCGAAGCTGCTCCCAGCTTGTCCCAGGCGCTGACTGCTCCTTCGGCTTCACTTGGAGGAGATTTAAAATCTCTCTCAGCGGGAGTGGTTTCAGAAGGAACGGGAGGCAGTGGAGGGATGAACATCTCTCAAGGAGAAACTTCCATGTCTCAGCTTGCCCAGGAAACAGGTGGAGAATCCAGACCTGCAAGGGCGATTCAGGTTGTAAATCCTGTTTATCCCCAGTCGGCACAGGCCAGAGGGATTGAAGGATTTGTCATTCTGGAGATCCTGGTTTCTGAGAGAGGACAGGTAACTGAAGCAAAAGTCCTGAGTGCCAAGCCTGAAGGTCTGTTTGAACAGGTTGCCATCGAGGCCATCAGGAAATGGAACTTTGAACCTGGGATTGAAAACGGCAAAACTGTCATGAGCCGGATTAAACAGAAGGTGAACTTTGAACTTAATTAGTGTTGTCCTGTCTTTTTTTATTACCTGGAATGCATTCGCACTCACTGCTGACGAAGAAAAGAAATATGATGAACTGGAAGGTCTTCCTTTTTTAAGGGCACTCATCCAGGATAAGAAATATGCTGAGGTGATAAAGCAGTATCCAACCCTTTCCAAAAATAAGCAGGAGCTG
Organism: Bacteriovoracia bacterium; assembly: GCA_046566385.1. Lineage (GTDB taxonomy): Bacteria > Bdellovibrionota > Bacteriovoracia > Bacteriovoracales > Bacteriovoracaceae > Peredibacter. The sequence continues at coordinate 8,336 of JBKHWS010000072.1, read as the reverse complement.
GGATATTTCCATTTCACTCTCGCCGAAGCCCAGTTTTTTCTAAAAAACTATCAAGAAGCTTTCAAAACCCTTGAGGCCGGCAGTCACTATAAAAATCTTCCTGTTGAATTTCATAAGCTTTGGGGAAGAACTTCCTATCACCTGAACGATTATCGAACTTGCTCAGACCAATTCATAAAATCAGGGGTAGAAAGCACTGTTGGTGATGACTGGAATATATTGGGTTCCTGTCTGGAAAAAACTAACAAAGATAAACTTCTTAACTTAGTCCTGAATCACAGAACTTCCGACTTTGATTTTTTTCTGACATCACAAAAACACCTGCTGAAAAACGGCTTAAGAAGTTTCGCTGAAGAAAAGCGCAGGAGCTACATGTCCTCCTGTCTCCCCGTGGATTCATACTTCAGACTTTGGGAGACCATTGAAGCAGAGAAGGTCCTGGACCTGGGAGTTCTGGAAGCTGCACATGCGTGCCACCCAAAATCTATTGAACTCACAAGCCTCCTCATTAAGAATCTCTTCAACCAAGGGATGTATCATTCCATAGCTTATATTTTTGAGACTCTGGCGACTGAAGACGTGATGTACTTGAAGCATGCCGCTGAGTTTTACAAAGTGGCTGGAAGGAACACAGTGGCAGACTATTTTTTCACTCTAGGTGATGAAGATGGTTTCCTTCTCGCTAAATCCTCTCACTTCCTCAATAAGGAGAACTACGCGGGACTTCTCACCATTCCATTCAAGCAGAAGCTTCTTGAAAAAAACAAAGACCTTTCTTACGCCCTGGCCTATTCACAGTTTAAGTATCTCCTGCTCGATTCTTCGAAAAAGATTCTGGTGGCCCAGGTGAAGAAGAACACAAGGGACCAGCAACTTGAGGGGCTGATCGAAAAAGTGCAAAGAATTAGGCTGGAAGTGCAGACCCTAATTCATTGCTCTGAAGTTGAAGAAGACTTTCGGATGACTTTCTCTGACACCTTATCGATGTCCATCTTCTTATTGCCCCTGTCTGCGGAAGACACGGCACCAGTACAATCAGGTGAAGAGTTCTTTCCTTTGAGTCCATCCTGGTAGGCGAAGGCCAGAAGCTGATAGGCCTTACACATACTCTGGCACTCTCTACTGTCATCGCTTAGCTTAATTACACCCTTGCTTCTGATTGCGGCTGAGATTCTGAAGTCGCTATTCCCGTTTTTAAGACACAAACTACTGCAGGAATCATAATCTTTAATCGCCCAGAGAGAACCTGCCTTACATTGGGTCGCTCGTTTTTTTTCAAGCTCTGAAGAAACTTCAACTACAAGTTCCGAAAATTTATCATCCTGTTTCGGCTTCAGCTGACTTACCAAAGACTTGAAGGTTTTCTTTTCAAGGTATTCACACAGTTGTTCATCAGAAGCAGTAGCTTGAAAAGATATAAGCAGGATCAGAAAGAGAACTTTCATAAATACCTCCAGAGTTTCAGAGCATATCGGCAAGTAAAGGAAATAACTTGAGTGCTATGTACGGGTAATTAAAGTGATCTTGGAGACTAGCATATTCCTCCAATACCATCCGATTTCTTTGGACTTTTTAGTGTCACGAAAACAAAGCTTCCGTGTAAGGCTAGAACTCGGTTTTCTGAGTACATGTCTTCTCTGTAAACATCGACTTTAATCTCAAGACTGGTGTTTCCCACCCTTACAACTTGGGCGTCTAATTCCACGATGCTGCCGCTTGGAATGGGCATCTTAAAATTCACTTTATCACTACTAACAGTTACCATTTTTTCTCGCGTGAACCGTGTCGCTGCAATGAATGCAACCTCATCCATCCATTGAAGAGCAGTACCACCAAAAAGAGTGTCGTAGTGGTTCGTTTCTCCAGGAAAAACTGTTTTAAATACTTTAGTGCGGGAATTTTCGATTCTAGATTCAAGTGACATACATACCTCGTGTTGAAATCCTAGGGCGATCGGACTTTTACCGTTGCGGGACAGTGCTGGATTTTCACCAGGCTTCAGCTTACTAGGAAGTTTAATGATTCGGTTGTTTTACCACGATTCAATAGAAGGAGAAATAAAAAGTCCAAGCCTCAGGAAGGGAGGCTTTTTCGTTTTATAAATTTGGTACTCCCAAGTGGATAAAAGGAAGCGATTTTATAAACACAATCATTTCAAAAACTTGCATGTTTTAAGGTGCTTAGCCTTCTTTTCTGTTTTCACTTTATTTCATTTTTATTCATAGCTTTTCATTAAACTGCGAGCAAAGCGTAGATTGTCTAATACATTGTATTTCGTAATACTATGTATTACGAAAAGGATCTTTAAGGAAACGCCTTCCTTTACTAAAAAAGTTGAAATGATGGGAAAGAATGGCCTCCTAAAGGACATCCAGGACGCCATTTTAGAGAATCCCAGCTGTTGGCGATACGATCGCCGGAACTGGAGGACTAAGAAAGTTTCGAGTGGCAGATCCATCAAGAAGCAAAGGGAAGCGAGGTGGACTAAGAATTATCTTTTTACATCTTCCAGATAGAGAAGTGACTTATCTCATTTATCTTTATGGAAAAGATGAAGCCGAAGACTTAACGCCTGCTGAAAAAAGGACATTTAAGCAATTGGTTGATCTCATTAAGGGAGAGAAAAAATGAAGAAGCAAAAACGTATGGCCGTTGGTTTGTTAAAAAGTTTAGAAGAAGCCGTTGCTATGGAGTGCGGAGAGCTTAAGGGCCGAGAAACAACTCGCACACTTTCTCGTTCAGGATCAGAGCATTGCAGATGATTTAGCACCTTAGGTCTTTTAAGTTGCACTTAAATCATGTCGCAGTATGATTTAATGAATGCAATTTATTCCTTTAGTTCTTCTCATATTCATTTCTAACGCATACGCCATTGAATGTGAGTGGTGGCAAACTAAAGTCCGCGGTCATAAAGTTCCCAGTCATGAACGGAATGGCTCTCAAGTATCTCCTCATCCTCGAAAAGAACATTGTCGAGAAAGATGGAAAGGTTCTGACTTCCATATAAAGAATTTTATTAATTCTCCCATCAGTAGATGGCCACATCAGGAGAAATTTAAAGAGTGGACTCGTCAGGAAATTAAAATTGTTTTAGAAGTTCTTTCGAATCTTCCCGCCTGGACGGAAAGTAAAAATTATTCTTTGTATCGAGCTGGTGAATCAATCCATAAAGGTAATTCAGCAACCAGCGAGATTCGAAACAAGGCCATTGTCCTTTATGATTCATTTTTCAAAGAAAAGCAGAAAGCATCTATTTTGGTTCATGAGTCCGCACATCATCTCTTTCAGAAAGTTAGCGTTGATGAGATGAATGAATTTGCAACATTGTCCGGATGGACCATTTATGTTACAGAAGATAGAAAAGTTTTTGAAGCTCCACCAAAGAAACTCATTAAGCCTGATTCAGCTCTAAATAAGGAAGAAGACTTTTCCAATCTCTTGGAAGTTTTCTATTTAGATCCCCAAAAATACAGAAAGCAATACCCGCAAATTTATGAATTCTTTCAGAAAAGGTGGCCCCTATGAAGTCCTTACTTTTCATTCTTATATTTTTACTGAGTTGTACTTCTAATACGAATCCATCTTTCAAGAAGAAGTATTTTAAAATGAACGCTTTGTGGTCTGAGAACGCTTCAAAGGCTGAGGTCATAAAGACTTTGGGGAAAGAATTTGATGAGATAAAAGATGGAATTATCTATAAAATTCAAAACGGTCAGTTAGTTGAAAGCGGCCACTTTTTTGATAATTCTCAAAAACTAGTTGAACAGTTCATCTTAGTTGATCAAAATTCACTAAAGGATCTAAAACAAAATATTTCATGTGAATGGAAAGAGAGAGAAGAAAAGAAAGGTGTAGGACATACTGTTCAAACAATTGAAAGTGGCGTGTGCAGAGATAAGAATATTACTTATGAATACAGACCTGACATCCGTCTCTATGAAGTTCGCTGGAAAGAATAAATTTGGTACTCCCAAGGGGATTGTCGACTACGCTTCCTCGCGCTTCCTGCGCTCGTCATCGAACCCTAGGTCTTCTCATCAACTTAGAATTACCAGGTTAAAAAACAAAAAGCCCACCTTGCGGCGGGCTTTTCGTTTATTTAATTTGGTACTCCCAAGGGGATTCGAACCCCTGTTACCGCCGTGAAAAGGCGATGTCCTAGACCGGGCTAGACGATGGGAGCGTAACCGGATTTTGCTCTTTATTTCGTTGATGGTGATCTCGCTGTGACTCGAACACAGGACCCCCTCCTTAAAAGGGAGGTGCTCTAACCAACTGAGCTACGAGACCACTTTCAAACGAAGGACTACAAATTATTGTTTCTAAGGTTTTTTGTCAAACACAAAAAAGAAAGAAATGAAGAATTTTTTTAGGTCTAAACCAAGATTTTTTACTCACTTATTAGACAAAAACTAAGGCTTCCGTTAGATTTCCCCCCCTATGGAAACAACGTCTCAAAACAACAAAAAAGTGGCCTTTCACACTCTGGGTTGCCGTCTGAACTTTTCAGAATCTGGCTCAATTGCTCAAGGCTTTGTGGACAGGGGTTATGAGGTTGTTGAGTTCGGAAATCCGGCCGACGTGGTTTTTTTAAATACCTGCACAGTTACGGATGGGGCCGATTCAACCTGCCGGAATCTGATCCGGAAGGCCCATGCATCATCTCCGGAGGCCAAAATTGTGGTGGCCGGATGTTATGCCCAGATGGAAGCGGATAAAATTAAGGCCATGCAGGGTGTGGATCTCATTTTGGGAACTTCTGAGAAATATAAGGTTTTTGACTATCTTGAAAGTGAGAAGGACCAGGAGGTTCGGATTGATAAGTCCTCAGAGTTCTGGGGGGCCGCCACCACACTGGCTGATTCACATACTCGAGCTTTCTTAAAGATTCAGGATGGATGTAATTACGTTTGTTCTTTTTGCATAATTCCTTTTGCCCGCGGAAGAAGCCGCACGATTTCCGTTGCGGATGCTTTGAAAGAGGCCAAAGAACTCGCGAAGAAAGGTTTTAAGGAGATTGTCCTTACTGGTGTGAATATTGGTGAGTACGAGGCGATCAGCGGTGAGAGATTAACTGATCTTGTGAAGCACATTGCTGATCTTCCGGAAGTTGAAAGACTGAGATTGGGATCAGTGGAGCCTAATACCATGACCAGAGAACTCCTTGAGACCTTGAAGGCGACCGGAAAGTATCAGGATCACTTTCATATTCCTCTTCAGAGTGGCAGTGATGAAATTCTAACGTCCATGAGAAGAAAGTATTCTGTTTCTGAGTATAAAGAAATTATAGCGATGGTTCGCTCTTATTTCCCTGATGCGGCCTTTGGTGCTGATGTGATTGTTGGCTATCCGGGTGAGACTGAAGAGCAGTTCCTGGAGACCTTCAATTTCTTAAGAACTCAGCCCATCACTCATTTTCATGTCTTTCCTTATTCTAAAAGAAAAGGAACCACGGCAGCGAAACTTGAAAACCAGATTCAGACTTCTGTGAAGAAGGATCGTGTAAGGACGTTGTTGATGTTGGGAGATGCTAAGCTGGATGAGTTTTCAGAAAGCATGGTAGGAAAAAGAACTTCCGTGTTATTTGAAAACGAAGTTGATGGTTATTGGGAAGGCTATAGTTCAAATTACCTTCGCGTCCGCGTGAAGAGCTCCGAGAATCTGAAGAACCAGATAAAGGAAGTGATGTGCACTTCCTTTATCGGTGGAAAATTAAACGCCCAAATTAATTAAAGAGATCTTTCTTGAAAACGATCTGGCTTCTTTCCGGTCCGTAGGCGTAGATGCTTACTGGAATGCCAAGGGCCTCCTGAAGGAAGCTTAGATAAGCTTCAAGTTCTTTTGAAGGCTTGCCTGAGAAGTCGTCTGTAAAAGGCGTAAAATCTTTATAAAGAGGTTTGGCGTTGTAGAGATTGATACCAGGGTAAGCGCAGTCAACCACTTTACCATTCACTTCATAGGCGTAACAAACTTTGAGTTCTTTAAGATTGCTGAGGATATCCAGTTTCGTCAAAGCGATTGAAGTTAGCTGAGAGCATTTGACGGAATAGCGAAGTAGAGGAATATCAATCCAGCCACAGCGGCGTTTACGGCCTGTTGTGGCCCCGAATTCATTTCCTTTCGTCTGGATCTCTGCTCCCATGTCATCAAAGAGTTCAGTAGGGAAGGGACCCTCTCCAACTCGAGTGGTATAGGCCTTGGCAACTCCGATCACTTCTTCAAGTTTTTTCCCAGGAAGACCGGCGCCGGTGTAGATTCCTGCTCCCGCGGTAGAAGAAGATGTGACGTAAGGATATGTTCCGTAGTCGATATCAAGAAGAATGCCCTGAGCACCTTCGTAAAGAACACGTTTCCCCTGAGAGAGCTTTTCATCAATGAGACTGAATGTATCAGTCACATAATCTTTGATGGATTCACCATAACGATAGAGGCGTTCCACTTCCTCTTCAATTGATGGAATGTCGATCTGATAAAGATGTTTGAAGAGAATTGCCTTCTCGGCGTAGCCACTGGATAGACGACGAACAAGAGTGTCTTTATCCATTAGGTCTTTGACCTTAATTCCACGACGGCTGACTTTATCTTCGTAGGCCGGACCAATTCCTTTTCCTGTGGTTCCGATTTTTTCCGGACCCTGGGTTTCACGGGCGGCATCTAAAAGTTTATGGTAGCTCGTGATGACGGTTGCAGTAGAGGAGAGCTTTAAATTATCAGGAGTGACTTTTGTTACACCTTTGATTTTTGAAAGTTCATTTAAAAAGTTTTCAGGTTCAAGCACTACACCATGGCCAATGACTGAAAGACAATGAGGATGAAGAACACCTGAAGGAATGACATGAAGGACGGTTTTTTGTCCGTTCACCCAAATGGTGTGACCGGCATTATGGCCACCTTGATAACGAACAACTAAATCACATTTTTCTGCAAGAAGGTCAGTGAGTTTTCCTTTCCCTTCATCTCCCCATTGAGCACCAATGATCGCCATAGTCTGCATACAAATTCCTTTCCTCTCTCGAGGACTTTTTTGAAATAAGAAACATGTGTGTTTCGCCTTTTTATACCCTCATTCAGGGTGAAAATGAACGAAAGAAACCGGGGATTTTAGGAATTGTTGGGATTAAATAAAGCCGCTTTATAAAAGAGGGGAGAAAAGTTTCCTTTTCTCCCCCGGAAAGGCCTGAATAATCCTGGGAGGAATTTGTTCAGGCAATCGATCTGAGTTCTAATCTACTTTGCAGCGTGTTAAGAACAGTCTGGAATTCGCTCAAAGTAGGGAGATTCCCGAAGTGAGTGTTCTCATGCATGTTCATCGAGACAAAATCAAAAATTTCTACCGGAGTGGATTTCTCTGCACCTTTTTGAAACGCGCGCCAGTTGGATTTACCGGTTTTGCGATAGTTTTCGAAAAGGTTCTCCACCATTTCATGCTTCGTCTTGACACCAACTCCGACAACTTGCCCACTGGAGTCGACCTCAAGGTACCAGACTCGGTAATCATTCTGATTCATAGGATGCTGTTTGGTTTCCACTGCGATGGCAAGAAACATAAGGACCTCCGTGCTCTCGAATTCGGGAATCGCATCTTGCTATCCCTACAGTGTGTGTTTGAAGAAGGCCGTTCAACGGTTTCCTTCCTGGAAACCTACTGGACCTTTTCAGCATCCTGCTCTTCTTTAGTTTCCCTTATGCCCCTACGATTGTATTGAAGTTTTCACTAACATCAACTCATCTCTTTGAGAGTGAAAGTAAGAGAGTCGTAGAGTCAAAAAGGGACTTTGTCGGACGTTCCTTGAAATTTCGGTACTTGCCCCTATGGGTCATAGGGGCGAAATAGGACCAAATCCTGAGTGAAAAACTTCGAAACTTTCCTTTGCAAATTTTTTTTCCCGAGTGAGAATGAAAGTTCAGGAGTTATATGTCTGTTATTCGTTCCACCATCAAAATGGCCATTGCCACTTTTTTCTCACGCCTTCTTGGACTAGTGAGAGAGCAGGTGATGGCAGCGTATTTTGGAGCGTCGGGAGTCACAGATGCCTTCCTGGTTGCATATCGTATTCCTAATCTACTTCGCGATCTCTTTGCTGAAGGGGCTTTTTCGGCTGCTTTCGTCCCCACGTTTGTAGAAGCGAATCAGGATTCACAAAAAGAATCACGAATACTCATGTGGTCTCTTTTCTGGTTACTGTTTCTTATTACCGGAACGATCTCTCTCGCTATAGCTGTCTTTGCTCCTGAACTGATTTCTATTTTTGCTCCGGCGTTCTTAAAAAATCCTGAGAAGTTCGAGCTTACAGTGAATCTCACCAGGATCATGGCACCTTTTCTTTGTTTCGTTT
>JBKHWS010000071.1:0-11718 GCA_046566385.1 Bacteriovoracia bacterium | reverse complement strand
GTTCCTCGCACTGGGAAAACTTTTTAAAAGTTGAGAGAAAAGATTGAGGAGCAAAACGAGCTCCATTTCTTCCGCCGTTTCTGATCACACCAATATCGGAAGAACTTTTAAGAATGAGACACTTTTTTTTCCCGGTATCCGATGAAAATAAGTGTCCAAGTGATTCTTGAAAGCGTTTTAATGATTGAGAGTTGGATGGCTTCGTCATAAAATCTTTTTATTTCCCGGGTTTTGAAATGACGTTGTCAAATTTTGATTGGACTGACAAGGATTCTCTGAGATGGTTCATCCTCCTGCCCACAGGGCATGAGGGGCCTTACTCTCTTCAGTCCCTGATCCAATTAAAAGATCAGAAGAAAATTGCCGTGGATGTCAAAGTCTGGGCAGAGGGCCTTCCTGAAGCTGTGCTTCTGAAAGATCTTCTGAATGCTCCTTTACCCGCCACTCCTGAAGTAGAAGAAGTACCTGAACTCCCACCTCTGCCTGAAGAAGACATTCCCCCTCTGCCTGTGCCGGACCTGGAACTTGAAGAAAGGACTGAGATTGAAGAGGACTCGGAAGAAGCTGATGAAGTTGAGGACGAAGGGGAAGAAGCTCTTCCTGGAAAATCCTGGGCCCTCCCTATGTGGGCCTTCTTCGGACTAGTCATTGGTCTGATGATTCTGTTTGCTTTCGGTAGCCTGGTGAAAAATCACGAGAAAGTTGATCTTGCCCGACTTCCCAAAATGAGTCCCGACCTTCACGAGAGGATTTTGAGTGAAAATCCTTTTGACGGTTGGAGTAAGAAAATTTTCTTTAAAGAATACCTGCCCCATGATCATGGAAGGATATGGCTGGTGACTTCCGGCTTTCAGAAGTGTGAAGTCGAAGGTTCCTTCCAGTCTGTTGAAGGAAAACTTCTTACCATGAGCAGTGAAAAAGTGGCCTTCAAAAGTAAAGGAACTCTTTCAGGTCACTTTGTAGAGTTCTCTTCCTTTGATTTCAGCGAAGGAAGTAAGATTATTCCCGGACTGTATGAAATGGATGTGAAGGCTTCCAAGTGTGAGTGGGATTCCTTCCTCGCAAGAGTGATGAATTTCTTTTCTGCCCCGGAAAGAAATTATGTGGGGCGCATGAAAGTTGTGCTCTTTTCAAAAGGAGCAACGGAATTTAACAACGTTCTTGATAAGCTGATCAAGAGAAAGCTGGAAATGGAACTTAAGGCAGAGAACCAGAAGGAAATTTTCTGGCAGGATCTGCAGCAAAAATTTGAAACCCTTCAGGCCATCACACTTCAGATTGAGCAACATATGCTGGATTATCTTGATACTGATCCAAAAGAAATTCCCAAGACCCTTAATCCCATGGTGGATCAGTACACCCGAAAGTACGGATCCTTTCTGACTTCTTTCGTCGTCGAAAATGAAAATTACTTTAAGTCTCTTCCTCATGTGCAGGAAGGGGATTCTCAGAAGAGAAATTACGAACTCCTGGTGAAATTAACTTCGAAGAAAATCGGTTTTGAATCCATGAAGTTCATTGAAGAGCTTCAGGGGCTCAAGAAAAGACCGAAGAAAAAGGACCTGGAGTCCTTCCGGGAAAGAGTAAGAAAGGTCTTTGCTGGCATCAAGCAAGATATTAATGAAAAGCTAACTCAGGTGAATGAGGATCGAGTGAAGTAACCGGAAAAGTCGTGCTCGCCTCAAAATCCTTTTCACCTTTTCTTTTAATCTTCGCTCCCCAGAACTTCATGTCGTGCTCAAAAACCATGGTGAGATTTTTCTCAAGAATAAAGTCATAAAATCTTTTCTTATCAACTGTCGTTTGTCCGGGAGCAATGTCATATCCCATAACCCAGGGGATTGGGATGTGAGCACTGGTAGGAACCAGGTCAGCCATGTAAATGAATTTCTCATCATAAGGATGAACCAGAAAGGGGGTGTGGCCATGGGAGCATTTGAAAAAGATCTTATCATCCCCGTCTTCCAGGATCTGACCTTCTTCTCCTGACAGCCAGTGAACTTTTCCTTCTTGATCTGCCTTCTCAATTAAAGGTTTAAAATATTCAGAATGGAAAGATCCCCCATCTCTCATGGTGGGATTTAAAGCGTAGTCATAATGTTGACGGTGAATGTGCAATTGCGCTTTGGGGAATACTGATAAATGCTCCTGGGCATCTTGGCCCAGTCCTCCCACGTGATCAAAATGTAAGTGACTCACAATGAGGTCAGTAATATCGTCTGGGGAGAGCTTAAAATGTTCCTTTAAGGTATGGAGCAGCGGATCTTTGGGACCTTCAACTCCAAAACGATCGTCAAATTTCGATCCATGGTAGTCACCGATACCGGTATCAATGAGAATATTTCTTTTTTTGGTCTGAATGAGCATGACACGAAGGCTCAACTGAATTCTGTTTAATTCATCAGGTGGAATGAATTTAGACCATAAAGGTTTAGGAATTATTCCAAACATGGCCCCACCATCGAGCTTAAAGACCGCAGGATGGAGAGCAAAATATTTTTTTGTCATTGTTAACACCTCGCGCCTCCATCTTGCCCCTAGAGAACCGCGTTTTTCAAGACCTTTTGATTGTCTGACCTTATAAAATGCCTATAATGTGTCCTATTCAAATGTAGTTTTAAGGAGAGCCTATGAATGTGCATGAGTACCAGGCCAAAGACCTGATGCGGCAGTATAACATCGCGGTCTTAAAAGGTGGAGTTGCAGATACTCCAGCCGAAGCGGTGGAAGTTGCCAAGAAATTAGACAGCAAAGTTTGGGTGGTGAAAGCTCAGATCCATGCTGGTGGCCGTGGTAAGGGTGGCGGTGTGAAACTTGCTCGCTCTCTTGAAGAAGTTGAAAAGTACGCAAAGGAAATCCTTGGTATGCAACTTGTCACTCATCAGACAGGACCAGAAGGAAAAAAAGTTCTTAAGGTTCTTGTTGAGCAAGGATGTGACATTGATCACGAGTACTATTGCGGTATCGTTCTTGATCGCACAGTTGGAAAAGTCGCCATGATGGTTTCCACTGAAGGCGGTATGGAAATTGAAACTGTGGCCCATGAATCTCCTGAGAAAATCGTTAAGGCCCACATTGATCCGGCCACAGGATTTACTCCAGCTCATGGAAGAAAACTAGGTTACGCTCTTGGGCTTAAGGGAGAAACTCTGAAGAAGGCCATCGCTTTCTTCGAAGGTCTTTATAAGCTTTATGTTGAAAAAGATTGTTCGATCGCTGAAATCAATCCTCTCGTAACAACGAAGCAGGGTGATGTGATTGCGCTGGATGGAAAATTAAACTTTGATGACAATGCTCTTTTCCGTCATCCGGAAATTGAAGCTATGAGAGACGTCACTGAAGAATCAGCTCAGGAACTTGAAGCTGGAAAATATGGACTGTCTTATATCTCTCTTGATGGAAATATCGGCTGTCTGGTTAACGGCGCCGGTCTTGCCATGGCCACACTTGATATTCTTAAGCTCCACGGCGGAACACCTGCCAACTTTCTTGATGTAGGGGGCGGTGCTACTAAGGAAACTGTTCAAAAAGCCTTCTCCATCATCCTTGAAGATAAGAATGTAACAGCTATTCTTGTGAACATCTTCGGTGGAATCATGAAGTGTGACATTATTGCCAGCGGTGTCGTTGATGCTGCAAAAGAACTGGGAGTAAAAGTTCCATTGATTGTTCGTCTCGAAGGAACAAACGTTGCTCTTGGTAAAAAAATTCTCGCTGAATCCGGACTTAAAATCACTCCGGCCGGAGACCTCGCTGATGCTGCTAAAAAAGCAGTAGAAGCCGCTAAGGGAGGAAAATAATATGGCCATTCTTATTAACAGAAATACTCGTCTTATCACAATCGGTCTTACCGGTAAGCAAGGAACATTCCACACATTACAAAGCCGTGATTACGGAACGAATGTTGTTGGTGGAGTTACTCCTGGGAAAGGCGGAATTGTTCACGAAGGCATTCCTGTCTTTAATACAGTGTTTGAAGCTGTTCGCGAAACCAATGCCAATGCTGCCATGGTTTTCGTTCCACCGGCATTTGCCGCTGATTCTATTATCGAGTGTATCGATGCTGAACTTCCGCTCATCATCGCGATTACAGAAGGTATTCCTGTCGCTGATATGATTAAAGTTAAAGCAGCTCTTAAAGGTTCAAAGTCCCGTCTTATCGGACCAAACTGTCCGGGCGTGATCACTCCAGGAGAATGCAAAATCGGAATCATGCCAGGTCATATCCACATGCCAGGAAGCGTAGGAGTGATCTCCCGTTCCGGTACTCTTACTTACGAAGCCGTTTACCAGCTTACTCAGCGTGAGATTGGTCAATCTACTTGTGTAGGCATTGGTGGTGACCCGGTAAATGGAACTAACTTTATCGACTGCCTTGAAATGTTCGAAAATGATCCTGACACTAAAGCTGTCATCATGATCGGAGAAATTGGTGGAACCGCCGAAACAGACGCTGCTCGTTGGATCAAGGAAAACATGAGTAAGCCAGTTGTGAGCTTTATTGCCGGGGCCGCTGCTCCTAAAGGTAAGCGTATGGGCCATGCCGGTGCGATTATCTCAGGAGAGGATGATTCCGCAGAAGCTAAGTTCAGGATTCTTCAGGAATGTGGCATTACTATTGCCCGTTCTCCAGCAGAACTTGGACAAAAAGTCGCAGAAGTATTAAAGAAGTAAGACAAAAAATTATAAGGAGCTAACAATGGCCATCGAAAAAACACTTTCAATCGTAAAACCAAACTCGACACTTGATAACAACATCGGAAACATCATTTCTATCTTTGAAAAAAATGGTCTTCGTATTGCTGCTGCAAAATTCACAAAACTTTCTAAAGAGAAAGCAGAAGGTTTCTATATCGAGCACAAAGAGCGTCCTTTCTTTGGTGAACTTGTAAACTTCATGACTTCAGGTCCTGTTATGCTTATGGTTCTTGAAGGCGAAAACGCTGTTGCTAAAAATCGTGAACTTATGGGTGCCACTAATCCTGCTAACGCAGCTGAAGGTACTATCCGTAAGCTCTACGCTAAGTCAGTAGGCGAAAACTCTGTTCACGGATCTGATTCTCAGACTTCTGCGGAAAGAGAAATTGCTTACTTCTTTGAAAGAAACGAAATCGTTAATCGCTTCTGATTATAAGGCCCCGGTTTCTCTCAGGGACCGGGGCTACTTTTGTCCAAATCTCGTTTAAGTTGCCCTATTAATAAGAATCCTAATCGATCTTCATCACTCGGTTTTTTTTCGTCATCAACGTCCTAATATTCCATTCATTAACTGATTAAAGTTTTACTCACGAGAAACTGCGCACACCCAGTCTAAAGTTATCTCCATTTAACTTAGATTTCATAGGTTGTTATATTTTTTAGGAGAATTGGAATTCTCTTTAATGAGATCGAACGAGCAAGAAAAGGGGAATATTATGAAGATGAAGAAATTTTTTGTGTTAGCTGCAGTTTCGGCATTCAGTGTGGCGGCTTCGGCCCAAACCAATGATCCTAAGCATATGATTAATTTTGATGTTGGATCAGTTTTGCAGGGGTCTTTAAACTTTGATAGTTCAAAGGCAAGAGGACAGTCGAGTGATAACGATACTCAGCTGCAACTGGATCTAAATTACGCCTATCAGTTGCCTATGCTAAAAAACGTCCAAGCGGGAATCCGTTTTGATTACACCAAGGATACAGCTTCCGGCCGAGGAGACTATGAAGATTATGGTGCCGATATCGGTGCCTACTGGAACTTCCAGAGAAGCGGGCAGGAACTGGATTTGAGAAACAGTTTCTATGCTTCACTTTTTGTGGGTTATGGATGGGCCAATACTTATACTGCGGGAACAAATGATGATGAGGTTTTTCGTACCACCGCAGCCTTTGGTAAGAGAATTGACCTATCTGACTGGGGTATGGGAAGTCTTTCATATACTCCTGAAGTGGCCTTCCAAAGTATTAACTCTAAGACTGGTGGGGCCCTTGAATATACTCAAAACGTTCAATTGAGATTCCTTCAGTTCTCCGTGCTATTCTAGATACTTAGAAGAAAGGGCCCAAGATGGGCCCTTTCTCAATTCCTGCCAAAAGTGTCTTTGTAAAACTCTTAAGTCTGTAAAAATTTCAAAAACCTAGAGCTTTGAGTCTATCCGCGTTATAACAGTGGCTGTAATGTGTAATTCGGAAGGAGTTCCCATGTTTAATCTCGGAGACTACGTTGTTTGTCCCGGCCACGGTGTAGGCCAGATTTGCAGCGTCGACACCAAAGAATTAAATGGTGAAATGAAAAGCTTCTACATCATCAAGGTCGTTTCTAACGGAATGAAAGTGATGATTCCTGTAGATTCTAAAGAAGGCGTTCGTGCGCTTATCCCAACTTCTGAAATTCCAGGTGTCTTTGAACTTTTAAAAGATCAGAGCGTGAAGGTAGATATGTCTACCTGGAACCGCCGTCACCGCGAATATACTTTGAAGGTTAAAACAGGCTCTCTTCTCGAGATTGCCGATGTTCTGCGCCAGCTTCTTCTTCTGAAAATGACGAAGAAACTCTCTTTTGGTGAGAGAAAAATGCTGGATCAATGCAAAGAGTTGATTGTGAAAGAAATTTCACTCTCAAGTGGTGCTGCCGAAGGCGACATCTCTGAGAAAATCGACTCCATGTACACCTAGAAGATTCTCAATTTAGTCCCTTGCGTGTATTCTTGACCTCATTATTCTATGAGGAGCTCCCATTATGACTGTCCGAGTAAGATTCGCCCCATCACCTACAGGTTATTTACATATCGGCGGGGCCAGAACTGCTCTCTATAACTACCTTTATGCCAAAGCGACTGGTGGTACTTTTGTTTTAAGGATTGAAGACACTGATCTTGAGCGTTCCAATGCTGAGTATGAAAAGCTGCAGATGGATGACCTTAAATGGTTAGGGATCAACCATGACGAAGGTCCTGACAAGCCCAATAATAAATATGCTCCTTATCGCCAGTCTGAACGACTTGACCTCTATATGAAATATGCCCTGGAACTCATAGAGAAGGGGCTGGCCTATTATGATTTTTGTACAGAGGAAGAGCTTGAGGCCATGAAAGCTAAGGCCGAAGCAGAAAATCTGGATCCTCATTATAGCGGAAAGTGGAGAGAGTCAGCACACTGGGAAGAGGCGAAGGCCAGAGTTGCCAAAGGGGAGAAAACGGCCATTCGTTTTAAGGCCCCTAAAAAATCTTATGAACTGAATGACAAAGTAAAAGGCAAAGTTGTTTATCCTGAAAATATGGTGGGGGACTTTGTTATCATGAGGTCAAATGGTCTTCCGACTTACAACTACTGCTGTGTGATCGACGACTGGTTAATGGACATTACTCATGTCATCCGTGGAGAAGATCATTTGAACAATACTGTTCGCCAGCTCATGATTTATGAAGCTTTGGATGCAAAGGTTCCTGAGTTCGCTCACGTCTCACTTCTGATTGGTCATGACCGTCAGAAGCTTTCTAAGCGTCACGGAGCCACGTCCGTAAACTTATACCGTAATGAACATTATTTGCCTGAGGCCATGTGTAACTATCTTTGTCTCCTGGGATGGTCTCACCCCACCGAAAAAGATATTTTCAGTAAGCAGGAAATCGTTGATGTCTTCAGTCTCGAGCGTTTCTCTGCAAGTCCGGCGATGTATGATTTAGAAAAACTCAAATGGGTGAACTCTGAGCATATTAAAAATATGGATAATGCATCCCTCATCACTCTTATTGAAAAAGAGCCTGAGACAGAGTTTTTCCGGAAGCAAGGCCCGGAATGGAAGAATGCCTGTGTTGAGTTGTTAAAAAAATATGCTTCTTTTGTTCCGGATTTTCCAAAACTAGTGAATGAATTGATCCTTAATCAGCATCCGGAAAAAACCGATGCCTTAAAGGAGATTCTTTCCTGGGAAACCACTCCTAAAATCATGTCTTTCATTTCCGAAGAAGTTCAAAAGACCTCTTCTGAATTTATCACTGAAGGTGTGTTGAATGAGTGGATGGATCATGTAAAGAAGAACATGGGAGTGAAAGGAAAACCTCTTTTCCAGGGTGTTCGGGCGGCATTAACCGGCCATGACCATGGTCCTGACCTGAAGTTCCTCATTCCTTTGACTCCGGTGAATGTATTAAAAAACAGAGTGGCGCATCTTAATAAGTAGGAATCATGACGAGAGAACTAAAAATTCATAATAACCTCACCCGGAAAAAAGAAACTCTTAAAACTGTTGAGCCAGGTAAGGTGAAGTTTTATTCCTGCGGTCCAACTACCTATGACTTTCTTCACATCGGAAACGCACGGGCGCTTGTGGTGGGGGATCTTTTCAACAGAGTTCTCAAGACTTTTGGGTATGATGTCACGTTTGTCAGGAACTACACTGATGTTGATGACAAGATCATTGATCGCGCCAGAGAGTTAAAGCGCGATCCCATAGAGCACGCTTCCTTGTTCGTCAAAGAATGCGAACAGGATATGAAATCACTAAATATGAAGCCTGCTGATCACACGCCGAAAGTTTCAGAGACCATGCCTGAAATCATTCAGATGATTCAGGACATAATTAAAAACGGCAAGGCCTATGAAGTTGAAGGTGAAGTTTTCTTCAATGTTCCCGCTTTCCCCGCTTATGGAAAACTTTCCAAGAAAGATCTGGAGAGCCTGCAGCACGGAATAAGGGTTGAAGTCGATTCACGTAAAAAGCACCCATCTGATTTCGTCCTCTGGAAACCGGCCAAAGCAGGGGAGCCTGCCTGGGATTCTCCTTGGGGAAAAGGTCGACCGGGTTGGCATATAGAGTGTTCTGCCATGGCCAAAAAGTTTCTTGGAAAAACTCTTGATCTCCACCATGGTGGAGTGGATCTCATGTTTCCTCACCATGAAAACGAAATTGCTCAATCCGAAGCTGCTAACAATTGTCCTTTCTGTAACAACTGGGCCCATAATGAGTTCCTGAATTTCGGAACTGAGAAAATGAGTAAGTCTCTGGGGAATGTCATCAAGATCAGAGACTTTGTGGAAAAATATGGAGGCCAGGTTCTACGCCATATCCTTCTTTCCGTTCATTATCGCGCCCGTCTTGAATGGACGGATGAAGTTTTAAATCGCGCCTTGGATGAAGTTAAAAAAATTCATGAGTTTGCCCTCGAAGCAAAATCTTATGAGGCCAAAGGAAGTTACTCTTCACCTGAAATTTCCGGCGCTGTGGAAAAAATGAAAGATGAACTGGCAAATGACTTTAATTCTGCCGGGGCCATGGGACACTTCTTCTCATTCTTAAAGAACGCTCGTGCTCATAGAGATGAACTCTCAACAGAAAGCCTGAAAGGTCTCCACGAAACATTGAATTTTGTTCAGGAGGCCATGGGGCTGGTTCATGAAAAACCGGAAGAAGTCCTTCATGCATTGAAAAAGCATGAGCAGGACGTGAGCTCAACTGGAGTAGATGAGGCGTGGATTGAAGGCTTGATTGCGGAACGTAAAGAAGCGAAGGCGGCAAAGAATTGGGCCCGGGCCGATGAAATCCGAAAGGAAATTGCCAGTAAAAACATTATCTTAAAAGATAACCCTGATGGGACCACCACATGGACTGTTCAAAGCTAGGGCCACAATGGCCCTGGACTATGTAGTTATTCCCTACATTAGCTGACACCGTCTCCCCATCTTAATTTCAACATGTTAGTTTCTGAAAGTATCTTATCTAACCATAGGAGTAACTATGAAAATGCTTTCAGCAGCTTTAATGCTCGTTCTTTCTCTCACGGCCTTTGCAAGTTCAGAGACCAAAACTTTTTTCTTCGATGGAACCCAGGACTCTGTTCAAATGTCCCTTCGTGCGGAAAAAACTCACACTGAGTACCGTTATGAACAAATCCGTACGACTTGTACTCGTCAGGAAGTTTACTACTCAACTGTTTGCCACAACACTCAGAACGGTCCTGTTTGTCGTACAGTTCCTCACTACAGAACTATCTACTACCCATGCATTCAGACCATTCGTGTTCCTTACGAGGTTAAGGATTATGATGTTGAGGCCAACGTTAACCTAAGCGTTGCTGCACTTCCTGAAGCTACTGCCGGAGAAACTTTTAAAGTTACTCTTGATGGCGACAGACTTTCTCTTTCTGCCATCGGATCAAAGAAATTCTTCATCCTTCTTAAGAAGCAGGACCAGACTTCTCGCATGAGTGGTTCAGTGAAGTTCATTGATGCAACTTATGCTACTGAGCTGGTTGAAGCTGCTCCAATCGTTAAGGCCCTTGAAATGACCAGCATTTCTATGAAAGACTCTGTTCTTTCTTTTGATATGGGTCCGGTTGCCGCTCCTGAATTCATCGGTTACCACCTGACAGTAAAAAAGGCGCCGATCTTCGGTTCAGACACTGTTCTCTTTGACCGTGAGCTAGCTTCTGGAGAAATTCAGATTAATGCACAAGACAGCGCTTCTTCTGCTACTGTTCACATCGATCGCCTTGGTGTTGAGCTCTCATCTGGTCGTCACACTCTTACGGCCAAAGCTTTCTTTAAGCATGCAGGTTCTATCCTGAATGCCTCTCAGTTCGAAAAAACTGAAGCTTCCCGTACTCTTATCTACAAAGTTCGCTAAGCATCCAGGGCCCCTTCCGGGGCCCTCATTCTTCAATCTTTAGATTCCCTTTAGTGTAAATATTTCATGATCTCAGGTATTTCACCCGGGAAATGGTAAATTCTCTAAATATACTTATCTAAAGGAGACTTCATGAAAACGCTCATAGGCCTTTTGACCCTGGCCTTATCATTTACCACAATTGCAAGTACTGTAGACGTTCAGACTTTCGTCTACGATGGTTCCAGCAGCACCGGTGAAGTGAACTTAAAATCCGAAGTAACTCATACTGAATACCGATACGAAAGCCGTCTTGGAACATGCTTCCGACAGGTGATCGTTGGTTACCGCTCACATTGCAGGCCAGGAGGAAACGGTTATCCTCCACGTTGTTGGTCAGAGCCTGTTTATAGAGCAGAGTCTTATTCATGTGTGAAGAATGAGAAGGTTCCTTACGAAGTTAAGGACTATGACGTCGATGCACGAATTCTTTTCGACGTTAAAAATCTTTCAACTGAAGCAACTCCTGGTGAGACTTTTAAGGTCACGCTTAAAGGGGATGCTCTTTCCATCGACGCCATTGGATCAAAGAAGTTTTTCATCATTAAAAAGAAACTGGATATCAGATCGAAGTTTAACGGGTCTGTGAAATTTTATGACGGAGTTCTTACTGCTGAAATTCTACCTGCTGCTCCGGTTCTTAAATCTCTTGAAATGAACGAAATTGCCGTTGAGAACGGAGTTCTTAGTTTTGATATTGGCTCCATTGCAGAAGGATCGAAGCTAGGTTTTGATCTGAAAGTGGAAAAAGTTAAAACGTTTGGTTCGGATTCTGTTTTACTTAACCGAGAGCTTCTACCTTCAGAAGTAGAAATGACATCGACTGATTCAGGCGCCAAAGTGCACGTTGATATGAATGCTCTTGGGCTGCAGTTAAAAGATGGAAAGTTTAAAGTGACTGCAAAAGTTTTTCCAAAGTTTGACGGTCACCTGATGAATAGCTCTCAGTACGAATCGCTTTCTGCTTCAAAGACCCTTATCTTTAAAAATCGCTAATAGGAGAAGGGGCCCGAAAGGGCTTACTATTACCCACTTCTTCGGAAGTGGGTTTTTATTTTTTGGCCATAATTTCATAGATC
>JBKHWS010000070.1:0-11758 GCA_046566385.1 Bacteriovoracia bacterium | reverse complement strand
TTTTTCTCTTTTGAAGAAAAAGTGGTGGAGATGACAGGGATCGAACCTGCGACCCGTAGCTTGCAAAGCTACTGCTCTCCCAGCTGAGCTACACCCCCACTATCGATAAATCGCGAGAAGCCAAGTTAGTGGATTTCGGCCATGTCTGTCAACGGAAAAAATTAATATCCTCAAGAAAAATTTCAACTACTTATTTCCCCACCATGAAAAGCGCATGCTCTTCGGCAACCTTTTATAAAAATTAAGAAAAAAGAATGTTTAATTAACTTAGAAATAAGTTTTCCTTCAAATACAATTAATTAGGTTCTTCTATCTATAAAAGGTAATCCATTATGTTTAAGAAATTAGCTTCTCAGATTACTAATCCTTCTGTTCTTTGGCAGGAAAATTATGCCCAGAATTGGTTTCAGGAGAATGTTCCAGATCACGGGAAAATCTGGATGGCGGATGATTGCTCTAAAATATTATCGGAAGATTTTCCGGGACCAGGTGATAAAGCAGAAATCATTTTGACCGGAAACTTCTTCAGAAGACTCTTAGAGTCAAAGATGTGGCTTTTTGAGGAGTTTCGTTTATGGACCTTCTCAGAAAGAATGAATGAGTTCCTTTCAGAAACTTTCAAGATTCCTCGTGATCAACTGGGACTCATTGGAAGAAAGAGGCTACCCCCAGTGAAGCTTCCTGATTTCAAGAGTGAGGTGAATCTGATTTATTCGGGTAAGCTTTCTCTTGCTAAAAACATAACAGCCCTTCTCAGGCTGACATCATTGATGCAAATGGAGCACGGTCTAAATGTTACCCTTGATATATATGGTGACTATGAAGACCTCATTGATGAATCGATCGGGAAATATGAAGTTTCATCCATACAAGAGACAATCGAAAAATTAACCAAAGAGCTTACCTGGAAGGAAGTACCTGTTTTCCATCGAAATGGTGAATGGTTAAATACAAAACGACCTAGCCCTCACTTTATCAGTCTCTCAAGCTCAATGTACGAAGATTTTGGAATTGAAGCCTATATGGCTTCAGAAAAGGGCTGGCCTTGCCTTCTTTCTGATTGGGGAGGGCACGGTGAAGCAGGCAATGCTTTTATTATCCCAATGAATTTAGTGGCTCGCTCACAAGAACCTGAGTGCATCCAGGATTCAAAGTCAAAGATCCTGGCGGATCATCTGGCAAAAGGTCTGATTCCTTCTGAAGGACCCGCAGACGATATTAGTTTTATTCCTAAAAGATTTGTTTTGAAAAAAGAACTTCAGGATTCAATGGACACTTTTATCAGAGAGACTTCTCCCGAAGTTCTATTGTGTGTACGAGATCAGATGGCAGAGTTTGCGGATACTCGTAAAGGTGTCACATTTTTTAAAAATTACCATGCTGCTTTTGGTGAAAAGCAAGCCCAAGAAGCTCTCATTATTAATGAACATGAACTGCATGTTGGTTTTAAGTTTGCCGGTGTAGAAAGAGGATATGATGTTATTTCTATCAGAGATCTTAACAATCCTTTCTATCAAGAACGCTTTCCTAAGTATGAGAAGGTTTCAATAATAGAGCCAGGTATTGATGTACTTGATGTCATCAGAAACTTAAGACAAAATCTGAAACTCAAATCACCCGTTGCTTTATTGATAGTTCCTGGGAAACCATTTGAGTATCATGATGTTCTTTCTCTTACTGATGAAATAAGAGAACTGACTATTTAACTTTTACCCAATGCCTTCCCTTGACTTCAATTTTCTGGCCCTCAGGGCCCCACTGCTTGTCCATTTCTTTTCTTTTGTAAATGGCCACGATCCTTTCTGGGTACTCAAGCTTCTCAGCACGGGTCATAGCAGTGAGATTTCCGAACTCATCGTTTGTTAAGGGGGTTCCGCATTCGTATTCCTGGTCCACGTAAGCGAGAACCCAACCAGCGACAGCAATAGGAACTTCGCGTTCAGGATTTGCTCCTGAACCTACACCGAAACCAAATGTGTCTGAGGCGATTCCGATGACACTCATCTGACATCTTTCAGTACAGATACGGGCACCGTCTTTTGTATCAAAATAGCATTTTCCGAATTCTAGTTTATCCGCTAAAAGCTGGAAGTCAGCAACGTCGTTCCAGACAGAATTCCACACCTTTTCTGCCTTGAAGCCACCAGCCCCAACGACATTGAGGCCATTACCGGTAACGCCTTCCGTTCCCACAGCACCAGTTGAGGTATTGATAGGAACCTGCTGCAAATAAACAGTTCCACTACCAAATGTGATTCTTGTTAAAACACTTGATAAAACTCCCATTGTCTACCTCTTACGTTCCGTTCTGCAAACTTCGCTATCAACTTCCCGTTCGCAGATTATTTTTTTAAGCATTTGTATTTCCCTATCGGTCTTTTTAAGAGATTTTTTCAATTCGCGGTTTTCCTCATCCATTTCACGAATCCCCTTAATTAGGACGGGGATGAGTTCAATATAATTCACTCCTATGGTATCCCCTGGGCCAACATTGGTGACAAGATCTGGATAAACCTTAGCCATTTCCTGGGCGATCACACCATAATGAATTTCATTATTGCTTTTCCACCTATAACTTACAGGGCGCATCTTTCTGATTTTTCCCAGAGTGCCTCTGGGAAGATCCCGAATATCTTTTTTCAATCTACGATCAGAGGTAAGGGAGATAGTACCATCTGTCAGAGACAAGCTAGAACCATTATTCATAACAATGTCTGCACCACTATCCATTGTAAGGTTACCAGTCATGGTGTCACCAGTTACGTTAACGTATCTGGCATCAAGGTCTGTCATCCAGTCACTTAAGTACTGGGTTGAAACAGCATTAGAAGAACTCGGAGGCGTAGACGGATAGGCAACAAGGTTACATCTTTCAGTGGACTGGTCATAAGTCCCACCAATGGCGGTACAGGAAAGAGTGGCATCGTTAATAGAATTATCGACAGTAGCAGAACTACAGGATGCAACGGTAGTGTTGCCGACTTCGGTGGTGACATTAAGCCTGATTCTTTTTTGAGCAGTATCAGAACCAACCACTCGTCCTTCACCGAAACTAAAAGTAATAAGGAGTTCTGTGACCCCTGTTGCCGGAAGTCCAGCAACCGCTGTCACTTCCACACCCGGATCAGTATTAGCATCACTTAGAGCAAAAGATAAAATTCGGACATTTCCATTACCGTAAGCATTTCCTTGTCTCCAATCAGCATTGGCCTGAAACCTTGTCCTGTTACCACCAGGAGTGACCTGAGTGATTTGGCTAACGGTGCCAGCAGGAGTATCTTTAGCATTATTGCCCCCAAAAGTAGCGGTACAAGATGCTGAGTCGGCGAGAATGGTTCTGATATCGTTTATTATACCGTTAACTTCAGATTTAGATTCTATGGTTTTCATGGACTTGGTTTGGGACACCATCAATTTACTACCAGCGAGGGCCATCGCCCCTAAAATAGCAGCAGCAACCATGACCTCGGTGAGTGAGAAACCTGCTTGAGTTTTTTGCTTAATAAATTTCATATGTCAGTCCCTGAACCTGTTAGAGACCTAAAGTGCCACTAACAATTTTTTCTAAAAAACCTTTTTTTAAATTATAATAGAGATTGCCAATATTAAGTTAAATTTTTTTACCTCACTTAACCGATAAGGTGGTTATGAAAAGAAGAAGCTTCCTTTTAAGTGTATTTGCTTTTGGTCTTTCTGCTGAGCTGGAGCCTCTCAAGGCTGCAATACCTAAAAGCCAGGATTGTATCTATATGAAATCAAACCAGGCTTATCAGGTCAAAAGTGGCCAGGAGTTAGTATTGCCTGAGCAACCTAAGCATGGGGATTCGCTCTCGATTATCGTTGATAGGAACAGTCTTGTAAGTCCTTCAAAAATCATCAGTCAGGATTCCAAGATCTTAGGGAGTAAAGAGCCTCTGGAACTAGATCAGATGGCAATATTTAAGCTCGTCTATAATAAGAATACTAATAACTGGTTAATCGGTTAGCCAACTTTTTGTGACACTCTCTAAGATCCATGTACTCTTTCAAGCCCTTCTCCTAATCGCCTTAAGTGCTCATGCCAATGATGTAATCGTCCGCCTTCAGAAGGATTTCTATCTTAAAAAGAATGCCTGTAATAAAACTCTCTCAAACTACCTGAACACCATTTCATTCAAGCTGGATTTTCCTAAAGGGACCATGCCAAAGAACTACATTATAGGCGTGGTTGAAAAAAACAGTAAATTTAGCCAGACCATATTTTTTAACGGTGTGAACTGGTTTTACCCTACCTGGCAAGGTCACACAGAATACAGGCTTCCGGATTGTACCAGAGCTGGATGCGAAGCCCGCTTTTTTGTTTTTCTCACAGAGTTACCTATTCGTTATCAAAGCTGGTCCTTTGATGTCTCTGTTTTTGACACCACCAAAAAAAATGAAAGGGTTCTTCAAAAAAATTATCCCGTAGAAAATGTCTTCATGCAGTCTGGTTACGAACATTTTGAAACCCTAGATCTGAAACATATAAAAAATAACCTTAAGGCTAAAGTGGACAAAGAAAAGGTTAAAAAACTTTTGGCTGAAAATTACCAGGTACAGTTCATTTTTCAATGGCGGGAAAATAAGGATCAGCAGCAATATTCTGAAGAAGCTCACCTACTGAAGCCTGATCATAAATGGCTTACCAATGAAAACCAGGAATTTAAGATGACCAAAAAGCTTAAGAATCCAACTTATCTTGGGTTCATGGTATATGTCACAAAAAATAACAGGGCCTACGAATCTAAAGTAGAGGTTTTAAATCAGAACGACAGTTTTTATGACTGTCGTTAGTTTGGCAAACAGTTCAGAATGGAGATAGATTAAATTATGTCCCTAGTTCTGGCCCCTTCAATTAGCGTATATCTTAAAACAACTGAGACTTGTAATCTCAATTGCAGGCATTGCTTTACCAGTGGGAGCCAGGGCCCGAAGGTTTTCTTTTCACCCGACAAAGTCATTGATTTCTTCCACCGGCTTAAAAAAGAATGTCCATGGGTTCAAAATGTTCGTTACATGTTTCATGGTGGAGAGCCGTTTCTGGCCCCCATTGAAGATCTCTACCGAGCTTATGAAGGGTTGAAAGATATTTTTCCACGAACTTCCTTTGCCATGCAGACAAATCTGGTTTTTGAATTAACCGACTCCCGTCGAAAGTTTCTGAAAGATGTTTTATTTAAAGATGGTTTCGGTACGTCCTGGGATTACGATATCAGATTTGGTTCTAACGCCAGCAAAGCTGAAAATCAACCCGAACTTAAACAGAAGCAAATTGCGATATGGGAAAAAAACGTCAGGACACTAGTGGCCGATGGTCACTATATGACGATGATTGTATCGATTACCAAAAAGCTAATTGAAGAAAAAGAACCGATTGAGATCGTTAATTACGCTCACTCTCTTGGTTTCAAGCATATTCTGTTTGAACGGATCACCTCCGATGGTAATGCCAAAATGAACTCGGACATCATTCCTTCCAATGCAGCCCAGGATCAATGGCTTTATAAAATGTTTCAACAAACTCTGGAACATAGAACATATGAATATATCGGAAACATGCTGATGGCCGAGCTAGCAGAAGCCTATTTAAATCACTTACACGTTGGAAACCGCTGCAGAACCTGTGAACAAAGCATGCTGACAATAAATGCCACTGGAACCATTGGCGGATGCCCAAACACAGGACCTATCGCACACTGGGGTCATCTGGATTGGGAAATCCAGCAGAGCTTCGGTTCAGAAAAAAGACTTAAAACAATTTCCTGTGAGATGGTGGAAAGGAATCCGCTTTGTTATTCTTGTCCAGCCTTTGAATTTTGTAACAGCGACTGTAACAAGCTCGCATGGGATGAAAACAATACGTACTGTGCTGCCCCTAAAAGAATATGGAAGCAGATGATGAAAGACAACGACATAGAACAATACAAGAAATTACTTTATAAAAAATCAAATCAAGTGGTTGCCCATGGAGTTTAAACCGGGAAATAACTCTTCAAAGTTAACTACCTATAATGAACAGTTATTAGAGGCGGAGGAAGTTCAACAGATCTTTTGCAATGAATTCCTTCATGACATAGGATCTTTTTACATCGTTGAACCTGATGGGACATACAGAGATGATGAAAAGTTCTCTTATGGTACAGCTGTTTTCAAGATGAAACAAATTGAAGAGTCTTATCATAAGGGCCTTACAATTCTGGTGAAAAACCTGGAAAACTGGAATGAAAAGATACAAAGAAGATGCAAAGAGCTTGGTGAATCCACCAATGTGCACATGTATCTTTCTCCTGGAGGAGGTTCCGGGTTTGACTGGCATAATGATGATCGGGATGTTTATGTCCATATGCAAATGGGACAAAAGCATTTCGAAGTGAAAGAGCCGGATGGAAAGATCAGTAGCTATGATCTCACTGAAAAATCATGTCTTTATATGCCCTATGCGATTCTTCACAGAGCGAGTGCAGGTAATGCACCCTCCGTTCATTTAAGTTTCGGTGTGTGGCCCAAGGGTATGACGGTTCAAAAGCAATACCAGGGTATTGATTTCCCAATAAAGCTTCTATGAAAGATTATGAGTATCGACGAACAACGTTCTACACTCTCAGAGGGCATGAGTCCTTTGAAGATGATCATAGTAACTTCCCAATTATTCAATCCCCTGAAACAACCGTTGAAGATGCTGTGGTTTATCTTACTGATGGGTCATCCTATCTTCGTTTTCCTGGTGCCGCCAGAGCGGTGGCAGTAGCAACAGCTGATTTCATTGCCCGTAACTTCAATGAGGACTTTTATGAAGTCCTTAATGACCCAAACCTCATGCACAGGAATGATCCTTACTTCCGTACCTACGAAGAAGATAAAACTGTTTATGACGAAATTTTAAAAAGGTGTCCTCGGGAAACGATAAACTGGGAGTCAGAAAGAATGGGCATCACCGGCAGATTAATCCGGGAAGAGTACCTGCTGGATGACGAAGGCTTAAAAGTCTTACCTTTCCCTGGCAGAAACTCTTCTATGGACAAATCCTAAAAGCATAAAGAAAAAGAACCAGCCGGAAGAAACTAAAGAAGAATTTCGATAGAAGAAGAAGGCATTCATTTGCCAGTATTCCTGCATTTTAAACGGATCAAACGCTTCAATATGCATTCCATCCTTCCTGGGAAAAACGCCATAGATGCTGGGCGTTTTATTAGTGTCAGTGATCACTCTGGGGAAAGTATTTGTAAACCCTTGTTTTAAATCATCATAATAAGAGCGATAGTCTTCAGGAACTTCCAACTGAGTTGAGAGGGCCTCAATTTTATCTCCTGACTTTACCCGACAAATGATCTTATGAAATTCGCAGTAATCATTTACCTTTCCGAGGTCTAATGTTTGAAGCAAGGAGATCTCACCTACTCTGATCTGAGTCAGTCTCTTAAAAATCCCTCCCGGATAACTTAGATGATTATTAAGCACCAGGAAAATATTCACGGACATCAGAATTAGACAGAAGATTTTCTGCATTCTTTTTTTGGTGAAGAAAAGAGAGAGGCCGAGAGCTCCAAACACAAAAGAATAAGCGATAAGCTTAGTATATTGAGGATTTCCAGCAAAAGAGGCAGGATATACTGATTTAGCAAGAAGAGGATGAAGTATTTCATCAAATAACTCAGTGTACCCGCTTAAGAAGCCTAGAAATAAGCCACCAATGCTGGCCCAGAAATGTGAAATTTTAAACAGAGACAGGAGTCCAACAAACATGGCGCCGAGATAAAACATCTCATGAAGCTCAAACCAGAAATCCATTCCCGTCTCAGGATTAAGTTCTCCCAGATCCCAAGCAATAATCGAAACCAGGATTAACAGACAGACCAATTGAAAGGGCCTAGAATCTTTTAATTGTTTTAAAGCATGAATGTTCATCTTCTAGTACCTGCCGCTCCTTACACTCTTTTTAAAATCATCTGGTAAGATGCAGTCTTGAAATCTTAGATGATTTTTCAGAGCTACAACACCTTTGCTCGAACATTCTATCGCGAATGGACAATCTTTGCATTCCCCAGTAGGTTCCTGATATTTTCCATCATTTATTTCACTGAAGCTGTTTATGATGAAAGGATTGGCGGCTATAAAACTAAAATCGATCAAGCATGGAGCCCAGTACATCTTACTTTCATGGTAAACGAGAGTTGTGTAGGTGTGGGCCCCAAAATTAGGATCATAAACATAATTAATCACGCGTTGATTAATGGTAGAAACCCGATTCCACTCCATTAAATGTTGAATCTGAGTATTGGTGTTTGAAGACCGAAAGAAGGAAGGAGTATATTTAAAATTCAAACCAAAGATCTCATTTGCAATTCTCGCTGGCTCAGTGAAATCATAAGTAAACTTTTTGGGAATATTGACGGTAAAGATGACGTTGCTATCTCCTAGCAGTTCAACTCGTTCCTTAAGCCAGGACATGTACTCAGGATCCTGCTTGAGAAATTGCTGGATATCCACCAGAATAAAAAACTCAAAGGCTTTCCCTGGATACAGAGTTCTAAGTTTTCCCATCCTTTCAATAATTACTCTGCGATCAGCTTTCAATGTTGTGTTAAACGTTAATGCTCTGAAGAGTTTAATGATATTCTCTCTTAAGAAGTCATTGTTAAAAACTTCATCGAAATTCAATGCTGAGAAGACATCTGTTGGAGCAAACACAACTTCATTCATCTCGGTAAATTCAGCGCCTTTTAGAAAATTAACAATGAATGTGGAATCATCTCCCGTGAACTTATTTTTCCTTTTAACAAAACAATCAGCACACGTGTGAGGACAACTATCTAGAACCTCCAGATGCAGATTGAGAGTATTGTATTTTGACTGGGACAAGGGCTTACTGGATGAGTTTCGATTTCGAGGTAGATAAGCTTCCACTACTCTCCCCCAATGCCCAGCAGTCTTAGTAAGACTGAAGTACCAGGTTTAAGTTTCTGTAAGACATATCTTCCTTTAAGAAAATCTTCTTCGGAAATATTTGGCAGGGGTAACTCATTTGCTTTAAGAATCACATCAAGGAATTCATCAGCAATTTTATCCTCAAAATTCAATAGTGAGATCTGTGCAAGGGAGAACTGAGAAAAATTATTATTTGTATCAGGTCCAAACTGAGGAAGTGAGACTTTTTTAAGCAAGAGACAAGACTTTAGGAGGATATCTTTTGCCAGCTCCTCTTTCTCCTCAAAAAGGGAATAAGAGATATTGTTCTTATTAAACCAGAAATTCTGCCCAAGGAAGTTCTGTAAGTGGACATCAGTCCAAGCTTGAAGACAAAACTGAACCTGAGTATGAGAAAGATACTGCCATAGATAATTTAAAGGGAACCTGGAGTTTTCCAATGAAAAACTTATGACGGTATTTTTATCATCGTTGTTGAGGCTGCAATGCTTGTTGATCGTGTCTTGGCTAAAGGGTAAAGAATCTTCCAGAACAATGGCCCCTGTACCAAATATAGATTCAATCTGCTTTATGCATTCTTCCATCCTTCATTTCCGTATGAGCTACTTTTCAAGTCTTTCGTTAGCAGCTCTTATGGCCTTGGCTTCTTTAAAGGCGTTTTCAATTTCTTCAAAGCTTGTTCCACCGTGGACTTGAGTGATGAAGAGTTTATATATATCGTTTTCTTCGCAGAAATAATATTCGTAAAGGTTCTTTCCTTTAAACATGTACTCTTCAAATTGAGGCTGAAAAAAGCAAAGTTCATGCTTCGGAGGAGTTAAAAAGAAGAGCTCCATGAAGGAAGGAATTGAGAACATATTAACAATATTTGAACCAACATAGTTTGGATCATCCACTATTCGTACCTGGGACTTAACGTCCATCTCATCATTGAGATCTTTTGCCGTATACAAGGCAAAGATCATTGTGCTCTCAATAAACTGTTCCCAGCGCTCAATAACTTCTTTGTTGTCGGTAATAAAAGTTTTAGCTTCTTCTCTGGTAAAGAGAGGATTTACAAATACATTTGCAGTGTCCATGCCTCGATTTTCAAGTAGCAGCATTGCAATATTTAATCTCAAGCTATTTATTGTGACTATGTTTCTTGTGGTGAGGTAGGCCTTGAGTAAGGATTGCTTCTCCAGGTAATCACAACCTTCTATCAGCACCTCACATGGGAGATTGAGGTTAGAAACGTAGTTTAAAAAAACGATGTCTCTTAACTGGGATTCTTTATAGTTAACGATGTAAAAGGAATCCTTCTTCTCTATGAGCTCTTTAAGCTCCTCGACCTTTAAAGGAACTGTGACATTCTTTATCTTCTTCTCTTCATTCATCTTGAATTACCTTCTACCACGGGAACCGTGACAAGAACCGTGACAGGATGAGTGGCAGGAACTGTGACAAATCGTAAGGTTGGCTTGGTTTGTTCTGTGATTGGCGCAAATTTGAGCGAGGCGATCAATGAGAGCATCAAGAGCTGCTTCGCTATTCACGTTTGATGGCTGTAAGTTAGCCAGTGGGTTTGGTGATTGAGTCACGTAATCGTTGAAAGTGGAAACTGACATGCACCAGGTTCTGGAAAGAGCGGTTATTCCATCTGATACCAGTGTATAAGTGTCTGAGGGTGTATTCCATCTACGAACCTGAGCATCTCTGATTGACGTCAATCTATAGGCATAATACTGAAACAAAGCTGCTAAGTCTGAAGCTGTCATCAGTCCACCGAGTGTCGGTACCTGGTTGAAACTATTGGGCTTAACGTTCATCGCAGCAATGGTTTCAAGAGAAGTATCAAAACCTCCGCTATCTACGTTGCCTCTGTGATACTGAATAGCATTGATAGCAGGATCTATCACTTTGGTAATAAAGGAATTTATCTTAGCGTCTTTATTAATTAAAGTTCCGGCCATGTTTTTACCCCTGTCGATTCATTATCTTTAGCACCAAAATTTATAACTCTATTGTATACTAGTTCTTAATTATAGAATCTTTTTATTTGAAGTTGGTAGAGATAAATACCTGTAAGCTGAACACTGGTATGAGGCCCAAACAATGACCACAAATAGCTTTAAAACGCCCTCTCTTCCAAGTGACGTAACCAAGGCTCTTTTAGAGTCTAAACGACCAGAAATTGCAGAGATAGAGCTTACCCTCTTTGAAAACTGCAATATTGTCTGCGACTTCTGCTTTCACGATAAAAAGTCTCCCGTAGGACTTACCCGAGAAGAAATGTTTTCTAAGCTCCCGTTAGTTGAGACCTTTCTCAGAAAGCAGCAGGGGCGGGTCCAGCTGGCCCAGATTAACCTCGTAGGGGGCGAGCTCCTACAGGACAGGTGGATGGAGAGGCTTTGTGAGGACTATCTGGACCTCCTTAAGACCGCCAAGAAATCCTTTGATTTTTACCAACTGCCAATGAAAGTTGTCATTGTCAGTAATTTCCTCTTCAAGAAAAGAGAGGTGGTTAAGGATCTTCTGGATAAGTTAAGAGAAGCCGATATCGATTCTCATCTCATAGCTTCCTACGATTTCGAAGGAAGACCTATGTCTGGCGCTTATAGAGAGAATATTGAATACTTTGGGCCGGAGTATATTTGCTCCGTGAATCTTGTGGGGACAAAACATTCTATCAAGGTCTTTATGGAAGATAAGGACCCCTACTTCAAGTACCTTTACCAAAACTTTAATCTCTTCTTTGATGATTTTATCCCGGATAAGGGTGCTGATCTTTCAATTCCATCAGACCGAGAATTCTATGAGTGGTATCTATTCATAG
>JBKHWS010000069.1:0-11804 GCA_046566385.1 Bacteriovoracia bacterium | reverse complement strand
AAAGTGTCGATTAATTGGCCAAAGTTTACTTAAGCTGACCTAGATGAATACACTAAATTATGCCGGTGATGACGTTGTTTAATTCGAAAAAATCTTTCAGTTTATAGGAAACTTATGACCTTCACTGAATGCGAAGGTTTTTCCGATGAAACGTATTTCATCTCCGTTAATGACAATGCCTGAACCATCCGGACATGCATAAATGACTTTCTTTTTAAGCTTTGAATACTTCTTAAAAACAGCATCATAGCGGGAGGAGTTTTTAAAGTGAGGAAAGAAAGCGAAATCCACCAGGTTAAGTGCGGACAGGTTCTTCAGTCCTACAACATTTTCGTCCCGGTCAAATTCCGGATAACCTGCCATTTCAATATTCTCAGTCATCATGATGGCCCCGGCTGATAAGCCGGTAAGAACTCCTCCCTTCTGGGCAAAAGATCTTAACTCCTTCAGAAGCTTTGCTTTCCTGAGGCTGTTCAGGAAGTAAAAAGTGTTCCCTCCGCCCATATGGATGGCATCGCTTCTCATCACTTCCTGAAACATGATCCGGTCAAAGGGAACATCCACTGGAAAATGAATGAAGCGGGAAATCTTGTATCGGGAATAGTGTTTGACGAAGACTTTGAATTCCTGCTCCGAGAGATAGGACGAGGAAGGTATGAAAGTTACGACGGGATTTTTTTTGCCCAGCAATTCCAGAAAAGATCTGTCGAGGTGCCGGTTATCTTTATCGTCGCCACCGCTATAGAAAACAAGCTTCATAGCCCCTCACGACATTCGCGAACAATCGAATAAAGATTCTGCATGATGTTCTTATGCCGTGGAGGTGTTTGTTGAGAAACTCTCTTCTGATCAGGATCCAGATTCTGGTAATAGGAGAACTCCTGTGCCAGCTGGTATAATTCTTCAGCTTTTAGTTTTGGTCGCAATTTCTGAACTTTTTGAACGATAAAGGAAATGGAATCACCGGTCACCCTGTCATACTTGTTGATGACAGAGGATCTCATCGTGAGTTCAAGCAGAAGCTGCGCTTTTGCCACTCCCGTCTCTTTCTCAATGATGTTTATCATTTCCATGTAACTATTCTGAAAACGCTTTATTTGCTTCCTTCTTATTTCTGTCAGCTTCAGATCAGATTTCTTGGCATAAGAAGACTTGATGACTTCCATGAACTCACCATCGGATAGATGGGATTGTCTTGTGAGATAGAGTTGCGGAAATTCCCGCAAAATGTCCCGCATGCAGAAGATGGCATCCCGGTTGATTCCATCGGCAACCTTATAGACTCCTCTCTTCGATTTTGATCGTTCAAAGTAACTGAAGGTCTTGCGGAATTTACTCACGATGTTTCTGTGTTTGCTCATCAGGATTTCCTGATGCTGCTTTTTAAAGCCCATCTTCTGGGTCAGATTCCTGTCCTTACACTCTAGAAAGTGACGGTCAAAGAAGCTCAGAATTTCATGTTTTCTGAATTGTGAAAGCGATTTCTTCTTCCCGGTTGTTAAGAAGTCGGCGATCTGGATAAAACATTGAACGATGTATTTCGCTTTCTGTCTCTGTTCCAGAATGGTGGTCGAATATCTTTGAACATCATCATAGCGATATTCGGCATGGAAGAGTCCGAACTGGCGAATGGAACCATAGTCTATGATTCCTCCATCCATGAGAATGTTATCTCCGTCCCAGTCGAGCCAGCAAAAGATGTATTCATCCTCAAACCTGGCGGATGTCTCTGCAAATGATTTTGCCACTTGCCGGGCCAGGTAATAGTACTTTTCTTTCTCATTCTTGAAGGTGGTCTGAGTCCAGCATTTGTTGTCTATTTGCCGGGAGACATAGTAGTCAGCGACTTGCTTCAGAGTTTTTAAATTTCCTTGTTTCAAGTGGCCAAAAAAGTGGCTAGGTCTCAAAAGATTTGGATTGGCCCGGACATTAATGCCGAGACCTTTCTCGAATTCTATAATGGCGAGAATCCTTTCTGTCTTGAAGCCATTCTTTGCCAGTACTTCTGAGAAGAAGAGGGTTTCAAGTCCCTCACCTACTTCTGACAGGCCACAGCCGTAAGAGATGCTTGGATCTCCGGTCTGGTAGAATTTTTTATTGATGTTGCAGGCAGGAGATAATTTTGTCGCTCCGGTTCCGCAACTCGAAACGTCCCAGGTTGTTCCATTGCTTCTGATGGTGCCGTTCCAGATGGATCTGCCGTCCCCGGAAGTTCTTCCGGTTTTATCCGGATGCTGAAGCTGGAGGTAACGGGTTGCCATGTACGTATGAGGCAGTATCTCATCCTCAGGAATTTTTACATTGTTAATGACGTCGTATTCATTAATGATGACGAGACTGAAAGTTTCCAGAATTTCTCTTTCTAGTTCCGGATTCAATGTGTGGGGATGTGATTTCGGGATAAGGCCCATTTCTTTGGCGAGTTCGAAGTTAAAGAAAGCTACCTTGCCGCCTTTTTTATAGCGGGCCTTGTATTCAACTCTGCCTTCAGGAACCTGACTTTTAAAAGGATGTTGGCCATTGATGCGGCCAAAGCTTGAGTAAGAACGTTTGCCGACTTCATCAATCTGGCTTTTCTTAGCGTTGTTCATTTATGCTCATCATTCCTTCGATAAAGTCCTAAATAAAAACCTATTTAAAGTATAGGACCTCTGGCAAAGCTTGACAAAAAAAAGTGAATGCTAGGCAAAAATCACCTGTTCACCGATCAAGTTGATCAAGTAAAGAAATGAACTTCTCCCGAAAAGAGGTACCTTCAGAGTGATGATAAACATCAATGTGAGAGCCCCTTGAAACTTTCCATAACCACTTTTTCTCAGCTTTGATTTCTTTAAAAATCTTTTTGCCGAATTTAGGAGGAACAACAACATCATGCTTTCCTACAATCACTAAAGTTGGCCTTGTGATTTTTTCAAAGACTTCATCTGCTGCATATTCATCGGAAATGAGAAGAAAAGCTAAAGGACTAATAGGATAAAGAAACCACCTTGAAGTGAGTTTATCAAAAGCAATGTCCTGATAGGATGCAAACGCGGAGTCCATAACAATTAAAGTAATTTCCTCTTTTTTATTCCAGTCAGGAATGGCCCTGAGTGATATTGCTCCACCGGTACTTTGACCGTAGATTACAAAGTTTCCTCCACCATGTTTTTTGTGAAGATCGAACCCTTTATCAAAAGCTGCCAGCGCATCCAGGTAGATGCCGGCCTGAGAAGGTTTGCCTTCTGATTTGGCGTACCCACGGTAATCAAAAGTAAAAAGATTATAGCCATGATCCAGTACCCAGATGAGACTGAAAAAGTGGGTTGAAATATTCTGGGCATTGCCATGGAACTGGACAATGGTCCCTTTTGGCCTTGCTGTTTTTGCCTTGAAAAACCAACCATGAAGTTTCGTACCGTCACCCGACTCAAAAAAGATGTCATCATAGGCCAGTTTAAATTTGGCCGGATCCACAAAATGCTTTGGGGAGGGCTGATAAAAGACATGGGAACAGCTCTGAGAGAGAAATAGAAAAAAAAGAATAAAAAGCTGTTTCATTTGACCTCTTAATACAATCTTAACTCAAGCTAACAGAACCATAATGAGACTTTCTTCTGAAATAATCGATAATGGCAAAAAGGAGAAAACATGAAAGCTCTTGTGCGTCTCGGATTATTTCTACTAAGCCCATACCTTCTTGTTGTTTACTGGCGGAATTCAATGCGGGAAGTAAGTAATCTTCACGCTAACTATGAACTTAACTACGAGTAACTATTCAATATCAAAGTCAAAGGATTGATCTGGAAAAGGTTCCGGTTTAAAAGAATAATGCCACCATTCCTGAGAAAAGTTCTTAAAGCCTTCCGCCTCCATTAACTCTTTCAATAATAATCTATTTGTCCTTTGAGTTTCAGTCACTTTAGGTGAATCAGTGTTGGAAATATCATCGAAGTAATCAAACCCGCTTCCCATATCCAGATCTTTCCCAGTTACGGGATCAAACAAAGTTAAATCTATGGCACTTCCCCTGGAGTGAGAAGATCGCTTAGCGATATAACCGGCTTCAAAGAGTTCCATGCGGGAAAACTTAGGATAATAAAGTTCTTTTAACTTTGGATTTGTTTCAGGTTTCCTGGCCCACTCCAGAAAAAAACTCACGGCCTTTACCGGCCTATAAGCATCAAAGACTTTTAAGGAGAGACCCTTAAGAACAGCTTTTTTCTGCACTTCACACAAGGCCCGCGCCGGTCCCTGGGCCATCAGTGCTTTTTTTGCCTTGTAACCGGCAACCACTTCTCCGGTAAAATTATCGGTAGTACTGTAACTTGCCTGGATCTTGATTCCAGGACAAGTTTCACTGAGGGAGAGAAAATCCTGATGAATGCCTGCCATAGCTGTACCTGATAATAAAGTTAGAAGAAAAATAGTTTTCATCTTTAGAGTCTACCTATTCGTAAAAGTACTGCAAGCCTAGCCCTGCCGAATTCGCCCAGATGTTGTCCCTTTCAATTCCCTCCGCTTTTAAGGCCAGTGAAAAGCGATCTGACAGGTGAATTCTCATTTCTAATTCATTCCGCCATTCATAGTCTTCGAAGAGTTTCTGATGTTCATAGGTATTAAAATGGTAGTAAGTGGTAAAACCCAGCAACCATTGGTCACTAAATCTGTAACGAGAAAAGAGTTTTGGACCCACTCCGAACCGGTAATTATTGGAAAAATAGGACTGAATATCAATTTCATTGTTTAGCAGGATGGCCAACAAAAGACGTCCATCTGATAAACTGACACTGTTTCCCAGGGAAAGATTCAGATACCCTCCTGGACAATCAAAGCAATTAAGTCGCCGGATCTGCCTTCCTCCAACTTCGATTTCCCAGGAATAAGGAGAAGACCAGAAATTTTGATCCGGATAATTTTTTAGATTCAAAACAGTGACTGAATCAAACACCAATTGAGGATTCTCAAAATTCTTCTCACGATATTCAAAGGACATTTTCCCCATCTCAAGTTCCGCTTCCCTTAAGGAACCTGCAGGTGGATCAAGTAAGTCATGGAGTGCGGCCCTGAACTCAAAGCGTGTGCTCATCCCCTCTTTGCTGTAATACTTTTCTTCGAGTGTAAAACGGGTAGGAGCATGACTGGTAGCTGGTGAGTCACTATGGTCAGTGTGATCATTAGACGTGGTATTGGTAATGACTGGATTTTCTGCACGAGCAGTAAGGATAAAGGCTTTGGCCTCTTTGGTTTTTAAATCGTCTTTCAAAATCTTATCGGAATTAAAATAGTCAAAGGCTTCAATTGAGACATCAAGAATCCCTGCCGCTGTTTTATCATTCAGGCCTGCCACGAGAGCTTTCGCTTTCTCCGGATCACTCGCGATCTCTTTTGCCGCCTTCAGTTCCTTGTCTTTTAAATCATGGGATAATCTTATAAGCCTTGAATACGTGGATTCTCTTCTCTTGCCCTTCTCCAGAAGCCCCTCCTGCTCCAGCAGTCTGATGGTATCGGCTGGAATACTATAAACGGTATAGCGACTGGTAAGATCGAGGGAAGGTCTGGCCACTTCAAGGATGCTCAGGAGATGGTAAGAACAGTTTTCATTGAAATAAAAGTAATCAAAGTAAGTGCTTCCAAGTTCCCAGATGTGATCAACCATTTCCAGAACTTCTCTCATGGAAAGCTTTAGGTCATATGACCAAATGTCCCTGAATTCAAAGTCACTATACTCACGGACTTTATAATAATAAGGAACAGCTGCGAACTCTCCGCGGAAACCTCCGAAGAGCCCTTTGAGTATATATAATAAAGGATTCGGTTCTAAGTTGATTGCCCCATAATTTATTCCATAGTCCAACATTTCGGTTTCATCGCTTTCATCATACCGACTTAATTTTAAAAAAGTATGTCCAAAAGCTGAGTTGGGATTTGATAAATAATAAGAAGAAAACGATACACTTGCCCTTTTTGCGGCTAGCTTGGAAAAAAAATCAATGTAGTTAGTGCACCCTGCGAATGTAGCCTTCCAGGGCATTCCAAGTTGTTCATTAAGCCATTTATATCTTAAGGGGAAACGGCAAATTGGATGATCGTTACCAGGAGTTGAAGTCTGTCCGAAAACTTCAATAGTTTTCCTGAGTTCTTTCTCCGGGCTGTTTTTTCCCTCCTCGTGGAGGAAAAAGGTATTCCCATCGGCCTGACTCACATAGTTTCCGAAAATATTTTTTTGGTAGTGAAGCAGCCGGATCCATTTCGGCGATTCATGAAAATTTGTTGCGGCAAAGGAAGAAAAGGAAAGAAGAAGAATGAAAATAAGATACATGGGACCTGCTTGAAGTGGCAGGTCCCATTATAGAAATTAGATCTTAGTGTTGCAAGTAGTAGCAGCAACAGTATTGATGTTATGAGTGATCTCTCTTGAAGCAGAGTCAGCAGATGCGAAGATCGCAGCATAGTTAGCTTTAAGGGCCTGGCCGAATTCAGTTGAATTAGCACAGCCGTAAACTTTTGAGAGACCAACAATTGTTTCCCCGTTACCACGAGCGATGTCGTTAGCAAGAGCAACTTTATTAGCTTCTACATACGCTTGAGCTTGACCAACTTTCAATGGTGCAGGTGAATCGCAATTTGAAGTTCCCATGGCAATAGCTGTTCCTTGGACAACCCAAGTGTTTGAAGTAGAAGCTAATACTTGTTTCCACCAAGTTTGGTCACCTTCAAAAATCATTGATCCCGGTCCACATCCTGCTGAACCATACTTAGCAGCGGAAGCTAGTGATGGTAGGAGGATAAATATAGCAACAACCAAAAACTTTTTCATTCTTAACACTCCATTGTTAAAGTTTTCCGAAAACAAGTAAATCAATAGGAATCATTATCTGACTTTAATGATTTAGATCAACTGGAATTTTCTAAAGATTATTTTTTTCCTGACTATTTATCTTCGCAAAAAAACATCGGCATTGCGCCGGCCTTATGCTCTAGCAATCTTTGAAGTGATTAATGGTGAGGTACGTTAAACGAAGTCTCTTCTCAATACTCTCATCAAGCATAAGTAAAAGTTCTTCCAGCTCGAAGGTCAGACCCAGATCACTGACAAACTTATCGGCTTCAACTTCGGCCACCAGGGAATCGCCCTGCAATCCTTCCAGCTCCAGCAAAACGAATGCAACTTCATGAGCAAGATAGGCCACGGCCGATTTTTTTTCTGACTTAAGAAGACCCTGGAATTCAGGAAAGACAACAATGGTATTTGCCAGGACCATACCCGGCCGGTGAGTTTCTTTCATCTTTTGACTGGGAATAAAGACCACAGGATATTTGGTCATCATGGCCTCCAGCACTCCCGCTGGCAAATGGGCAAACAATTTATCAAAGTGAACTTTGCAGTTAGTCTCAAGAATCCACTGGTGTTCAGGAAGAGCGTAAAAATAAGAAATAAAATTTTTACGGATATGAGCTTTGCTGGTGCGATCTTTACTTAAAAATTTCTGGATGAGATTCATCATGACGTTACCTCTTACCTTCTCTTCGGTAAGAGGCAACCGTGCTTAAGGAATATTATTGAAAAGGCTGTTCGTCCGAGTCTGGAGCAAGGTTAATTGTCCCCTGATATTTCTCACCAATAATACTCAGAAGTTCATCAGGAATTTTTGAAGCCCGATACTTCTTTCCATTGGTGGTTCTGATCCAGAATCCATTCAACAACTTATCAGAGCGCGAGATCCTGATAGGCTTGATTGAAATGATATGATCAAGATTAAAGAGGACTTCAATTTCTTCAGCTTCCTGCACATTATTGGCCTTAGAGTTGAAGACGGTAAATTTGCGAAACATAGAGACTCCTTAAACGATTGGAGTTATTTTATAGTGGATTAAAAGGCTTGGGGTTTAAAGGGTAAGTTTTTGAAAATTTTACAGGAAACTAGAGAAGAAAAATGGCAGTTCACCTCCTATGCTGAGCTACAGGGGATCAAACGTCAGGTCACCCATCCCGCAGAGGTGATCCTGCTGCTTCATGGATTAGGGGAAAGAGGAAAGAGGATCTTCAGGAAACTCCTTCCCTATCTTCCGGAAGATGCCCTGATTCTTGCCCCCAATGGACCCTTCCCAATCCCCCGTAACAAGGAAGGCAGGATGGACTTCGGTCACTCCTGGTACTTTTACGATAAGTTTGAACAAAAATATTTTGTGACTCAGGACCTGGCCAGGTACTGGCTCAGGGACCTCCTAAAAATAGAAAACCCAGACTCCCTGCCTGTTACCATTATCGGATTTTCACAAGGGGGTTATCTCGCCCCCCTGGCAGGCAGTGAAATCAAGGAAACAAAGCTCATCATCGGTCTGGCCTGTGAATTCAGGACAACCCTCATTCATACTCCACCTCCTTTTCCTCTTCATGCTGTCCACGGAGAGGATGATGAAATTGTGACGATGAAATCAGCTCTGAACGAAATTGAATCATTAAAAAAAATCGGCATCGGAGTGGATTTTCACTCTGTGAAAAACGCCGGACATGAAATTACACCCGCTATGGGTAAAGTGGTGGCAACCATTCTGAGGTCATATGGAAAATGAAGCTTATAAAGGTAACATTATTCGGGTAACAGAAGAGAAGATCGGGGATGTTGTCTGGGAAAGGGCCTACCTTCCCCACGGCGTGATTATTTATCCCATCACTGATGATGGCAAAATTATTCTCATTAACGAAAAGCGGCCCCATGAAAATCCTCCTCAGAGGATCAAGGCGGTTTCGGGAATTCTCGAATCAGATAAAGGAAGCCCGGAAGAGAATGCTCAAAGAGAAATGCAGGAAGAGATCGGCTTCAAGGCCCGGTCCATGGAACTCCTGTGGCACATGAAAGGTACCGGAACGGTGAACAGTGACCAATACTACTTCGTCGCCAGAGGCCTTGTTCCTTCAAAGCTCCCTAATCCGGATGGAGAGGACTGTGTGATGGAGATCCTGGAATTTACCCCAACGGAGCTTCTTACCATGCTCAAAAACGATGAAATGCGATGGTCATTGTCCACTTTAGGCATCTTTCGTTTATTACTGAAACTGGAAACACTGCGCTAAATCCCTGTATTTTCGTTTAAAGCTTCAAACATGATATTATTTTCTAAAACGTTTGTTAGATATACCGAACAGTTGTATAATAAGTCTCGGAGTAACGATCAATGTACGTTTGTATTTGTAAAGGCATTACCGAAAACCAAATCCAGGAAGCAGTGACTTCCCGGAATTCTAACAATCCCAAGGAAATCCTCAAGGCCTTGGGCGTTGGTTCTGACTGTGGGACATGCGTTGAAGACGCAGTTAAAACTTTGTTAGAGCAGAGCGCACGATCGCCCATTGAAATGAAAGATAGTTCAAACAATTCTTAGGTCTGTTGAACTTTTTTGATTCTTCTTTTCCCATCTTCTACAATCACTACAACTACACTCTTTCCTTGAGGTTCTTATGAAAGGTTCACAAAAAATTATCGACGCTCTCAATTCAGTATTAACTAAAGAGCTTACGGCCATTAATCAGTACTTCCTCCACGCTCGTATGCTTCAGAACTGGGGTCTCGAAAAAATCGGTAAGCTGGAATATGAGGCTTCAATTGATGAAATGAAACATGCCGACATGGTTATTAAAAGGATCCTCTTTCTTGAAGGCCTTCCTAATCTCCAGAAGCTCGACAAGCTTAAAATCGGCCAGAACATCTCCGAGGTCATTGAAGCTGATCTCGCAGTTGAATATGATGCAGTTCCTCATCTGAAAAAGTGCATTCAGGAAGCAGAAGCTGAACATGATTTTGCCACTCGCGATCTCTTCCTTCATATCCTGAAATCGGAAGAACATCACATTGACTGGCTGGAGACTCAAAGAGATCTGCTAAAAGCTGTTGGAATCCAGAATTACATGCAGTCTCAGATGGAGCCGGATAAAGGAGCTGATTAATATCAGCTCTAATCTGATCTCAAATCAATTACCAACCGTTGTTTAAAATAGATGATGTCTCCACTTTAAGGAGACATCATGAAAACTCTCGCTGCTTTACTTTTCTTTCTTTCATCCACTGCTTTTGCGGTTAACAAGGTTCCCCTTTTAAACGGAAAGCTCTACATCCCTGTAGGTTATGACACCAATGATCCGGTGGAAGTAACTGTTCTCGGAAGTCTTCCCGATTCCTGTCATCGAAGCCCGACATATGAAGTGGAAAGATCAGGCAGAAATATAAATATCTATCTTTATGCTTATTATGTTCCGGAGGATCGAGGCTGCAGAAAAATTTCAGTTCCCTATCAGGAGACTATTAACCTGGGCTTCTTCCAGGAAGGGAACTACTTAGTCCAACTCAAAAGCAGCAGGGTGATTTCAAAAGCTCCTCTTAAAATTAAAACAGCGACTTCATCCCTCCAGGACGATTTCCAGTATGGAAATGTCATGAATATCCTGGAAGACGAAGACTCAAGGGTTATAAAACTTGTGGGAACCAATCCAACAAATTGTCTGATCTTTGATAAACTCGTTACTGAAATTCAAAACGATGTCATCGTTTTACGTCCCAGATTTAGAGAAGAAGGAATTTGTGAAGAAGAACCAACAGAGTTCTCAATCAATTACGAAGTTCCTTTTCTGGCAAGACATCCCAGAGGAGTACTTCTCCACGTGAGAGTGATGGGCGGAAGATCGTTTAATTACCTGTTCAGAAACAGGCTTTAACTTACTTAAGGAATATAATTTTCCACTTTCGGAAGAAAGACTAATCCGAAACAAAAAATCGTAAAAATTCCCAGGGTAAAGTTGACGATGTCTATGAACAATTCCTTTTTCATATTCACATCCTTAGAATAGTGATCTTGATGATCACTGTTCTATTGTAGCAATTTTAAGGGATGGGATAGAAGAGTTTTTTTAGCCTCACCCAAACGACTTCGTCAGATACCCAGGTTAAGCTATGACTTTTACAAGAAAAAAGGGCCCTAAAAAGGGCCCTTCATAATGAATTAAAAATGAAATTCTTATTGTCTGCTGGCACTCTGTGAAGACTGTTTTTCCTCATGGTACTGCTCAAGTGCTTCTTTTTTGGCCTTAAATTCCTGGTACACTTCGTGAGTCATGCTTTCACAAGAGAAAGTAATGGCATTGTGTGAAGTCAAAAGCCAGCCGCTATAAGCATAACTTCCTTTGAGCCAGAAATTATGAATTCCGAAATCAACAAAGATAGTGTTTCCTTCTTTTTTAATGGAGTACTTAAGGTCCTTGTTTAGATTGTAGCTAATAAGTTTTACGTTCTTTTCTTCTTTCAGTTTCTGGGCCTTATCATCGCTTCCAAAAAGTGTTATCAGATCATCTTTTTCTTTATCTTTTTTATCGAGGAGAACGACTTTTTGAAAAGGAATAGCTCCTTCAATCAACTGACCTTCTGCCAGCTCAAATGAAAGGTTCATTTTAGATTCACGAAGAACTTTCTGAGGACATCTTCCAAGGAAAGGACAGTCCACGGCATTATCTGCGATTTTAAAATCACATTTCAAAAAGCTTTGTGCGAAGGCCGGCAAACTTAGAAAAGACAGGGCCACAAGGCCAAGAGTGAATTTTTTCATACATCCCCCTGATGTTTAAATGATTCAGGAGTTGAAATTGCAGACCCCATGCCAATAAAAAAGAAGCTAAGCTTCTGAAAGAAGAAGAAGGGGATGTAAAAAATCCAGACGCTGTCTAATTTTTAGACAGTTAAAAGGCCCCTCAAGAGGGGTGTAACTACCACTCGATTCTGTCCTCCCTTAATTACCACTCGATTTTGACCTATTTAACTGTCCTCGATTTAATC
>JBKHWS010000068.1:9872-11887 GCA_046566385.1 Bacteriovoracia bacterium | reverse complement strand
ACCAGCTTGATAAGAGTTTGAGCCGAGGATCGCTCCTGTTCCGGCATCAGA
Source organism: Bacteriovoracia bacterium (assembly GCA_046566385.1). Classification (GTDB taxonomy): domain Bacteria; phylum Bdellovibrionota; class Bacteriovoracia; order Bacteriovoracales; family Bacteriovoracaceae; genus Peredibacter. The sequence continues at coordinate 11,836 of JBKHWS010000068.1, read as the reverse complement.
AGGATAGAACAAGCTATTAGACTGCTTGAAGCAAGCGCGGGTGTCGTATGGCCCTGGAAGTGAAGCCTGGCAACTTTGGAAGTCAGGGTAGCCGGCCTGATAGCTAGGGGAGCCTACAATTTCAAACGTCTCAAGGTTTGTCGGATAGAAAAGGGAATTGCTTCTCTTTGAGCAAGTTAATCTAACTTGCGGTTGAGGATTAGGTCCTTCGAGGCGAAGAAGTTGGATTGCCTGGTTGATGTTCTTGAGCACCTGGTGCTGTTCCTCAATAGTGAGGTACAAGTGGGCTTTTTCAATTTTCACCAGATCTTGTAATCGATCGAATCTTCTTTCAATGCGAACTTCAACGGGTTCAGTCTGAGCAACAGCACTTAGACTAAGACAGATAACAAACGCTGATATGAACTTCTTCATCTTTTCTCCTTTCAGTTTTCTTAGATGAAGAGTCTCAGTATCAATAATGTTTGCCAATATGAAGACAGACAATGATATAGGATAGTGAAATTATGGTGGCATTTTGAAACCGGTTCAATTTTTGCATTGAGTTGGTAACTTTAGTCTCTTCTTCTAAAAAAATTAGCTATTGCTGCTAGAGCTGGCAGCTCTATCAAAGGACCTATTATTAATGCTAATGCAATTACTGGACGTTCTGGAAAAGCCGTGGCTGCAATGGCTAGAGCAATGGGTGAGTTGCGTGCCAATATTGAAAAGCAAAAGCCGATGGAAGATTTATTATCGATCCCAGAGAGCTTACAAACGTTTAATCCTAAAATCAGATTAAAACCATAAAAAAGTAGTAACGGAGGAATCAGCTTAAATGTGGCTTCCGGGTTTGAAAGTATTGCTTTACCTTGAGATGAAAACATTGCAGCAATTGCAAGAAACAGAAAAATTAGTTGAAAAGGTGCTATTTTAGGGATGAGTACATTTTTAAACCACTCTTCCTTTTTATTGAATTTAAAAAACATCTCTAATACGAATTTAATAGTCAGAGGAATAAGCAAAGCAAAAAATACACTTAGTAAAAGTACATTAATGTGTATGGGCACAAGTTTTTCGGCAAATATAAATAAGTAGAAAGGTAAAAGCACTAGCTGGAGTATAAGATGCCAGGGAAGTAGAGTGGTTGCTAAAGCAACTTGGCCACCTGCCATTTGTGTAAAAACAAGATACCAATCTGTACAAGGAGTGACCAGTAACATCAAAAAACCCATCCACAAATCAGGCTCACCTTTTAGAAAAACCGTGCCAATGAGCCAAGCAAGAAGCGGAGTCCATAAAAAATTTATTACTAAACTTAGACCGCTAAATCGTAAATTTTTGAAGGCCTTACTCATATCTCTTAATGGAGTATTCAGAAAAACAATTGTCAGCATAAGTATGAGAAAAGGAATAACGAATTTGCCTCCATTTTGGGAGAACCATGAAAACTGACTTAGGAATAATCCTAAAGCAGCGGATAAAAGAATTAAGATTATTTGAAATCTTTCAATTGAAGTCATTGATAGATTATATCTCAAAAGGGCTGGTGGTGAGTGAATGCGGCGCAATCCACCATTAAGGGAGAAGAATCAGAATCGAAGAATCAGAATCAGAATCGAATCTCAGAAACCAGAAGTCTCGTAACTGTGATCGAATGTAAAATGAGATAAAAATGGCGGGAGAGACGGGACTCGAACCCGCGGCCTTCTGCGTGACAGGCAGACGTTATAACCAACTTAACTACTCCCCCGGAGTGCAAATGTTCATCAAATATAAAGACCGCGGCGGTCCCCGTCAAGGAGAATTCCTAGAAAAAATCCGCATTACACGGCGTGACATATGTTACACTTTTAGCACTTAAAAGGATTTTGAATGAGAGCTGTTTTCATTACCGGAGGAACAACCGGAATTGGGATGGAGTTGGCAAAACTGTATGCTTCCCAGGGATGGAAAGTCGGCGTTTGTGGCCGTGATAGGTTGAA
>JBKHWS010000068.1:6924-9774 GCA_046566385.1 Bacteriovoracia bacterium | reverse complement strand
CTGGAATTGGGATGGAGTTGGCAAAACTGTATGCTTCCCAGGGATGGAAAGTCGGCGTTTGTGGCCGTGATAGGTTGAAATTTGAAGAAAGTTTCCAAATTGATCGGGATAACGTGAGTTTTTACCAGGTGGATGTGGCCAATCGGGAAGAATTAAAAAAGGCTATTTCGGATTTTTCAAAGTCCATTGGTCTGGATCTTCTGATAGCGAATGCGGGTATAGGGTTTAAGTCCAAAACAAAAATTCCTGATTTTGAGTGGAGCTATAAAATGGTCCACGTGAATCTTTTGGGTGTGATGTACGCCTTTGAGGCCGCCTTGGATGTCATGATCCCAAGAGGCAAGGGACAGTTGGCGGCGATTTCATCCATCGCCGGTTACAATGGACTTCCGGGAGTGTCTGCCTACAGTGCTACTAAAGCAGCGGTGGCCAAATACTGTGAATCCCTTCACCTGGATCTTCGCCAGTTCAATATCCACGTGACGACTATTTGTCCGGGCTTCGTGGAAACTCCGCTTACGGCGAGTAATCGTCATGCCATGCCATTTAAACTGAAGGCACCGAAGGCGGCGAAATTAATAGCCCGCGCGATTGCCAGAAAAAAGATGGTTTATGCTTTTCCATTTTTCTTCTCAACGTTCGTGAGAATCCTCGGTATACTTCCACGTACCTGGTACAGGGCCTTCATGAGTATGAAAGCTGTCAATTATAGTAAGGAGTAAATATGAAGATCTTAGTTTTAGTGCTTTTTGTTTCTTCTGTTGCTATAGCTTCTTCCAATGCGAAGAAGAGAATTCTGCCTGTGACGAAAGAACAGGAGATTGTGAAGAAAGAAAAAATTCAAAATGAAAAGCTCAAGGCCATCGTTAAGGAAGAAGAAGACTGCGACGAGAAGGCCAAGAAGCCCATTGAGATTAAGCCTGAGTCAATATCGCTTACAGGTGACGCCGGTTGCTCACTTGATGATGCCCACTAAGAAAACCAATTCTGAAACTGCTCGACAATGATGTGGTAGGAGAAGATCGCCATCCACATCACTGTCAGAGTGATTCCAAAACCAATTAAGATCAGAATGATGTCCTCTTCAAGAAGTCCGATGCAGATGATGAAGATGCTGAGGGCAGGTATGAAATTTGAAAAGGGAATGGGAAGCGGCAGCGATAGAAATGCCGAAGATAAAACGATAGCAAGTCCGCACGCAAACTGGGATGCTCTCGAGTTCGTGATGGGGTGCTTGAAAGTTGAAATCTTCGAAGTGAAGTTGCTGAACTTTAAAGCTCCCTTATAGATTTTTTCGAACTTTTCATGCGTAATTATCATATTCTTCATTTTCTTGGTAAGAAGCGGCTTACCCCATATCATTAGACCCAGCCCCTGCAATAACACGATAAGTCCCAGAATGCTGGAAAGGCCCGGAATCGGAATGGGTTGCATGAATGGAACTATGGAAATCAGGCAAAGTATTAGAAGCGCCTCGCCTTCCACATGCTCAACAATTTTGCCTAAAGTAATGTGAGGAAGGTCACGTACGTTTTCAAGAGCTTTTATGAGGCGAGCACTCATCAGTAATCCCATGACAAGGGTCATATTTGAGGACTAGAATAACAGAAAGCTCATTCAGAGGAAATGGTTATGCATCATGAAACGTCTTTAGCAGTGTGGATAGGATTCGTTGTTTTTATCCTGCTCGTTCTTTTACTCGATCTTGGAGTCTTTCATAAAAAAACTCATACGGTAGGGTTCAAAGAATCCATCATCTGGTCTGGTGTGTGGATTGCGCTGGCCATGGCCTTCAATGTAATTATTCTTTACTGGAGAGGACAGGAAGATTTTATGCTCTTCCTGACGGGGTATGTGATCGAGAAATCCCTTTCGGTTGATAACCTGTTCGTGTTTTTGTTGATATTCAGTTATTTTAAGATTCCCAATCAGTATCAGCACAAAGTCCTGTTCTACGGGATTCTCGGCGCTCTCATCATGCGTGCCATTTTCATCTGGGCAGGGATCGCCATCCTCAATAAGTTTACCTGGGTGATTTATATTTTCGGAGCGTTCCTGGTGTTTTCAGGTCTCAAAATGCTTAAGCCAGAAGGGGAAGAGCATGATCTGGAAAAGAGTTGGGTTATCACCTGGACGAAGAAGATTTTCCCGACTTCTCCGCACTTTCATGAAGATAAATTTTTTGTCAGGCAAAATGGTGTCCTGATGATTACGCCATTGTTCATTACACTGATCTTCGTAGAGTTCTCGGATCTGGTGTTCGCCATCGATTCTATTCCCGCTATTATCGGTATCACTGATGATCCTTTTCTGGTGTTTACGTCAAACGTATTCGCCATCCTTGGTCTCAGATCATTGTATTTTGCGCTGAAGGGTTTTGCAGATATGTTCCATTACCTGAAGTATGGTCTGGCCATCATTCTCATGTTCATCGGGGTGAAGATGCTGATCATGCACTGGTATCACATGCCTGTGGCAGTGACCATGGCAGTGATCTTCGGCGTCCTGCTGATATCGGTTCTGGTTTCAATTTACAGCAACAGAAAAAAATTAAGTGGTATGAAATAGAGAAGGGCCGGAAGGCCCTTTTTTATCTGATGACATTCCTTTCAGAGATGATTTCATTAAGATTTAAAAAATCATACAAATAGCCCAACAGAAAAAATCCTCCGGTGAAAAACCAGATAATACCTGTAATCCACTTCCCAAGGTAGAAGCGGTGAATGCCGAACATTCCGAGAAACGTTAACAATAGCCAGGCAATGTTATAGTCGTAAGGGCCAGGTATATATCTGCGGTTTGATTCCCTTTCCATACCTGGAATCAGGAAAAAATCCACGATCCAGCCAA
>JBKHWS010000068.1:0-6877 GCA_046566385.1 Bacteriovoracia bacterium | reverse complement strand
TTCCCATAGTAGAAGCGATGGGAGCCGGTAAATCCGAAAATCCATAAGAAGTAACCGAGCGGGATTGAGTGAGTTGAGGATCTATCTAGTTCCATTCGAGTTTTAGTCCTTGATTACGGTCATAGGGAAGGTACTTTGGTGTTAGAATAATGGCCTTAATTTTTTTCATGTTGGCCCTTGGGGTGCAGGTTTTGAAAGTACTCATCCATTCTTTTTCTGATGCTTCTTGTGGGATAGAAGCTGGATCTCTATGGTTGAGACTTAAGAAATAGTGTCTTGATTTATGATCAATCCAGACAGCCGTCCAGTTTGAAGGAAACGCGTCTTTTTGCTCAACATCTTTCATGACAACATTTATGTGAAAACAAACAGATTGCTTATCAACTTTCTTGATTGCAGTGGCCTGGACTTTTCCATCCGCTATTGAACTGAAGGCCCTGGAAGAAGCAAGCTTCTTTCCCTTAGGATGAGTACAACTGATGAATGCGAGGAGGCTTAGAAGAAGTAAGACCTTCATATTAAAAGTTTATCATGAGTACTTATGATAAAAGGGGGAGGGACAGAATTGCCGAATATTTGAAAAATGGGTTGGGTGTTAGACTTTTTTCAACATGGAAAAGTTAAACTATCAGGATATTGAAACCATTGCTTTAGTCTTATTCTCGCTGGTCTTCATCGGACTGGAAAAACTGGCCCCAAAACATCGAAATCTTGATATTAAGTCTTTTCTTAAGGCCGATATCGCTGCCTTTATCCTTCTGATAGTGGCGGTGAATTTCTCTCGTCTGGTTGCCACCAAATTCTATGAGTACGTCAACTTCAACTCTCTGGGGATATTAGCGGCTACTTTGAGCTGGCCACTTCTTCTAAAGCTCTTCCTTGCACATTTGATTTCAGACTTCATGCTTTATTGGCTCCATCGGGGTATGCACAAGTGGGGCTTTTTGTGGAGAACTCACCAGTATCATCATTCTCCGGAAGCGCTTTATTGGTTTTCAGGTTTCAGGACTAGTTTCATGCATGCTTTCCTTTATGCCTTTCCGCAGGTTCTTGTTGGTTTCTATTTGTTTCAATTTACTGCTCTGGAAATAGGCCTGGGCTTTGCCTTCGGAGTTCTTTCAAATCTTTTCACGCACTCCAATCTGAAAGTTCCCGTGTGGCTTCCATTACATCTGATTGTGGTGACTCCTGATTTTCATCATCCTCATCATTCTCAGATGGGAACCCAAAATAAAAACTTCGGGAATGTCTTCACTCTTTGGGACAGATTGTTCGGAACCTACGTTGATCCCAAAAAAATCAGGCCTGATTTCAAGTACGGCCTTAAGGAAAAACCTAAGACCTGGCGAATGATGATCGGGCTTTAGTGCCCGATTCCAAGGCCCATACTGACAATTAAACCAACCATGACGACAAAGGCGATTAAGGCCAGGTGGTATTCTTTCTGACGAAGAAAAAGGTACGTTGTGAGAATAACTCTGATCAGAGGGAGACTGATCAGAACGATGAGGCCCGCATAAGTAATGAGCGGACCCCACTGACGGGTTCTAAAGTGAAAGTCAAAGAGATCAAGCAGAGGGATCTCATCATACGTCTGAAAATTAAAAAATGGATTGCCATTTAGCTTCACCTGCAGGAGCCACCCAACCAGCATCAAGAGACCAGCAATGATGACACCGATTCTCAAAAGCCTTGCGATCCGAAGCTCCAGGGTTTCAATGGTGTTTATCATTTAAGACCTCTGATAATCATCTGAACGGAAACAATAACCAGAACAACGACAAAGATTTTCCTTATGCGGGCAGCAGGCATCCTTGGCATAACTTTTGCCCCGGACCAGGCACCGATGATGATTCCCAAAGCAACGGGAGCAGCAATTTCTGGTCGAATATCACCCCGAAGAAGATAAGCTCCGGCACTGGCAGCTGCAGTGACACCAATCATAAAATTTGAGGTTGCCGAGGAAACCTTCATGGGCAGTTTCATGGCCCCATCCATCGCCATGACCTTGAATATCCCACTTCCTATTCCCAACAAGGCAGATAAAACACCTGCAAAGAACATACTGAACAGGCCAAGAGGAACGCTGGCAACTTTGTAAGTGATAAGCTTTCCATTTTCATCATGAAACTGTCCCGCAAGCTTGAGTTTCTGTGACCATGAATGATCAACATCAGAGTGAGAATCTCCCTTCCTTCTGAACATGGACCATGAGGAGAAGAGAAGAAAAAAACCAAAAAGAAGAAAGAGCCAGTTTGTTTTCATGACACCCGAAATGAGAAACCCTGCCATCGCTCCGGCAACCGTCCCTAGCTCCAGAAGGATTGCCACTCTTAAATTGGTTAAGTGGTCTTTCAGGAAGCTTGCAGCGGCCCCTGAGGATGTCGCAATGATGGAAATCAAGCTGGCCGCAACTGCATAGCGGATGTCGACACCGAAAAAGAGGGTAAGAACAGGAACAACAATGATTCCCCCTCCAAGACCGAGGAGTGAACCAAGGAATCCGGCACCGACAGAAATGATTAAGAGGAGGAGGCTGTACATGAATTCATTATAGGACTGCGGTCAACTTAGTCAAACTAAACGCACTTAAGCAGGATCTGATTTTGTTTTAGCTTCCCTTAAGTGGTTTCTTCACGAAAAACCGTTCAAGATTTTTTTAACTACTAAGGAGCTCGTATGAAACCATTGATGCTACTTACTTTACTTTTGGGATTATCCTCTTGTGCCAGTGACTACCGAGAACCAGGTGAGGACGTGGCCCTTGTTCCTGCGACAGTTCAGGAAGAGGAAGAGGTTATTGATTCTGATCCTCTCTATTATGATGATATTTACTATGATGATTATGATTATCTCTATGATGACGATTACGCAGATTTTTATGATCCGTACTGGGACAATGATTATGATGATTTTTAGACTCGCTTTTCTGGTGCTTATCATTGGCCTTCAGAGTTGCTCATCATATGATGAGCCTGACTTTGCTCCGGATGAATTCCGGGAAGAAGAACGGGAGAGGGATATCATTAACCCGGGCTATGATTATGAGTTTGAGGAAGAAGATCTTTACTCTGGAGATGAAGAAGAAGATGTCCTCTAGAAGTAGTCAGGCATAAAAATGATGATGAGAATTATCCTGCCATTTAATTTAAGTCGGCAAAATCTTCCTCTTTAATCATTGTGATGCGTGTGGCAAAAAAGAATCCTGTAAAAATATTCAGGGGGGAAAATGGCAAATTCAAAGAGCGCTTTGACCGAGGAATTAGTTTCATTATTTGATCTTAGAAAGTCCAAAATCAGAGATGAAAAAATTCTTACCCAGGAAGCGTTTGAAGCTCAAAGGGATATTCGCTATCTCACCCTGATGTTTTCCGATGGAATTCCTGATATCACGATGAAAGTCACTGATTCTGAAGATATCAGATGGGACTCCGGTGGAAAAAAGCTTCTCTACGTTAAAGATGGGCAGGTTCAGTTGCTGGAAGCAGCTTCTAAAGAAGTAAGAGTCAAGATGCGCCCTTTTCTTACAGATCTTGTGAAGAAGGCAAAGGATTTCTACAGCGATTCCTGAACTCCTTGCTCTCCCGGTACAATTTACTCCATATAAATAGACCTTTTGTAGGGGTAATATTTTCTTCAGGACTTCATTGGAGAAAATATGAGCTATCTGACTTCCGCTTTCCTGGTTCTACTTCTTGTTCTCGTTTCATGTTCAGTTATCCCTGAAAAACGAGATTCCCTTCGGAGAAAAGTCGCCAGTGATAATAAAGAGATGATTTCCTCTAAAAAGTTACACGATAAAGTAAATAACATTCTTGATGGTATAGTTCATGGTTACCTCATAGGGCAAGTACACCTTGAAGCATTTGATAAGGAGCTTGAAAAGAATGCTGAGAACGCTCTTTCATCTGATTCATACAGTTCATTGCTCGCAGTTAGAACTTTTATTGATGAGTATGAACATGAGTTAAACGAGCTCTATCTGGATATGGTTCTGGTTTCTGCACTTCCTGAATACGATGTTGAGCAAAAGCTCAGCGCGGGGTTTGCTCTTGAGAAGATAGAAAATTTTCTGGAGGGAACGCGGCCTGATGACAGACCCATCCCTGAGAATCTCAAGCCTTTAATCCTCTCAAGGCTTGTGGAGAAAAGGCAATCACTCCACGACGACATTAAAGCATTGCATGATGATCCGCAGCTCAGCAACAATGATCAGGATGTCAAACAAGTGCTTTTCAGTAAAATGAAGAGTTTGATCTCCAAAGATTTCTCCTACACCAAGAAACTTGAGAAATATTTTGTTAATCACAAAACGCTCAACAGTCAGATTCGTGAAGAAAGGAAAAAGCGAAACTTTCAGGAGATGGAAAATGAGATTCAATCCCTTTCTCAGGAAATCAGGAAATATACCTCGGAATCAAGACCTTTAATTTCAAGAACAATTGAACCATCAGGAAATCCCAACGGTAATATCACTGGAAGTACTTTTCCACCAAGGACTTGGGCCCTGACTTATGATGACGGTCCAGGTTCTAAGACAACGGAGCAGGTGATAGATAACCTCGTTGCAAGAAAAATTCCTGCCACATTTTTTGTTCTGGCGAAACAGGTTATGGCCTATCCGGAGACCGCTAAAAAAATAGTTAGCTCTGGTCTGGAAATTGCGAATCACTCTTACACCCATGCGCAATTGACGAAAGTTGGTCCATCTCAATTGGAAAGAGAAATTGGAACTTCAAAAAGAGTCATCGAAGAGCAATTGGATGTCCCTGTGAAACTGTTCAGGCTTCCCTATGGGGCCGGAGTCAGCACCCCTAAAACGAGACTGAAAATCGCTGAGCACAAAATGGTTCATGTTTTCTGGAACGTCGATACTCTTGACTGGCAGGACAAGAACCCTCAATCGATTCTTGAAAGGACACTAAAGCAGATGAGGGCCAGCAAGAAGAATGCTGGTATTGTTCTTTTTCATGATATCCATACCCAGTCTGTAACGGCATCCACCATGCTGATGGATCACTTTAATAAAGAAGGCTTAACTGTCTGCACGGTACAGAATATCATTGATCAGCTGAATCAAAGTCTTCCGACATGCAAATAGCTTAAGCTTAATTCAAGTTGGCATAATCCGGAGTTCGTAGGAATTTAGCTCCTCTTTAAGAGGATGCATGACAACTTTTGCGATTCAAATCTTTAAGCGTTCACTTTCTGATGCCAGAATGTTGAAGATTTATTTTCCTCTCCTCATTTTCTCCTTGGGAGTTCTGCTAAGGTTTTTCTATGCCTTCAATGGCCCTCTTCTGGAAAAAGAGAGCTGGTCTGACATGAGGATTTATCTGAAGATCAGCAAGTTTATCGAAATGGGTGTATGGAAAGAAACTCATTTCTTTCAGTCCATTGGTTATCCGCTTATCCTCTACGCAGTAAAACAAGCTGTTTCCCTCTTAAGTCAGGCAGTGAGTCTCTTGCAGGCCTTTGCCTCATCTTTAACATTGTTCTTTTTCTATCGGATGGTATCTGAGAGCTTCCCCCATAGAGTTGCTTTCATCTCTTTTTTCATAGGAGTTTTTCACGTTCCATGGATTCTTTACGGTAACTTCGCTCTTCCTGAAACCTTTTTTACACTCTTCATTTCCATAACCGCCTATTCGTCTCTAAGAATTGTTAAGTCGATAAGGGTGGGATATTTCTGGCCTGCAGTCTGGGCCCTCGCTTTTATTTTTGCCTTCTGGCTTAAAGGGACTCATGCACTCTGGGGGCCCTTATTCCTGCTTTGTCTCTTTTTATTAAAAAGGAAGAAATCTCTACCTGCAATAATGATCATTGGCTCTATTGTCGGAGCGGGACTTGGAGCACATGGATTGCTAACATATTCCAAGACGGGCAAAGTTCAGTTAAGTGCATCTACCGGTGGCCTCAATTTTGTAGAGGGAAAATGTCCAGGAAAGAAGAACATTGATTCGGCTGGTTTCTTTTGGCACTCACCGCTCTATTTCCAGCTGGATCTGAACCGAACCAAAAAGTGGAACCGCCCGTTTACTGATTCCGGATATTTTATGAAGCAAGGATTAGAGTGCATTAAAAGAGATCCTGCTGTCCTTCTACTGTCATTTGAAGGCATTCCTTATTTGTTTTTTGGAAACACACTCTGGCCCTTTAACAGCAGACCCTATTCAAGATATATGAGGTTTTATGAACTGATATTTTCTCTTTTTCTTGTTGTTGGCCTGACCACCTATGGTCTCGACATATTCAGGCGTCGCAATCTCGAAGAATTCACGATCTGGGTTATTCCTGCTCTGGCACTTTTTCTTTGTGTGTATATTTTTAAAAGTGAAATGCGTTATCGCATTCCTTTTGACATCTTTTTTATCCCTCTGGCGGTTAAAGGCTGGCATTACTTCAGGAGAGGTCAATGATGTATCTATCTATTGTCGCCCCTTGCATGAATGAAGAGGAAGTTCTGGAAGAGTTTTATCTTAGGGTATCTGCGGTTATTAGAGAAATGAAGATCTCGGACTATGAAATTATCCTAGTTGATGATGGCTCGAGAGATAAAACGTGGGAGATCATCGAAGCCCTGAATAAAAGAAACACAAAAGTGAAAGGGATTCAATTATCACGCAATTTTGGTCATCAATCTGCCTTGGCCGCCGGGCTTCATGAGGCCGAGGGAGAGTTAGTCTTTATCATCGATTCTGACCTACAAGACCCTCCAGAGCTACTGAAAGTGATGGTGGGAAAAATGAATGAAGGATTTGATGTCGTGTACGGTCAGAGAAGACATCGAAGAGGAGAAACAAAGTTCAAGCTTTGGTCAGCGTCTCTTTTTTATAAATTTCTTTCAATGCTGGCCGACATCGATATTCCGAGGGAT
>JBKHWS010000067.1:8367-12438 GCA_046566385.1 Bacteriovoracia bacterium | reverse complement strand
AGGGATTCTTCTCTACCAGATGGACATGCTTATAGGCGGCGGCATGGTAAATGAATTCTGGTCTATAGGTTTCAAATATGTTTGCCATGGCAGCAAGGTCTTTGATGTCCGCAAGAAGGACTTCAACTTCTACCTCTGATTTCATCTCTGCCAGCTCTGAATCAATGTGATAGAGGTTCAACTCAGAATGATCAAGGATGAGAAGCTTTGAAGGTTTCATCTTGATAATTTGGCGGCACAGTTCGCTACCGATGGAGCCGCCTCCACCCGTTACCAGTACCACTCTTCCGCTTAACTGAGATTCGACGTCTCTTAAATCCACTTCTACTGCCGGACGCTTCAGCAAATCTTCAACTTTAAATTCCTTCATAGGTCTTGGTGCTTCCTTCTTCGTCAGAAGATGATTCAAAAGATTCAATCCGCTCTGTATGTAACTTTTGTATTTCAGATGGATGTGAGAACTTGAGTATTTCATCCTTACCTCAGTTAAGATTTTACTAACAAATTAGGCCCAAAGCTTTGTCGGTAAGTTTTTCCAAATTATTCATTAAATAATTAAGGCTTCGTAAAAACTTCATATGAGGATAAAATTTCTCTATGATAAGTCTTACCTCTAGGAAGTTGAGTGTTTTGCTCTTCTTGATTGCATCTTTCATGCAATCAGGCTTCTATTGGTTCCTAACTATTCTGATTTCAAGGAAGTTTGGAATAGAGGCCTTGGGATCTTTTTCGTACGCTCTTGCTATTGTTTCACCCCTGACTATTTTAGGCAGTCTTCAGTTGAAGTCCTATTTCCTGACAAAGGGAGAAGGAGAAATTAAAGGCCAGATAAAATGGCTGCGTTTCAGTTTTCTTACCGGACTCTTAACAATCTCTTCTTCAGTGATAGCGTTTATTGAACCCTGGCTTTTGCCGGTCTTCATCCTGCTCTGTCTTCTAAAGTGGGGAGAATTGTGGAGCGAACTCTCTCAGATGATCTGGCAATCAGAATCAGGCCTTCGTATTGTCAATCGATCGCTTTTTATCAGGTACGCCTTGCTCTTCACCGGGTTAGCTATCGTTTGGTCTATGGACTTCGATATCATTAAAACACTTTCCCTGGTCGCACTCATAAGTCTTGGGATAGCAGGTGTTGATTACTTTTTAAGTCCTCTCAAGCGCATTGCCTTCAAGGTAAGAGAATCAGGAACGGTTTTTATCACCACTCTTTCGCTCTCAGCGTCCTCCCTTTTAACTGCCCTTCTGGTTAACATTCCGAGATATCAGTTGAAAGAAATTAAATCGCTGGAAGACTTAGGCATGTTTTCAATCCTCTTCTATTACTATGTCATCCCCGCGATGGTCATCAATTACGCCTGCCAGGGGCTCCTTAAAGATTTTCGAGGGGTCAGAAAAAACAGGAATTTTTTTCTGAAGATCACAGGCGGCCTTGCCGCTTTATCCCTGATCTTTTTTTTATTTCTCTTCTTTCTTGGAGAGAGCTTTACCCTCCTCCTTTACAATAAGCAACCAGAGTGGGATCTCACTATCGTCTTGCTTATCACGCTTGCGTTCTTCCTCGGGGGAACTGCTTCCGTCTTGCATTACTCTCTCATGGGCGCCGGTATATATGATATTCAGTTAAAAACCAACATCATTTCTTGTGCCGTTACTCTAGTAACAGGCTTCTTCACAATTCCTTCCCTGGGTGTCACAGGAGCTTTTATCTCTTTCATCAGTGGAATAATGATTCAGGCTTTCGTATATGCTTTTTTATTCAAAAGATTAAAATATGAGTGAGATGGGAATAATCTATTTTTCGGTAGGAATGAGTGTTGTCCTGATCACACTCAAACTCATGAAGAGCGGTCTTAAAGACTTGATGACTCCTTTATGTCTCTTCTATTTCTATTTCGCTTTTGGCCCGGTGATCAACTATCTCTTTGGATACAATATTTATTTTGGTATTCCTCAGGAGTATATACCGGGAGCATCTTTAATTTTTTTAACAGCGCTTTCCACTATGGTGATAGGCTCTTTTCTCTGGCCGGAAAGGAGGAGTGGACTTTTCTTTCCAAAGCTAAATCTCAATGCTCTTGCGCCCATTTACCTAATTTCAGTTCTCTACGCTATTTATGTCATCGTCATGGTTTTCATTTCAGGGGCAGATAACAAAATTGCAAAGATTGGCATTGCGAACCCTGCTCTTCATTATAACTATCTTCTTCTCCAGCTTTACCTGATATCATTCTTCTTTCTCTTAAAAAATGGAGTTCTAAAAAAGCTCTATTTTACCAACACCATTTTTTATATTCTCTATAGTCTGGTGATTGGAGAAAGGGATTTTATCTTTCCGGTGTTCAGTCTTCTTTTCCATCGTTCGGCTTTCGATCCGGATGGAAAGAGATCCAATTGGAAGCTCATTGGTGCCATGGTTGCTATGATGTTTATTGCAACCGGAGTATTCTTCATCAGAGATGCTTCCCAGGCATCGGAAGGCGTTCTCTCTTCCATTCTGAACCAGGGCTCTTTGCTTTTTGTAAATACTTTCAGTCTGAAACTTCTCCATGAAAGGATCGATTACTTCCTTGGTTTCACATATTTCAACAGCTTCTTGAATCTTCTTCCTGACTGGATCTACAAGACAGACTTCAACACTCTGGACTGGTTTAAAAACAGTTATGCCGAGGCCAGTACTTCAGGTTACGGCTTTGGAATGGATGCCGAAGGGTTTATCAACTTTTCCTATTTCGGAGTCTTTCTGGCATTCTTCATTATTCTCGTATGTGAAAGAAAGATTGTTAAACATCTGGGGAAGCACCCCTTTTTCACTTACTATTCAGTTTTCTTCACCAGCTTTACTATGTATTCCTTCCGCAATGACAGCCTTGCTTTCCTTAAAGGAAATCTTTACGCCACCATATTCTTTTTCCTCATCTATAAGTTGTCTTGGAAAAAGGGCGAAGCATGAAAGTGACAGTAACCCTCGAACTACGCTTTGATGTTCTTCCGGACGGAACTGTCTGGACCTTATCTAATTTCCACCGTTCATTCTGGAACCGCTATCTTGATGTATTCCAAAAAGTAGAGATTGTGGCCCGGGCAAATTACGTAGAGGCTGTCAATGAAAGGGCCAGACGGGTAGATGACGGTGAACAAGTTATTTTTAAACCACTTCCCTATTACCTGGGTCCGGTGGGATATCTGAAAAAGTGGACAGAAATAAGAAGACATCTGAAAGAAATTGAGAAAGATTCTGATGCTGTTATTTTAAGAGTTGGATCACCGATAGCGGATATTCTGCAGCCTCTTTTGGTTTCACGGGAACACCCTTATGCAGTGGAAGTCGTTGGCGACCCTTATGATACTTTCGCCCCCGGATCAGTAAAATCTATCTTGCGGCCATTCTATCGGTGGTGGTTCTGCAGAAAACTCAGGGCACAGACCACGAAGGCATCTGCTCTGTCTTACGTGACCTCAGTCCGTCTTCCTGAACGGTATCCATCAAAAGAAAGCTCAATGAAGGTGTTCGCTTCATCCATTGAACTTCTGAATAATCATCTCTCTAATCGAAGTAGGAACTATTCAGAGAAAAGCTCATTCAGGCTTATATCAGTCGGAGCACTTGAAGACTGGAGAAAAGGCCCGGATACAGCTCTCAGGGCTCTGGCGAGTCTCAGAAGAAGCGGAAGAGATGTTACTCTGACCTGGGTTGGAGACGGCAGAAACAGAAAAGAAGTGGAAAGAATGGCAGTGGAACTTGGAATTTCAGATGCCGTTACATTTAAAGGACATCTCCCTTCAGGGGAAGCTGTCTTCTCAGCGCTGGATGAAGCAGATATTTTTATTCTGCCAACCAGGGGGGAAGGGCTTCCCCGAGCAATGATTGAGGCCATGGCGCGAGGACTCGTATGTGTAGGTTCAGATGTCGGTGGAATTCCTGAACTCATTTCGGATGACTTTATCCACGACCCTGAAAATGACAAAAGATTAGCAGAAATCATAGAGCGGCTCATCACTAATAAAGAAGAGATGAACCAGGCCTCCAGCAAGAATCTGGAAAAGGCCCATAATTATCTTGCTCCCGAGCTG
>JBKHWS010000067.1:0-8353 GCA_046566385.1 Bacteriovoracia bacterium | reverse complement strand
ATGTATACAACTCTTAAAGGTATAACGAATGAGTGGAAAAAAAGTCGTCCAGTTCGTTAAAACTTTTGAAGGTGCCCTTTGGGCCGTTCAGCAGGTAAAGAATCTCCAATCCAATGGCTGGGATGTCCATGTGGTTTCTCCATCTCTCGAAGGAAGGTATTCCTCAGAATGGCAGAAGACGGGAGCCACATTGCATGCCCTGCCTTGTGAATTTCCGGTGAAGTCTCCCTGGCTTCTTCCTTCAATCAAAGAACAGCTTGTCACATTCATCAATGAAATAAAACCAGACCTCATTCATTCTCATTTTGTGTCAACGACCCTGATGTTGAGGTATGCCTTAAAAGATTCTTCGATACCAAGAATTTTCCAGGTTCCGGGGCCTCTTCATCTGGAACATCCTGTTTTTGGCCAGTGGGAAACCATGTGGTCGGATGCAAACGACTACTGGATCGCCTCCTCGGACTTCATTAAATCACTGTATACAAAAAGATATTCCGTTGATTCTCGCCGCATTTACAAAAGTTATTATGGAACAGAAATAAATGAAGAGAGTTCCGCGAGGACAGGAAATCTGAGACAAAAATATTCCATCCCTGAATCAGCAACACTTGTGGGGAATGTCAGTTTCATCTATCCCCCGAAGCATTACCTCGGGCAAACAACCGGGTTAAAAGGGCATGAATTGATGATCGATGCGCTTGCTGAAGTTATGGAGAAAAACGAAGATTTGTGGGCAGTCTTTATCGGACAGCAGTGGGGAAAATCCCAGAATTACTTTGAGAAGTTGAAAAAGTACGCTGAGAAAAAGTCATCACGGATTATTTTCACAGGGTATATCCCCCAAAAAGAGATTCTCTCAATCTGGAAAGAGTTCGATCTCGCCCTTCATCTTCCCTCTTCAGAAAACTGCGGAGGAGTCATTGAACCCATGATTAACAATGTCCCGACAATCGCCAGCAATGTGGGAGGACTACCAGAGGTAGTACTTGAAGGTAAAACAGGATTCATCACAGAGAGAAAGGTTGAACGGATTGTGGAGAAAATTAATAAATTCCTTTCTCACCCTGAAGAAGGAAAGGCACTGGCAAAGAACGGAAAAGTCCTGGTCTCCACAATGTTTGACGTCAAGCGGACTTCCCGTGAGATTGGAGAAATCTATGAGCACATTCTCGGGTTCAGGAATGAGCGCCCGGATTTTGATGCAAACAAATTTTTAAGGTAACGACATGGAAAGAAAAGACTTTCTTAAGACTCTTTTATTCGCTTCATTTTCTCTTCCAGCACTTGCTAATGAAAAAAAGGGCCCTCCCCTTCCTGGCAGGTTTAAAGCAAGTGGAGATGGAAAAACAGATGATTCTTCAGCTTTTAAGGAATATCTGAATCACCACGATGTCCTGGACCTGGAGGCTGGAAAAGTTTACAAAATCGGAAACATCATACTTAAAGGCAAGACCATTCGAGGCCCTGGGAAAATTAAAATCAAAACCGGTTCATCCGCCGCTTTTATTCTGGAAGGCAACAACAATAAAATCGCCGACGTTGAATTTGTATCAGAAGGAACGGGTCAAAGACCGGAATCAGAAATTTTTCTGGGTAAAGAGCTGGAATTCGCGACCATTCGCGGATGCACTTTTTCTGGAAAGGTTTTTACCGCCATCGGCTCAGACATGAACAGCACAAAAGATGCCCCCTATTCCAAAAAGCCATGGCGATCTAAACTCATCATTACCGACTGCTTTTTTAAAGGGGAATACGCTCACCATCTTTACTTCCATCGCTTAAAAGAAGTCATCATACAGGGTAATTTTTTCGAAAACTCAAAGCTGGACTCCATTCGCTTGAGGCAATGGGTAGAGCAAGTGAACATTAACAACAATCAGTTTAAAAACATCGGAACTTCCTCCAGTACTGATTCCAAGGATGCCATTGACTGTTTCTGGAGTGGCCTGGCCCTCAACATACAGGGGAACCAGATGGAAAATATTTCTACTCATGGTCTTGATATCAAAGGACACTCTCCAGATTTTAATTATGGAACATCCAAGGTTATCATTAGCGGGAACCAGATCCGCAATGCTGGTTTTAGCGGTATTCTCATATCATCCGGGGCCCGTACGGACAAAGGCTGGAAAGCGATAAAGAATATCACCGTTTCCGGAAATCACATTGAAGGTTGTGGAAACAAAACCACAAATCCGAATGACGCTGCGATTTTCATGAGGCATAACCAGGAAATGATTCTGATAGACGGGAATCAGATCTATCAGAACAAACACAAAGGTATCATGCTGGGGAATTTCGAGAAGGATGCTCCCGTCTCTAAAAACATTCTCATCAAAGGGAACCTGATCACCGGCAATGGAAGCTATGGAATCCATATTTCAGGGGGAGAAAACGTCCTGGTGAATGCCAATATTCTGGATAAGAATGAAAAAGGACTGGTTGCTGAGAAGTACAGAACATTCCCATTAACTAACTTCAAGGCTTCTGAGAACATCGAAAAATAAGTCTATCTTTCCAGGGTTCTGTCTATTGTTATCGCCGAAAGTACAGTGGCAACGATGGTGGAGAAAACCACGATCGTTCTGAACGTATTATCATCAATCAGCTGCTCTTTCTGATTAACATAAACATAGTCATCGGGACGAAGACGGTATGGAGTTTCTTTGGGATTAGCAAAGAACTCCTTCATGTCGACCTTCTTCACAACAAAATCTTCCCCTCTTTTACTCTTGATGAAGACCTCATCAAACTCGGCTTCCTTTGTCGGTCCACCGGCATAAGAAATAACAGAGTTTAATTCTGAATTCACAGGAACATTGTAAACCCCCGGCTTATGAACCCCTCCAACCACGTGAACTTTCATCATGGTGGCACCAGGATATCCTCCGGCAAAAAACTCATTTGAATTCTGAGGTAACTTTGTGACAGTGAAAACTTCTTCACGTGACCAGACTGGGGAAAAAGAAAATAAAAAAACCAAAAGAAAAGAAAGCGTCTTCATCGTTAACTACTTTTGCTGAAATAGAGAGTATTAGCATCAACATCATCAAGCGCACGGGTATTGGTCGTGACTATTTCATCATTGATATTGGCCTTGTTCCAGAGAAACGTGTATGACGGAATCTCCGCAACCTGTAACTTTCTGATGACCTCATCAAGGCGATAGAAATAAGTTTCAAGATAGGAAGCAACAACAACCGTCATATTGGAAACAGAAGCAGCAATCAGGGCATCATTACAGTCGTGAAGGTTCTGGGTATCAATCAGAATGACATCACAGTCTTTTGAGCGGGTTTTGATCTCTTTGACCAAAAGACTGCGGTCTATGAGGGCACCGGGCCCATGGCGAAACTTATCCGCGACCACAATTTCAATCTGGGGATGGCCAGGTAAAAAACGGGAAAGAGTAGGATTCACAAAATTAGTATCAACAATTAAAACTTTCTTCCCAAACCTCGTCAGATTCTCGGCCAGGTTTGAAATGATAAAGCTCTTTCCTTCACCGCTCTTGGAACTCACAAAGGTCAGAACTTTTTGTTCAAGGGTAAACTCCATGAGATGCCGAAAAGACTCCATCGCCTGATGGTTGGAAGGCAGCTCTCTCCAGAGATCAAACTTTTTAGAAGGCTTCTTCAGAAGAGGTATCGAATTCAGGATATTCTTATCTGTTCTCGCAATCAGATCCTTGGAGCCTCTTAGTACCTTGAAGAACTCATAGAAGTAATAGACACCAATCAAGGCAAGAATAATTCCCAGGAAGAACCCCATGGCGAACTTTACCGGCTTTGAGATGCGCACACTGCTCGGAAGTAAGTTTGTATCTCTTCCAACCTGAACTATGGTTTCAGTTGATTTTAGCTGACTATCCAGATCCCTGCTCTTTAAGATCAGGTCTTTTTGAATAGATCTCTCAAGGTTCAGTTCCCAGGCCAGATTCGTTTCAATCTGTTCGGCCACGGGTAACCCGAGATTTTTAACTTTCATTTCCTCGTAAGTTCTGGAGACTGATTTCACCTTAGCCTCAGCAGACTTTCGATCTCGCTTTAACTCTTCCAGGCGCTCCATTCCCACCTGATCAATATACTTGTAGCTATTATTATCAATGGAATAAGTGCTGTTCTGATTCAATTCCCTTTCAAGACTTTTAATGAGAAGATCCAGCCTTTGAACTTCAATTTTTGCCATACGGAGTTCTTTCTCCGTGTCCATCATTGCATCCTGGGTCTTACCTGAACCGTGATCCAGCTGCTGATTTTCTTCATTCTCAAGCATCTCATTGTTAAGCCTCATGAGGTTAGTCTGGCTTTCGGACAGGAGATTCTTAAAATGAGTGGCCGAAGCCTCAATATCCATACTCTCGTTTTTTACGATAATCTTTCTCGTGAGCTCTCCCAGAATTCTACCAAGCTTTAGAGACAACTCAGGAGTTCCCGATCTCACCATTAAATAAATGCCATTATCCTGGTCCTTCTTAAAAGACATGATTCTCTTAAGGACAACAGCAACTTGAGTAACAGTGCTTTCCTTAGTCTCAAGAGGAGAAACGTCCACAAAGAGTTTCTTGAATTTAACCAGGAGATTGTTCTTACTCTTCAAGAAGAGACGGATGAATTCCGGACCTTCGGGATGATCATTCAATTGCCTGCTAAGTTCAAAATAGAAAGGCATTGCCTGAAGATAATTAAAATTTTTATCTCTTAAAGAAACCTGAGTCCCGCCTAATGGCGAAACCAGAGATGTGGGTGCAGAAGCACCAGAATCAGCACGAAATCTAAGCAGCGTGGATGAATAGAAATTTTGGATGAATGCCAGGGCATAAAATATGGAGCCAAGAAACAACCCTATGGATAAGACCAGCGGCCAGTGTTTCTTTATAAGTTGCATGTAATATTTCATGAAGTTTATTTGTGGATAAACATTCATGGAGTTATCTGAGTCATTACCCAAAAGCTTCTCCTTGCCTCCTACTATGTTAAACAATTTTGATATTTTAAGAGACTCGGAAAATTGTTCCGAAAAATTAGGAAGTTTTTAATAATTTGGAGGGTATTGTCAGACAAAAAAGGCCCACTATTAGTGGGCCCTTTAGAAGAGAAATTAAAGAGTAGCGATCAAAGGAGCAATTAAAAGAGAAACTACCGACATCACTTTGATTAAGATCGAGATACCAGGACCAGAAGTATCCTTGAACGGATCTCCCACCATGTCCCCTACTACTGCAGCTTTGTGAGTATCAGAACCTTTCTTTTCACCAGCGAGGTGACCTTTTTCAATGTACTTTTTAGCGTTATCCCATGCTCCACCAGCGTTTGCCATAAATAGAGACATGGTTGCACCAACGGCTAGAGATCCGGCCAGAAGTCCAGCAAGAGAAGCAGGACCCATGAAGAATCCAACCAATACTGGACCAAGAATGGCAATCATACCAGGAAGGATCATTTCTTTAAGAGCTGCAGCCGTAGCGATATCCACGATCTTAGAAGGCTCTGGCTCAGCTTTAAGTTCCATTAGCCCTGGGATTTCTCTGAACTGACGACCAATTTCAACAACGATCGCACCAGCTGCCTTACCAACCGCGAGCATGGTTGTTGAACCAACAAGCATTGGAAGGATGGCACCAAGAAGGATACCGATTAGGATCTTTGGATCAGTAAGAACAAGTTCAACCGCACCAAGACCGGCCAGAGAACGAACGTGGTTAATTTCAATGTTATAAGCAGAGAAAAGAGCAAGCACCGTGAGGATCGCAGAACCAATCGCGTATCCCTTACCGATAGCTGCCGTTGTGTTACCAACCATATCCAGCTCATCTGTAATAGAACGAACTTCAGGGCCTAGACCAGACATTTCAGAAATACCACCAGCGTTATCTGAAATCGGGCCGTAAGCATCAACAGTCATAACAACCGCTGTACCACCAAGCATACCAACAGCAGAAAGAGCGATACCATAAAGACCAAGATACTTGTTAGAAAGGTAAGCAACGATGGCCACCACGATCAGAGGAATCGCTGTTGATTCCATACCTACAGCAAGACCTTGAATAACGTTCGTACCTGCACCGGTTTTTGCTGATTCAGCAATTCGAGCTACAGGTCTGAAGATACCAGTATAGTAGTCAGTGATGAGACCGATGATCGTACCACCGATAGCACCGATAGTAAGAATCGCAGTCACACTCTGAGTGATTCCAAGGGAGGCCATGATGGCGTAAGCAACTACCGCAAGAACCAGCGGAGGCATGATAAGAGCACCACGAAGAACCTTCGCTGGATCCATGTGCTTCATCATACGAGCGATAAAAATACAGATGATGGAAACAAGAAGACCAACAGCTGAAAGAACCAGAGGAAGGCCAATCGCAACGATTTTGTTCATTGATTCATCTGCCGAAGCAAGAAGAACCGGAAGCTCCGTTGAAGTGATGGCAATCGCCATGGCAGCAACAATCGCAGCAACCATTGACTCATAAATATCAGCACCCATACCTGCAACGTCACCAACGTTATCACCGACGTTATCTGCGATAACCCCTGGGTTACGAGGATCATCTTCAGGAATATTCTCGATCACTTTACCAGCGATATCTGAACCCACGTCAGCGGCTTTTGTATAAATACCACCGCCGATACGAGCGAAAAGCGCGATGGAGGAAGCACCAACTGCGAAAGAGTGAAGAACCGTTGAAAGAATCTTATCCGAGTGATCTTTGAAAACGAGGTAAAGAACACCAAGTCCGATACCACCAAGACCAGCTACCGAAAGACCCATAACCGCACCACCATCAAGGGCAGTTAAAAGAGCCAGCGGCTTTGAACCAGTACGAGCAGCTTGAGTTGTTTTAACGTTGGCGTAAGTCGCGGCCTTCATACCAACAAAACCAGCTAATAATGAAAGGAACGCTCCCAGAACAAATGAACCAGCGGCAAGACCGCCAAGTCCGTAACCAATAAGGGCGGCAACGACCAAACAGTAAATGGCCAGAACTTTGTACTGTCTGAATAAGAACGCCATGGCACCTTCACGGATATAACCACCGATACGTTCCATTGTTTCGGTCCCTTTCCCCAAAGATAAGACTTTGAAGTAGAAAAAGGCCGCAATGGCGAGTCCAAAGACGCCAAAGATCACAGGGGTTTTAACCCACATCAACCAAGATTCCATCATGATGATCTCCCTAGAAATTCAGATAAAGAAATGTATAGGATTTTGTACTAAAATTGACGGCCATAGTCTATGCAAAACAGGGAAAAGACTAGGATGACCAGGTGCAAAAGCTCGGGTTTTATGAGATGACTACTACAAATGAGACCAAATAGACGGGAAATTTTGATCGAACGAATGAATGAGCTGGAATCCCAGGGCATGGGCTGCTTAGGCTGTGCCGGGACCTGCTGTACTTTTGAAGCGAACTCCATGCTCATGACTCCCCTCGAAGCCTCAGAGTTATTTGTTTATTTGAAAGAAAATAATCTCCTAACAAATGAGCTCAAGGCAAAACTGGAAGAAGCTGTTGAGAAATATCGGTTAGAACCAAAGTATCCTCGGGAACGGAAATCCTATCTTCGTAAAACCTACACCTGCCCTTTCTTCAACCACACCGAACTCGGCTGCCCTCTTCCCCGGGAAGTAAAACCCTACGGGTGCCTGGCCTTTGATTCTCATCACAAGGACCTTAAAGCAGGAGAATTTTGTTTTTCTGAAAAAGAGCTACTGGAAAAGCGAGAGAGTCTTCATCCGGAAGAAAAAGCGATGAATGAAGAAGCTCAGAATGAGTTTGGGATCATCTGGGAGAAGGCACCGATACCGAATGCGGTGCTGGAGTTTTGGGAGTAACTGTTTCAACGTCTCTTAAAAAATATCCTTCCTGGGCAAAGGTGCTCCAATACGTATAAGTTTTGGAGCACATTCTTACCGATTATTAATAAATACTTAAGGCACTTTATCTCTGCACGCCCAAATTCCAATAATATCAGGACTACAATCTTTTGATACTTGATCTTCAGTTATCACATTTGGCGCATTTGAGACGTATGAATCATCAATTGTCACTCCTTCACCTATCGTTGAAGAATAAACTTCAGAATGCTGAATGTTAGCATCGATAAATAGAGTAGCGGTTCCCAGAAAACTATTATTAACTGTAACATCAGGGAGTAAAGTAGAAGAGCTAATAGAACACGAAGCAATTACTGATCTGTCTCCAATTGTGCTTTCGTAAATAGATCTCCCCTTGACAGTATTGGAGGCTTTCACATCAATACCTAATTCAGATCTTGTTATATATGCACCTGGGCCTACTACAATACCATTCTTAAACTTAGAGTTACCGTTTATCTGAGAAGCCATG
>JBKHWS010000066.1:0-12631 GCA_046566385.1 Bacteriovoracia bacterium | reverse complement strand
CCACCAACTAGCTAATGCAGCGCAGGCTCTTCTTCTAGCGAGAGCTTATAAATAGAGGCCCTCTTTGTAATTGCTTACACATGCGGCATTAGCTCCGGTTTCCCGAAGTTATTCCCCACTAAAAGGCAGATTACCTACGTGTTACTCACCCGTGCGCCACTTTACTCATCCCGAAGGACTTTCACGTTCGACTTGCATGTATTAGGCACGCCGCCAGCGTTCGTTCTGAGCCACAATCAAACTCTCCAAGTATATATTTAAAATAAAACTTAAAGTTTATTTGGTGACTCTAGATTCTTGTTTTGTTCAAGAATTAGTTCAATTTCGTTTTACAACAACATCCGAAGATGTGCCGTCTTCCTGTACTCGTAAGTACTAAAACTTACGGAAGACTAGGCAATTGAACGGGTTCCTTTCTCATCTCATCTTGATGCCCGAAAGCATCAAAATTTTATTAAATTATTCAATTTTCAAAGAGCAAAAACTTCTGTCTGAGTGTGAACTCAGCTTTTAACTACTTAATTTCGTCTTGAAGTGTTTTGGGATAATACGTATCCACCGTAACTTCGTCAACGGGTTTTTGATTTTAATTTAAGAAAAATTTTTAATCAAAAACTCGCACTAAACAATGTCTTTTTAAGACCTTAGAGGAAACCCTGCTTTTTCCAGCACTTGCACAATTTTTTGCTCGAGATCTTTTATTGTATCGTTGGATAAAGTCTTTTCAGAATCTTCAAAAACCGTACGAATTGAGACAGCTTTTTGTAGTTCATTCATCATAAAAATATCCACAATCGTCTTCGATTTAATTTCTTTTTGTCTTAATGAAGAAAGAGCAGTGATGGCTGAAGCCGCTGGCACTTCTTTATTCATAACAACTGTAAAATCAGAAGCAGAAGAAGGGAATTTAGCAATTGGTCGATAGGTTGTTTTATCCTTCATCTCTTTTGCTTCAATGTCAGTGATGTCAATGACAGCTAAAGTGAGAAAGCCCTTCATCTTAAAGTTCTTCAGTACCAGAGGATGAACTGTATTAATGACTCCAGTGTATTTCCCCATGATCTGAACATTCATATACTCATGCGGATGAACACCATTCCAGTTATAAGGAAGAACCGCATTCGGAAACTTAAGGTTCATTCCGGTAAAGTTAAAGTTTATGTTCAAAAGACCCAGAAGCTTCTCCACCACGTTTTCAACTTCAACGAAACGACTTCTTTCTTTCGAGTACATTCCTATCAGAAGCTGACTTCTTTCTTTCGTGAAGTCGAGGTAACTCCTGCCAAGTTCGAAGAAGGCGAATTCATCATAGTGCTTGTGATTCTGAGCTGCCATTTCAATAGCTGAAGGAATAAGCGATGGACGCATTCTATCCTGTTCTACGGAAAGTGCATTCACAAGAACCAGATGTTCATTTTGTTCCGGCCACAGTGCTTTAAGAAGGAGATCCTTCCCCACCAGAGGATAGGTCATAGTCTGAAGGGCCTTACCCTGCATAACCAGGAAATCCTGGATCTTTCTATGAAACTGTTTAGCGCTTGAAAGACGGATAGGTTTCACGGGAAGCATAGGAGAAACGGGAGCAATGTTATCGTAACCGATCATGCGACCGATTTCTTCAATCAGATCAGCCTTGACACTGATATCTTTGGTTGTTCTGAATGACGGAACAGTTACCTCAAAAGCGTTTTCTTTTTCCTCTACCTTGAAATCGAGTCTTTCAAAGATATCCTTCACCATTTCCTTGGGAATCTCCATTCCTAGATTTTTAACGATCTGAGAGTGAGAAACAGTAAGGGTCACCGGTCTGGCAAGCTTATCTTCACGGATGAACTTCTCAGGCATACCAGTAACGGTAGTTCCCGGACAAAGTTCAGAAATCATTTCAACCAGTCGAAGCAGCGTCCGGTAGCACTGATTACTATCAAGAGTTTTTTCATAGCGCTGGGATGAATCGGTACGAAGTCCCAGTCGAACGGAAGTTTTTCTGACCTCCGGAGCATCCCAGTTAGCGACTTCAAGAAAGAGTTTTGTTGTATCAGGAGTTACTCCGCTATCAAGACCGCCCATAAGGCCAGCGAGAACTAATGGTCGTTCAGAATCAAAAATCATCGTATCCGACGGAGTGATCTCCCGGTCCATTTCATCGAGAGTCTTAAACTTTAAGGTCTGACCGGCACGTTTAATGATAACTTTGTCACCCTGGATTTTCGTGCGGTCAAAAATATGATTCGGAATTCCAAGTTCTACCATGACATAATTTGAAATATCCACGATGAGATTGATAGAACGAAGTCCTACGGTCTCCAGACGATTTTTTATAAAGTCAGGAGTTTCTCCCATTTTCGGGATATCAAGTGAAAGCCCATAATAGGCCAGACAAGATGAATCGCTGGAAACTTCAACTCTCACGGGAGACATGGCCTTATTAAAGTTAGTCTCGATTTTTTTCTCCCACTCAGGAGTGAAGCGATTTTTGAGAGGTCTTTTATGAGCGGCCGCAAATTCACGGGCCAGTCCCAGGTATCCCCACAGATCAGGTCTGTGCGTGAGAGATTTATTATCCACATCTAAGATGACATCCGTTTCAAGCTTTAAGTATTCAACCAGGGGCATGCCTGGAGTCGCATTATCCTTTAATTCCATCAGTCCTGACTTCCCTTCACCTAACCCAAGCTCGACTTCCGAGCAAAGCATTCCATCAGAAAGGATTCCACGGATTTTTTTTGGTTCAAGAGTCATTCCGTTCGGAAGGGTTGTCCCAATAGGAGCAAACGGCACTTTAAGCCCCGGCCTCACATTGGGGGCACCACAGACCACTTCTTTTGTCTGCCCTTTACCTAAATCAAAAGTGACCAGATTCAATTTATCTGAATCCGGATGAGGTTTAAGGGATTTAATTTCCACACAAAGGATAGGCCTTAATGCCTCTCCCTTCACAATCACGTCCTCAACTTCCGCGGTTGCAAGAGTAAAAAGTGAACCTAATTCCTTAGGCGACATATCAGGGATATCTACGAAGTCTTTGATCCAGTTAAGAGAAATCAGCATATTTATTCCTAGAAAGATTTAAATTGAGAGTTAAAACGAAGGTCACCAGAATGAAGGTGGCGAATGTCATCGATTCCATACTTCATCATCACCAGACGATCGAGACCAAGACCAAAGGCAAAGCCGTTATGCTTCTCAGGATCAATCCCACCTGCTTTCAGGACATTCGGATGAACCATTCCACATGGAAGAAGCTCAACCCAGCCCACTTGCTTACAAACTGAGCAACCTTTCCCTGAACAGATAAGACACTTGATATCAAGCTCAAATCCGGGTTCTACGAAAGGAAAAAAGCCGGGCCGCAGACGCACTTCAACTTCTTTCTTAAAAATTTCCGTCAGAAGGGTCTTCATAAAATAAATCAGGTTTCCTACCGAAACATCTTCACCGACCATCATTCCTTCAAGCTGGTGGAAGACCATTTCGTGGGAGGCATCCGTTCTTTCACAACGAAAGACCTTTCCTGGACCGACAAATCGGAAAGGTGGTTTTCTTTCTTTCATTCCACGCACCTGAATGGTGGATGTATGAGTTCTTAAAAGATGCTTCTTATCAGCAAACCAGAAAGTGTCCTGCATATCTCTTGCCGGATGAGTATCAGGGATATTGAGGGCCTCAAAATTATGATAATCATCTTCAATGTGAGGACCATCGAGCACTTCAAAGCCCATGGAAATAAAAATATCCTCGATTTCCTGCTGAATGATGGTTACGGGATGATAACCGGCGGCCTGCAGCCCCTTATCAAGAACAGAATCTGTAAGGGAAATATCAATTTTATTTTTTGAGAGACTTTCGTTAATCTCCTGGATTTCAAGCTCCTGCATTTTCTGCGTAAAAAGAGCTTCGATTTTATTTTTTAAATCATTGGCCTTCGATCCGATCGCCCTTTTTTCTTCGGGGGTGGCGTCTTTCAGGTTTTTCATGACATCGGCAAGGGGTCCTTGCTTTCCGATGTACTTGGCCTTGAGATTCAAGAGGTCAGCAACTTTATGAATGTCTTTCAACTCATTAGTAAAATCATTGAGCAGTGACTCGAGCACTTGCATGGGGTTCCTTTGGTAAGTTTCGGAAAAAAGGGTATCAGCATGGGGGTTGATTGAAAAGAAGGAGCTAAACCGACACTGCAAGTCAATTGCTTCGATTTTGCAGAAGGAAGCTTCTTCCCCAGGTTAGAAATTCAATTTTTTCTGTGTCCAGATAGTCAGGATAGGTCCAGGGAAAAGATTTAAACTCGCCCTGGTGAAAATGATAGGTGAGGTCGGCAAAAATATTTTGTCCCAGATAAACCCGGTGAGAATAATTCTTAGTTGTGGCCAGGATGAAATTTTCAGGAGCTAGGAAACCGATGTCTACGTTAACCATCCGGCGGTTTTCCTTGGACCATTCCTCTTCCCATGCGATGGCCTGTAACTTGGTCGAAAGGAGAAATTCCCTGGGAAAAGCTGAAGAGGTTAGCAAGAAGATTCGGGAGAGATCACTTCCCATTTCCTTTGAGTAATAATCGTTAAGAGGATTTTCTTTCGGAGTTAAGGTAAAACATTCTCCAAACTTTTGTTCCCAGAAAAGAGATAAATCCCGAGAGGTATGAAGATCTCTGCGGAAAAGGAAACTTGAAAAAAGCAGACCTTGCGAAGGAGGAGTTAATTTTATCATCACTTCATAATGTTCAGAAGGTCACCATAATGCTCTCTAAGTTCTTCTATTGAACAAAGGGCCGTGCCGCGTTTCCTCACCACCACGCCGGCAGCACAGTTTCCAATCCATGCCGCTTCTTCAAGAGTCGCACCTGAAATGAGAGCGGAACTTATGGCCGCGATAACTGTGTCCCCTGCACCGGAGACATCAAAAACCTCATTGGCAGCAGTCGGAATGATTTTTAATTCTCCGCCAATCTTAGTATCCAGCATGGCCATTCCATCAGGACCTAAAGTGATGATCACTTTCTCAAGGCCCAGTTTATCCACCAGGATCTGAGCAATTTTTTCGAGGTTTCTTTCTTTAAAATATCCCAATGCCTCAACAATAATGTGGGCCTCAGTTTTATTTGGCTTAAGAAGAGTCGCCCCTTTGTACCATAAAGGAGGAGTTGAACGGGATGGATCAACTGTGACCAGTAATTTCTTTTCTTTGAAATCATGTATGATTTTCTGACAAAGTTTTTCACTGAATAGTCCCTTGCCATAATCTTCAATGATGATCCCGGAATGAGTTTGGGAAAACTCTTCGATGCGTGATCCTATTCTGCGTGAAATTTCTTCAGAGATAAAATCTTTTGTTTCGTAATCAATCCGGCAGATCTGTTGCGTTGCCGTGGTCACTCTTTCTTTATAGGTCGTGTGGCGTGAAGGATCTCTGACGAGCCCCCATGTGTTGAGACCTCTTTCTTCAAGAAGGTGCTCGACGAGACTGGCACGGGCATCATCACCAATAACACCACAAAGAGTAGACGGCACATCCAGGCTTTTTAAATTATCAGAAACGTTGGCCGCCAATCCGAGTTTATTCCATTCTTTTTCCACCTCAAGAACCGGAACTGGAGCTTCAGGAGAAATCCTTTTCACATCTCCAAAAGTATACTTATCAACACCAAGGTCTCCAACAACCAGAAGGGGTTTTAACGTGGGGAAATGGGCAATAATCTCTTCAAATTTCTCAGGGGTTAAGATCATATTCTAGGCCTTCCTCTCGTTCCAGAGAGCAATAATCTCATCAACAATTTGGGGTATGGTTTTTCCAGTGGAATCTAATTCAATACCGTCATCGGCTTTTTTCAAAGGAGCAATCTCCCTATTCATGTCTTCATAATCTCTTTCTTTGATGTCTTTCAGAATCATGTCGTATTCCACTTGATCCTGCCCTCTTTCTTTCAACTCTTCAAAACGACGAGTAGCACGTTCTTCAGCAGAAGCAGTGAGGAAGACCTTTAAAAGAGCATTGGGAAAAATGACTGTTCCGATATCCCGGCCATCAAGAATAGCAGGTCTGTCTTTCACAATATCCCGCTGCCAGGCCTTTAAAAAATCCCTTACAACTCTATGCTTAGATACTTGTGAAGCAAGTTTTGAAACATGGTGTTCACGAATCACATCAGTAAGATTGAGATTATCCAGGAGAATCAGAACACCCGGTTCAGGAGCGAACTGGAAGCGATGTTCATGAAAAAACTTTTCAATTTTCTCCTCTTCCACCGCCGTAAGTTTGGGTTTGGTGAAATCAATCCCGGTATGTTGGAGAGCATAAGCAGTGGCCCTGAACATTGCTCCTGTATCAATGTAGATAAGTCCCAACTTCTGAGCGACTAATTTTGCAACTGTTGACTTACCGCTCCCTGAAGGACCATCAAGAGCAATGACTTGGTCTTTATTCATAAGAAAGAATATTAAATAGTCGAAAGGATTAAGGCAATCAGAAGTCTTTTAAAAAGCCGAATTCCTGAGAAAGATTAAGTCTTGCAAAGAAATCAGGATGTGAAATCTTAAGCATCAGAGGATTTATCATTTCATAGAGCTCTTTCTTTGGATCAATGAGATGAGTAAAGTTTGACCAGGCAGGGTAAGATCCCGGGGCCATGGCCATGGCATGGTCTTCCATCACTAAAGAAAAGGCCAGGAGCTCTTTCAGAGTCAGATTCTTCAATTGAACTTTTACAAGACCCAGAACCTCTCTCTCTCTCTCTGGATCATAATGAGAATACCTTCCGGTCCTTGCCTTTATTTCCTGGATACGAACCGTAAGATTTCTTCTCTCAGCAAGAGTCAGAAAGAATTCTGAATTGAGTTGCGCGAGAGCTTCTCGCAATTGATTCAGTTCAGATTCTCGGGATGAAGGTGACATTGGAATTTTGGCTCAATGTTTTAGTAATGTGATAATAATTTTTTAGAACTTTATTCAGGTAGTGATTCTTCTTCCCTACCGGCATATTGTTTCTCAGCCTTGACTTGGTCCAACCTGGTCCCATGTTATAGGCCACGGTGGCATAATAATGGTTATAATTGAAAGACTCAAGCAGACCTTTCAAATAATATATCCCCACTTCAAGGTTTCTGAGCTTAGAGACCATTTTAGAGTAACCAAGATCATAAAAAGCCTGGCCATACTGATAACGAAGGTAGTCTTCCCCCCTGTCAGATTCCAGAAAAATCCCGCTTTTTTTCATCTCGGCCAGAGTTTCCATATATGTTGGAGGCATAAGCTGCATTAAGCCGCGAGCACCTTTTTTTGAAACAGATTCATGTTTGAAGTGAGACTCAGTCCACATAACCGATAAAACCCAGAAAGGATCCAACTGATGTTTTTCACACAGGATCAAAACGGGACGTATGACTTTTTTAACCTTGACCTGAAGTCTTTCCGGAAATAACTCTACCATTTGGGCCTCTGCCTCATCATAGGAGTTATTCATGAAGAAGTTGATGTCGCCAATGAAAAAGCCCAGACTATCACTCTTAAAACGATAGGTCTTCTGACGCTTGAAACCAAATGTGAAGGTTTCAGGATATAAAGCGCGCATAGCAAATGAGCCAAAGAGCAATAATGCCAGGACAGGAATTTTGTAGGTGGTGAAGAAAGAGCTGAAGAATGACTTCTTCGACTTTTCCTCCGCCGAGACGCTTAGAGTCTTAAGGACACTGGCTTCTCTGGTCGTTTGTTCCATACTCCCGCCTTATATCTAACCCAGTCTTAAAAAGCAAATTACCTTGACCAAGCTTAGATAACTCATTGAAGATTAATATCAAGATTTTACCATCCCTACACCCCTCACCAAATTTCGAGGTTTTATGAGTGAAAATAAATTAGGTTTTGAGAAGTCTCTCTATCTCAAGCAACACGCTGAAAATCCTATTCATTGGAACCCTTATGGAGAGCAACCCCTTAATAAAGCGAAAGAACTAAATAAGCTCATATTTCTGTCTATTGGGTACTCTTCATGCCACTGGTGTCATGTCATGGCCCATGAATCTTTCGAGGATGAGGCGACTGCTTCATTTCTGAATGAGAATTTCATTTCTATTAAAGTGGACCGCGAAGAATATCCCGATCTCGATCATTACTATCAAACCGCCTGTTCACTTATGACAGGACGAGGTGGGTGGCCTCTCTCGGTGTTCCTGACTCCAGATGGAAGGCCCTTTTTTGTCGGCACTTATTTTCCTAAAACAGGAAAGCAGGGACTCCCTTCCTTCATGGATGTCCTGAAACAAATCAGTGAGGCCTGGAAAACAAATCCGGATCAATTGCTCGAAACAGGGACTAAGTTAACAGAAGAAATAAAAAAACCAATTGAACTGGAAAAGAAAGTGGATTTCAAAGGGCACTTTCCAGCTCCTTCGGCCATCATGAACGCTCTTAAAAATTTTGCTGACCAGAAAAATGGCGGATACGGGCAGCCTCCTAAATTTCCACATTTTGCATTCTATGAATGGGCCTGTGAACAGATACTTGAAGGGATGATCCCAAAAGAGCAGGGTCAGCATATTGTCGAAACGGTTGAAAGAATGCTGATGGGCGGACTCTACGATCATGCTAAGGGCGGAATTCATCGTTATTCAGTCGACGAGAAATATCTTGTCCCTCACTTCGAAAAGATGCTGTATGACCAGGCGGGGCTTTTAAAAGTTCTCGCTAAGTTAAGTCAATTCTATCCTTCACCCTTAATCTTTGATGGGATTCTTCAAACCCTTGATTACCTCAAGTCAGAAATGGTTGCTGATGAAAATTATTTCTTCAGTGCTCAGGACGCTGATTCAGAAGGTACTGAAGGTCTTTACTTCACTTACAGCAAAGAAGAGTTTGAAGCCAGTTTCGAAGAAGCTCCTCCTGAACAAAAAATCAAAATTGATCAATACCTGAAGTGGTTTAATATTTCCGAGAATGGAAATTTCGAGCACGGATTGAACGTTCTGTCGCTTAATCCTGAATTGAAGGCTGAATACTATTCTCAGGAAGGCTGGCAGGAAGTCCGTGACATAAGGAGAAGACTTCTTGAGCAAAGGAAGTTAAGAATACCTCCAGCGACTGACAGAAAAGGAATTGCAGCATGGAACTATCTCCTCCTTTCTGCGCTCGCTGATGTGGTCCAGTACTGCCCGATCGATGTGATTCAAAACCAGGCCTTTGAAATCATCAAGCAAACAGTTGAAGGATGCATCCAGCAATTCATCAAAAAAGATTCCACAGGCAAACATGTTCTAAGGCATACCAACACTCTTGATGAACAGGGGCTCTACCTTGAGGATTATGTAAATTTCGCTGATGCACAGTTGAGACTCTATGAAGTCACGGGTAATGCGACTTTAAAAGTAAATGCAACGGAATCAGTGGACTTCATCCTGAATAATTTCATTAAGGACGGAGAAATTTTTCAGACCGCTATCAATGCATCAACAACAGGTCTGACCAATCTTCCTGCTCCTCTTTTCGATCAGTCTTACAGATCGTCCGCTATGACTCTGGTTCATCTTTTATCCAGGATGAGCGTTTTCAGGCCTGATATTTCCCCGACTGAAGTTTTTAAAAACAAATATGAAAATTTCGCCCAGTTTGTCCTTACTAATCCTCTTGGCCATGGTGAAGGACTCCGGGCAATGATTTATCCTTTGAACATGTTCCGAAAAGTAGAAGTTCCGATCGAATGGATAGAAAAACAGGAGTTCCTGCAGATGAGGACCCATTTCTTTTCAAGGTTCGTCCTGGATTACCATGAGCGACATGATGACTCCTACCAGATTTGCACAACCAAGGAATGTGAAGTTACGGGAAAAGGAATAGATAAATTTCAGGAGCTTTTTAAGATGAAGGAAACACCTGATGCTTGATGGAATAAAGATCATTGACTTCACTCATAGACTTCCCGGTCCTCTTGCTGGAAAAATTCTTGCTGATATGGGAGCAGAGGTCATAAAAATTGAAGACATAAAACACAAGGACCCTTTTCTTTCAGGCATGTTTTCTGAGTTCGACCAAAGTTTTGAGAACTGGTATGAAGAACTGAATAAAAAGAAGAAAGTTGTAAGACTTGATTTCAAGTCGCCTGAAGCAAGAATTGAAATCAGAAAACATCTGGAAGGTGCTCAGGGACTTATGCTTTCACTAGGTTCAAAGCTTAAAACGAACCTGGGATTAAATGACGAAGACATGAAAGATCTGAATCTTGCAGTCGTTGAACTCGAAGCTTCTTCCACGCATAACAAGGCCATGCATGATTTAAATGCCCTCGCCATAAGTGGCTATTTATCACTACATGTTGCTCATGAGGAAAAGCCTATCGTGGCCCCTCCTTTTATGCCTGTTGCAGGTATTGCTTTTGGTCAGCAAGTTGCCACCCAGCTCCTAGCTAACATCATAGAATCTTCTAGGACTAAGGGTTTTGTTAAATCAGTCAGTTATCTGCACGATACTGCAGATGCCATACTTCATCCTTTCTGGTCATCTACACTTCGTGGCCAAAAAAAGACAAAATTCCTGCATAATGGGGCCTATCCATGCTATTCTCTCTACCGAACTTCTGACGGTCAATACGTTGCAGTGGCCGCAGTAGAAGAAAAATTCTGGAATGATTTAAGGGAAACTTTTTCAATAGATCTTCCTCTTGAGAGAAGGTTTGATGTGAGCGATGAAGCATTTGATAAGGTCGCCGCGACATTTGCCAAGTTGTCCGCGGAAGAGATAGAAAGAAAATCGCAGAATAAAGAACTATGTTTATCAATAGTCAGAAAAATTAGCTGACACAAAATTTTGGAGTTTTTATGAAACGAGTTATTGGCTTCCACTACACCCTGACAGATAAAGCTGGGACGACTCTTGATTCTTCAGTTGGTGATGAGCCTCTTTACTTCCTTGAAGGTGCTCAGCAAATCATCCCGGGACTTGAAAAAGTTATTGCTCTCATGAATGTCGGCGATAAAAGAAAAATTGAAGTAAAAGCACAGGATGCTTACGGTGATGTAAACCCTGAGTTGGTGGTAAAAGTTAAAAGAACTCAATTCCCGCCAGATGCAGACCTACAGGTTGGTGATCAGTTTCAGGTGAACAATGATCATCACTCTCCAGTTTTCACAATCATGGCACTTGATACTGATGAAGTGACAGTTGATGGAAATCATCCAATGGCAGGAAAAGATCTTTTCTTTGATGTTGAAATCGTAGGAATGAGAGAAGCAACTGCTGAAGAACTAAGCCACGGTCACGCTCATGGAGCAAATGGCCACGGTCATCACTAATTATTCAAACTAAAGAGAGAATTCCTTCGGCCTCGGAAACGAGGTTGAAGGGTTCATCCTTAATCAGAAGAAATCCGTCCAGATCCACGTATTCCACCATCCCTCCAAACAGCATCCCGAAAGAAATCCCGATAGTCGTTTCAATCATACAACCCATCATGACTTCCATTTGATGCTTCTTTGCCTCAAGCAGAAGATCTTTGGCCTTCAAAAGAGATCCGGTCTTCATGAGCTTGATGTTCACAGCATGGAATTGCTTTGAGAGTTCGGAAAAATCACCTACGTCCTCAATTGATTCATCGGCCAGGAGCTTATAGGGAGTCAACTTTTTAAGTTCTTTGTACTCCTCACTCATAGAGGCAGGAAAAGGTTGTTCGATGAGTTCGACATCCATTCCCTTGAGGCTTTCCTGGAAAGAAAGAAAGCTTTCAAGGTCCCTCCAGCCTTCATTCGCATCCATCCTGAGCCTGGCATTGGTATGCTTCCGGATTTCCTGAAGCATGTCTTTACCGGTCTCAGCATCAACTTTAATCTTGAGAGATTGAAAACGGGAAAGGGGTTTTAAATAATCCGCAATTTCACTGACGGGCAGGATTGGCATGGAAAAAGAAGTTGCGACTCGGATGGGTTCAGAAAGTCCTAAAAAATAAGTGAGAGTCTTATTTTCTTTTTTTGCCAGAAAACTCAGCAGAACGGACTCCAGGCCGAAACGCAGTGAATGTAACTTTATCGATACCAGCGTTTCATCAAGACTTGAAAGTGACAGTTGAGTGAGATCAACGGAACTTTTCCACGCTTCAAACTGCTGTTCAATATTAATGACAGTTTCGCCATATCTTATATTGGGAGCAACTTCTGAGCGAAAGTTTCCAATCGGTGTTTCAAAATGAACAATGAAGTTTTCTTTAAAAGTTGTCTGGTTGCGGGAAAGCTTCCAGTTTACCTTGAGATCAAGGTGGATCTTTTCAAGCCAGAGCTTCATAGCTCTCCCACCTCGAAAAACAAAGAGGAATTTTCAAAAACGGCCGGAGAATTTCCTAATTTTCCATCAGGTGGAGTTCCCCGGAAGTATCTTATCCACTGTTCACGGTTTTTATCGAATTTCATCTGTCGCGTACCGACTTCGACTCCCAAAAATCCCTGAAGAAGCTTTGTGATAAGTTCCGAACAGTAAAGTTTCTCATATCCATTTTCATTCAGGTTGTTCCAGAGAAAATCATGGTCGTATTCAAGCCCATGAAACATATCCAGATAGTACTGATAAAAATGTTGCTGCTGATTCTGAAGATAATGAACAGCATCCTCGCGGACTAATCGTCTTACTGAAATTCTTTGCCCTTTCTGTGTTCCGGAATCAA
>JBKHWS010000065.1:0-12631 GCA_046566385.1 Bacteriovoracia bacterium | reverse complement strand
GGTTCCAAAAAAATTCACTTCCATCTGGTAGCGGATTTCTTCTTCCGTAAGATCTTCCAGAGCTCCAAAAAGACCGTATCCCGCATTATTAATGAGGATATCGATATCATTAAGAGTTGATTCAATAGATTTAATAACTGCAGTAATTTCTTCCCTGTCGGTCACATCAAGAGAATATTCAAAGAGCTTTCCCGGATAGGCCTGTCTTTCCTGTTCAAAAACGTCTCTTCTTTCATTTAATTTTCTTCCGGTAGCAATCACAATATCCCCATTTCTAAGGAAGGCATCGGCCAGTAGCTTCCCAAAGCCTGATGTAGCACCGGTAATAAGGACTTTTCTCATGATTTTCTCGCTTTGAAGGCTTTCTTAAGGGCATATTTAAAGGGCATCCAGACAGTCATCTTAGCAATGCAAGTTAGCTCGTGTCCTTCATGCCATTTTGGATTTTGCTGCTGAAAAAAGGCAATTCTTGGTTCTCTTAAAAGTTCAGGTGTAATGTCAGCGACATGCCCCTTGAGTGCACAGGCCTTCCCCTCATAGGTAATGAGACCGGTTGATTGATCATAGTGACTTCCGAATTTTTTGCTGTAGAACTCGTCCATGAGGTTTTTATAATCTTCCGGAATTTCTTCATCGTATCTCGGATAATGAGTCTTAAAGTTATTGGCCATGATCAGATACGTTTTATAGCCTTTCGAAATCAGAAACCAGTAGACATCGATTCCAGGCCTTCTGATCTTCAACATCCATAAGTATTTTAGAAATTCAATTCCAAGAGCCGCGGAACCCCAATAGTCTTTATTAATGACCGTGTCCCCACTGTAGACTCCGATCCCTTTTCTGCCCCCCATCTTTAATGGAACCCGAAGAAGCGTGGAAAATCCCTGGAGACTTCCATCCTTCTTGTCCTTAAGAAGAATGACGTGATTTTTTTCAAACAGGTCATGCTCAAAGGATTGCAGAGTGTGGTTTTCGTAATACTCGGAGAAGATCTGATACATGCGTTCTATTTCAGGTCTTTTGATTTTTTTAACTCTGACCGTAACGGCCTTAAGCTCATTTCTTCTCATGTTAACTTCCAGGGAGAAGAGCTTAACTTATTCACATACTGGATATACTGTGCCACCGGCCGGTCAATCTGAAGAAGATTAGAAGGGTAAAACCTCATGTTCTCATAGACGGCTCCATCTTCACCTTGCAATGAATAGAAGGCCCTCTTCGTCATCCATAATAAAAGCAGGGAAACGACCTTTCCGGAAAAACCCTTTCTCTTTTTTGTTACATAGATTGGTTGCACCATCATCCTTCCTTTCTCCAGGGGTCGATAGGCAAAAATCATATGCAGAGTCGGCCATCTCTTACCCATGAAACTTACGTCTTTCATAAGAGTCAGGAGGCCATTGTTCCCGTGATCGTAGCGCATAGAATAGGAGTACTGAGGGCCGAGTAGAAACCTGGCTAGCTTTTCGGCAAACTTTCCCCGGCCTATTTGTCCGGTAAGAGTGATATCGATGAGATTTCCCTGCTGAGGTTCGGCGATTTCAACTTTCATTTCAATATCAAGATCGTGAACAGTCTTAAGATGTTGAGGATCAATACCGTTAATCATAGTCACATGATGGTGACAGGTACGCTCATAGGCTTTATCAAATACGACTTCTTTTTCTTCATGACCTGGGATTTCCACGAAGTCAGCAAGTGCAGATGCAGGAGTTGAAGACGGATAGACCCAGATAGAGTTGAACTTTTCACAGACCGAGTAAGAGGCAACTCTCACTTTTTCCGGAATTTCTTTCTGACAGGGAATTTTCCTGCAAACTCCCATCTTATCAAATTCCCAGTGATGGAAAAAACATCTCACATGATTTCCGACAACTTTGCCTTTTCCAAGATGAGTGCCCATATGAGGACAATAAGCATCGAGTGCTACAACATCCCCTGACTCTCCCCTGAAAAAAACCAGTTCCTGACCACAAACCTGCAAGGCCTTGACTTGCCCTTTTTTCAATTCATGCGAGGGAAAAGCAAAATACCAACCAAAGGCAACTTCATTCCAGTTATTAAAAACAGGAAAGTCCTGAATGGGTTGAGTGGATTGATTTTTAATTGAGTACATCTATGTAATTTTAAGAGGGAAAGGTATGGCCGTCGAGGAGGAGGAATGTTTCAGAGTCGGAGTGTTTTACTATGAATAAATGGCTTATGCCTTGCATTTATTTCTTTGAATAAAAACTTCGTACTCAAAGGAGTGAAGTATGGTTTGGACATTAATTATCGGGCTTATAGTTGGTGCAATTGCGAAATTGTTGATGCCTGGGAAAGATCCGGGTGGTTTTATTATCACCATGCTTCTCGGTGTGGCCGGTGCTTTTATCGCCAATCTGATAGGTACTAACCTTGGTTGGTATGGGGCCGGAGAACCTGCGGGATTTGTTGCCTCAGTGGTGGGGGCAGTCATCTTATTGGCCATCTACCGGGCGGTAGTGGGAAGAAGACAACTTACTCACCGTTAGCAGTCCAGAATTCTTTAACATCATTCAGGATACTGGTTGAAACAAGCTCCTTGGGGGAAGTTTTAAACCAGTCCTGAGGTAAAGACTGACTATAATTTTTTTCCAGGAAACGGTCATCCATCAGGATGATGATGCCTCGATCAGATTCTGATCGGATGACTCTTCCCGCGGCCTGGACCGCTTTCGCCATGGCCGGATAAGTATAGGCGTAATCAAAGCCCGCCTGATATTCAGACTCATAATACTCTTTCATCTTTTCCCGTTCGAAATCGAAGCTTGGTAACGGAGGACCTACGACAAAGGCCCCTATAACCATGTCGCCGGAATAATCTATACCTTCGGAAAAAACTCCCCCCTGAACGGCAAATAAAATCACCGGCGCGGTCTTCATTTTCATCAGCTCTAATGTGGCCTCAACTTCCTCATTCCGCATAAAGCGCTTTTGTTTCATGACTCTGGTACTACCAGGCTGATTAAAGCACTTGAGGACATTTTCCATGAAATCAAAACTAGGAAAGAAGGCGAGGTAATTACCTTCCTTTTCTTTCATAATCCTTTCGATGGTCTCCGCAATTCGCGGATAGTTTTGCTGCCGGGAAGAATATTTGGTGGAGATCTGGGGAATGATCATGACCTTTCGGTTTTTCTTTTCAAAGGGAGATAAAAACTCTTCTGTAATAAGAGCATCCTCACTGAGGCCCGATAACTTAGAATAAAAATCAAATGGCTTTAATGTTGCTGAAAACAAGACATGATTTCGGAAATTGTCATAACGTTCTTTAATTAAAGTAGAGGCATCACAGCAGGTGATCTTAACGGAGCGGCCCTTTCCATCATTCTGAACCGTCATAAAAAACTGGTTCAGACTTTGATCTATGGAAGAAAGAATCTCAGTAAACTCTCCCCAGTAGAATACCATTCTCAGGACAACATCCCGGCTTTTGATTTCGACATCTGAATCAAGATAAGTGCTTAGAAAGCTCTTCAGCTCTTCATTTACAAAAATAAAATCTTCAGCATCGAGTCTTCTCGCCTCCGTCTTGACATTGGTGGGGGTCACATCTTCAAGAGTGGAGATGCACATATTTAATAATTCTTCAGCATCACTTCTGAACTTCTTTGGTAGTTCCTGGATATCCTTCCTCAAACCCTCAAGAAAAAGAGTGGATACGGAGGGTGAAAAGTTGCCCATCGTCCGGGAAGGAAGGTTATGGGCCTCATCAATGACAAGATTAGGCTTCCCAACTTGCTCAAACCCTTCTGAGCTTAGCTTCCCTAACACTGAATCATGGCCGAAGACATAGTTATAATCACAAATGATGACTTCAGCTTCCGGTATCGCCTCGAGCTGCAATTCAAAAGGACAGACCTCATACTTCTGAGCGAGATTCTTCATCACTCTTGCGGAGAGCTTTTTCTTTTTTGCCAGTTCATTCCTGAGATCGAATGTATTGAGTTTGTCATAATAATCCCTGGCAAACTCGCAGTAATCCGGATTACACAATGGCTCAGCCTTCATGCACATCTTGCTTTTCGCCGTTATTGTAAGCGACTTCGTCTGGCAGCCTTTGGCCTGAAGCCTCTCGATGGCTTCTTCTGCAACCACCTGCTGGCTGTTCTTGGGAGTGAGGTAGATCACTCTCTGACCCCTTGAAAGTGACTCCTTCAATGTTGGATACAGAACGCCTATGGTTTTTCCGAGCCCGGTTGGGGCCTGAAGAAGCATCTTCTTACCATGCTCCATTCCTTTTTCGATAAAGGTCATTAACTCAACCTGGCCTCGTCTCGGAGATTCGAAAGGAAAGGGCATGTTCTCTGAAAGTTTTTTCCTTCGGGCCAGTCTCTTTTCAGCTTTTATTGATTCCAGGACCAACTCATCCAGTCTTCGGGAGAGCCATCTTTCATACTCTTTCACATCCCAATACAGATCAAAGGAGTACGTTTCCTGTCTTCGGGAAGAAATCAGCTCAAAACCAAGTTCAGGTTTCACTCCATGTTTAAGCCAGTAGAAGTAACCGTAAGAGGCAAGCTGAAGGTAATAGGGATGATCGAGCCTTTTATCTTTGATGTTCTTGGCAAGATCGAAAATGTTGAAACTCGATTTGATCTCTTCAATCCGTGGACTGCCACCGGGAAGGAAGCCATCCATTCTTCCGCTGACTTTAAAAAAGTAACCATCGTTTTCGAATTCGGCTTGAATGGAAACCTCAGTTTCATATTCCGGGTATTCGGCTTTTTTTTGTTCCTGTATTTTTTGATGTAACTCAATCCCTTTTTTTAACGTATTGAAACCTGATGAAGGTTCGATACTTCCTTTTCGGGGAGAAGGTTGAGCAAATGCCTGAAGGGAAAGCTGAATGGTCTTCATAGAAG
Source organism: Bacteriovoracia bacterium (assembly GCA_046566385.1). Lineage (GTDB taxonomy): Bacteria > Bdellovibrionota > Bacteriovoracia > Bacteriovoracales > Bacteriovoracaceae > Peredibacter. Next base: position 7,745 of record JBKHWS010000065.1, on the reverse strand, counting down.
GATGAGATTTTCGCCGGCCTTAGGCATGAAGTTATCGATGTGCAGATCTTCTATCGAGTAGGCCTCAAGGCCCTCCCGCTTCAGATGACGGATAAGAGCTCCGTCCCGATGCTGGACATAAACCTTGCGGGCACCGGTCTCCTTGATCGTCAGGTTTAGATCTTCCCAATCCGCATGATCGGACATGACAAATCCATGGTCATACCCGCGTCTGCCATTACCCTGCATCCATCCCGAAGCAAAAGCCGTTTTATAATTACCCAGATGATGAATCCAGTTTTCTTTCAGGATAGAAGGTGGGGCCAGGATCAGCTCGCCCTCAAGTCTCTGATCAAAAATGAGTTCCTTGATTTTTTCCATCAGGAGATTTGTGTCGGCCATACTTCGGTTCTGCTTCCTGTAACAATTGGTGAGCTCATCAATCGTTGAGTGAATAAGAACAGGTTTATGAGCGTAGGAAGACAGTTCCACAAGGATTCTCTGGGCTTTCCCAAGTGAATATCCAAAAAGAATTGAGTTCATTCCCTTTTTTGCATTATCGCACCACCAATCATAAATCATCTCTCCATGATTCAGATTTTTCGGCCAGATGAATTTCGGAGTACCGAAGGTGGCCTCAGTGATGAAAGTGTCACAGGACACACTCTCAAAAGGATCACAGGAAGGATCGCGATCCCTTTTGTAATCTCCTGAAGCTACCCATACCTCGCCCTTGTGTTCGATCCTTACCTGGGCAGAACCAAGGATGTGTCCTGCCGAATGAAGAGAGACTTTTGTCTTCCCGAGATGAAAAGGTTCACCATAACGAAAGCACTCAACATTGATGTTTTTACCGATGCGAGTTCTTAAGAGATCCACTCCGGAATCAACACAAATGTATTTTTTATGTCCTCTTCGGGCATGATCACTGTGAGCATGTGTAATGACGGCAACATCAACTGCGCGATGTGGATCGATGTAAAAATCTCCGGCAGCACAGTAAAGGCCTTTGGAAGTCCATGTCACGAGAGGAATGTTAGGAAAAAACATAGAGGAATCTTTGCATATCGCGATATGAAACTCAAGAAAACTTCTGACTAGCAAAAGGAGAATGCCCTTTAGAATATATTTAGTGTCTTTTATCAACAAACAAGTGCTACTTAAGCCGAAGATGTGTCAAGAGTCCTGCAATTTTGCCATGGTCCTCTTTACGCTCACCAAGACTTAAGGAGGTTTTGTGGGAAAAAAAATTTATGTCGGTAATCTACCTTTTACAGCAACCAGTGAATCTCTTTCAGAAGTGTTCGGCCGCTTCGGAAGTGTAGATTCATCTAAAATTATTATCGACAGAGACACCGGCCGCTCAAAAGGCTTCGGCTTCGTTGAAATGAGTGATGGCGCTGCTGCTGATTCAGCAATCGCTCAACTTCATGGTACTGACTTCGGAGGAAGATCCCTCACTGTTAACGAAGCCCGACCGATGGAAAAAAGAGAAAATAAATTTCGCCAGAGATAAGTTTTTAAGTCCCGGCCTGTCCGGGACTCCATTTTCTACCCCCTCCCCCCCTCATTTTCCCTGTAAATTTTTTCCTCTTTTCTCAAAAAAAAATCTAAAAAAGACTTTCCTTTAAGCGACCAAAAAGAATCGGGTAGGAAAAGAAATCGCAGATAAGCTCTTGAATGGATTGGAGGGGCGTCGCGGAGCGGAATCTTCCCGGAAATCAGGAGGATTAGTCCCTTTCCTTTAATTCACCTTTAATTTTCATAACCCCCTAAAATTGTGCTATGCTTGGATCAGGAATTGATGCTATTTAATTCCTAATTATTGTTTTGTCGCTGGTAAGTGTTCTTCGAGCAATGTCGCTCATGATCCTCTGAAAGCGCGTCCCTGGCCTTAAGGAGGTATTTATGGGTAACAAGATCTATGTTGGTAATCTTCCATTCACAGCTACAAGTGAAAACTTAAACGAACTTTTCTCAAAGTTCGGAACAGTTGATTCTGCTAAAATCGTTATGGACAGAGACACTGGCCGTTCAAAAGGTTTCGGCTTTGTTGAAATGTCTTCTGGTGACGAAGCTCAAGCTGCAATCGAAAAACTAAACGGTTCAGACATGGGTGGACGTTCTCTAGTTGTTAACGAAGCTCGTCCTATGGAGCCACGTACTGGTGGTTTCGGTGGCGGTCGCGGTGGAGACCGTGGCGGTCGTTCTGGCGGATTCGGTGGTGGCCGTGGTGGCGATCGCGGTGGTGACCGTGGTGGAAACCGTTGGTAATATCCGACTTTTGATTTAATCAAAACGAAGGCCGCAAGAAATTGCGGCCTTTTTTTTTGTCAGGAAACGTTTCAATCCATGTCCATTAAAGATCAACTCACACATACTCTTCGTCTTGAAAAGACGCCATCTCCATGGCCCAGGATGATTCTCTGTGCTCTCAGTGTGACTCTTCCTCTGCTGGCGGGCCTGTACTACGGTGATCAACAATCCTCAGTCTTCGGCGCACTCCTGGGATTCATTCTGATCTTAAACGATCACTTTGGTCCTTTTAAAAAAAGAGTTCTCCACTTACTGGCGTCATTTTTTTTTCTCTCGCTTTCTTTTTTCATCGGCCTTCTAGTGGCCGACTCGATCTGGCTGATCTTCCTCTTGCTTTTTACCATGGCCTTCGTCCTGGGAAAATCCAAAGGCATGGGCCTGGAACTTGAGCGCCTGGTGCTCTTTTCTACTTTCCAGCTTTTGAATGCAGCACTGACTCCGGAACTAAGAACTGATCCCTTTCAGCTGATGGTTTATGCGACTCTTTCCCTTTTAAATTACCTGGTCTGCCTCTCTGTGGTTTATCTGGTGATGAAACATAAACCGAACTTCCAGAGAAGCAAGAGGCAGGAGCTCCTTGAGGCCTTCCGAAAAAAAGAATCTCATCGATACGCCATAACTCTCGCCGCTGTTTCCTGCGCAGGCCTTCTGATAGCAGAGATATTTAATTTGGAGCGGGGCCAATGGATGGTGGGAACAATCCTCATCGTCATGATGCCAAGTCGCTCTTTAAGCTTCCAGAAAAGCTTCCAAAGAATTTTCGGAACCTTCATCGGCGTTCTCATTGCGGCCCTGGTGATCGTGATGGCAGAGAGCCCGGTGGTGCTGGTGACTTTCAGTTGTCTAGCTGCCTTTCTCGCCCCGCTTGGATTGATCAGGAATTACTGGCTGGGAAACGTCTTCATTGCTGCCCTCATCATGTTCTTTTTGGAGTTTGCCAGTCTGGGAGTGGTTCACAATGAAATCCAGTTCGCAGTGGCAAGACTCATCGATATAAGCCTTGGATGCACTATCGGAGCTATCGGTACAGCCATTGCTTTCAAGAAATAGGATTGTTACTTCCCCTCCATAATGCTTAAATTTAACAATGGTATCAGACAACCTTCTCACAAACAGAACATTCAGCTGGTTTGACGTTGAAGAGCCTCATGCAGAGGATTTCGATATCCTTTCCAATAAATTCAATCTTCCTTATCTCCTTGTCCAGGATACTTTGAAGCCTGAACACCTTCCGAAGTATGAGCTCACTGAAGACGATGATCACTTCCTCATGATGAGAAGTTATGATCCGGATTCAGAGAAGGAAGCAACCACCGTTCAGGAAATGACAAGAAAGATTGCACTCTTCATCACCAGCGATCGTCTTGTCACCATCCACAGAGTGCATCTGGATTTCCTGGCGCGGGTGATGGACAGGTCCAAAAAAAATGATGCCCCTAAATCAATCCAGGCCCTGGTTCATCAGATTATCCTGGGAACCATCAGGACTTATGAAGAGCCGGTGAACAATCTTCTGAATCAGTACGACGACTTTGAAGAAGATGTTCTGTCTAAAAAATCTGAACAGCTTCATACCACCAGGATGTATCACTTCCGGAGACAATTATTCGTCATCAAAAGAATTTTAAAACAAACAAACGACGCCCTTTATCGATCAAAAGACTTCTGGGAAGAACATCCTTCCATGCTTCAGGACTTGAAAGAAAACATCGACCAGATCTATTTCCAGCTCGATGAAATCTCAGATAACTTCGAGCATCTCTTCCAGCTCCATTTTGCCCTGAATGATCAGCGAGCCAACGAAGTGATGAAAATCCTCACGGTCTTTTCTTCCATTCTTCTTCCGCTTAACTTTATCGCTTCCTTTTATGGGATGAACTTCATCCATATTCCAGGTCTGTCTTCCGCCTCTGCTTTTTCTTGGATCGTCTTCATGATGGTGGTCGTGAGTTTAACCCTGGTCTGGTTCTTTAAACGAAAAGGCTGGTTCAAGGCCCCGAAGGAGTAGTTTCATGAATCGTATCCAGAATCTCATTCCTCTGGTGAAGCCCTATTATAACTCTACTGATCCGGCCCACGACTGGGCCCATATTGGAAGAGTCGCTGCCACAGCAAAGGCACTTTGTGAAAATGAATCAGTAAATCTTGAGTGCGTTCTGGCCGGCGTTTATTGCCATGATCTTGTGAATCTTCCGAAAGATCATCCGGACCGCAAGAATGCTTCCACACTTGCGGCCAAGGAAGCAGAACCTTTACTGCAAAAAGCCGGGTTTTCCCCAGATGAGATCACTCTTATCCAGAAGGCCATCATCGAGCACAGTTTCTCCAAGGGACTTAAACCGAGTTGCCTTGAGGCCGCTATCGTTCAGGACTCAGATCGCCTCGATGCTCTGGGTGCCATCGGAATTCTTAGATGTGCTGCCGTTAATACTCAGATGAAATCTTCCTTCTATGATCCTTTTGACCCTCTGGCCGAAATGCGAGAGCTTGATGACAAGAACTTCATGCTCGATCACTATTTTGTAAAACTCTTCAAGCTCCCTGAACTCATGAATACACCTCAAGGGAAAAAGCTTGCTCTTAAAAGAGTTGAATTCATGCAGACGTTTGTTAAAGAGTTCATGACAGAAATAAGGACATAACCATGTGGCATATAAATTCCGATTACAACTCTCCCGATTTTTACCAAAGTCTCGAGAAAGAACTTTTTTCTTTGATAGAAGGTGAAAAGAATCTCATCGCCAATCTAGCCAATATTGCCTCGTGGATTTATCACGCAATTCCAGATCTTAACTGGAGCGGATTTTACCTGTGGAATGAAGAGGATGAGGAACTTGTTCTCGGGCCCTTTCAGGGGAAGCCCGCGTGCATCAGGATTAAGCCGGAAAGAGGAGTTTGCGGGAAGGCCTACTCCACGGCTTCAACTCAAAGGATTGATGACGTTCATTCTTTTCCCGGTCACATTGCCTGTGATGCTGCTTCCGAATCGGAGCTGGTTGTTCCCCTTATAAAGAATGGAAAAGTGATGGGGGTGCTGGATCTGGACTCGCCACATCCTAATCGCTTTAACGATAGAGATCAGACCGAGCTCACAAGAATCATGAACCTCATCTCAAAGCGGATCTATTAAGCGGCTTTGGCCACTTCCACCACTTCTGTCGTCTTCACTTCATCTTCCTGCTTGAAGAATCGGTAGTACAGGACAATGGCCAGGGCGTAGAAAGAACCGGCCACATAGAACGTCGGCCCGAAAGAGAAGTTCTCAATGAGATATCCACCGATGCGGGTGCTGGTGGTGTAAACCAGGTGATAAAAGAAGAGAATGATTGCAGATGCGAAGACACATTCTTTTTCCTTCACATGCTCCATTTCAAAAATGCTGGTAATGGGTCCTGACATGTTCATCAACATTCCCCGCAAAAAGAAGCAGCTTAGTACTAAAGTAATATTTCCTGTGAGCCCCATGACCACCATGAAGGGTATTGAGAGCATGGCCGTGGTCATGATGAAACGGAGCTGTGTGGTTTTCCTCATAATAACCGGAGTGATGAAGACTCCTGCAAAAATAAAGAACTGAAGAAGGGCATAGGCCACCCCGATCATTTCAGTTGAAAGCCGGAATTTTTCTTTAAGATAAAGATTCATGAAAGGAACAATGAGCCCGCCCCCGAATGCAAAACACAGCTTAGGCATGATGAGTTTCGCCAGGACATTCCACTCTTTTTCCTTCAGACCTTCAAAGATTCTTTTTTTCTCTCTCGGGATGGCAACTCGCTTAATCCTGATGAACATGAGATTCGATGAGAAAACAATCCCCAAAGCAATCATGATTGAAGAGCGATAAATATCGATACGGGAAGATTCGGGAGCAAAAGTAGCGAGTATATCAGGAAGAAAACCGCCAATCAGGTAGCCGATCAAGTGCGCCACCATGTTCAACGATGAGTTCATGGTGAAGAGATTCACCCTCTGCTGAGGTGTAGAGTTCCGAAGATAGAAAGGCGAAACTGAAATATTAAACAGGGCCTGGAACATGCTGGCGAGAAGTCCGAATGTGAAAAGCGAAGCTTCATCAATATGAAGAATCTGCATCCAGTAAAAGAGCGATGAACAAAGAAGTCCCGTCACAACCAGATGCTTCACATGAAACTTATCGATGATAAGCGCAGCAGGAATGGCGATGAGTGAAATACCCAAAGAGGTAGTAGAGATAAGCCCGCCAATAGAAGACTCTCCAAAGCCCAATTCCTTAAGATAGAGGTTAAAGAGAAGGCCATAAATAGAGAGCCCCATCCCCTGTATTGCATTACCGATGAGGAAGAGTTTTACGTTGCCTGAAAGTTCTCGAAAGTGATTGCGGTAGACACTGACCATGATGTGATTCTAGCTCTGATTTTGAATCTACGGTATGAGGCAAAAAAATATTTTTTTGCTAAGCAATAAATGAAAAGTGTTTGATAAGGCAAACTGCAGAAGCTATGATCGGGGTCTAAAATAAGAGGAGTTACTATGAAATATTTCATTCTTCTGGGCCTGTGTCTGATGGCCTCATGTTCAAGCTTCGCTGACTTTGTTTACATGAAAGAAGACGCTTCCGGAAAATCTGTACAATACAAGAGTTTAGACGGCTCTCCATCCACCCTTAACGACATTTCAGGAAACTTATGGGCACTTTATCCCGACGTCACTCCTGACGGTAATGAATTCGTTTATAGCGAAGGTAAGGGTCAGGACGATCTGGGACTCACCTATTTCAACAAAAAGAAAAACCTGACTCAAAAGTTCAACCTTCCTCAAAAAGGTATGCTCCTTCATCCGAAGTTTTCTAAAAACGGTAAGTGGATTTTTTATTCTGCTCCCGGGAAAAACGGAAAGAACACCATCTACTACTTTGACCGTGAAAAAGAAGTGGCCCTTCAGGGAAGAGATCTCACGACCTACTCTCTTGAAAACGCTAAGGCCCTTGCTCTTGATGAAGAGGCCTACTTCCCACGACCTTCTTCTGACGCAAATTTTGTCGTTTACCAGAGAAACTCTAACGGCAAAAAAGAAGTCGTTCTTTTTGACCGTCTGGAAAACAAGAAGAAAGTCCTGGCGGAAGGAATGTCTCCGGCCCTCTCCTTTGATGAAAGGCTGATTGCTTTTACTTCAAAAAAAGATGGCAACTGGAACATCTACACCATCGATCGCTTTTCCGGTGAAGTGAACCAAATCACAAGTGACTCTAAAGATGAGATGGCACCAACCTTCATGCCAGACAACTCAATCGTCTTTGCGTCCAATAAAACCGGTCACTACCGCATCTATAAAAATGAAAATAACAAATGGGTTCAGATTGTAGATGCTAAAGAAGATGAAGAAGTGGATTTCTACTCTCCTCAATTCTCCGGAAATCAAAGCTACAAGCAGGCAGAACGCGCTCCTTTCCTTGGAAATCCAAGATCATCTTT
>JBKHWS010000064.1:0-12780 GCA_046566385.1 Bacteriovoracia bacterium | reverse complement strand
GACACCTTACGAGATTTTTTATAAAACTAAAAAGTTGCACTGGAAGTTTTAATCTAGCCGTATACCTTTTCGACATTCTATAGGGTCAAATTGCACCTATTCCCATTGTCTATTCTTATTGATAGCGTTTCTTTAACCAACCTCTTGAGGAGCAAGAATGAGATTATTTACATTACTCTTAGGAATTTTATTTTCACAACTTGCCACTGCACAGTTCTATGAAGACCGGGAAACAAGGCTGTTTGAGAGATTTTTAAAGCTGGATTGTACTCTCTTTTCCCAATCCCCCCTTGAAAGAAGCGATATTCTTGAACTCAGCCGAAACATGAAAGTCACTCTTTGCGTTAATGGTGCAAAATTTGATAAATATGACCTGAAAGAATTTGTGAGAAATGGGATCAAGGTCGGACTTTTAGAACATAAAACCAACTTCGATAAATATGATCTTAAAGAACTTTTAAGCTCAGGCATTAAAATCCTCACAGGGCTCACTCCAAATCGCTTTGATAAATACGACTACAAGGATCTCATCAATGCGGGTTCAGTAGTTCTTCTAGAGGCCCATGAGACTTCTTTTGATAAGTATGACATTGTTGATCTTTTGGGTCACGGGGCCAAAATCTTTGTCCTCGCTCATAAAATGTCTTTTGATAAATATGACCTGAAAGAACTTGCTCAGAAAAAGGCCCATGTGATTATCATGGCCCATTTAATGAGCTTTGATCGCTATGATCTAGTTGACCTTCTGAAATCAGGAGCTCGGGTTAAAATCAGTCAGTCCCAAACACAATTTGATAACTACGATCTAAAAGAACTTGTAAAAAACGGCGCAAAACTCATTCCTTAATGTCGAAAAGGTATACGCTACCTTTTCGACAGGATTAAGCGGGAACTGGCGAGCCACTGAAAAAAGTTTTGGATTTTAAGTGAATCTTCCGGGGCATCTCTTAGGGCCTCTTCGATCCCTTCTGGAATCTTTGCGAGAACATTTATTTCCCAATCTTCTAAAGCGCGGTAATGGACAGTGTCGTCTTTAAGCCATATAAGAACTTTCTCTTCAAGAGAGAAATCTGAAACATCCTCACCTTCATATAAAGCGATCACAGAGGCCTTAAAAGTCCTTATATAGAGTGGAATAAGAGTCAGCTTCGTCTCAGCAGTAAAAGCATCTAAAGAAACCAGAGGAGCTTCCCTGTTACTCCAGGGATAGATATCAAGGGCATATTCAAATTCGGCCAGTTCTTTTAAATGCAAAGGAGCATCCTGGTTTTGAAAAAAGTGAAGAAACTTCTCACTTACAAAATCAAGAGAGCGAGGAGAATTCTGATATTGGGCCCAGAAATCGCTCCAGAGGAGTTCCCAATCTTTTTTAAAAGTATCCTTGAGCACAGGAAATGTATCTTCAATGGCCTCCCGGACTTTGGCCTGATATTGAAAGCGGTAGTGAGCAATTGCCTTCTCCGCTGAAGCATTCCCTGCTCCTATAATGTCCGGCATCGGCGGATTTCCACCGGCCAGAAGCGAATCAAATTCCATAAACCACTCTTTCATTGGAATCCTTTTTGAATCTCTCTACCAATCTTGAGTTCCTGGAACACATCCTTAAATTCCGGGATAGAAGAATCCCACTCAATCATGAAGGGAATATCTGCCCGAATTGAGCATACTTTTTTCCATAGTTCCCAGGTTTCCTTAACAGGAGGTCTCGAGTGGGTATCGATGACAAAATCTTCTCCTTCCACGAAACCAGCAAGATGAATCTGGGCAACATCCTTCAGGTTAATTTTTTGAAGTTCGCGATAGGGATCAAGCCCGAAGTTTCTGGCATTCACTATCATGTTGTTGAGATCCAGCAATAGCTCACAGGAAGTTCTTCTGCAAAGTTCTCCCAGGAAATCAAATTCACTCATCGTACTTAAACCCGACTGGATGTAGGCCGAAAGGTTCTCAAGCACTAAAGGTCTTTTAAGATAATTCTGCCAGAGATTTACCTTGTTAACGATCCTCTCCAGATTCTCTTCTGTATAAGGAAACGGAAGAAGATCGTGCCAGTGATGGCCGCCAAGGGAAGACCAGCAAAGATGATCTGAAACCCTCACGGGTCTTAGTTCATCACAGAATATTTTTAATTCACGAAGATACTTCTCATCCTGTGATTCAGGAGCGGCAATGGATAGAGAGACGCCATGAAAAGCGAGCTCATAATTTTCTCTGAGCTTTTCCAGCTTGCTTCTACGGCGTCCCTTATCCCAAAGATAATTTTCGGTGATGACTTCCAGCCATCCTATTTCAGAATGTCCATTTATTAAGTCATCGTGGAAAGGGGCCCTGTAACCAAGGCCCGTTGTTTTATTCATTCCTACTCTTCTTTACCGTCGCATCCATTTGGACCAGAACAAGCGTTGGAACCGTCGCTCACTTTCTTGCCTTTGCAGGAATTTTTTCCTTCATGCTTTTCCTTACTCTTTCCTTTGCATGAGTTTTTTCCGTGGCAGCCATTCTTACCACCACAACCATTTTTGCCTTCTTCAGTTTTTGTTTTTTCTTCAGCAAAAGCGGCTTGTCCACCAAGCATTAAACCGGCAATAGCACATGAGACTAATAACTTTGACTTGTTCATCGAAACCTCCATTATGTTCTAGGAACAAAAGCTAATTCGAAAGGGATGAGTAAAAGGTTACAAGAAACGTTAAATCTTTTTAAAGAATTTATTTCCGACAATAAATCCAAGGGTTCCAAGGAATAAAACAGGAAGAAAATGCCAGACGATGAGATGCATCGGAGACTCACTACTGCAGACAAACTGAGAACCCAGGGCCCCCAGGGCGGCCACCCCAAGAAGGCCCGTCACCCCGGCCTTGCCTCTTTCGAGAACTGCGCCCTTTCTCATGACCTTAAAAAGCACTACTAGTGGAGCAGCCCCTATGAAAAGAAGATCGGCCACACATAAAAGACCCCGTCCCATTTGTGATTCAACTGAAATCAAGGAAGGTAGAATCAGCGCAAACCAAACGAAGAAAGCAATGAAAGGTACTGTTCTTAAAATCATTCCTGGTCCCCTTCCTGGTATGCTCATGAGGCAGGCGTTTATAATGCCGGAAACTGCAACAATGAATAAAGAAACGTTCTGAAGCCAGAATAAAACCCGAGGTGCAACACTCTGAAGATTTTCTCTAACCCCCATGATAAAAATTGCACCTATGAGAGAAAGAACAGAAATGACAAAACAGATGAACAACGTCTTCCCGGGTGATTTAACGGGAGTGACAGGAGTAAGCTCGGATGAAAGTGAATGAATAAGATCGTCAGTTTTTCTCATTTATGATGCCTTTCAATTGTTCTTTTAGCTTTTTCAGCGAACGATGAACAATCACCTTTACGTTCGCCTCGCTCAAACCAAACTTCTGGGAAGCCTCCCTAACGGACAGTCCTTCAACCTTCACCAGGAGGAGTATCTCCTTGTCCCTCTTTTCAAGAGTATCCAAAGACCCCTCAAGATCAAAATCAAGCTCCACACTGGTTTCCCGATTTTCTTCCGCAACGGGCATCTCCCTCACTTTATTTTTTCTGACAAAATCCACATATCGATAGTGAGCGATCGCATAGAACCAGAGATAAAACTTCGAGCCCGGAAGGAACGTATGCCGGGACTTATGAATTGAAATGAGCGATTCCTGAACCAGCTCTTGCACGTGAGTAAAATCCCAAAGGCGTCTCTTGAAGTATCTTTCAAGAAAAGCAGAGCACTCCTTCAACAGGACAGTATAAGCGCCCTCATCCCCATTCTGGGACTTCAACATCAACTCGCAAAAATATTCGTCCTCTTCAGGAGTCATGAGCTATCCCGGACTTTAAAAGTAATTCGGATTGAGATGTAAAAAGGTTACAAGAGTTTTGAGAAATTGTCGAAAAGGTAGCGTATACCTTTTCGACTACCGATTTAGATTGTCATAGATAACAGGAGCTGCAGGATTTCGATTAACACCCGGACTGGTGTTGAACTGGATGGAGATAGCGAGGGCTAGGAGGATTAAAAGAACAGTTTCAGCAAACAGAGAATCAAGCCCCGTTCTTTGGTACCAGTAGGCAATCGTCCTATAAATCTTCTCCAGAGTTTCTTTGCTCATATACCCCTTATCGACCAAATGCCCAAAAATTATTAAATTGTCGAAAAGGTAGCGTCTACCTTTTCGACATTAGAGATAAAAAGCGTATTTAATGAGGACAAGGATAAGAATTCCAAGAAATAAAATGGTCTCTGTAACTGGAAATCCATGCATCCAGCGCCGATGCCACAGGAGTTGTTTTTTGTAGAACCTTTGAATGGCCCTGTTCTTCATAAGTAACTTATCGGCAGAACAGGGTAAAAAACATAAAATTACCGCTTATGTCGAAAAGGTAGCGCATACCTTTTCGTACCTTTTCGACAATCCAATTAATGCCGCAATCCTTTGAAGGAAATCTAAAATCAGCTATCGTAGCTTGATGATTGGAACAGAGGTACAAGAAAAAGAATTTGATCTCGCGTTAACGAAGGCATTAGAAGAAGGCAACTCACATGCCCAGGAGTTGATCCTTGAACTCCAATCAGCAGACATCGCAGAACTCATCGAAAGGCTCGACGAAAATCTTCAACTCGAAGCCTTCAAGCTCCTTCCAATATCGATTGCAGCCGAAGTTTCTACCTTTCTTCCCCAGGAACTGAGACAAGAGTTCTGGAGAGAATCCTCAGATGACTATCTCGCAGAGCTTCTCAGCGAAATGGAGCCTGATGACAGAAGGTTTCTTCTAGAGGCCATCCCCGAGGAGCGGGCCATCATCCTTCTCTCACTCATAGAGTCTTCAGAAAAACAAGAAACAGAGATTCTTCTGAGCTATCCGGAAGGAAGTGTGGGACGTCTCATGACTCCCTACTTTGTGAAGGTGAGGCCCCATTGGAATCTCGAATATGTTCTCCGCTATATCAGAAAATATGGCCCTTCTGCAGAAACACTGGAAGTCCTCTACGTCATCGATCGAACAGGTGTGCTCATAGATGATATTCCCGTGAGGGAAGTTCTTCTCGGAGATCCCGAAAGCACTGTCGAGTCCCTCATGAACTATGAGTTTATTTCGATCCATGCAAAGGAAGATCAGGAACTGGCCCTGCGGCTCATGGAAAAGTATGACATCACCGTGCTGCCGGTTTTATCAGACGGCAACCGCTTACTCGGAATCGTTACGACAGATGACCTCTTCGACGTTGCTGAACAGGAAGCGAGTGAAGATATTGAAAAGCTCGGAGGTATGGAGGCACTCGGCGACCGCTATAGTGGAGTAAGTATCTATCGCCTCTTCAGAAAACGCGTGATCTGGCTTTTAGGCCTCTTCGCCGGTGGTCTTCTCACAGTCGTGGCCATGGGTCCCTTTCAGCAAAAAATCGAGAAAGAGGCCATCCTCGCCCTCTTCGTACCTCTTATCATTGCAAGCGGCGGTAACACCGGAACCCAGGCCGCCTCACTCATGATCCGCGCCCTTGCCTTAAGTGATGTCACCCTCAAGGACTGGTTCTGGGTCATGAAGCGAGAACTCACCAATGGCCTCTTACTAGCGGGCGTTTTGGGAGTCATGGGATTCATCACAGGCTACTCAGCTTCTTTAATGATGAGTGGTGGTGAGATGAACGTGCCCGTGCCGCTCACTCTCGGAATGGCCATCGGTTTTGCTGTAGCGATTATGGTAATCAGCGGATCTTTAGTTGGATCAATGTTGCCGTTCATATTCGGAAGAATGGGAATCGATCCAGCGACGAGCTCAACACCTGCGGTAGCGACGATTCTGGATGTGACGGGAGTGATTGTTTATTTTACTGTGGCGGGGTTGATACTGGGGTTTTAGTACAAATTCTTTTAACTTAATCGGGAGAATCAGTCTGTAATTTTGATTGATCCTTACCTCCAATGATTACTGACAAAATCACCGAGACAAAAACAAAAGATGAAACAACTTGCGTAATCACAACTAGCTTTGAAGTCGAAATAATATCTCCATATCCAACAGTAGCCGCTGTAATAAAAGAGAAGTATAAGTGATCTACAATCTCAGACAGTACAGCCCCATTTGACATCAAACTTTTTTGGCATAAGTAAATGAGTGCAAAGCCAAAACATGATTCGCAAAAATTAATTAACAACAAAAACATGTTTCTTTTTTTTGAGATGTTACCAGAATAAAAATCACTTAAAAAAACTAACCCGAATAAGTAAGCATAAAGATCGAGCAAGAAATAAGTCGCAAGGATTTGTCTTAAAATAGGAAAGCCTTGCACATTTAATAAAACTAAAAGGATGACTGGTTTGCTTATTGCCCATGTCTCAATCCATAGTTTTCTAGAGTGAAGAGTTTTACCTAAAAAATGCCTAATATATAGAGTGGGAAAAATAAATTGAATAGTGACGAGGAACAGAACAAGAATCCACTCTACTCCAAATAAATGCTTATATCCTGGTTCATTTGCATGCCAAACATTTTTCATTAATTCAAATTGACGAGGAATAGCTAATCTTGGCGCACGAAATTCATTTGGATGCTTTTTATGCTGTTTCATTTATCCAACTTCAATAAAGAATCGCTACTGCGGTTCTCCTCCCCGAAAATACTCCCGCTTCTCCCCCACCTCATGCCCGGCCTCTATCGGCTTCCCGATCTCATCCAGACTCCACACGGTCTCCGGAAGATTCAGACTCTCCCTCACCTTCTCCATGGTCTCTGGAGCGAAAGGATAAAGCATGATCATGAGGTTCTTTAAGACATAAAAGCAAGTAAACAAAGCGTCCTTGCGACCTTCAAGCTCTGCTCTATCATCGTGAGGCTTGTATTGAACAAAAAGTGAATTAATTGTTCGGGCGTAATTTTCGATCTGGCCCAGGAGTGTGAGATACTCCGCCTTCTCCATGTTCTTAGTATAATGCTGCACGATCTTCATGGTGTCTTTTTCGACTTTCTCGATGAGCTTTCCATCTGGAACTTTCCCATCAAAGCGCGAGTGAACTGCAGAGATTGGTTTTTCAATGGCAGCATTCATTGGACCCGCCAAAAACTTATTTCGCTCCTTGAAGGTTTCAAAGTCAAAGTTAGATGGCTTCTCTCCCAAACCCAAGGTCGCAAGAAAATATCTCACCTGATCCGGATGAAACCCCATCTCTTCAGTGAGCTGATCCCCAGTGTAGAAGTTCCCGGTGGACTTACTCATCTTCTCGCCGTTCACCATAAGATGGAAAACCGAGAAGACATCGGTCTGCTGAAGGTCGCCCTTCTCGGGTTGCTTGTGAATATTGTCCTGAACTCCAAACCACATCGCTCCCTGCATGATGGTGTAGAAGTAAACGTTATCTTGTCCAAGGAACTGATAGATTCGTCCTTCCGGATCTTTCCAGAATTTTTCATACTCCTTCGGATCTCGCCCTTTCTTAACAAGGGCCGCTTTCGTAAATGAAATCGGCGCGATCAATGAATCAGGCCACACGTAAAGGGTCTTTCCTTCCATCTCCGGATCAAGATCGGCCGGCAGAGGAATTCCCCAGGCCACATCTCGAGTGATAGACCTGTGGGCCCAGCCATCCATTGGTTCACAAGGAATGCCTTTTTCCTCAAGAGTTTTCTTTCCTGAGTTGTAGTCAACTTTCGTTTCAAACTGAACAACAACTTTCTTTCCGGGAGCGTAACGAGACTTATGCTTTGGAAGATTCGGTCTCATTTCCTTAAACGCTGGCTCATGAGTGTTATCAAACTGGAGTGCTGGTTGAATCGTCTCAAACACCTGAGCGAAAACCGGTTTTCTCCACTTGTTCTGCTTGGACTTCACCCACTCCACGAGTTCATCGGAAACTTTCCACATATCAAGCCACCAGTGAACGGTGTCCTTAAGCACGGGAGTAGCATCACTCAAACTCGACTTTGGATTCTGAAGTTCACTTGGATCGTATTCCGCTCCACAGACTTCACAGTTGTCACTGTAAGCACTTGTGTTGGTGCAGTTCGGGTTCGGACATTTCCCTGTAACATTTCTGTCCTGAAGAAATCGGTTAAGCTTCGGATCAAACCACTGCTTGGTGACTTTTTTCTCCAGCATGCCGTTCTTGTAAAGCTTTCGGATAAAGTCCTGAGAAACTTCTTTATGAATGGGAAAACAATCCGGCTGACTGGTTCCGGAGAAAATGTCGTAACTGATCCCGTAGCGCTTAATGGTCGAAGTCTGCTTTTCATGAATCTCATCGATGAACTCACGAATTCCTTTCCCGGCCTTCAGGGCCGCAACTTCCGAAGTGGAGCCATGATCATCGTTACCACTTACAAACAAAACGTTGTCTTTTCCGATCAGCATCCGCATGTAGCGGGCCATGATATCTGGTGGGACCATGGCACCGGCCAGGTGACCGAGGTGCAAAGGGCCGTTGGCGTAGGGCATACCACCAGTAATGACTGCAGTTTTCGGACGCTGTACGCGGTCGAGGATATCTTTAACGTTTTGTGGGGGGGTAAATGGTTTATTCATGTGAAATATTGTAAACAATTGAGGACAGGGAATACATGAAAAAGTAAAAAATAAGGCACCACGTTACCTATGAATGGCAAACTCTACGACTTTATCCTGAAACCAGTAGAAACTTTCCATCTCGGACATATTCGAGACAGTCTTCTTAGTTCTGCCAGGGGAAAAACATTGGAAATAGGGGCCGGAACAGGTCTGAACTTCTCCCATTACCCACAGGGTATTGAAGTTGTGGCCACTGATTATGACGAAAATATGTTGAAGGCCGCAAAGAAACACGGACTCAGTCATCATGTAAAAGTTGAAGTGGCAGATGCTCAAAACCTCCCCTATCCGGATAATGAATTTGATACCGTTGTCGCCACCCTCGTTTTTTGTTCCATACCTGATCCTGATAAAGCACTTCGAGAAGTGCATCGGGTTTTAAAACCAGGGGGCTCTTTTCTTCTTTTAGAACACGTACGAAGGAACACACCAGTTGCCGGAAAAATTCTCGATACCCTCACTCCTGTCTGGAAAAATATCGCCGGAGGCTGTCACCTGAATCGAGACCCGGAAAAAACGATTCATGATTTAGGATTTAAAATTGAATCGAGGAAAACAATCTGGAATTGTCTAGGAAAGATCTGGCATTTGAAAAAGTGATCTGCATTGACACGAATTCGGATTCCCCTTACGATCTCACTACATGAAAGTTTTTGTTGTCTTTATTTCATTTTTTCTACTCATCGTAAGTATTTCCATTCCATCTTCGTTTGAAGACCTGAATGTTTTCTCCTCTGGGACAGAGGTAACTCTGGATGAATATCTCGCGGACATAGAGGGAAAAACATGTGAGAATGAGGCTGAAGAAGAAACAAATGAAATTGAAGAAACAGAGACTGAATTTTTCTATTCACATTTCTCGAATGTTCACTACGATATTAACGATTTGATTATTCCGCCTACCCAAGTTAATCTTGTTTCAACTTACATCTTTACAATTTTTATACCGCCGCTCATTTAAGCGCATCTCTTTTCACTTAATTTACTAAAAATCTTAAAGGAGCTTACTATGTCTCTTACGCAAACTCGTTTCTTTTTTTTCTTTCTCCTCCTGAGTCTTGTGAGTTGTTCTTCCTTGCACAACACTCCTCCCAAACACGAGGACATTCAGTTAGCAGAAAGAGCGTTCAGATAAAAACAATCTCAAAAGGTAAAAGAAACTTATGAAGCAAACTCTTAAATACGACTTAATAGCCGGGCTATCAGTCTTTCTGGTGGCGATTCCCCTTTGCCTGGGCATCGCCCTTGCCTGTGGGGCGCCTTTGATCAGCGGACTTGTTGCGGGGATCATTGGAGGAATAGTGATCGGCACTTTAAGTGACTCTCACTTAAGTGTCTCCGGCCCTGCCGCTGGCCTGGTAGCAATTGTTCTGACGGGGATCTCTGATCTTGGATCCTATCAGGCCTTTGTGGCAGCAGTTTTTCTCGCTGGTATTCTGCAAATGATTATGGCCCTCATGAAGGCCGGAAGATTTGCCAATCTTCTTCCTCATAGTGTGATTGAAGGCATGCTGGCCGCCATTGGTATCATTCTCATCATCAAGCAATATCCGGTTCTTCTGGGAAGGAGTTCAGAAATTCCTTTTCACGGCTGGGTACTGGGATTGGGCCTCTTTTCTCTCCTTCTCCTGTTTTTATGGGATAAGTTTTTCATTATCAGGATGAAATTGGTTCCCGGATCTCTGGTGGTCGTTGTTCTGGGGACATTGATTGCTCTGGCATTTTCAAGTGGTACTCTTGATTCATCTTACTTCGTGCAGATTCCTGCAATCAGTTCTTTTTCTCAATTGAAGGAAGTTCTGGTCTTTCCGGACTGGAGTGCCTTCGGAAATCTCATGCTGTATAAAACGGCCATTGTTCTGGCATTAGTGGCCTCTATTGAATCCCTCCTTTGTGTAAATGCTATTGAACGAATGGATCCACTTGAAAGACCGACAAATAAAAATCGCGAGCTTCTTGCTCAAGGGGCCGGTAATGCATTTTCCGGCCTGGTGGGAGGACTGCCGGTGACATCTGTTATCATCAGAAGTTCGGTAAATCTTAATGCCGGAGCGAAGACTAAAACCTCTGCGATCTTTCATGGATTTTTGATTTTGGCGGTTATCTTTTTTGGTTCGGCCCTGATGAATCTGGTACCTTTGGTTTCACTGGCGGCGGTTCTCATGTATACGGGATATAAGCTTGCCCATCCCCGCAATTTTATCAAGGCCTGGAAAACCAGCAGGATTGATTTTGTCGCCTTCCTCACAACTGTTGTCATTGTGGTGCAAGTGGATCTTCTGATCGGAGTCTTGAGCGGGATTGCCATATACTATCTTCTGCCTCCCATTCAAAAGCATCTGGTAACTCGACGGTTACAGTTAAGTCCTGTACGCATCAAGACACCGGATCGCAAAGAGTAATTTTTTTTTCAGGAGGAGGCGAAGAATAATCGTCTCCTCATTCACTCACCTTTATTCATTCTAAAACATCTGCTTGTTTCTGGGACTCCTTCTGAATACATAATAAGATTTCATAGGCGCTCAAAAAAATAACGGAGCAATTATGAATGAAATGCACTTAAGAGAGAAAAATGGACTGTTTCAAATTGATGGAGTCATTGGAAGATTAATCTACCTTCGGAACATCCTGATCATTATCGGTCTTTCGATGGTGGTAACTTATCTTCTGGGTGGCTATGAAACGCCTAATCCGGCCGAAAGGATGGGGATTCCAGGGGTCATTGCCTTTACCGTCCTCACCTATCTTCTTCTCATCAATTCCTTCAAGCGCTTAAAAGACATCCGCGGAACCAATAAAAACCAGCTTCTTTACAATCTTGGTCTGGCCTTTATTTTTTTCATTCCTTATGTTTCACTCTTTGCCTTGCTGGCCCTGCTCTTTGCGAAAGGGACAGTAACAAGTCAGAAAGGCGTCAATAAAATTGAAGTGATTCCCACTCCCGAGAATGAAACCCAGAAAACTGATTACTATTCAAGAATCCCGCCTGTGGAAGACGAAAGGAGGGAAAGCCTATGAATTATACTGGATTTGGACCTAAGGGATATGAGCGTCCTGATGACTTGATCAGAGACGATGTCTGTCAGGCCCTGACTGATGACATCTGGGTAGATGCCAGTGACATCAAAGTCGAGGTGAAGTACGGCTATGTTTATCTTAGAGGTGAAGTCGTGAACCGGGATCAGAAAAAGGCCGCTGAAGCCGCTACCGAGAAGGTCCCGGGAGTTAAAGATGTTATTAACTACATCACTCTTAAGAAAGACCTGGGCCTTATAGGCGATATGCCCATTAAGGCCAACATGCTCTGAATGTCGAAAAGGTTGTCGAAAAGGTAGCGTCTACCTTTTCGATACCCCGTGAATAAAATACAAAATCACAGGGGGGAATCCCCCTATCAGATATAGTTTAGGCATGAAAACCATGCTCTTTATCCTCGTCTTTCTCTTTAGCGGACAACTCTTTGCCTACAACGCCTTTAAAGGCCTAAGTCCCAAAAGGCAGGACGAATTAAGGGAATTTCTCAAACCAGGTTCGAAAAAAGTCTGTGAGATTCAGGATTTCAGAAACTGGTATGAAAAGTGGTTTTGCCAGGACGAGAAGGATTGCAACTGCGAATCCAGAGAAGAACTTGCCCGGAAAGAATATCCGGAATGGCGCTATAATGCTTATGAAGTTGACCAAAGAGCAGTTTTAAACTGTGGAGTTCAACTTGCGTCCAGAGATGGAGTTCTCCATCATGTAAAGGAATTTCAGAATATGTCCATTGAAGGCTGGTTTATCATTGAAGTTCACAGTGGTGATGAACTATGGAGGTCTCTAAAGGCCGTTGGCTACCGTAACCATTACAAGGCCTCAAGGAAAAATAAACCGGGTCTTCGCTCTCCGGTAGTGGGAGTCGGTCTTCACTGGCTAAAAGAAAGTGATAATCTTCTCTCAACCCACATTGATCTTGAAAATCCCGGAACAATTAAAAGTCCTCTGACTCTCCTTCCTTATGGGTTCCGCTCCCTGAGACATATCAATGAAGATTTATGGGGATGGGATAACCGAACTCCTCAGAGAATTGTTAAGAAATCCACCAATCACTGCAATTTATCACAGGAAGAAAAACAGTTGTTAGGAATGTGATCTTCCTATGGAGGAAGGATCACAAGGTTTTCTCCACTGATGTCAAGAAGTCTCTGAGTGACCGAACCAATCAGGTG
>JBKHWS010000063.1:0-13300 GCA_046566385.1 Bacteriovoracia bacterium | reverse complement strand
AGACGGGCATAATCCGGGTGAACAGAAGTCATATAGGCAGAGACTTCAGCTGAAAGATTATCCAGTTCTTCAGTTGTAATGCCGTCAAAAAGACCATTGATGGTTCTCTTGGCCACTTGAACAGCATCCACATATGTTTGATCAAGGTTATATGTCAGCTGTGAGATACGATGAGTGATCTTGTCAAATTGTACTGGTTCAGTTTTTCCTGAGCGTGTTGTAACGAACATCTGCGACTCCTTAAAAATCCATATCTGTTGAGAAAGCGAATTGAGAACCGGCGGCATTACCTTCTTTGGTAGAGTTCATCACTCCTGCCTTCTGATATTCAGCTACGCGCTTTTCAAAAAAGTTAGTTTTACCTTGCATAGAAATGAGTTCCATCCAGTCAAACGGGTTCTTGGCCTCATAGATATTTGAGTATCCAAGCTGTCTCATAAGACGGTCGGCCACGAACTTAACGTATTCTTTCATCATGTCCGCATTCATTCCGATGAGAGATACCGGAAGGGCCTCTGTAATGAACTCACACTCAAATTCCACCGCTTCAGTGATCAACTCGCGGATGCGGGACTCAGACGGTTTGTCCTGGATATAGTTCTTGTAAAGTAAGCAAGCAAAGTCAGTATGAAGACCTTCGTCACGAGAGATCAGCTCGTTCGAGAAAGTAAGGCCCGGCATTAAGCCTCTCTTCTTTAACCAGAAGATTGAACAGAATGAGCCTGAGAAGAAAATTCCTTCAATGGCAGCGAAGGCCACAAGCCTTTCAGCGAATGATCCGTTTCCATAAATCCACTTCATGGCCCAGTCAGCTTTCTTCTTGATACATGGAATATTGTCGATGGCCTTGAAGAGATAATCTTTCTGCTTGGGATCTTTGATGTAGGTATCAATCAGAAGCCCATAAGTTTCAGCATGGATGTTTTCCATGGCAATCTGGAAACCGTAAAAAGAACGGGCCTCAGGAATCTGAACATCGTTATAAAAACGAAGAGCAAGATTCTCGTTTACAATACCGTCAGAGGCCGAAAAGAATGCAAGGATATGGGAAATATAGTGACGCTCTTGATCGTTCAATGATTCCCAATCTTTTAAGTCGGAATAAAGATCGATTTCTTCTGCTGTCCAAAAACTGGCCATGGCCTTTTTATACATATCCCAAATGTCGTGGTACTTGATCGGGAATAATACAAAACGATCATTGGTTTGTTGTAGAATTGGCTCCGTGCTCTTGATGCTCATACCCCAGCTCCTTCTTCATGATGTGTGTGGTGGTGTTAATTTATCTGTCTTAAAATAAGCGTAGTAGTTGATCTGACATTTGAAAAGCGAAAAAACTAGATATAGTGGTGTCGACATTTTTTTGA
The DNA here is from genome assembly GCA_046566385.1 of Bacteriovoracia bacterium. GTDB lineage: Bacteria > Bdellovibrionota > Bacteriovoracia > Bacteriovoracales > Bacteriovoracaceae > Peredibacter. The sequence continues at coordinate 11,933 of JBKHWS010000063.1, read as the reverse complement.
CGGTTTTTATAACTAGATTTAGTGTAATTCCCGATAAATTTCATCGAGGAAAACCACTAAAAATTAACAAAATCTTACATGTAATAGCTAAGTTTAGGGTCGAACTTTACAAAGCTAAATCCAGCACAGCACACAAAAGAACTCCGACACTAAAACCTGAGAGGGAAAAACTTGCCGGCTCCACTCCACGGGCCTTCACCATCACTTCTCTCAGCACCACACTCAACATACAGGAAGCGGAAAAAGCGAGCATAAAAGGCAGGCTCACTCGTGAATTAAAAACAAAAATAAAACCAAAATACGAGGAAACGGATTCAATAACAGCAGTAACTCCATTTGCGAGAAAGGCCTTTCGTAAAGAAAATCCCCCCAGAAGAAAAATCATGGCACTCACAAACCCTTCCGGCAGGTTCTGAATGAAAATAGCAATGGTAAGTGGCAATGATTCCTTCCACCCAAGCCCCGCTACATCCACCCCCACCGCGAGACCTTCAGGAACATTATGCAGGGCCATCACAAACACAAACAAAAAGGCCCTCTGATGAAGGGTATTCCTGGTTAATTTTTGAATGACCAAGGCAGAGAGAAAAATGAAAATCACACCCAGAACGATGGCCAGCACCAGCTGCAGATAGGACTGATCAAGATCCCGCACCATCACGTAGGCCGGAAGCAAAAGTGAAAACAGTGATGCTCCGGTCATGACACCACCACCAAAGCTTTCAAGCCAGTTCCAGTAGGATTCTTTGAGATAGCGATGAAAAATAATTGGTAGAGAACCCAGGATTGTTCCCCCGCCAGTAACGATAAAAAGACCAAATAAGGTTGGTAAGTCCAAAATGCTGACCTCCCTCATGGTTAATTGTAGAAAGGATGTCTATCAATGAATAGGTAATATCAATTAGACCCCTATACCAAACGACTCTAGAATAGATAAAAACCACGAGGAGGTTCTCAATGAAAATAGACATCGGAATTAATGACAAGGACAGAAAGGGGATCGCGCTTGGTCTGGGTAAGCTATTGGCCGACACTTACACTCTTTATCTCATGACTCATAACTTCCACTGGAACGTAAAGGGTCCCATGTTCAATACTCTCCACCTGATGTTTGAAACTCAGTACAACGAACTGGCCCTGGCAGTTGATCTCATTGCGGAACGAATCCGGGCCCTAGGGGAACCGGCCCCTGGCACTTACAGCGAGTTTGTGAAGTTAAGCTCAATTAAGGAAGTCAAAGGGGTGCCTACTGCCGAAGAAATGATCAGGCACCTGGTAAAAGGCCAGGAAGCTGTGGTGAAAACCGCCCGCTCCCTTTTCCCCACCGTTGAGAAAGCTTCAGATGAACCAACTGCGGATTTGTTGACCCAGAGAATGCAGCTCCATGAAAAGAACGCCTGGATGCTTCGCTCTCTTCTAGAAAAATAGTCTACTCATTTCCTGCCGGAGAAATCCGGCAGGAAAGAGGTAAATTTCTCTTCAAAATAAAATTTCTTTCTGAGGAAATCCCCTTATTTTCGATCCTACGTAAACAAAAAAATATTTTGAAAAACTTGTGAAGATTAAGGTTAAGTTAACAGGAACTTCATCGATAAGAAGTCACCATCCCGGAGGCCCAGCTTGATTTTCTACACTCTTCAAGGACCAGGTTATGAACTCGAAATTCACGACGACAAACTCAGGATCATTAGAAAAAGCTGGTTTTCATTTCTGGGTAAAAACTCTTCGTCTTTGACCTGGGAAATAAAAGACCTCTCTCAGTTCAACATAACCGTTCCTAAGTTTTTTATGATCAGCGGGAAAATTGAATGGCAAACCTTCAAGGGAGAAAAAGGCCATTTCCGCTTTTCGACGAACCCTCTCATGGTAAAAAAGATTGAAGCTTACATACAGAAAAAAGTGATAAAGAACCATCAACAACTTCATTCCATCAAACCGCTCCCGGCCCCAAAGAAGAACCGGGAGAGAAGGATTGCTGCTTAGATCTTTTCTGTCTCAGCGAAGAAGTTAAGCGGCTGTCTCACGTCAACCACACCGCCACCTTTTGGTTTCGGAAAATCGATGACACTTAACACCTGCCCCATGCAACCTACGCCTTTTTTCGAAAAATGGGCATCCTTAACCTTGATGTTGTATCGGGATACCTTTCCGGTAGCACTGATGGTGAAGTTCAGGTCAATAACACCTTTGATCTTGTCAGAGTTAGCGATGAGTTCCTGCTGGTAGCAATGCCGGAACTGAGGAATGTACTCTCTTAAGATCTTTCTTAAGAGTTCCGGATCCATTGAACCCAGAACGACTGTCTTAGGCTCAAGATAAGAGGAATCAAAGCCGGCCTTGGAGGCCAGGCCTCGTGAACCATAAGAAGCTGATCCTGATCCTTTTTTATCTGAACCATTGAATTTAGAAACACCAATGTCAGCACCGGCCACTAGTTCACCGGAGTCAGCTGAACCGGCATTGAAGGTTGAATCTTTAACGGCGTTCTTTGCTGAACTACCCTGGGTATTAATCTTCGGAGCGTCTCCTACGAGAGAATTAAAGGCCACAGAAGACTTGAACTCGTAGGCCTTAACTGGAGGAGTCTTGACCGGCTGTGCAGCTGCCGGAGCAGGGGCCGTGGCCTTTGCGACAACTTTCTTATTCTGCGAAGCCGCTGCGAACTCGACTTTCTGATTTGGTTGATTATTTTCTTTATGGCCGGTGTTCTCGGTCTTGGAAGTAAGCTCTTCAGCTTTTACATCAGACTTTTCCTGGGATTCAGTTGGTTTTTGAACTTTTTGTGGAAGTTTATAAACCACGGCGATTTCCTGGATATCCTCAGGCTGAGGGATAGTCACGAAAAGAAGGATTAATAGTGGAAGGAAGATTCCGGCAAATATTTTAGATCCCTGCTTAAGGAAATCGCGGTCACGATAAAATGCAGGAATCCCCTTCCACGATACAGAATGGTCAACGAGTCTGAAAGACACCTGTTCAGTTCCGTGAGAAAGGAAGAGGGTTTGATTCAGATCGATTTTGTCCCACTCCACAGACGGAGTCACTGATTCATTGGCATAAAACTTCAGCTCACCATTTTGAATGGCAAAAATCCGGGTTTTACCCAGGGTATGAAAAGGAATATCAAACTTATTCTTTTTTACTGAGTTGAAATAGTAGTCCCCATCTTTAAGATTGATGTAAGTGACATCCATCATAAGACCGTTTACATAGCTGATCACTTCAAGGCGCTTGTCTTTAGTAGAATGGGCGATCTCCAGAGGGACTTCTGTTCCATCAAGGTCAATATAATCACGACTGATCTGAACTTCAGGGATGACAGAGAGAGGAGTGAACCCTGAATCATCAAACCGAATATCGCAATATTCCCCATCGATAAAAACAAGACCCTCTTTCGGTGGTAGTTCAAAGTAAGTTGGAAGAGGACTGGCCTTAATGCCTTCGTCAGGGTTGAACACCGGAACAGCTTCCTCGAGACCTTCAATGGAAAAACTAAGTGTTCCGATGGTCAGGGTGTCACCGGCAAAGACACTCGCCTCATCGACCCTTTTTCCATTTACAAAAATACCTGCTTCAGAATAAAGGTCCTTAATCAGGAAGCCTTCACCTTTAAGGCAGAGAAAGGCGTGCACAGAAGAGACACTCTTGTCATTGATTCTGAAATCACACTTATCCCCGGATCCGATCAGGATTTTGGTTTTGTCTACAGAGAATGGTTCACCCACTCTCTGATCCAGACATCTTAAAATGAATTGTCCCTGCTGGAGTGATGTCTTCATATTATTCCTCTTTCATTCTTTGAAGGAGTATCTTTTCGATTTTATGAGAAATGGCAGTAAGCTCCGGAACGTCAGAACGATTCCTTTCTTTCATCACCTCATGAGCTTCCTTCACTTTTCCGATTTTAAGAAGATAAAGGGCATAGGTTGCTGCGATATCCTCCCTGGTAAAGTGCTCCTTAGGAATAAGATTGAAATACTCCGCCGCTTTTTTCAGGTCGCCTTTGTACAAGTAGGCATTGGCAAAGGAGAAATAGACATCGATGTCCTTGTGTCCTCTGAAGGCTCTTTCACTTAACACTTCTATCGCCTTATCATACAGCCCGAACTGCAGATACAGCTGAGACATGTTATAACGTGGAACTTTAAAACGAGGTGCAAGATCCATGGATTTCTTCAGGAACTCACGCCCTTTTTCCCATTGCTCATACTTGAAATGAATGAGACCAAGATTATTTAAAGCAATTGATCTGATGGTCTGCTCTTTGGTTTCATCTAGTGTCATGCGATAGTAGAACTCGGCCTTGCTCCAGGATTCCTGAATAAAGTAGCAGTTCCCTACATGAAGCCAGTAATAAGGCTCCTTCCCTTTCGTGATGTAATCCTTTTTAAAGCTTTCAAGGGTTTCCTTTGCCTCACCTTTATAACAATTAACGACCTTATGATCAGGATTTGCCTTAAGGAGACGGTTTTCCCCCCATCTGAGGTAGGATTCATCTGCCAGGGAATCCCAGGTCACATCATCAATTTTCCTGTCAATTCTTGACGTCGAACAGGAAGCAAGGAAGAGAAGGACGAATGTGATCATAATAGATTTCATAATTACTCCCTGCTCTTATCCATAGTGAGGCCAGTGAAAAACGAGAATACCGGGTTTTCAACTTCTTCAACTGAAGCGATGGAACGTGATCCCCAGGCCAGTGTCTCTTTATCCAGAAGGGCCTTCTCCAGGTTCTTGTCATACTGTCTTGAGGCCACGATGAATTGTTTCGAGAGCTGCTTCATGGCAGTCTGAAAATGCTTAAAAGTTTCCTGGTCCATTCCTGCTGGTCGAAGTCCCTGGATAGTTTCACCGATATGAAGATACACTTCTGAAAACAGTTTTGTTGTCACGATCGCTAGGTCCAGTTGATTACTCTGAGTAAGGTCCTGATACTTATCTTTAAAGTTCTTGAGTTTCATAAGATAACTTTCAAGGGCCTTATTAAAGGCATCACCATCAAATTTTGGCCTTTTCCAGACGACAGCAGAAGTAATAAGTGCAGCCTCTTTACGTGACTGTTCGTGAAGGGCTATTTCCTGCAACCATTTTGCAGTTTCAGGGTGCTTTAAATCAGAAAACTCTTTTCTGATGTGATGCTTAAGGTTTACGTTTGTTTTTTCCCAGTACCATTTCTGTAATGAGTAGCGATACTGAGTGATATATGGCTCAACCGGATGTTTTTTTACAAAACTACGAAGGGAAAAGAAGTCACCTTGCTTTTCATGAAACTGATAGATCTGAGCAAGGCTTGAATCTTTTGTTTCTGGTTTCTTGAGACACTTAGAATAGGTTTTTACAATTCGTTCAGCATCCGCAGACTTCTCTTCCACCAGGGCCGTCATGACGGCAACTTCATAAAGACGGTTCTGAATGTCATCACGGAGCTTACAGTACTTCTGGAGAAGAAACTCGGACGACTTGAAAGAAGTGACAAAATCCTGAAGCTTATAGGTCCTCTCCGCCATTTTCAGCTGTTCTTCACGGCGCTCAAGCTTTTCCGCTTCAGTCATTCTGGCATGGGCAAGTTCCTGCCAATAATATGATTTAACTGTTTCACCAAGTTCAAGGTAGGCCATGGCTGCAAAGAAGGCGGCCTGGTATTTCACTCGGTCCGGGTAAAGCTTATGGACGTAGAGACTCTCAAATCCCTTCGCAGCTGCCAGGCGTTCACCTTTTTTAGCAAGTTCCTGGTACTGCATGAAAAGGATGTTTCCCAGGACGATTTCAGTTTTCTCAATGGTATCTTTTGAAAACTTCAGGAATCCCTTTTTAAACTCTTCAATCCAGCTGGTTAACTTGATGGTATTTTTCTTTTCAATGAACTGATCCAGAATTTTAGTCATGAAAGTTTGTTGTTCTTTAAGGTGTTCCGGATAGGCCTTGTGATAGGTGCGGATGACGTCAGTTGCTTTCTTGTCATCAAACCCTTCGCGGTAGATCTCAAAAAGCTTTGGATAGATCTGTTCGGATTTATCGTCCCGAGGCCAGAAGGAGACATGTTCTGAGTAGGCAAAGATCAGGTACTTTTTATTTTCATCCTTAGGAATGACTTCAAGACCAGTGAGGGCCAGCATGGAATTAAGTGATTTGCGGGCAAGCTCATCATGCTTTACACGTCTTGCTTCAGTCACTGCCTCGACATAGCTATCCGCTGCCATTTTAAAGTTATGTACTGAAAAATACGTCTCAGCACGGAAGTAGAAATATTCGACTTTTCTCTTATCATCCAGAGCAATCAGATGAGAAAAGAAATTCAGAACAATTTCAAGATCGTCTTTGTCATAATTGGATTCATCTTTTTTAACATCTTTAGCAAGCTTAACCTGGAGGAAACCAGCTAGCGAGCGCATTTTCTCAATGGCTTCATCTTTCATGGCCACCTGGAACTTAGACTTCTTGTCTTTTTTACGCTCCTGTTCTGCCTTCTTATAATAGGCCACCATCTGACGGGAAGTTTTCTCATGGTCCTCGAATCGATTGTAGTGGCGATAAAAATCGAGATAGGTATGAAGGAGCTCTTCCTGATGCTGGTAAAGCTCATTTTTCTCAATCACTTCCTGAGCAGTATCAAGAATTCTCTTAGTTTCCTTCTCATGACCTTTTTGAGACGCCTTAAGTGCCATCGGCATAAGGTATGGAAGCGGATTCTGTTCATTCTCAGTATAAAACTCCAGTCCTTCTAAAGGATGTCCGGCATAGACATAGAATGAGCCGATATTTTCAAGGACCTGGTCCTTGATGTTTACGAAATGGGGATTTTTTGACTCAAAATAGGATTTTTTGATGGTGCTGATGGCCTTATCAAACTCACGATTTTTAAGGAAGCACCATGAAAGGTTAAATAAGTGCTTAGTCAACCAGTCGTCATCTGTATTTTTTACGACTCTCTCGTAATATTTAATCGCCTCTGGATATCTCTTCTCATTGTAATAATAATCAGCAAGGGCCGTTTCAGCGTGGTGGCGCAGGGAGTTCCTTGAATCCTTTACCATGCCAATAACCTGAAGTAGGTATTTCTCAGTGATATTATCTTTGCCGTAGTCTCTCGAATTCAATGCCAGAGCATACATGACTTCCGCTTTACGGCTGTTACGGACTTCATCACGGAGGATTTTGAGCCCAAAGTTTTTTGTCAGATTATAATAATTACGTGTTTCTTTAAAATAGGATTCTTTATTCTTCCCACTTTTTGAAACCTTGGTTGATTCCATGAACTCACGGTTATTCTTTTCGTGAATAAGCTTAAGTCTTTCCGAATGAAGCTCAAGCATTCTGTATTTTATCTCAACACCCTTTCTTTTTGCACTCTCAAGGAGCTTCATTTCCTGGCCAACCAGATGCATAAGCTTATGCCATCGGTCCTGCTTGGGGGCCTTCGCATAAGAAGCAATTGAAATGAGGAGGGCAAAAAGAAGTGCTTTCATTCTAGTAGTTCCCCTTCACGATAAACTTAAACTGTGAATAGCCGGCAAGCGCAGAATCATGCATGATTCTTTGTACGATGGCGTAATCCATCTCGCGGTCAAACACCAGGTTCACAAGATCGGTGTTGGCCTGCTGGTTGGCCGGTTTCTTTTTATTTTCGGCCTCAACGTCAGCTCTGGTCTTTTTAAGGGTCTGAGTCAGTACAGGCATATCGCCTGAGGCCGGAAGGCGGCCTATTTCCTTGTTATTAACAAAAACTTTGGCTTCCTTGTTCACCTGAACCACCGGTGCAAATCTGGTCATGGCCCTTGCTTCAGAATTGGCCATCTCCAGATTTTTCTGCAGATCAAGCTTTAAGTCAGAAGCGTTATAACTTTTCAAAAGGAACACGAGAAGGATCGTTAAGATATCAAGAAGTGAGGTGATATCCACATCAACAGCTTCTCTTTCTTTTCTTCTCTTGAATCGTCTTTTCATTACTTCACTCCGTTGTTATCAAAGACAATTTGTTCAAAGAGTTTCTCTTTGCTGTCTTTTGACGCCTGCGTGCTATCAATGACAGTTACCAGATTCTGGAAAGAGACCTTCGGATCAGCTTTAAGGATCATCGTGTTTTCCTTAGGATGCTGCCGTTTGAGCTCAGTGAGATATTCCTTAATCTCTTTCTTTTGCTCGGATGCAAAAGTCCTTGAGCGAGGGGAACGAAGGCCGGTCTTTACCACAATCTGAGTTTTGGTCACTTCCAATGTGAGGTTGAGGGGATCCTTCTCCTCTTTTTCTTCCTTGGCTTCTTTCGTCATAGGCACTGATGACCCAATCTCATAAACGTCCACGAACTGGGCCGACATCAAGAGGAAGAAAATGAAGATGAACACGGAATCCAGAATTGGAACCAGGTTCAGCTTTTCAGGTTTCTTCAGTTTGTGTGTGCCTTTCATATAAATTCCTTCTCTTAAGCGGCCTTATCCATGGCCACGTTACCTTTCTTGGTAGAAAGAAGATCAAGTAGCTTTACTGAGTTCTCTTCAATTTCCTGAATCATCTTTTCACCTCTTGCCATCAGGAGAGAGTGGATGACCATAAGAGAGATTGCTGATACAAGTCCCAGGGCCGTTGTGTTCATGGCCACCGCAATACCTTCAGCGAGTAGCTGCGCTTTCTGAGATGCTTCTGCCTGAGCGACGGCCGCGAATGAAGCAATCAACCCCTGAATCGTTCCGAGAAGTCCCAGAAGTGTAGAAAGGTTCGCGGTCAGGGCCAGAAATGAAAGTCGCTTTTCGATTTTTGGTACGGCTTCAAGGATACTTGCTTCGAGAGCATCCTGGATCTGCTCTTTGGACTGGTTAGCCCTCTTCAGGCCATTTTTCATTACAAAAGGAAGAAGGGCATTGGATTCAGAACAAGTCTGAATGGCATCCTGCACCTGATTACCGATAACAAACTTCTTGATGTTACCCATAAGACTTGTTCCATCGATATCAAACTTAAAATATGTTTTAAGTCTTTCAACAGCAATGGCTATACCAATGCACCAGACGATGGCGATGATCCACATGAAGATCCCACCTTCACTCATGAACCTTGCGGCCCACTGGATTATATTTTCTTGTATTACAGGATTAGCAGCGACTTCTTCCATATCGTCCCCCCTTAAAGTGACCGTGTATTAAATGAATGATTGAAAGTTATTGAATCAGAAAAAAATATCCCTGCACCAAGGAAAAATTTTCTTGAAGTAAAATGATTCATCATGATCCGAAACAGACTCGAAGAGTCTTTCTTATTTCTGATTCGAGACTTCAGCAAACGTGCAACAAGAGATAACGTCCAACAACTGAATCAGAAAGTATCTTCCGGGATTTTACTCTTATCAGAATCAATCTCAACAACAGATTTACAACAAAATGGCAAAAGTCCCGGGTTCAATATATTTATTACGCCGTTGCCTTAAATAGTTGCGGCCATCCTTTAAGGGTGACCATTTTTAGAGGCAGAAATCAGCGTCTAACCAGCGGGAAAGACGCTACCTGAGGGACTCCACGTCCTTCTTGATAAAGCCGTCAAAGTCCTTCCTGGAGAAGAGATCCATCTCAAAACGACGCCTTTCACGGTCTCTCACAGAGATATCTCCGGGAGCGATGAGTTCACCCTTCACTTCAAGATTTCCGAGATCAAACTTTTCATATTTCTTATACTGATAGATGACTTTCTGCTCTTCTCCATAAGCATCACTCATCAGGTAGAGACTTAAAACACAGATTAAGATCTTCATAAATCACTCCTCGCCTGCAGTAGTATTCCTTACTGTCTTGCAGTTAGATTTGAGACCCAGGGAATAGTCACCCAATTCATCGGCCCAGAAAGCGCCGTGGAACTTCCAGAAGTACTCGAAACGGTTTCGTTTTACGTTGGAATAATCACCGCGACTTCTGTCTGCAATAAGGGTCTTGTTCATGTAAACAAGATCCTTCTTCCTGGAAATAATCTCCAGATTGAGCTTGAAAAGTTCCTGCGAAAGAAAAGGTATGGTATCGAGGAACTGAAAGATATCGGTCTTGGCGTTATAATTAATCTTACTGATCATGTTTTCTTTCACTTCCGCCAGGTGCGGAAGTAACTTGTTCTTGATCACGGGCTTTTCGTTCTGCTCGATTCTCTTCATTTCCTGATTAATCTTAAAGATGGCATTGAAATCAAGGCTGAAACGTGTTTGCTTTTTCATTCTGGTAACAATCTGCTTCACAAACTCTTCCTGATTTTTAAGTTCATCCCCGGGCTTAAACATCAGGTTATAAAAGTAGTTCTGCGAATTTCGGTTCTTCTTCAGAATTGAGCTTAAGGCCTGGAAACGGGGACGATAAACTTTATAAAACTGATTGATAATGGTTAAGCTATCCTCATAGAGGCAGAGTCTGAAGTAAGCAAGGGCGGCCAGATACTCTGCTTCCGGAAAGAAATAGGTATCCAGAAGCGGGGACTTATAGGTCGTTAAAAGACCCAAGGTACGGTTATAGTCTCCCATCTGATAATACACCCATGCCTTCTCTAAAAGGAGATAGGGCCACTTATAGGATTTCTTTGGAATCTTATCAAAAGCGTTTATCGCTTCCTGATACTCTTCCACCTTAAAGTGATGACGGGCCTTATTCACCAGACAGATTTCATAGACCATGCGGTAGTAGCGCTTGATCTTATTCGTCTGCGCCCCTTCTTCATGCTTTTCAGCTGCTTTCTGGCAGGCATCGTAGGCCTCCCCCCGCTCCTTATAGTTCTTTTGCTGGTCATAAACCTGGGCGAGGAGAAGTTTACCTTCGGGAAAGTAGCGGTGATCAGGGTGAATTTTAGCGAAGAGGTCTATCGCCTTTTTATACTTCTTCTTCTGCAAGGCCTGGCGCCCGAGAATAAAACGGGTGCTTGAGGTTGGATATTTCTCCAGAAGAGATGAATCGTAATCTTCCAGGAGCTCAATACCTGTATAAAACAGCAGCTCTTCCAGCCTTTTCAGGTCGTCATTGATGATTTCCTTGTAATAAGTCTCATAGAAGAACTCATTCAAGGCCGAGTAGTAGTAACGCTTTCCTTCCAGTGCTTCAGAAAAAGATTTTTTCTTTTCTTCTTCACCGAAAGAAGGCATGGCAAGACATAGTAGAGTTAAAGTTATTAAGAACTTCATACCAATCCTTAGTAAGAAAATCCTACGCTGAAGATAATATCTGTGTTGGTTCTTAACTTATCTGAGTTCGGGTTCTGAGGACCCGGTGCCATGTAATAAGTATTCATGTATTCAACACCAAGGTGTAAGTTTTCACGCAGGTGAAACTTAAGGTTAGTCTTTAAAACCGCTCCGTTATAAACTTCGGTTTCATACTTATTCTTGGCACCATTCTGCCTGACCGTCTTAATGTTACTGTCTGTGTTGACCTGAGCGTATCCAGCGGCAAAAGACCAGTCAAAATAGAAGATCTTGTTGAAGGTATTGATTTTCCCGTAGAAAGGTGACCAGACCACGGCCGCACCATAAGTTGATTTAGGTCGTCTGATGAATGGTTCTGCTTCGTTAATCAATCTGACGTTACGAAAATCATCGTTATTAGAGTTTGAGTACTGCTGGTAAAAAAGCTCCAGTCCCCACTCTTCATGAATAAAGTATCCGCCTCTTAAAGCAAATCCTTTGGTATCCTGAAACTTTGATGTGAAGTTAGAAACGTATCCAACATCAAAATAGAAGGACTGTTCCTTTTTATAAAGCTTGTTCTGAAGAACGTACACTTTCTTATCAGGATCCAGCCAGAGGAAGTCGTACAACGACTCCTCTCCGGCATAAGTCTTGATTGTGAGCATGAGCATAAGAGCTAGTGCTAGTAATGATAGTTTAAGCATGCGTCCCTCGTTTAAACTCTTACTGTTTTATGTATGTCACAACAATTTCCGCTCCAACAGGAGGAATATTGCCAGGATTGAACTTG
>JBKHWS010000062.1:0-13885 GCA_046566385.1 Bacteriovoracia bacterium | reverse complement strand
AAACAGAGGCATGCAGAAGTAAATCAACTTTTTCCCGGGGAAAACTCTTCAGGATTTTCTCGGCAGCTTTGGCGGCAATACTGCTTGGACGTATCCCAATGGGCCAGAACCCCCGTCGCTTTATGCCCGTCTGAAGTTCAAGTCTTCCGAAAGGAAGTTTTGCTCTTTCATAGAGGGATGATAATTTCTGTTCCATCTCATCAGAAGTCATGAATTCAGATGGTTCTTCATATCCCCATGAATGAAGCCTTAAGTTTTCAAATATCATGCTTCCGCTCCCATGAGTCCATGAAGATTTGCCATTGAAATTCCGGAGAGCATGGCACCAACAATTCCCAGGAACCCCTGGTCTGTTCCGATGATAAATAAGTTCTTTACAGGAGTTCTTCCATCCCGGGTTTTATCAACGGAACCATAAACAGTGCCCTTCAGATGCCAGGTATACCGTTCAATTGTAAGAGGCGAAAAAGTATCCTGAAAAAGAAGCTGCCCCTCAAATCCTGGAGTGAGCTTTTTTACAAGACCCATGGCACTTTCCGATACCTTCTCTTTCATCTCTGTATAGGCCGTTCGTTCTAATTCTTTCCATTGATCATAGTTGGCCATATAGGTGATCCGAACAACGCCCTCTCCATCTCGGATGGCCGGTTCGTAGTTATCAGGATAACAAACGACCGCGGAAGAAGGGTCAAAGTAACTCCCCGCCGGCCGGTAATGATACTTCCTGGAATTATTATAAAAAACAATGGTGGAATCATTTTGTTCAAGTGGTATTTTTTTATCAAAGACAAAAATACTCTCCAAAAACGTCATGGCCCCTATCCGAGGTTTAACACTCAGTCCGGGAGTTAAGTTAACCGTTTCCGGATATCCGATGGAGGAAAGAATCACAGGGGCATGAAGTTCAGTACCACCCACTATGACTCCATAAGCTTGCCCATTTTCATTGGTAAGGATTTCGGAAACCCCGCTCTTAAAACGAATCTCTCCGCCGACCTCTTCAAACTTTTTCATAAGAAGAGAGATAATGGTCCTCACTCCCCCCTGAGGTCTCGAGAAACCTTCAAAGTAGAGAGACTTGAACATGATCACGAACTGGGCAAAGTCCATATCTTCCTCCCAGGCCGATCCGTAGATCAACAAAGGACAAAGTATCATTTCAATAAGCAATTCATCAGAAATGATTTCTTTAAGAACTGCACGGGATGAAGAATAGCCTTGATTGAGATTCAACTCATCAAAGCTCCTCACTCGCTCAACTAATCTCCGGAAGTTATCCACTTGTCCCGGAAACTTCTCTGCCACTTCCGTGGCGAACATTTCAAAGTCATTTGAGAATTTCAACTCAACATCGGGAAAAGAAATTTTCGAATAGCTTTGAGGGCAAAGTTTAAAGTCATCATAGGAAAGCCGAAGCTGCTTTAAGAGCTTGGAAAAGGGTTTTCCTTTTTCCCCCTTCTTGATGAAGTTCGTTAAAGCATGGAGTCCAACGTCGAACTGTCGGATTCCACCCTTGTCGAAATTTCTTCGTTGATAATAGGAGTTCAGCCCTCCGGGGATGGAGTGCTTTTCAAGAACGACGACTTTCTTATCAAACATTGCCAATCGGATGCCGGCGGCAAGCCCCGACATCCCGGCACCGATGACAATCGCATCGTATTTCATGATTTAATTAAGCAGTAACAAATTTAGGAGAAAGATAGGCAACACAGCTCTCAAGAGTGGCGAGCTTCGGATAGTCTTCCTGAGGAACTTCAACTTTATGGCGCTTTCTGAGTTCCATAACGATATCGAGAAAGTCCATTGAATCAAGGTCAAGTTGCTCTCTAAGTGATTTTGCATCATCAAGATTTGTCACATCTTCATCTGGAGCAATGTCAGAAATGATATCCAGTACAATTTGTCTTACGTCCATATAGATCTCCTTAAGCCTTATACTTTTTAACAATTAAAGCTGAATTTATTCCCAACATCCCGAATGAATTATTCAGGATATAATTTACGTCACCAACAAGTTTAGGTTCATTGATGACAAGATTTTTAATTTCACATTGAGGATCAAGATCTGAGCAGTTCATCCCCGGGTGAACGATGCCATCTTCAAAGCTGGGAATATTTCCCGCAAGTTCCAGGGAACCGGCCGCACCCATGCAATGTCCGATATGACCTTTTGTGAAATTCACAAATGTTTTCTCTGATTCTTCAAACGCTGAACGAACCGCCTGTGATTCATTCACATCTCCAGTGCCAGTGCCGGTTGCGTGCATGTTAACGATATCAATATCAGAAACCGAAAGATTCGCACGCCTAATGGCCTTATGCATACACTGAATTTGTCTTTCACCATTTGGATTTACAAAATCAGTCGCATCGGAATTAATGGCGTATCCAACAATCTCTGCATAGATCTTTGCCCCACGTTTTTTAGCATCCGAAAGACGCTCAAGAACATAAACACACCCACCTTCAGAGATAGCAATGCCGTTACGATTCTTATCCAGCGGTCTGGATGCCTTGGAGGGGTCTTCATGATGAGCAAGGGCCCCTTGAGCGGCAAACGCAGCAAAGATACCGAAGGTCTGAGATGATTCCGAAATCCCGCCTGCCAGTGCCACATCAACTTCCCCTAAAAGAAGCTGCTGAACTCCCTGAATAATTCCTACATTCCCTCCAGCGCATGCTGAACCGAGAGTGTAATGAGGTCCGGTGATATTTAAATTAAGAGTCACTTCCCCCGCAGGAGAATTGGCCACAGTTCTGGGATTGTGATGAGGAGACCACAGTTTCCAGTCCAGGTTATTCTGGTGCATCTGATAGATTTCTTCCTCAGTCTCAACATTTCCATGTTCAGTGATACCGAGATAAACACCAACCATACTCTTATCAATTTGGGCCCAGTCCAGACCAGCATCAACGATGGCCTCATTGGCGCAATAGATGGAAATTGAACCTGCCCGGGTTCCCCGACGACGAAGTTTTTTTGATTGATATTTAAATTCATCGAAGTCGCACATGCCAGCCACTTGTTTACCCATATAACGGATTTCATGATGCCTAACTCCAGACCTGCATTCAAGAAGGGCCTTTCTGAACTCTGTCAGATTATTGCCGTTAGGTGCCGTAAGGCCTATGCCTGTCATCACAATGCGTTGTGTATCATTCATCAAAAAAGTCCCGGGTCAAAGAATGAAAACTGGTTGAAAAAATTAGCCCATTGATCTTTGTTTGTATAGTGAACAATTAAGATTACCGCCCTTGATTTCCACTGGCCCTTAAGCCATGATTAGTGAACTAAAACTCAAAGCTGTTGAGGACCTTGGTCCTAAGGAGTTCCTGATGGAAAGCTTGATCGTCATCTCTAAAGTTAAAAAATTTATCAAAGAAAAAGCAGATATGAATACCTCAGCTGGCTTTTTTGAGCCCCTTAATGCTGACATCGTTAAGGCCTGTCGTGATGCTATGGCCCACGCACAGAAATTAGGTCGAAAAACGGTAATGGGTAAAGACTTTAATCTCTACGTAGAGAATGCTAACTTTGATGAGGCATTAGTCGTTGCATCAAAAGTAAAAAAACTGATCAAGGATGAGGCCGGACTCTCCACTTCGGCCCAGGCCATCGATCAGCTGACAAATCGCGTTCAAACTGTTTGTTTAAAGGCCATTGAAAATGCCAAGGCCGATAAGAGAAAAACTGTTATGGATCGGGATTTTGCGGCCCCTACCGCCTTAACTTAATCCTATTTCAACATCTGCCTTTTCCTCACTCTCAAGAATAGTGGAGCGGGTAAAAGGCAGAGTTATCGCATAGACCACAGCACAAACCAGAACCGTAAGGATCACTGGAAACTCAGACTCAATAACATAATGGCCAACTAGCCAGGCAATGATACTTGCTATCATGGCAAAGAGAGCGCTGAAGGCCGTTCCCCTCTTTTCCCAAAGAGCAGTTATAGTGAGAACCAGAATTGTGGGACCGCCCAGACTTGAAGCAGTTTCAACCAGATCAGTGATTGATTCTGATGAGTAGGCAATAGCATAAGAAATAATACCAGCAGCTAAAGTTCCAAGGCGCGCCACGAGAACTTTTTTCTTTTCACTTAATTTAGGAAAGCTTGGGTAAACAAGGTTATGAGAAAGAAGGGCCGAAGAGGCCAGAAGAGTTGTATCAACAGTAGAAAGAATGGCGGAAACCAGGGCCCCCACAAAAACCACATAGAAAAAATAGTTGAGATGTTCCTTTGCCAGAACGGGCATTAGAGTTTCAGCATCAGCAAGACCCGGCATATACTTCACACCAAGAAGTCCTATGACAACAGGAATACAACCCACAAAAAAATACATTCCCGCGGCCCGAAGAGCAGAATGATGAGCAACTTTTTCTGACCGACTGGCGGCCACTCTACTCACTAACTCCTGGGCAATCACAGACCCAAGAATGGGAATCAACCATAATTCCAGTTTTCCCAAAAAGGACAAGGATTCGGTCTCCGCATTCGAGAGTGATAGTTTCTCGGCAGGAATAGAAGAAAAAGCTGCTTCAAGACCACCCATTTCCATAATGACTGCCACAACCAGGAAAATCAATCCCGCAATAATAGCAATCCCCTGTATCAGGTCAGCGTAAGCATCGGCGAGCATTCCCCCGGACATGGTATAGATGATGACTACAGATGCTGCGATGGTGACGGCAAGGACAGGGCCAAAATCTGTTGTGGAATGGATGATTTGTCCCAGGGCCCTGACCTGAGCTCCGGCCCAGATGATAGAACTAGGGATCATGATAAGAGCAGCTAACTTTTCGGCACTCACTGAATACCGGTTCCGGAAGAGATCAGGAATCGTGGTGATTTTTCTTCTCCAGAGAACTTTGGCAAAAAAAAGGGCCATCACAAGTAAGCAAACTGTATACCCTAAAGGATCAGCATGAATGGAAGAAAGCCCACTGGAATAAACGGTCCCGGCCGTTCCAATGCAGGTCTCAGCTCCGAACCATGTGGCAAAGATTGAAAAAGTCGCAAGCTTTGGACCAAGGGATCTGCCTCCCAGAAAATAATCATCATCGGTTTTAATTCTCCGGGAGAAGTAAAACCCCATGGCGATCATTCCTAAAACATAACAGGCAATTCCGAATAGCTCCCAATTCATGGAAAAAGCACCTTCCTGACTTTTCTTGTTGTCTTTTAATAAAAACCTTCTCAAAACCTTCTGTAAAGTTTTTTCCCTCTGGAGACAATTCACCCCCTGGAGGAGAATAAACATATGAAAATACTTCTTCTGACTCTCCTTCTCGTCACTAGCGCCATTGCCGGAACTGACCAACAACTCACTCTCTATTTTGTTCCTTCTCCCAAGGGTATCGACTGGTCAACACCGTCAAATCTCGCCATTTCGGCCCTGAAGAATAAAATCAGCATGGAACCAAGATTCATGGGCCACGTCTTTGTTGAACTCACCTGTGGGAACAAACATGAGCTTACAGGAATGACCAGCAAGAGCTTTGATTATTTAAATCAACTCCTGGTGGAACAAAGAGGACTTGGAATTCTCTACCATAGCTTCGAAGGAAAACTTGAAGACAAAGAAAGCATTCAGACTGAACTTTCCGGTTATCTCAGAACGGGATATGTGAATTTCACCCGTTTCATTCTCAACGAAAAACAATGTAACAGGGCCTTGAGTTACCTCGATGAATACAGAAAAAACGATGTCGGACGCTTCTATGGTCTGGCCAACAGGCCGCGCTTCGGAGAAGGTGCAGGCTGCTCAGCCTTTGGTGTTAGTTTTCCGGATGTGCTGGACATTCTTGATCATGAGATGAAAGAGGCCTGGTCACAAACAGTGAACATACCCTTGGAGTACGCCGGTCCCCCACTTACTGAGGAAGGCGTGGGACTGATTAAAGTTATTCTCAACGCCGGTTCATGGGCCAGTGAAAAAGAAAAACATAAGAAACTGACTTTCTGGAGCCCGGACAGAATGCATGAGTGGGTTAAAAATAAAGTAAAGAATCCTGGACAGGGAGTGGCCGTTCTTCAGATTGAGAACACCCGAGGTCTCATCATAGATAAGTCTCACTTTCCGGTTCCGGAAGGTCCAATCTGGTTACAGAAAATTGATCCGAATGATTCGAAGAAGACGGTGGAGATTCAGGAGTAGAATTAACTAGGCCGATAAAAAGTTCTCTAAGAGTTTCATCTTCCAAATGCATTAGTGCTTCGAACTTGTCCGGGACCTGAGTCCCGGAGATTTTTTGCATTCTACGAAATCAGTTCAACCCAAGTGCCAGTCCCTCACCTCTTGGATCACTCACCCCATGCCAGCCTTCTTTGATTTTCTTTATGGCCTGGATAGAGCAACCAAGGCGTTCATGAACAATGTTATGTCCTTTCTTTTTAAGATCCTTTTCTACTTCTTCAGGAAGGTAAGGGGCCTCAACTTTAAGGATATCCGGTTGCCACTGTTGATGGATTCTCGTTGCGGCCACTGCTTCATACAGTGGCATCTCAAATTCCACAGCATTTAGAATTGTCTGCGCCACACAGGTAATGATTCTGGTTCCGGAAGGAGAACCCAGGGCCATGAATGGTTCATTATTTTTAGTGATAATTGTCGGAGACATGGAAGATAAAGGACGTTTTTTTGGTTCCACCAGATTGTAAGCTCCGCCAACAGCACCAAAGAGGTTTTGAGCTCCTACTTTCTGAGCAAAATCATCCATCTCATTGTTCAGGATAATTCCCGTTCCCTGAGCGATAACCCCGGAACCAAACCAACCGTTAATGGTCTGGGTGGAGGCAACAAGATTTCCCTCACTGTCAGCGATGGTAAAATGAGTGGTGTCAGTCGATTCATAAGGAAGAGGTATGGGCCTTATGTCTGTTGCCTTGAAGGCACGGGATGTATTGATGGAGTCAGAAAGCTTACTTAAGTAACCTTCGTTAAGAAGTTTCTTTGTGGGAATTTTATTGAAATCAGGATCACCCAGATACATGGCCCTGTCGAGAAAGGCCCTTTGCATGGCATTCGCCGTAAGATGAACGGCCTGTGTTGACTGGGGTCCCATTTCTTTAAGTTGATAGGGCTCGAGCATTTTTAAAATTTGAATGACATGAATCCCACCTGAACTTGGAGGTGGCATGGAATAAACTTTAAGACCTTTGTATTCACCAGTGACAGGTTCTCTCTCTTTCATCTTATAAGAAACTAAATCTCTGTGAGTAACAAGGCCCCTTTTTCTACGGATGGTTCTCACAATGGAAGAAGCAACTGGTCCCCGATAGAATCCATTCGCACCTTTCCGTGCAATTCGCTCGAGAGTCTTTGCGAGATTTTCCTGCTTAACGATGGAACCAAGAAGTGGAGTTGTCTTTTGTTCGGTGTAGAAAGTCTTCCTTGCCTCTGGATCCTGCAGGAGTAAGAGTTTCCGGTCCTCCAGTGCCTCATGCAATTGCTCATAAAGCGGAAAGCCTTCCCGGGCAAGTTTAATTGCAGGGGCCAGGGTTTGTTCCCATGGAAGTTTTCCGAAACGTTTATGAATTTCATAAAGACCTCTGACCAGACCTGGAGTGGCAACCGCCAGGGCCCCTTCCTGAGAGAGCAGAGGCTGGGTTTCACCTTTCTTTGAAAGATACATATTCTTGGTGGCCGCTAGTGGAGCGATCTCGCGGAAGTCAAAGGCATAAACTTTATTATCTTCTTTCGAGAAATACAGAAGAAATCCCCCCCCACCGAGTCCCGTTGAATGAGGACGTTCAACTGAAATGGCAAATGATGCTGCCACAAAAGCATCAATGATGTTCCCACCTTTATGGAAGGTAGTTAAGGCCGCCCTGGTTGTTCCTTGTCCCTGTGATGTCACCATCTCTTTACTGGCACGGGCCTCATGGGCCACACGGGGTTCAGTTACAGTAGGTGCAACAATTCTTACTTTTGATGGGGAAGAACAACTGACCAAAAGTATCAGCATCAGAAGCATGTGCATTTACGACTCCAAAAGTTTAAAGGATACTTATTCAGTCTAGGAGAAATAAAATGGATCTAAAAGATAAAAAGTGCGTTCCCTGCTCCACCTATGTTCCCCCACTTCCCCTGGAGGAAAAACGTAAACTCCTCGGCACTCTTAGAAGTGAATGGTCTCTTACTCATGATGACTCAAGGATTGAAAGAAAGTTTAAATTCAAAAATTTCAAAAAGGCCCTGGAATTTACTAATGAGATTGGAAGAATAGCTGAAGAGGAAAAACATCATCCGGAAATTCATCTGGGCTGGGGCCATTGCGATATTGAGATCTGGACCCATACGAATAACAATCTGGTTGAAAACGACTTCATTCTTGCGGCCAAAATCGATGATGCTTACGCTAGTCTTTATCCGCCATCTTAAGACTCAGCTCCTTCAGAAACCTTTTCTGCTTCAATGACTTGGGAGAAAGGTAAGATTGAGTGGGGTCAATATAGAAATGCTTCAAGGCCCCTCTCCCGATCAGCATCCTGTATTTCATTGTCTCTCTGTTGGTGAGGGTTATTTCAATTCGCTTTTTTATCCCTCCCAGAATGAGAGTCGTCCGGATAACAAATCGCTCTTCTTTGTGCCCTCCGGAATCAGTCACGACCCTTCTGTCTATGAGAAGGGCCCTACAATTGACCACCACACTGAAATCATTCTGAAGAGGATGGACTTTGAACAGAACATAGGTTTTCTGTCCCTTTTCTTCCAGTTCTATATCATAGGCATGCAAACTTGACGTTTTCGCACCAGTATCAATTTTACCTTTAACAGCGACAAGACCTAAATCAGGGAGTGAGGCCCATTCCCGCCAACCAATAATTTTTGAATCCACCTTCAAATCCTTATCCATATCCCGATTATAACAAAGGATGTTTTTTCCGGTTAAGAATTCTTGCAATAGAATCGGCCAATGCTAGAATTAATTAATCGACAAGAAGTCTCTATTAAAAGGTAAATTTCATGAAGAAGCTTTCTGTACTTTCCGCACTGACTTTATCAAGTCTATTCCTTGCCGGATGTACCAGCGTAAAATCCCAGATGAAGAAAAAGCCATCCCGAGAAATGAGCAGCCTCATGGAAACTGTTCAACTAAAGGACGATGACATTTTTGATGAAGCTCTAAAAAAGGGCGAGTACACCCATGAACTGGCAGAAGCGGATGCCGATGATCTTAAGATCAAAGAGACCGTAGGTGTAGCTGAGATTGATGAAGAACTACCAGGATCAGAAGATGATAAGGTTCCCTATTCAAAGAACTTTCTGGCGAAAAAAAATACAAAACGCATGCAGTTCTGGGTGGATTATTTCACAAAGAAAAATCCCGAAAGATTTCAGAGATTCATTAATAATGGGGAAGAATATCGTCACATCATTGAAAAAGTTTTCGAATCACATGGTCTTCCAAAAGAGCTTTATTTTGTAGGACTTATTGAGTCCGGATATTACCTTGGTGCAAAGTCACATGCGTCAGCAGTAGGGCCATGGCAGTTCATCAAAGGAACCGGGAAACGTTATGGACTTAAGATCTCATCTGAAATTGACGAAAGACAGGATCTCTTCAAGGCCTCAAATGCGGCTGCCATGTATTTCAAAGATCTCCATAATGTTTTCTCAAGCTGGGAACTCGCACTTGCCGCTTACAATGCCGGTGAGTACGGAATCATCCGTAGAATCATGAAACATGGAACCCGTGACTTTTATCAACTCTCCCGCAACAAACAACTTCCTTCGGAGACAATCAATTACGTACCCAAAGTTCTTGCGGCCATGCATATCGTAAACAATGCAGAAAAATATGGTTTTGTTATTCCTAGAAAGAAGAACAGGCTCTTTGACCTGACTGAATTGAAGGCCATAAAAAAGAACGTTCCTCTTTCAACGATTGCCAGAAGACTAAATGTGGATCTGAAGATTCTGAAAAAACTTAATCCAGAACTTAAGAGAGGAAAGACACCTCGTTACTACTCCGGAACTTATTATTTAAGAATTCCAAAATCAAAATACTCCTATAGCATTCCTGAGATGGAAGCTGTGCCGAAAGTTGCTGTCTTCGGTAAACCTGAAACGAGAAAAGAACTTAACCGCAGAACTGCAGCAGTCCGTTCAGAGGCCAAAAAAAAGAGTGAAGCTCCCCAGTTTCACCGCGTCCAGAGAGGAGATACACTCATTTCTCTTTCAAGAAAATATGATGTGACTCCAAGACAATTGGCAGAAATGAATGGCCTGAAATCCTGGAAAACCAGAATTAAAATCGGTCAGAGATTAAAAATTGTTACCAGGAACTCTGAAGAGCGAACCGTAAAGGCTGAAACACCAAAAGTGAAAGTTACCAATCGCCCTATTGTGTATAAAGTTGCACGAGGTGATAACCTTACAGATATCGCGAAACTTTTTGATCTTCAGATCTCAAAGATTAAGAAGGCCAATAATCTTCGCCGTGGAAAGATCCTGATTGGACAAAAGATCATTCTTCCCGACACCAGAAAAGGTATTTATACAGTCAAGAAAGGTGATCATCTTACCAAGGTCGCCAAAGAGCTCAAGCAGCCTTTACAGGCCCTGATTAAGCTCAATCAACTGAAGAAAGGTCTCATTTATCCTGGTCAGAAAATCATAGTGAATATGGATTAAATCTTGGACCATCAATCTGAAAACTAGCTCTTAAAGGTATATGATCTGAGGAGGCCGAGGGAATAACTTCGGCCTTCATCATTTTAAGGTCTCTTCTGTACCAGATATAATCAAGGCGCCTGTCAGGAGACCAGGAAGGGAAAGTAAAAAATTTAACTTCATCCTTGGCATAGATCTCATCAGGAATGACTTCCTGAAGCCCTGAAGTCAACATGACCTGGTAACTGTCATCATCTTCATAGTTGTCATCATTATAGAACTTCGACCGTCTGGAGGCGGAAGGGGGAAGCATGTTAAAATCCCCGCCAACAATGTCAACGTTCTCCTGTTTAATGACCTCAACCAGTTTTTCAACTTGTGATTTGCGGTCAACTTTATCAAAGGCCTCAAGATGGAGATTTACAAGCTTAAACTTCTTATTTCCCAAATGAACGGTGGCCTTCTGAAAGTACCTATGGAGATAAAAGAAGTTATACCACCATGGTTGGGAGAGGGGTTTTGCCAGAAAAACCACTTCATGGTCGCTCAAGGGATATTTACTTAAGATGGCCCCCCCTGACAGAACGCGGCCGAAGTTATTTTTTAAAGGCCAGTAAGGAAAAGGAATGTAATTCGATTCCCAAGAAGGGGCTTCCGCCACGTAGGGATAACCGGCATTTTTAGCGATGACTCTGGCCTGATTGATGTCATGGGAGCGGGAAGCTTCAAAATCAACTTCCTGAAGAAAAACAATCTCTGTTCCCAACTCTTTAATTTCATCTGAAACTCTCTTCAGTGCCTTTTCATAGAATTCTTTTTCACGAAATTCATACCCGGGACCTTCAGATCCCCGTCCATAAAGGAACCCAATGTTATAGGTAAGAATTTTAACGACAGAAGGCGCTTCAGGGATTTCGATCATGTCAACAGGCTCAACATCGAGGACAGGGAGAGCGACCATTTTTTCTCCAATGCTCCATGGATAAGAGGCCCATAAAAAGAAAGTCACAAAAAAGACGAGGATAGAAAGAAAAATCCAAAAGAACATCTTCATACCTTTTTTCCCCCGATAAACAAGGCCTCGACCTGTCCGGGAAAAGTAACATTGAGAAATGGGGAATGAGCTGCTTTCGTTTTCAGATCTTCTTTTTTAATGGTCAAAGGGCGGGTGAGGTTAAGGACAGAGAAGTTTGCCCGGTATCCTGGGAGAAGATAACCTACTCCTTTTCCCATTGAATCAAAAACAGGAGAGATCTTTTTCCAGGAAGTAAGGAATTGGTTGAAAAAGTCTCCGGGATTTTCTGAGACCATTCTCGCAACTATTTCAGGCCTAACACCTTCACTCAACAGCCATGTCACAAAAGGCCCGTATGTATCAAGGCCAGTCAGTCCCGAAGTTCCTTGCTTCTTTTCAGCGTCTGTATGGGGAGCGTGGTCCGTGGCAAGATAATCGATTTCTCCATTCTTCACGGCCTCCATGAGAACCTTTCGATCATGGGGATATCTGATGGGAGGGTTCATCTGATATCTCTGGTAATCCTCCACTTTCAGTTGGTCAATATCAAAGAACAAGTGTTGAGGAGTTACTTCAATAGCGACTTTCACACCTCTCTTACGGGACTTTCGGATGAGATTAAGTCCTTCTCCTGAGCTATAGTGACAGAGCTTTCCCTTGAGCTCATATTTTTCAATTAAAGAAAGAGCATCCTTAGTTGCAACAACTTCAGCAGAGACAGGCCTTCTTTCATGATGATGAGGTTCATTCCTTGTTGATTCCAGGATCACAGGGTCTTCACAATGAAAACTCACGACTTGTTTCTTATAATGGACAAGAGTTGAATCAAGGGTAGGAAGATCCTTAAAATAAAGTTCCCCTACTGAAGGCCCCATATAGACCTTGTAAGGAACGGCATAGCTTAAAGGACGAGTTTCCGGGCCAATGCCAGCATAAAGCCAGAGTTCCCCTTCCGCCTTCAGGGCGAACTTAAACTTATCCTCATACGACTTATCATCGACAGGAGGAATGGGATTATTTGGCATGTCTCCCGCGTGACAGAGTCCTCCATGATGGAGAGCAGAGCGGGCCGAAGTAAAATCTTCTTTATAATTATTTTTCCCTGATACATCTTCCCGGGCATGAATGTGAACATCTCCCATTCCCGCAAAAAGGACACAGCTGTCATCGTAAAAATAATCAACCTTGTCCTGTGGAAGTTTCACATCATCAAAGGAGACAATAAGACCAGACACTTCATCAAATGTAATCTGCTTACGTTTTACTTCAACCGATGTCACGCAAAGGGCCTCAAGAACTTTCAAGACTTCCTCCTGTGGACAGTTGTAGGAGCCCCCTGATCAGAGGGCATCGTAATAATCTCATCGATGACTACATGCCTTGGTTGCTCCAGCATGAAAATCATCATCCTTGAAACATCTTCACCAGCAAGAGGAGTCATGCCCGCATAAACTGACTGCGCGGCTTGACTATCTCCCTTGAATCTCACAGCACTGAATTCCGTATTCACCATGCCCGGAGAAATCTGCATGACCCTGATATTCTTTCCGCAAGTTTCTTCGCGCAGAACTTTTGTGAAAGCATTGACGGCATGTTTGGTGGCGCAATACACGGCCCCACCTGGATAAGTGTAATGACCGGCCACAGAACAAAGATTGATGATGTCACCTTCTCCGTTTTTCATCATCCACGGAAGAACCATGTGAACCATTTTAAAGTTTGCGGTAATATTTGTCCCGATCATCTGTTCCCAGTCTGAAAAATTACTGGTCTCAACATAATCTCTGCCCAATGCAAGGCCCGCATTATTGATAAGGATATCAACTCTGCCTTTAGTTATTTCCTCGAGCTTTTTTCCTAAATCAGGATCATTAACATCTATGGGAAGGAGATGAACTTTTCCCTTAGGATTTAATTCGAGAATGGTTTTCTCTACTTCCTTCAGGCGATCAAGTCTTCTGGCAATCAGATACACTTCACTACCTTTAAGGGACAAATCAATAGCTATCGCTCTGCCTATTCCTGAGGAAGCACCTGTAACTACAACTTTCTTTCCGGTTAGTTTATTCATAGTGATAAAACAAAGAGGGCCCCGTTAAGAGGCCCTCTTTGGAGATTAAGCGTTTAACTTTCTTAAAACATAGTGAAGGATTCCTGAGTTCTTGAAATACTCAAGCTCATTGGCAGTATCAATTCTTGAATGAAGAACAACCTTCTGAACGTCACCGTTTTTTCTTTTGATCTCGGCATTGA
>JBKHWS010000061.1:0-14510 GCA_046566385.1 Bacteriovoracia bacterium | reverse complement strand
AAGCGGTATCTCTACATTTTTTCGCTCATGCTGGTGTTTCTGGGAATCTTCTTTTTCCTCCAAAGACAGTCAACAAAGCTTCCTGAAAAGAAATCTGATCGTGCTTCCCAATCCTCAGTTAAAACCTCAGCTCCGGGTTCTCCTCAGGAAGTTTTAAAGATAAAAGGTAAAAGAGTCGTGGGCTTAAACCCGGGACACGAGAAAGAGCAAATGGAAAAACTTAAAGTGGCGAACTCCCCCTCTGCTGAATGGGAGCCTGCGCTTAAAGAAACTCTCCGTCATCAGGCCGGCAACAATCTGAAGGATATATCACTTAATAAAGTTGACTCATTTGTCTGGGCCCAGGACGGCGTTGCTCTCTTCGTCGAGTCAGTCATTGTCACCCTGAAGAATAAGAAGAATGAAACCACAACTTTCAGGGTTTTGGTGGATGCACAAAATGGCAAGATTCTTAAAAACTGGGACCAGCCTGTTATTGATCCACTCAATCCACGAGATGAGTTTCGGATAAAAATTGACCCTCGTTATCATGAGCAATAAATCTTTCGCTTATCACAAGTTGCCTGAATAAATGAAGTAGCTATCCTCAACAAAAGAGAGGTTAGCCTTGAAAAACAACAATTCATTGCGTTCTTCGACAGTAGTCATAACGGGTGCATCCAGTGGTATCGGTAAAGCGGCAGCTCTGAAGTTTGCAGAAGAAGGAGCTCATATTGTTCTTGCCTCCAGAAACGCAGATGCACTTAAAGATCTCGCTATCGTTTGTGAAAACCTTGGCGGGAAGGCCATTGCTGTTCCTACAGATGTCACGAACAAAGATGAGGTATTTGTTTTATTTCACAAAGCTCTGGACGCCTTTAAAACCATTGATGTGTGGATAAATAATGCAGGAGTGGGGGCCATAGGCGAATTCACTTCCACTCCCCTTGTGGCCCATGAGCAGGTCATAAAAACAAATCTCTTCGGTCCTCTCTATGGATGTTATGCCGTTCTCCCTTATTTTAAAGAAAAAGGAAAAGGCACAATAATCAATGTAAACTCCACTGGCTCCTTTATAGGAAACCCTTATACTGTAGCTTACAGTGCAAGCAAATTCGGCCTCCGGGGATTCTCTGAAGCATTACGATTCGAACTCAAAGATTTTGCGGATATCCATGTTTGTGATTTATTCGCTGCTTTTGTGGATACTCCTGCCTTTACCCATGCAGCTAATTATCTTGGCAAAGAAGTAAAACCAACCAGTCCTTTGATCGAGCCGGAAAAGATGGCAGAGGCCATGGTTAAACTTGCAAAAAAACCACGCCCAAGTATTCATATAGGGGCCCAGGATAGATTAGGCAGGCTCACTCACCTGGTGACCCCGGAAATGACCGGAAATATTTTGAATAAAGCAGTTAAAACCTATTTTTCAAAAGCTAAAGAAGTTCCAAAATCGGATGGAAATTTATTTTCTCCACCCTCTTCTGATAATACCCCTATGCATGGAGAAGGGCCCTCTTAGTGAGAGGCCTTCTCTTTTAACTTTTCATCCAGCTCAGCTATCACCTTAGGATCAATTTTTGGTACAAGTCCCTGTGGCTCAACCTGAAGCTTAAAATCTTCTGAGAAAAATTCTTTCAGGGCCTTGAGATCTCCCTGGTAAATTCTTTTCACGACTTCATTCTCTGAATTGAGTCCGAAGTAAGAAAGAATCGATTGCGAAAGATTCGGAAGATAGGGACCAAAGAATGTTCCGATCACAAGTACATAGGCAGCAGAAATAGCAATCGTCTCAGAAGCCTTTTCCGGGTCTGTTTTAAATTCAGTCCATGGAGCTCTTTCCGTAATGAATTGGTTTACTTTAGATCCGAGTGCCATCAGGTGTTCCTGGCCTCTCTTGATCTGATAGGTATCAAGAAGGTTATGGAATTCTTTAACAAAGTCTTCAACACTTTTAAGGTGCTCATTGAAGAATGGATCAAACTTCTGGGCCTTAATTCCCTCAGGGAATTTTGAAGCAGAGAATTTCATCGCGCGATTGATAAAGTTACCCACATTGTTAGCAAGCTCAGAATTGATCTTCATTTCAAGACCTTTCCAGGTAAAGCTTGAATCGCTGGTTTCAGGGATAAGAGAAGTAAGATAAAATCTTAAAGCGTCTGATCCAAACTGCGCCACAGCTTCATCAGCATCAACGTACCAGCCCTTGGACTTAGAAAACTGCTTTCCTTCCAGGTTCACATATTGATTAGCAGGAAGATCGGTAACGGGTCTTACAAAGCCAGTTCCTAGACACATGACCGGGAAAATAATGGAGTGGAAAATGATATTGTCTTTTCCTATGAAGTTAATGATCTTCACATCATCGGCATTCCACCAGTCTTTAAGATAGTCCTCACCTTTATCTTTTAAGAATTCTTTGGTGTTAGAGACATACCCAATGGGAGCATCAAACCATACATAGATCTTCTTTCCTTTAGCTTCCGGAAGAGGGACATCAATCCCCCAGTCCAGATCACGGGTAATGGCACGGTCAACAAGATTTTCTTTAGTGAGGGATTCTACAAAAGGAACAACGTTCTTTCTCCACTCAGGCTTACGGCCTTCAAACCACTTCTGCCACTCTGGGTACATTTTTGAAAGCATGAGATACCATTGAAAGGATTCAACAGCTTTTACATTGCTTGAACCACAGAATTTACAGACGGGTTTTAAAAGTTTTAAGGGATCAATCCAGGTTCCACAGCTAGGGCACTCATCCCCTCTTGCCTCAGGGTAATGACAAACGTAGCACTCACCCTCGACAAATCGATCAGGGAGCATATTCTTGCAATCCTGGCACTGAAGCTGCTGTTCAGCCTTTTTTTCAATCAAGCCTTTTGAAAGTAGATCATTAAACCACTTGAGAGTTTCCTCCTTATGATAAGGAGCGGAAGTTTGTCCGAAAAAATCAAATTTAATATCGTACTTAAGAAAGAGATCACGATGAGTTCTGTGCCACTCATTCACATATTCCTGATAGCTTTTACCTGCCTTCTGGGCGTTCTGCATGATTGCAACTCCGTGCTCATCAGATCCACAGATGTGCATGGCCTTTTCCCCTTTGAGCTTTTTATGACGGGAAAAAATGTCTGCAGGTAAATAAACTCCGGCGATATGCCCAAAGTGAATAGGCCCATTGGCATAAGGAAGAGCGGATGTAATCAAATACTTCATATAACCTCAAATAAAGGTATTTACAGATGGTTAATAGTACAAAGTAAGGTCTTTTTTGTCTTTTGATTTTGACACTTTAACCCCCCTTTTTTAATCTCTGTGTCACAATGACAATCTCCTTAGATGGTTTAAATCCTGAACAACGCGAAGCTGCTGAAACAGTTGAAGGCCCGGTATTAATTCTGGCCGGGGCTGGCTCGGGAAAAACGCGAACAGTCACTTATCGTATTGCCCACATGCTGGACAATCTCCACATTCCGGGGAAACAAATTCTAGCTGTTAGTTTCACCAACAAGGCCGCTTCTGAAATGAAAGAGCGAGTCTCTCATCTGGTGGACGCAAGAAAAAGAAGAGGAATAACTCTTTCAACTTTCCACTCTCTCGGTATCAGAATTTTACGAGAAGATATTCATCATCTTGGATACAACAATCTTTTCACGATCTACGATCAGGCCGATCAGATGAGTATCGTCCGAGAAGGACTCAAGAATTACCGCTCAAATAAATCCTATGATCGCGGCATTATCATGTCCAAGATCGGACTCCTCAAGAACTCAGGAATCTCAGCTGACGAATTCCCTAAAAGTAAGTTCTATGATCCTGAGAACAACTATGATGGTGCCACTGAGTACGTTTATCATTTTTATCAGGACAAGTTACAGTTCTGTAACGCTTTGGATTTCGATGACATTCTTTTTTTGGTGGTAAAACTCTTTAAGCAGTTTCCCGAAGTCGCCAAGAAATATTCAGAGCGCTTTCAATACATCATGATTGATGAGTATCAGGATACAAACTCCCTACAATTTGCCCTGATTGAAGGACTTACTTCCACCCATAATAATATTTGTGTCGTGGGCGATGATGACCAGGCAATTTATGGATTCAGAGGAGCAGATATCTCCAACATCCTCAATTTTGAAAAGCAATTCTCAAATACCAAAGTGATCAAACTCGAAGAGAATTACCGCTCCACTTTTCCCATCCTTGATCTTGCCAACCAGGTCATAAAAGAAAGTAAAGACAGAAAAGATAAAACCATGAGGACCTCTCAAATGGAAGGTGTGCTACCTCAACTTTGGGCAACAGGCGACTCAGATCACGAAGCGGCAATTGTAGTGGAAGAAATAATCAAGCTCCAGTCTCATGGAATTCCTCTTTCTGAGATTGCCATCCTTTATCGATCCAATACCCAGGTCCCTCCTTTTGAGGATCAACTGAGAATCGGGCAGGTTCCCTATACTATTATTGGAGGGCAGAAGTTCTACGAGAAAAAAGAGATCAAAGACATCATCGCCTATCTGACTCTGATTCAAAATTCCCGGGATGAGCTTGCACTACGGCGGATCTTAAATGTACCCAACAGAGGAATAGGCTCAGTCACTTTAAATAAAAACCTGGAAAAAGCCGGAGAACAAAAAAGACCTCTCTTTCAGATTCTTGCAGATGAGGAAGAGCATGAAGGAATAAAAACATTTGTTGAGTTAATCAGGAAGTATCAGAGAGTCTTTCATGAGAAGCCTCTCCTTTCCGCCGTAAATGATCTGATCGAAGAGCTTCATTACTACGACTTTATTGACAAAAGCTATGATCAGGTAAAACTCGCGGCCCGAAAAAAAGACGACGTCAAAAACTTCCTTCTGACTGCTGATCGATTTCAGGATCGTTATCAGGAAGAGGCCACTTTGAAGAACTTCGTGGAAAGACTTCTCCTCGCTGATTCCCAGGATACCCAGGCCCCGGGAGAAGGCTTCAGGAAAAATGAAGTGACTCTCATGACTCTTCACGCTTCCAAGGGTCTCGAGTTTGATAATGTGTTTCTGGTGGGAATGGAGGAAGAGCTTCTCCCGCATAAAAAAACGATTGTTGATAATTCAGACATTAATGAAGAAAGAAGACTCTGCTATGTTGGAGTAACCCGGGCCCGAAAAAAGCTCTTCATGACTTATGCCAAGGAAAGAAAAATCTACGGCAAGATGATCCCAAGATTCAAGTCACGTTTTGTGAATGAACTAGGTCACTGTTATAAAGAACTGGATCGTACCAATTTTGGGGACATGTCGGAAGATGAAGTAAAAGATTTTAAAAAGAGCTTTTTTGGAAGCCTTATGGACACACTTAAAGAATGAAAATTTTAAATCTCTTTACCATTTTTCATAACTGGCTTTCAGATAAAGACTTCATCTGGTGGCCATTTTCTTTTCTTCGCCCTGAGCCCCATGTCCCTATGACATTCAAAACAACAACAATTATGACCTGCTGTTTTGGCGGCCTCGCCTTCCTGATGTTTACAGTCATGGCCTTGATGAATAGCGCTTTCACCCTGGAATATGCTTTTGCGGTCTTCTTATCCTGTTTTGGTGGCTTCTTCCTGTGGTTTAACCTTATTACTAAGCCGCTATGGAATCGCCGCGCCCACGCCTTAAAGCCGAAATAAAAAAAGGCCATCCGTGGCCTTATTGTTATCCATCCTTGGAAGACCTCTTCCTGACGGTCAATTGATTATTTTGATTCTTCGATTTCATCAGGAAGTATGTTCCCTGAAGTGAAACCTGTAATGGTGTACCCTCTTGGAAGATACAAACCCAGCGTAAGAAATGAGATGAGCATGTCCTGAGGATTTTTATGTTCATAGATGATGAGTTTTGAAATTCCATCAAAGCCGGCCTTTCTCACTTCTTCATCGATATAGACTTCATGTTCAGCTGGTTCAATTCCCCAGAAATAGAAATGCCTGTGCCCAATGATCGAAACTTCTTTCTGATGCTTTGGATTTCCTTCAAAAGAAACGGGAATCGAGTTGTTTGACCTGAAGTGGATTGTTGTACATCCGGAAAGGATGAGGAGCAAAAGAAGTGAAGAAAGAATTTTCATTCTTTAATTCTTGAAGCGGCGTCACGACTTGTCAAAAATTATTTTTAGTAGTGTCCGAAGGTCGGCTTCTTCTTGTTCATCATTCCTTCCAGCGCTTTGAAGTGGTCCGATGACCTTTGAGTAATTCCCTGATAGGCGGCCATTAATTCTAGGTGCGAGTTGAGATCATTTTGATATGCATGCACCAGAGCTTTTTTAGTCATTTGCAGAGCAATTGGTGGTAATGAGGAAAGTTTTTCAACCAATTCCTCGGTCCTTTTTCTAAGAGCTTCCGGTAGGACCACTTCATTTACCAGGCCAATTTTGAGGGCCTCTTCTGCAGAAACAGACTTACAGGTTAAAAACATCTCCATGGCCTTTCCAAAACCAATAAGTCGGGTAAGAAAATAGGCTCCACCATCTCCTGGAACAAGTCCCACCTGAGCAAAAGTTTCTGCAAATACCGCTTCTTCAGAAGCTATTCTTAGATCACACATTGCCGCAAGGTCACACCCTGCCCCTATAGCAGCTCCATTCACCATAGCTATAAGTGGAGTTTTTAGCTGAGAAATAGTCAGAGGAATCTGCTGGATCCCTCTTTGATAAGCTTCCCGAAGCTCATTTGATTCGCCCGCGAACATTCCGGTCCTGCCTGCCATCGCTTTAATATCTCCGCCAGCACAAAAGCTTTTACCGAGTCCGGTAATAACCATTACCCGGATTTGGTTATCTTGGTCAGCATGCTTTAAAACTTCAACCAGGGCCTCCACCATGCCTACTGAGTATGCGTTTCTTGAGTCTGGACGATTCAAAGTTATCCAAAGCGAATGATTTTTCTTTTCAACCAGAAGATCATCAAATTGATTCAAATAAAATGTCATATCTTACCTGTGCTGATATAGGCCTTTAGAAATTTAGACTCTGTTGTCCTTTGCAACTTCTCCAGGATGAATTGAGAAGCTTTTGCGAGCTTAGCAATGTCAATGCCCGTTTCAAGCCCCTGCCCCTGAAGAAGGTACCACACATCCTCAGTGGCAACATTACCTGTCGCTCCCTTTGCATAAGGACAGCCACCCAGGCCACCAGCTGAAGAATCAAATGTAGTGATTTCTTCCTCTAAAGAAGCATAGATATTGGTAAGGGCCATGCCGCGGGTATCATGAAAATGCATGGCAAGTTTTCCAACAGAGAATTCAGTTTTCATGTCTCGAATATAAGAACGTACCTGCTGTGGGCGTGCCACCCCAATGGTATCACCTACTGAAACTTCATAGACTCCGAGCTCAAATAACCTCTTAGTAACACTAATCAATTTTTTAACGTCTACTTCGCCTTCATAAGGACAACCAAAGGCCGTTGAAACATATCCCCTCATAAGAACACCGTCATTTCTGGCAGCAAGAGCAACATCTTTCATTCTTTCAAAGCTCTCGTCCACTGTGGCATTGATATTCTTCTTGGTGAAGGAGTCTGATGTGGCAGTAAAAAGCGCAATTTCCTTCACTCCCAGTGAGCGGGCCGTTTCATAACCTTTCATATTGGGAACAAGGCAAGGGAAACTAACCCCTGATTGACCCAACTCTGTTTTGACTTTGGTAAAGAGCTCAACGGAATCCGTCATCTGCGGGATGGCAGGTGCTTTGACAAAACTTGTAACCTCTATGGTTCTCAGGCCACTTTCAGATAATAGTGAAATGAACTTAAACTTATCTTCGGTAGGAATGATTGCCTTTTCATTCTGCAATCCATCTCTAGGTCCGACTTCAACGATTCTTACCATTACTCCACCTCAGCGAGAGTGACTCCGCCCTGAACCAGCTCTCCAACCTGATAATTAATTTTCTTCACCACACCATCTTTATCTGAACGAATTGAATGCTCCATTTTCATGGCCTCAAGAATAAGAATTGCTTCGCCTTTTTTCACTTCGCTTCCCTTCTCTTTCAAAACTTTAAAGATTTTTCCAGGCATAGGAGATGTGAGACCTCCGGCATGGGAACCGGCCTTCTTCATCTTTTTTCCGACAGTGCTTCCGGTGGCCTCTTTGCCGTTAGCAATAATCATGAACTCACCTTCCCGACCTGGAGAGCTTACAGCGGCCTTAAAACGACCTCCGTTATCGAGGATGAGTTCCTGACCATCCCGTGCTATCAACATGTAAAAGAAGCTCTTACCATTGAGCTTAAAGCTGACTGAATCTCCATCAAGTTTATAGTCCTGAACTTTTATTTCCTGACCATTAAGTGTGAAAACTTTTTCCATATTAATTCCTAAATCCAGTAAGTTCAGTCCAGGGAGTACGCTTCACTCCGGATGCTTCTGAATGAACCTTTCTCTTCCCACTAAAACTTAAGGCAGCAATGAAATCAGCGAAGTCATGATCCGCCGGAGCTTCAGGACCCAGTTCATCTTTATGATCAGGGATAAAATGAGTATGAGTTTTTCCAGAAACAAATTCTTTATGTGCAAGAATTCTTTTGAGGTAATCCCTGTTGGTTTTTACTCCCAGGAATAAAACTTCATCCAGACTATGAATGCTTTTAGAAATTGCTAAACCTCTGCTCTCTCCCCAAACAACAAGCTTGGCCAGCATAGGATCATAATTCACGCCAACCTCAGTCCCGTCAAGAAAGCCGCAGTCAAGACGAACATCTCTGAGAGTGGGAGTTCCGATACGGTCAATTTTTCCAATGGAAGGCATGAAATTGTTGTCGGGGTCTTCGGCATAAATCCTGCACTCGATTGCATGGCCCTTTTGAACAATATCTGACTGCTTGAGAGGGAGTTTTTCTCCTTCTGCAACCAAAATCTGATACTTCACGAGATCATGCCCCGTTACCATTTCAGTTACCGGATGCTCCACCTGAAGGCGGGTGTTCATCTCCATGAAATAGAACTGCCCATCCTGAGACATGATAAACTCAACAGTCCCCGCTCCCCGGTAATTTATCCCCTTGGCAATCTCAACTGCTGTTTCACAGATTTTAAGTCTAAGTTCCTGACTCATATTGGGAGCTGGAGTCTCTTCCACTACCTTTTGATAACGACGCTGAATGGAGCATTCACGTTCAAAGAAATGCAGATGGTTTCCATGAGTATCACTCATGAGTTGCACTTCAATATGACGGGGATTCAACACATACTTTTCGATGAGAACTTTATCACTCGAAAAAGATTTGAGCCCCTCGGATTTTGCCCCCCGGATTCCTTCAAGTAATTCAGATTCCTCATGAACAATCCTCATCCCCTTACCGCCACCTCCAGCGGAAGCCTTTATCAGGACAGGAAATCCGATTTTCTTAGCTTCTTTGACGAGAATTTCGTCACTTTGATCATCACCGTGATATCCCGGAGTGAGGGGAACATTAATCTTTTCCAGCGCCTTCTTCGAACCTATCTTATCGCCCATAAGCACAATTGATTCAGGAGTCGGACCGATAAATACAATTCCTGCCTTCTCCACCATCCTGGCAAACTCTTCATTCTCAGAAAGAAATCCGTATCCAGGGTGAATGGCATCTGCTCCGCACTTCCTGGTCACTTCAATGAGCTTTGTTTTATTGAGGTAAGTATCCTGAAGCGTTCCGGATCCCAGGGAATAAGACTCGTCGGCATAAAGAGCATGAGGTAGATCCCGATCGTCTTCTGCAAAGACAGTGACTACCTTAATTCCCATTTCCTTGGCCGTCTTCAAAACTCGAAGGGCTATTTCTCCCCTATTGGCCACCAGTATCTTTTTTATTTTCATTTTTTCATCCATAGCGGTTTATCTTTTTCTAACAGAGCACGCATACCTTCCTGCCCTTCATCACTGATTCTTCTTTCACTAATCATCTGACAGGTAAAATCTTCAGATGCTTTAAGATTCTTCATCACTCCACGAATAAGCTTCTTCGCTTCTTTTGCAGCTTCCGGGCCCGCAGCAAGAAACTTTTTCTTAAACTCCTCCACTTTTATATCAAGATCATTCTGCGTGCAGATCTCGTGGACAAGGCCCATTCGATGGGCTTCTTCCGCAGAGAATCTTTCTCCTGAAATCATCCAGGCACGGGCATTGGATTCGCCCACTTTAGCTATACAATATGGAGAAATAACCGCAGGGATGAGACCTAGCCTCACTTCTGTGAATCCCATTGTCGCTTCCTGGTTCGCGATAACAAAATCGCAGACACTCACCAGACCAACTCCACCTCCCAGGGCATGACCATTTATTCTTCCCAGAACCGGAACATCACAGTCATTGATTGTGGAAAACATTCTCGCCAGTCGTTTTGAATCCTTAAAATTCTCCTCTTTCGAGTAATTCTTCATTGCCTTCATCCAATTGAGATCAGCACCAGCACAAAAGCTGGTTCCTCTTCCGGATAAAATGATGAGTCTTTCAGTTTTAAATCCCTCAAAAAGAGTAATCATCTCTTCAATGAGCTCGGCATTAAAAGCGTTGTGAAGCTCGGGTCGGTTTAACCAAACCTCTTTCACACCTTGCTCTTTCTCGACGACTTCAATGTACTTCATGTTTACATCCTGAAGACACCCCAGC
The DNA here is from genome assembly GCA_046566385.1 of Bacteriovoracia bacterium. GTDB lineage: Bacteria > Bdellovibrionota > Bacteriovoracia > Bacteriovoracales > Bacteriovoracaceae > Peredibacter. Next base: position 3,925 of record JBKHWS010000061.1, on the reverse strand, counting down.
GTGGATCCGGGAACTCTTCGTTATGGGTTACACTTAAACAAAGACCTAAAACATCTCTGGTTTGAGCGGGATCAATCACACCATCATCCCAGAGTCTGGCTGATGAGTAGTAAGGCGATCCTTCTTTTTCGTACTTGTCCAAAATAGGTTGCTTGAATTTTGCAAGTTCTTCATCCGTCATTAAAGGTTTCTTAGAAGCTCTAAGGCCATCCTGCTTTACTGTGGCAAGAACATTGGCCGCCTGCTCTCCACCCATGACTGAAATTCGGGCATTGGGCCACATGAAAAGAAACCTAGGTCCAAAGGCCCTTCCACACATGCCGTAGTTACCAGCACCGAAAGAGCCACCGATGATAATAGTGAACTTCGGAACTTTTACTGTTGAAACAGCTGTTACAAATTTCGCTCCGTGCTTGGCAATGCCTTCATTCTCGTATTGTTTACCCACCATGAACCCAGTGATGTTCTGAAGAAAGATGAGCGGTATTTTTCTTTGCCCACAAAGCTCAACAAAATGAGCAGCCTTCTGAGATGATTCCGAAAAGAGAATTCCATTGTTAGCCACAATACCGACAAGGTAACCGTGAATTTTAGCAAATCCTGTTACCAGCGTACTTCCATATCTTTCTTTAAATTCCTGAAACTCAGAACCATCAACCAGACGTGCGATGATCTCTCTCACATCAAAAGGTTTTCTAGTGTCCTGAGGAATAATTCCGTAGATCTCTTCAGCATTATAGAGAGGAGCCTTCACTTCCTTTTTAATGAATTTTCCTGGATGCTTTGACTGATGATTAAGAGTCGCGATGATGTTTCGTGCATGCTCTAAAGCATCTTCTTCAGTTTCAGCAAAATGATCGGCCACCCCGGACTTTGATGTATGAACATCTGCTCCTCCAAGATCTTCTGCTGTCACTTCTTCACCCGTGGCAGCTTTCACCAGAGGCGGGCCACCTAAGAAGATTGTGCCATTCCCCTTCACAATAATAGTTTCATCACTCATAGCAGGAACGTAGGCCCCTCCTGCTGTACAGGAGCCGCAAACGACTGCTATTTGAGGAATGCCTAATGAAGACATCTGGGCCTGGTTGTAAAAGATACGCCCAAAATGTTCTTTGTCCGGAAATACTTCGTCCTGCTTCGGAAGAAAGGCTCCACCTGAATCAACCAGGTAGATACACGGTATGTGATTCTCTAAGGCTATTTCCTGGGCCCTTAGATGCTTCTTCACGGTTAATGGAAAATAAGTTCCACCTTTAACAGTGGCATCGTTGGCCACGAACAAACATTCAACTCCATGAACCAGACCAATACCGGTAACCATTCCCGCACCCGGCACATCTTCTTCATAGACTCCATCAGCAGCTAATGTTGATAGTTCAAGAAAAGGAGACCCCTCATCCAGGATCTTTTCTATTCTTTCTCTTGGCAGAAGCTTCTTTCGTGATTTGTGTTTTTTTACGGCATCTTCACCGCCACCCTGACGAACTTTTTCAATTTTCTTTTTTAATTCGTTAGAGAGGCCACGGTTGTATTCCGCATTTGTCATGAAATCTTTTGAATTGGAATCAATGTGGGAGACCAGAACTAGCATCGGAAATCCTCATTTTTGTGAATAAAAATAACGATTTAGTCTAACTTGAAGGAAGGATATGTGACAATGTTTTGGGCTTAGCACTAGAGAGATAAATTGTTGCTGATGAGTCCGTTCATAAAATACTGCAAATAGGCCTTTACCAGGGGATTAGAACGTTCAGTGGGTGAATGCATCTCACCAGTATCCCAGTCATATTCAAACTCTTTTTCGAGCGTTTGAACGTTATTTCCTCTTACTATGAAATAGGTGCTCCCATCTGCATAATTCAGAGCAGCTCCCTGATCACCTGAAAATGCGCTGACACTTGTTGCTGGTAACTCACCGCTCAGTTCCACCAGATCCAGAATGGTTTTAGGAATATCCGAATGTTGTACTACTTTCTTCGAGATACCCGCACTAATTCCCGGCCCCAATAGGATGAGAGGGACCCGATATCTTCCTATGAGATTTGAGAATTTTGTGGATTCAAGCTTTTGAGAATGATCAGAAGTAATAATAAAGTAAGTATTTTTGAACCACTTTTCACCCTTAATCGTTTCAAAAAATTTCTTTAAGGCATAGTCAGTATAACCAATACTTTCATGAATCTCTAAAGTCCCTTTTGGAAACTTCCCTTTGTACTCTTCAGGGATAGTATAGGGTTGATGGGAGCTCAGAGTAAAAACACCAGCGAGAAAGGGCTCAGGCATTTGCGAAACTTCTTTAGCAACATACTGAAGATAAGGAAGATCAAACACTCCCCAAGTTCCGTCAAAATCCTTTTCGCCGTACTCTTCGCGGGAAAAATATTTATCAAAACCATTGGCCAGAGTATAGGCCTCGAAGCCCATTGTCCCTCTTGCTCCAGCATGGAAAAAATAATTTCTATATCCTGCCTCTTTTAGGATCTTAGGAAAACAATTGAACTTATTTCCCGAATAAATGGATTTACTGATAGGCTCACTTAGAAGAGACGGAAGCCCACAAAGGATGGATGGTAAGGCCTCAATAGACCGCCTGCCATTCGCGAGATTTCTTGGAAAAAAGAGTCCTTCTTTTTTTAACTCATTCAAAAAAGGCGTGATGCCCTTTTCCATATACTCAAGAGAGAAACTTTCCAGGATAATCAGAATCACATTTGCTTTCGGTGTTCCTTGAATCCCGTCCCGAAAATCTCTTTGATTGAGAATAATATTTTTCGCTTCATCATCACTTGAAAAATAAGTCACTTTCTCCATAGGCTTGTTTTTCAGAGTCCGCAAAAAATGATAAGGAGAATTTAAGACAAGATGGCCAAGCTCATTTTTTCCCTGAACAAAAGCGGTCTGAACATTAATGGACTTATGTTGAAGACCCCCTCTGATTCCAATGAAAAAGACTCCTAAAAGGAGGATGCCAACAGGATAGGAGAACCATGAATATTTTTTTTCTTTCACCTGAAAATACTTCTTATCAAAGAAGTAAAATCCAATACCAAAACTGATGGCAATAAAAGGCAGGTACCAATAATTTAAAATGATCTGTGGAAGCTGCTGGAGGATATCATCAGTAATGACAAAGAAGTCATAACTAAGCCTCTTCCCCATAAAGAGAAAGAGTTCATAATCATCTATTCCAATAGTAAAGGCTGCCGTATTCAAAAAAATAAACAAGGCACGTTCAAGGCCCAGAAACTTTTTATTATAGGAAGGAATCAAACTTAAAAGGATAACCGGCACATTCACTAATAAAATGGCAGCAACATCAAAGCGTACTCCGAGAAGGAAACTTTCAAAAATTTCTTCCTGAGTAAAATGCTTATAAATATTTAAATGGTAAAAGTAGAAACCGATCCTCAAAAGAGAATATGGAATAAGTAAGAACAAAAGTCGCTTTAACAAGCGAGTCTGATGAGAGGACAGAGAGTTCTCCTAAAATAAAAAAGCCCTCTTGCGAGGGCTTCTTTAAATTCTCGCCGGAGGCGAGATCAGTATTAAATGGAGGGTGCATCTTGCTATTCTGACACCAAGTTCCCCTGGCACTACCTTCGCCGCAAGTGAGCTTGACTTCCAGGTTCGAGATGTTACTGGGTATTTCCTCACCGCTATCGACACACCCAAACTGTATTTCAATTTAGGTTAGATCTTTTACAATCACAAAACAAGATAAGCAAGACAGAATTTGAACCATGTAGTTTCCACACTTAAAAACCCCTCTCTAGCGTTGAGAGGCAAAGAAAATAAAGCAAAACGGGTTATTAGTATTGGTCAGCTCAACGACTTGCATCGCTTACACACCCAACCTATCAAGCTCGTAGTCTACAAGCACCCTTAATAGATATCTAATCTTGAGGGGGCTTCCCACTTAGAT
>JBKHWS010000060.1:0-14697 GCA_046566385.1 Bacteriovoracia bacterium | reverse complement strand
GTTTTACAATCAGTTTCCACTGGGCCATTGTCAGTATTAACTTTCGGACATTCCTTGGTTGTTAAATCATTACAGAGAAGTCTTATTCTCGCCTGGATATTGCTGTCTGAAGTTGTATCTGCAGGCATCTCTGCACAAATAGTATCTGCAGATACTGAACTTTGGGCAGAATTACTATTTGTATATCCGCGCTCACCACAATATTCTGCTAATCTTGCTACATCATTTCTAGCCTCATTACTGTTAACTGCCTTCATACTATCTTTTAAGAAGTCACCTTCAACTCCACTACAACCTGCACGTGGGTTAGTTCTTGCGAGTCCATACATATTGCAGAACTCCTGTCTCTTCTCTCCAAGTTCAGACATGCGCTTTTGATGTTCCTGCATCTGCTGGTTTCGCTGGTTCTTGGCAGCGATAACAGCTTCATCATGTTTATTTCTACAGTCGCTGGCGATTCTGTCAGCTTCCTGAGATACTTTCTGGTAGTTTCTCTTGGTGTTTTCCAGGTGAGCGGCAAGCACTCCTCCTGAACGTCCTCCACCAACAATTTCTTTCTGCTGGTTGGCCACACTATCACGTAAGAGCTTCATGTTTCCTTTGATCATTGCCAGGTACTTGTCAGGATCTTCAAGAAGTAGGGCACCATCTTCACCCTTCATATTTTTAAAGGCATCAATGTATCTTCCTTCCTCAGGTAGTTCGCGCTTAATTCCTTGAGGAGATGTAAAGCCGGCCCCGAAAACTCCTCTCAGAGCTTCAGCGTCCTGCATATATCGAGTGAGAGCGGAGTCAAAGATCTTGACCATGTCCTTCTTGTTTTTCTCAAGAAGAGCTTTGTAGTTTTTTACACGAAGGTTTTTCTGAGTTTTGATTTCAGCAACAAAACCTTCAACTTGTTTATGACAGCTTTGCATGAACTTAGAACATGAAAGAGCTGCTTTGGCACAGAAACCAGCTGTAGATGTATTGAAACGTTCAGGAGTACATGATCCTGGAGCGGAGTTGTTTGCCTCTTCTGGAGTTTCACAATCTACCATCTTCTTCTTGAGTTCCTTTTTAAGGTCCGCGGCCTGACTCTTGGCCAGGGCCTTGAAGTCATTATTGAGCTGACGGAGTTTCTGAACTGCTACTGCTCCGGAAAGCTTGTTGTTAAGCTTGTTGGCCTTGAACTGAGCATTACAGTTTTTGATAAGATCAGAGAAGAAAACCGCCGGGCTTCGATTTTCAGATGCACCTACAACTCTTGTCTGAAGATTTCCACTCTGGTCCACTTCCTGAACCTCATAGGAATTTTCCATCTTCATGTAGTAGCGGCCGCTTGTCTGGCTTTCGAGAGCTTTCAGTTCGGCCAGTTTCTTTTCCAGACTGGTGTTATCGTTATCTAGAATTTTATCCAGCTTGTCCTTAAGAAAGTTTGAAGCATGGCTGTTAGCATGCTTGGAAGCTGAAGGGTCATAGATTTTACTCATGAGTCTTTCACGATCGATATCTTTCAGAGTCGATGAAAAACAGTTGTTCTTGATGGTGTTCTCGATTTTATTTACTTCAGCGTCAAAGTTCCCTGAAGTCAGGTTACCAAGGAGGTTTGTGGCGTTCTGACCTTTTACCCCGGCAGATGCAAGCTCGTTTTCAATTGTTAATCTTTCATCGTTATACTTAGAGTAGCTGTCCACGAATTTAGTCTGAACATCTGAGAACATGGAAGCATTGAGGGCCTTATTCGTTCCGTAAGACGAACTTACAGAATCAGGAAGGCTCGACAGGAAGTCACTGTAGTTCTCAGGCTTCTGAGAAATGACTGAGAAGCGCAGCTCAAACTGCTTGGCAACTTTATCAGCAAGTTTATCAATGTCGTTCATGACAGCATTGTGTGATTGAGCGTAAGATTCACCGGAATACTTCCCATTCTTAGTTGTGAACTCTTTATTGATGACACTTTTAATAGAGTTAAGACCACCCTTACCGGTAGTTGTAAGTTTATCTCCGGCGAACATTGAGTTACAGGCCGGATTATCCAGACGTTTCTTAAAGTCGAGAAGATCAGGATTCTTCGTTTTGATTTTATCCGTGAAACCTGAGCCTTCACCATCGAGGACAGCAACAGCTTCTTCAATGGCATCCAGATCAGAGCGTGAGTTTTCCCTGAACTGGTTCTGCATGGCTTCGAGATTTGTGGTCAACTTATCAAGTTCATCAAGGCGGTACTTAAAAAATCCATTGAGGATGTTCATGGCATTTTCCATACATCCCACACCGAAGGCCTGGCCGTCAGAGTTTGAGACCTCGCTGTAGTTCTTATAGACTTTCGATACCTGAAAGTACTGATTGTAGTACTGGAACATGTTGCTAAGCTGAGCTTGTGGGGGAGCTCCGGTGTCATCAGTTATACCGATTCGACAGACTTCCGGACGTGCTTCATGGAGAGTTGTTTTCAGCGTGGCACAGTTTAGTAAATTTGGATTGATATTATTAAGGGCCAGATAATTTGTTAACCCTGGAATCTGATTAAGTTTTTGAAGATTAAAATATTTATCAGGTTGAGGTCTCTGTTGATCAGTTAATTGGGCCATATCTCCCATCATTTGACCGGACATTTGTGGTGCCTGGTTCTGCATGACAGAGTTATAAACAGTTCCTACGACTTCCAACGTCTTATTCATCATCATCATGGAAGTTCTTGCTTTCTCTTCCGCTTGGGCTTTGCTACTTCCAGTGCTGGAAGAAGTAGAGGTCCCTGCACCACCTTCATCTTCTGCATGTGCCAGAGGAACAAGTGGGGAGATGATCAACTCCAGGCTTAGAGTGAAAGCTAGAAATGGTCCCAATTTACGTTGTTTCATAAGGATTCCCTTTAATATTCTGTATCTTCTTGTTTTTCGGTATTTTTCCCCAAAAAACTTAGTGGTTCTTAATAACCAACAGAACTACTCTTCCTTTATTGTAGGGGGTGACAGTTTATAAACCTAGTAAAAGGACCCAAAGGTCTAATTTCTTGGCAATTGGACGCAAAAAAGTGAAACTAAATTAGTGTAATTCCAATGGTTAACGAGAGGATAAGAAGCCGTGCTATCAAAGTGGTTCAAGCGTAAAAGTGTGCCAAAAAATGATGGCGTTCCTACTGTCAGGAAGCTGGATAGGGATCGGTATGTAAAGGTCTTTGAGCTGGAACTAAGTAATATGGAGGACACTCCTGTTTACCGTCTTTCTCATCAGCTTTCTATTGGCAGCGAAATTGGAAATATTGTCATTACTGACCCTTCAGTATCTCCTCGACATGCAAGCTTTAGTCTTAATCAGGAAGTTGTATCAGTTATAGATCACGGAAGTGTCTCCGGTACTTTTGTTAACGGGAAGAAGATCCCACCAGGAAAAAACATTATCCTGGAAGAAAGTGATGTCGTGATGGTGGGCGACCTTGAGGTCCGCTTAAGAGTAGGACTGCAAACCATCCAGAGTGAAGAGGACCCAGAAGAGGAGATTGAATCAGAGGCGGCTTCAGTTGAAGCAGAAGCCACTGAAGAGGAAATTGCAGAGGATTCGGTGGAAGTAGAAGAAATAGAAGAGGACACTCCTCCTGAAGAATTACCACCGGAAAATGTAACTCCTGCACCCGCTCCTGTAACTGCTCGTGGTCCCAGACCTTTAATCCCCCCAAAGACGGGGAGTAAGAAAAAAAAGAAGGTTCAAGTCCCTCGTCCAACGGCGGCCAACTCTTTAGTGCGAGTTCTTGCTATACTTGGTGACCTTCTGGTTTCTTATGCAATTGTTATTATTTTTATGCCCTTTGATGAGTTCCGGGAACTCATTTATTCTATTCCTGATTTTATGGTTTCCTTACTGAGCTTAGAATCAAGCGCGCTTCTCAGTAATCTTGAAAAAGATTTCTCATCCTTTGTGAAAATAGGCAGAGAGACTTACGAGTTCCTGTCTTCGCTATTCAATTTCCTTCCTCTCTTGGTTGTTTTTTGCCTCCTTCGTTTTTTCTCCACCATCCTTTTTGGAGTGAGCTTATCTCAATATTTTTTGGGAGTTCGTGCTTTAGGGAACAGATTATGGTTAAGGGGTGGAGGAGTATTAAGAGTTCTGATAGGCTTTTTTACAGCGCCGCTCCTGATCCTTGACCTTCCTTCAATATTATCAAAGAGAACTTTTAAAGAAGTTATTACTTTCACTCATCTTCATACACCTTCTAAGTTTAAAGTCCTCCTGGGTATTGTTATTTACCTCCCGGCCCTTGTCGGAATCGTTTTGGTTTCCCCTCTGATTCAGGGGTTGGAGATCCAGGAGTCTCTTTTCATTGATCAGAGCCTGGATAAAAGGATTAAGGTTAAACAGCCGGAAGCAGCCCCTGCAGAAGAAGCAACTCAAACTACAGCAATGATCGCCCAGTCAGAAGTTCTTAAAATGCTTCTTGCGTATAATCAAGATGAAGTGACATTAGTTCCGGATTTTAAGTTTAAGGGCGGACAAAATAAGCTTAAGGTTGGAAGTTCTCTTCTCTTTTATCAAAGAGACCTGCAAAGACCTGTTGAAATGGAAGTTTTTAAGACCTTTGATTTAAGGCAATTACTGTTGATTGGAATCAGGGGTAACTTCTTTCTGTATGAGAAGTACCCTGAAATTTATAATTATGCCTATGAGGCCCCCGGAAGTATTTCCGTTAAAAGAATAACCGTACAAGATCAGGAAAAGTTTGCTGCAGAATTCATGAGATTCATTTCAAGGGCCTTCTCGATTTCTCCTGAAAATGTTGTTGAGATCATGCAGGAAGAGACGCCACTCTTAAAAAGTTTAATTGATTTGAAGACTTCTTTTCTTTCTCTTATTGAATACAAGGAATTCAGTAGTATCGGATTTATTAAAATCGGAAATGCTGTTTTCATGAGGATATCTTTCATCAAACAGAAGCCATTTGATCTTTTGATTCCCCTTGTAAAAGGGCAGGGAAGGATATTTAAGGTAACCTTTGATAAGAAAGAAAATTTAGGAGCTGTCTCTTCAAAATTTTATAAGTATAACCTCGAGAAAACAGACTGGTTTTTGGAAGAGAAGGATATTACATCTCAGGTACAAAGTGCTCTGAAGGTTTATGATCTATTTGCTTCAGATAAATACCAGGAGCTTTTCAGTAACAATGATCTTGCCCAGTCCCTTTATGGCTTTTACTTTGAAAGGTCGGCCAGGATTCTGCAGAAAGCAGATCCGGTAGAAGTGAGAATATGGAAAAGCAAAATTTCTCAGCTAATGAAGCTTATGGAATTGCTACCTACAAAGAGTGAGAGTGATGAAGAAACCATTAAAGTGAAACTCTTTCAGAACTTCCGGGATTTGTTTGATGCTCTTGAAAATAATAATCTGGAATACTTCGGCATTCCTTCCACGACCACTATCTAGAGGATTTTTTTCTTACTCGTCAGCAAAACCTTCAGGCACGCAGTAAACATGATTATTCCACCTGACTCCGGCATCGAAGATAGATCCTATTGAACCTGATTCGGCATTATTATCAACTTCATCAGTTCGGTAGTTAAACCTTTTCGTCATGTTGGAACTATCCGGTGGGGCATAAAGGTTACCAGTGAGTGGAATCGGTAACTGACTGATCGCTACGCCCGTCATGGTCCTGCCCGAGCAACACAAATTTTTCTGAGCAGCGATCAGCTGAACCTGTCCCGGATCTTTAATGTACCCCGTCTGTGGATCATAAGCGGTATCAGGAAGTCCTCTACCCTCTGAAGATACATATCGGTTCAGATAAACAGTGACATTGGTAAAGTCAGGGAGACAGCATCGTTTAGGTCCATTAATCTTTGCTGCAAATCCTGTACAACACTGGCCAGCTGTCGTTGTCTCCGGAACTTCCTGGCCTGATGGAATACAACAGTTAAACTCATTCTCAGAAAAAACTTTCTTAAGTCCATTACTCGGCATGTTCATCTGATTATAATTGGCCGCTGAGTAATACCTGAAGCCTGATGTATCAATGAAATCGGAGTTCGCTGGAGTTGACACCTGCATGATCTGCATGTTGTTGCTGGTTTTCAGAGGTAAAAGAGATGAACTGTTGTCCATCTGGAAATCATTTACCAATTGATGGATCTGATCATTTGTTTTGATTGCTACCTGCGGGATACCAATTAATTCAAGGGAGCCCGCCCATGAAAGATACTTTTCTTCTTCAGCTGGAGTGAAGTTTTTAACTTCACAGGAAGCATTCGTGAATTGTGTAGGACTACATTCGAATTCTCCATCGGGGTCACTTCCAAGAGTGGTTGTATCGTCTGGCGCCCAGCTCACATGCTTAAACATGGTCTTATCAATAGTTTGCATTTTAGTGTTAACAAAAGCGTGGCCTCCTCCATTTTCAGGGGCGAAGCTTCTAACCCAGTGGCTGGTACAGCAAGTCCTGGAGTTCACTGTATCAAGGGTTTTGTATTGGGCAAGGATTTGCTTCATTCTTTCCACAGCATCAGGAGCTGCGACAGAAAGAGCAAAAGAAGTCGTTGAATTAATCTGGTTTCGGTCACAAGTCATTTTATCGTAGCCGGTGTGTACTCTTGAGTATCGGCTGGTGGAGCTGATGTTATCATTCACTCCTGCCACTTTTACCGTAGCTGTTGAATCATTACACCACTTGTAGGAAGAGCTGTCTGTTTGAGTGTAGACGGTCATGGTTTTACCAAACTCACGGCAACACTTATTCTTTTTAACGTCAAAGTTCGGATTTAATTCACCCGGAGCGAAGTATTTAAAGTCAGGGTTTCCACATACTAATTCCTCTTCCCAATATTTTGCCTCAGCTGCATTGAGAATGGATGACAAGTTCGCGACCTTCGCTTTGTTCGCAATAAATGTTGAAGGAGCACAATCCATATCACTGAAGCAGGAAGCCCCTGGCGCACGGAGACAGGTGTTTTTCTGATAACCTACTTTGGTGATTTGAGAACCATTCGTGGAATTATAAATGTTCTGATTCACCAATGGGGTGAGATTAAGAAGATTTGAAGAGAGGTTCTGGGAGATCGTGAACATATTCAGAGTCGGATCACCAAATGCCAGATCAAAAATCTGCATAGAGTTTCCTGCAGCGTCAGTCGCAGGACATGCGTTAAGAGATTTGTTGGACAGAGTGGAAGATGAAGCTGGTCCGATGCCAAGAATTTTATCGGAAGACTCCACACGGTTAGTAGGATGCTTCATGTTAAGATCATAATTATCCATTGCCGTGTTGATATCTCTACCTGGTACACAAATGGCGGTAACACTATTGGATGACAATGTACTACGGGCGCTGGAAGGTGCTGAAGCCGTACCATAGTAATCAAAAGGTCTAAGAATGATTCTTGCTCCGAGACCAACAGTGTCGGTCTTTGTTGGAGCGGCATCCGCAATATTTTGAGCGACAGGGGTGTTACCGAAGCGGGCAATACGATCATTAAATCTGTTTGTCGTGGTAAGAGGTAAGCAGGAATTGTTTGGAGAGCACATTAGTGTTCCTGCCAGATTTGAACCATTAAAATGAGTACCTGAAGACGCGAGGTCCAGGTTTGGAAGACAAGGAGATCCTTTTCCTCTATAAACACATCTCTTAGATTGACCATTTGATCCTCCCACCACAGAGAGGAGAGATTTAAGAGATGAACCTACGACTTCTGATCCGTTAGCATCAAAGACAGGCCATGGAGTGGTTAAAGAGGCAACATTCTGGCAGGTGTAATCGTAGCCAAGCTGTCTGTAACAATCATTATCGTTTGAACAAAAGTGAGATTTCTGGCATTGAGCACCGTCAGTTTCAGTGTCGTGATCAGGAATGGCCGAAGAGAAGGCTGTTGTTTCAGAAACCAGTACATTCAGATTACTGTCTACGTTCAAGTCTCCAAGATAAGCGTTAACTGCGAGATAAAGCTTGTTCGTTTTAGCCTTTATTCTTCTCTGGTTACCGATTGAGAACCAGGTTACTCCATCAAACGAGCCTATTAAGGAGCCGTAGTCAAATCCATACCAGTCACGGTTATATCCATTCGCAAAAAGAAAGTGTTGGGCCGCAAGACGTGAACGGCGCTGATCCCTCGGAGTACCTGCTGCAATATGTGTCCACGGAATCATTGTCGCAGGAACAAAACAGGCTCTTCCAAAAAGAAGATCATCCGAACGGTAAAGCCCCGTGCTATTCTCCCTGAGGGAATCATAATTATCAGGAGCATAACCACCTCCCTGACCCGAGAAGTTTTGAGGGAAGATCTTTTTCAATGTCGTGTAGTAGTCTGAGCCGCAAGTAGGACAGGTTGAGAAAGTTCCCGAGCTGACAATGATATCATACTGAGTGTCTTTTTTGACTTTGACTCTTTTCGCTGGTCTTGAAATGTAGGTTCCGGACTTTGCGAAAGAGCCGTAAATTTCATTAAAGCCAATGTATTGAGTAAGGTTATTCGGTTTTAGAAGATCATTATTAGTATATTTAAATGCGGTCAGTTCCTGGTCAAGAGCAGTTCCATAATCTTCATCGTAACTCACACCATTGGCATCAAAATATCGATGAGCGACGTTCTTACCGGATACGTAAACGGTCTGATTAGCAGGAGGAAGATTTGAAGTGGAATCAGGATAAGTACACTCGTAGTTTACGATATTCGAATTATTGCTATCCAGGATTGGTTTAAGGTTACACTTTGATCCACTGGCACAGGTACACATCGAGTTCACTTTATCCTGGGCAGCAGTGCGAAGTTTAATGAGCTCAGAAGCATTGGTCTTCACGAAATAAGTAATTTCAACTGTCTGATTTTGATAGATGGTAAAGGTATTAGAAAAAGTAATCCGCTTCGAGGGAGTCTCTGATTTCGTCCACGTCGTTGTATCCTCAGGAACGACAATACCGCTGACTTTAACAATAATATTGGCAGTGGTAGAGGCGTCAGCGTATGAAGGTAGTAAAAAGACTTTTGAGCTGTCGTGCCACAATGATGACGAGGTATCCGAGTATCCCTGGATATATGTTTTTGTACACTTTGCCATGGAAGTCGTCATCTTTTCACAGGAACCATCGACCTTATAAGTGATGTAAAGATTTGCATCCTGAGCATTAGAAGGCAGAGTCAGGCTTAGACTGACACTTTGTGCACTCGTCAGATCATCATTCTCTGTTCCTGTTACAAATGTCCCACCAGTCAAAGGAGTCTTGTCCTGTTCGTAGACGGTCTGGCCGGCGTAGACTATTTTATAGATGTTGTTTTTCTTATCCCCAATGGCAAGGTTAGGGTTAAGACTTGAGAAATTTATGTCATCATTGTAGCCATCCGTTCCGGCAGAGAAAGTTCCTGGCATGGATTCATTTGCCTGCGGGTACTTCAGAGTACAGTATGAGAATTCCCCATCCACTTTATTGATACAATTGTAGAGTTGGTTAAGCTCAATAAGCCTCACCGCTGCTTCATAATCGGGGTCTGTTGTAGCAGGAGGGGGATTACCGTCATTATCTGGACGAGATCCACATACAAAATAATATTGAGGATAAACAACGAAACGATCCGGGTTGAGCCGTACATCTTCCTGAGCTGCCTGGAAGCCTGGCAAGGTAACGGCCCCTGGTCGTAAAGCGCCATCATTCACACATTGGGATTCAAGACAACAATCAAATCCTCTGGCGTTACATGCTGAAGAATCGGTGCAGCTGTTTCCACTACTGGTGGTAGATCCGGAAATGGTCATGAGGAGGGAGCTCACGTTTAAGCTTGGTACTTCCTGTCCATTAATAAAATAAAGTCTTAATCCTGTGCTGGTGACACTGGTGGTACAATTTGAACAAAGTTGGGAAAGGCTGAAATGGACACTCGGTGAAGTAGAATTAAGAAAGAGCGTGCTGGTGAGATTGTAACTCAGGCAATCGTTCTGGTTTGAAGTATCATTGGCCGGTTCAACCTGAAGATAGAATTCTGTCGTCTTATTAGCAAGATCAGTATAGGACTTCGGCTTTGCAGTCATGACGAGAAACTTGTCTGAACCAGGGACGTAGTTAAATTTTCCTGCGAGACAAAACTTCGTTGTATTCGGAATTGTTCTGAGATACTGGGATAGACTTTTGCCTCTTATTAAAAAAGAATCTGTAAAATCGACCGGTAAAGAAAAACTCGTGTTTGTTCTGACTGCTCCTTCCTGAACAAAAATTCCATTGAGCGGATATGTTGGTTCCTGATAAGAAGGAATGGATGGGTTATTATTAGGTCCCTGAGTGCTGTTTCCACTATCCACGCTCGGAGCGGTAGATGTCGGCATACATGAGGTTAAAGAGAGCAGCGCCGATAGAATCAGCAGTAAAGCAAAGTTTGAAATTGTCGGTTTCTGATTCGAGTCTAACATCCGTGTCTTCCCTCTTATGGTTAACTATCGGATTTTTTAGTCATTTTTTTTAAATATCTTTCCGGTTTAGAGTTATTTTAAGGCCACCTGTTACCCTTCTGTGAGGGGCAAAGCTAAGCCTTTGAAATGCTTGATGATCAGATGGTGAAGAAAATGGTGACTGCCGATAATCCCGGTCAGATTTAGGAAAATTTTTCCACTTCTTCCAGAAGCGCATAGAGGGCAGCCTGAGAAAATCTCTGCTTTAGCAGCTCACGATCTCCTCTCAGGACAAAATTCTGAGCAAAGCTTTCGCTGTTTTTAAGGGCCCTGCCAATGCACACGGAACCGACTGGAAATTTCTCATTCCCACCCCCTGGACCAGCGAAGCCGGTAATGGAAATGGCAACATCCAGAGAAAAAATATTTTTCAGACCTTCGGCCATCTCAATGGCACAAGGGAGACTTACAGCAGATTCTTCATCGAGAGTTTTCCTCTTAACGCCTAGGAAATGTTCTTTAATTCTTTCATCATACGAAACGACTGAACCCATGAAGCAGTTACTGCTTCCCGGGATATTGGTGATTCTGTTTGAGCAAAGTCCTCCGGTTGCTGATTCAGCAAATCCGAACTTGATTTTTTTCTCATTTGCCAGGGAAACAATTTTTTCTTCTATAGACTCGCGACCCATATGCCAGATACTTTTCTTTACCGGAGAGTTATCAAAAATGTTTCTGACCGAGGCGACTTTGCTGGCAATTTCTTCAGCACTTCTTCCGGTAATTTTCACTCCGATATCTACCCCCATGAGGATAGGAAGGGAACTGACGTCCCCGAAGACGGAGAGTTTATCCCATAGATCAGGGTCCACTTCACCAAATATTTTTTCTTCCGGAATGTTCTTGGTTCTGGCGATAACATTATCGATGAAAACGTTTTTATCAACTCTGTTTCCAAGTGCCTTGAACAGATGATCATTAAGCATGCTTTTGAGTTCCCGCGGGACTCCAGGAGCAGAGAAAAGCAGTTTTCCTTCATGTTCAACATAAAAGCCCGGCGCTAATCCTGTGCTATTGGCCAGTGGTATAAAACCCTCAGGAAGATAGCAGTAACCATATTCTTTCCCAGGGAAAGGGCGGTTGAAACGCTGATAGTTCTCTCTGGAAATTCTTTCAGCTTCTTCATTGTAGATAAGCTTCTTATTAAAGAACTGAGTCAGGACCTGTTTAGTGATGTCGTCCTTCGTGGGACCAAGTCCTCCCGTCGTAACAATAACATCGTTCTCAAAGATTCTATGAAGAGCTCTTTCAATGGCATTCTGATCATCACGGGTAATAATAACTTCATTTATTTCCAGATGATGGGGTCTTAAAAATTCCGCCAGAATTTTCGTATTAAGATCTGAGATTTTGCCATCCAGAACTTCACTGCCAATAACTAACAATCCAACTTTCATAGCTACCTCTGGTTACAGGATAATTAAGAAAGACCTCCATGAAAATCTTTGATTTATGATGTTGCATGATGTAAAAGTCGGGCATGCCTAAAAAGTATCAGTTTCAGCTTCCCTTTGATGTGGATCTGGATAGACATGTTAAGAAGACTTTCCCTGAAATCAGGGAATACAGGACCATCTCGCAAAGTCTTGATGCGAGAGGGGCCCCTCGAGGAAAGAAGCCCATCTATCATTATATACTGGATGCTTTGGTTACTCCTGAAGATCATTTCCCTCTTCCTGAAACTTTTCCTGAATTGAAGCCGTTAAAAAATCCACCAATTATTATTGGAGCAGGTCCGGGTGGACTTTTCTGTGCTGTTCGTCTGGCCGAGTACGGTATTCCCAGCATTGTGATAGAAAGAGGAGATGAAGCTTCAAAACGCATGCTTCATATTGCTAAGTTCTGGAGATACGGAGAGCTTGATCCGGAGACGAATGTCTGTTACGGAGAAGGTGGAGCAGGACTTTTTTCAGACGGAAAACTCATTACAAGAATTAAATCAGAACTTGTTCAGTACGTGATGGAGAAGTTTGTTGACTTCGGTGCCCCTCCTGAAACCGCATATGTTTCAAACCCTCATTTAGGCTCCAATAAAATCAGAACTATCATCACTAAGATTTCAGACTGGCTTCGCTCAAAAAATTGTGACATTCGCTATAACACAAAGGTTACGGAAATCATCACTCAAGACGGTAGGGCCAGGGGAGTAAAGCTTTCTTCGGGAGAAACTTTGTTCTCAGATCATATTGTTCTTGCCACAGGCCATTCTGCCCAGGATTTGTACCGTCATCTGGAAGAAATAAATGTGGCCATGAAGCCAAAAGACTTTGCAATAGGTGTAAGGGTCGAGCATCCCCGCCGTTATATCGATTCGCTTCAGCATGGTAAGTTTTGTGAATCTCCTGAAATGGGATCGGCCCGTTACCGCCTGAGCTGGCATGATAAGTGGTCTGATCGAGGGGTCTACAGCTTTTGTATGTGCCCCGGAGGATATGTTCTTTCTTCAGGAACAGAGAAAAATGGAATTGTTGTAAATGGAATGAGTAACTATGCCAGAAACAGTCCCTGGTCGAATGCGGCTTTGGTCGTTTCAGTGAAGGCCGATAGAGACCTGGAAGATTCCTCCCTGATGGCGGGACTTCATTTCCAGCATTCCATAGAGCAGAAGGCTTTTTCTCTCTCCAAAAAATTTGCCACTGGAAGAGAGTTACCGGCCATGACCATCAAAGAGTTTATGGAAGGTAAACTTGATTCAAGACCTCTTCCAAAAACATCTTCTCCATCCGGTGTCTTTAAAGCTGATATCCGGGAGATTTTTCCGGATTTCATCAATGAGCACCTTAAAAAGGGACTTCAGGAGTTCAACCGGGATCTCCCCGGATTTATTTATGAAAATGGTCTTCTGATTGCACCAGAAACACGCACTTCCGCACCTTTAACAATTTTAAGGGATAAAACCAGCCTGATTTCAGTTTCTCATCAAGGTCTCTATCCCTGTGGAGAGGGGGCCGGATATGCCGGAGGAATTACGTCTGCGGCCGTAGATGGAGTAAAATGCGCACTCAGTATCCTGAAAGTTGAAGGTTTGGTGAAATAAACAAATTGAACTTTAACTCGTCTTTTTGCACCTTTTCATTTAGAGTACCCTCATTCAAGACAAAGGTATTTACTCATGAAATTAAAGAACATTGCCATTGTGGCCCACGTGGACCACGGTAAGACGACTCTCGTTGACGAACTATTGAAACAATCAGGACTTTTTTCTGCCCATGAACAGGTGGCAGAAAGAGTTATGGATTCCGGAGAACTCGAAAAAGAGCGCGGAATCACAATTAAAGCTAAAAACTGTGCCATTCGCTGGAAAGGTACAAAGATTAACCTTCTGGATACTCCGGGACACGCCGACTTCGGTGGTGAAGTTGAAAGATCCCTTATGATGGTGGATGGTATTATGCTTCTGGTGGATGCTTCAGAAGGTCCTCTTCCTCAGACGCGCTTTGTACTATCAAAGGCCCTTGAGAGAGATATCCGAGTTGCTGTTTTCATCAATAAAGTTGATAGACCGGATGAGCGAATTGATGAAGTGAAAAGTGAAGTTGAGGATCTTCTTCTCGAGCTTGCCGCTCAATCAGGCCGTGATATCGATCTTGATATTCCTTTCCTCTTTGGTTCCGGAAGAAACGGTTATGCTTCAGATGATAAAAATAGAAGAGAAGGTAACCTTGAACCAATGCTCGATTTCTTCGTCTCTGATTATTACCCTGATCCTAAAGTGGACAAGGAAGGACCGGCCCAGCTTCTGGTAACAAACCTTTCTTACTCAAACTACCTTGGACAGCTCATGGTTGGAAGAATTCAGCGAGGAGTTATCCAGAATTCAAAACAACTTGCCCACATTCCAGCTGATGGAAAAGTAAAAACATTCAAGGTTACCTCTCTCCAGATTTATGATGGTCTTGGAATGGCCACAGTTGATTCTGCTGAAGCAGGAGAGATCGTGATTATTTCAGGTCTTGAGCATGGTGATATCGGTGACACTCTTGCTGCTCCTGAGAGGCCGGAAGCTCTTCCAAGGATTGAAGTCGAACCTCCTACTGTATCCGTACAGGTTTCAGTATCAACATCACCGATGTCAGGTCGTGAAGGGGAATATCTTACTTCAAGGAAGCTGGAAGAATTCCTTATCGATGCGGTAAGAAAAAACGTTTCTCTTAAATATGAGCCAACGAATGATCCAAAAGTCTTTATTCTTAAAGCACGTGGAGAACTTCAAGTGGCAGTAGTGTTTGAAGAAATCAGGCGTGCCGGATTTGAATTAATGATTGCTCGTCCACAAGTTATTACTAAAGAAGTTGATGG
>JBKHWS010000059.1:0-14854 GCA_046566385.1 Bacteriovoracia bacterium | reverse complement strand
TAGTTCTTTCGTTGAAGAGGTCAATCATGCTTTTGGCCACTGTTCTGGCCGGAGTGTTGGGAGCAAACCGGTAGGTCTCAGGATAAAGGTAACCTTCCAGCGAGTTGGCATGAATTTCAAGTTTTGATAGGAGATCAGGATGCTGAACGGCTTCGAGGAACTCTTTCTCGGATGTGATTCCTGCTGCTTCAAGCATCTTAGCAATCTCATACATGTTTCTTCCTTCCGGAATAGTGATGCTTGTGAGATTGGGTTGACCATAGACAAGGATCTCAAGCACCTGCATGAGATTAGAGCCCTTTGGGATAGTAAAAGTTCCTGCCTGAAAGCGAGTCAGGACATCTTTATATTTGGCGTAGTAATGAAAAAGCCGTTTATCTGAAATGAGGCCTTCTTCATAAAGACGTTGATTGATTTTTCCAAAAGTATCACCATTCCTGACAACGAATGTTTTATCAGGGCCGGTATAGCTTTCACGTAATTTCATGGAAACAAAAGTAGCAAGACCAGAAACTGCGAGCAGGGGAACAATAATAAAGAGGATGACGAGGGCTTTTTTCATCCCACAATTATAAACCAGCTTGACGCTTCTTGCGGCGAATAAAATCTTCTAAAATTACACTCGCGGCAACAGCGTCTATTTGTCTGAGGTCCACCTGGAAATTATAGCGGGGAGAATTTTTCATTCTGTTCTCTGCTTCAAAGGTAGAAAGGGTTTCATCCTGCTCTTCAATAGGGAGAGTAAAATGCTCTCTTATGAAATCCACAAAGGTTTGGGCCTTGGCAGTAGTTGAAGTTTTTTGTCCATCAGTCAGATGAGGCAGACCAATCACAATAATATCTATGAATTCATCATCTATGATTTTTTTAAGTTCCTTGATCACGGCTTCTTTAGAAATATTCGCAATTCTGCCATAAGGTGTGGGGAAGGGATCACGGTTCACACAGTAAGTGGCAACTCCTATAAATTTTTCTCCGAAATCCATGGCCAGGATATTTTTCAGATGAAGGGCGTGGTCTTGTGACAGGGAAAATTCAGACATGGAGGAAATCTAGCCTAAGGACTTCTGTCCGTCAAAGAGGGGAAGCTGTGATATTTCTCCAGTCTCTTCGAACTTAACACCTACGCCAAGCAAACGGACAGGTCTGGGGTCCTGGGTCCAGCGCTCTTCCAGGAGATAAAGAAAGTTTTCCTCATTGAAGGGCATTTGTCTTTCAATGGTTGTCAGTTTGAAATCAAAATATTTAATTTTCACATGAAGATTTTTAATGGATTTGTCTTCATATTTAATAAGTGAATCCCGGACTTCCTGAACCATCCTTGTGACATGTTCCTTCATCTCGTCAAATTGTGTGATGTCTTTGGCAAAAGTTTCTTCAGTGCCGAGGGACTTTCTTTCATATTCAGTTTCCACTTCCCGGTCATCAACTCCTCTGCAGAAATCGAAGAGGGCATCTCCGAACTTTCCAAAGAGATGGATCATCTCACTTCGAGAATAGTTCTGCATATCAAGACATGTTTTTATGCCCAGGTCATGCATGTGTTTAGCGGTGACCTTTCCCACACCCCATATTTTTTCGACAGGGACTTTTTTAATGAAATCTTCAATTTCATGAGGAGCAATAGTAAACTGGCCATTGGGCTTATTCAGATCACTGGCCAGTTTTGACAGAAGCTTATTAGGAGCGATTCCTGCAGAAGCCGTTAACTGGGTTTTTTCGAAGATTTTTTTCCGGATATCCTGAGCAATGAGAGTTGCTGAATTATTAAAGAGGTCGCAGTCAGTCACATCCAGATAGGCCTCATCCCAGGAGAGCCCTTCCACCAGATCAGTATACTCATGGAAAATTTCAAAGACCTGCTCCGAGGCTTCCTTATATTTATGCATTCTTCCCCGTACCAGAACCAGATGAGGGCAAAGTTTCATGGCGTGAGCGGTGGCCATTGCCGATCGAACTCCGTATTTCCTGGCCTCATAGTTAGAAGTGGAGATCACGCCCCTCCTATCACTGGAGCCTCCCACTGCCATCGGGACGTTTCGAAGTGCAGGGTTATCCCGCATTTCCACGGCAGCAAAGAAAGCGTCCATATCAATGTGGATTATTTTACGCATAACTTATTTTACGGAAAAACTACGGATGAAACAAGTTGGAAATTTGTCCTGTCTTAAGACAGGGAATATTCCATATCGTTGAAATTTGTAACAAAAAATGCTTTTTTCAGGAAAAGTAGAAATTGACTTCTATTAGTTTCAGGTTAAGATAGTCAGGAATCAATACAGTATATCGATCCAAATCTCCTAATCGAGATTCAAAACTCCCAAACAAAAAAAAGTCATGACAACTCAAAAAACCAAACCATCTGTTTCTACTGACCGACCCCGTTCACATTCCTCTGACCGCCGATCTGGTGAAAGACCAAGATCTAGAAGACCCCTGCCTCAGCAGGATGTGGAAGAAATTATGCCAACTGGCGAAACTGACCAACAAGAAAGGACAAGTGTTCAACGTGACCCTGGAGATAGAATGCATTTAAGTGCTTTGCGTGAAAAAGACATCGAAGAACTAACACGAGTGGCGGAAGAATCTCAGATTGAAAACGCCGCTGGCCTCAAGAAACATGAATTGATTTTTGCTCTTCTTACCAAGAAGGCAAAAGAAAACGAAGAGATCTTCGGTGACGGAGTTCTTGAAATCCTTCCGGACGGTTTCGGATTCCTGAGATCTCCAGCATACAACTATCTTCCTGGTGCCGATGATATTTACGTTTCACCTTCTCAAATCCGTCGTTTCGGACTTCGTACCGGTGATACGATTGAAGGACAAATCCGGACCCCGAAAGAAGGTGAAAGATATTTCGCTCTTCTTAAAGTAAATCACATTAACTTCCAGGATCCGGAGAAGCACCGTTCAACTGTGCTCTTCGATAACCTAACTCCGCTTTATCCAAATCAAAAAATTAATCTAGAGTCAAAACCTACTAATTACTCAACTCGTGTGATCGATCTTTTCGTTCCACAAGGTTTTGGCCAGCGTTGTTTGATCGTTGCTCCTCCGAAAGCTGGTAAAACCATGCTTATGCAGGACATCGCCAACTCAATTTCTGATAATCATCCAAATGCCAAACTTATTGTTCTTCTGATCGACGAGCGTCCGGAAGAAGTAACAGACATGAAACGTAACGTTCGTGCGGAAGTGGTTTCTTCGACGTTCGATGAACCGGCTACCCGCCACGTTCAGGTTGCGGAGATGGTTATTGAAAAGGCTAAGCGTCTGGTTGAAGCGAAACAAGATGTTATTATCCTTCTTGATTCAATCACCCGACTGGCCCGTGCCTATAACACTGTGGTTCCTCCATCAGGAAAAATTCTTTCCGGTGGTGTGGATTCAAATGCCCTTCACAAGCCTAAGCGTTTCTTCGGAGCCGCCCGTAACATTGAAAATGGTGGATCACTTACTATTATTGCCACCGCCCTGATTGATACCGGTTCGAGAATGGATGAAGTTATCTTTGAAGAATTTAAGGGAACAGGTAACTCGGAAATCCAGCTTGATCGTAAGCTCATGGAAAAACGTATTTTCCCGTGTCTTGATATCAACAAATCAAGTACTCGTAAGGAAGACCTGTTAATGGACGATAAAGATCTGCAAAGAGTCTTCGTTCTTCGTCGGGTACTTAACCCAATGAATACTATGGATTCTATGGAATTTATCCTTGAGCGTATGAGAGATACCAAGACGAACATTTCGTTCCTGGATAAAATGAACGGATAAATGAAAAAGACCCTTAAGAAAATCATCCTTCTCACAACCAAGCAGTTTACCTCCATTGGTGGACAGGCCGTTATTGAGGGAGTGATGATGCGATCGCCGAACGCCTTTGTGGTAGCGGTGAGAAAACCAGATGGATCTATCCGGCTTCGTCGCGATCAATGGTACGGTCTTTCAAAAAAACTCGATTTTCTTAAGAAACCGTTTCTGCGTGGAATTCTCATGTTGATTGAAACTATGGCCAATGGTCTGGTTTCCCTTAATTATTCTGCCAATATTGCAATGACTGAGGAAGAAAGAGAAAAGGCCCTTAAAAAAGGGAAGACTCTTGAAGAATTTGAGGCTAGTCAGAAGAAAAAAGAAAAAGTGGATATCGCCACTTTTCTCACAATGGCCGTTTCGTTTTCCTTCGGTATTGCTCTCTTTGTCTTTGCTCCTCATATGATCGCTTTTGGAATTGGTGATCTTTTCGGACAAAACTGGACACTCGATAGCTTCGCTTTCCATGCTGTTGATGGTGTGGTCAAAGCTCTTATTTTCATCGGTTATATCTGGGGTATTTCCTTCATGAAGGATGTCTACCGGGTTTTCCAGTATCACGGTGCTGAACATAAATCGATTGCTACCTTTGAGGCAGGACTTGACCTTACGGTGGACAACGCCAGAAAGTTCACGACTCTTCATCCCCGTTGCGGAACCAGTTTCATCTTCTTTTTGATTCTGATTTCAATCATTCTGTTTTCAGCAGTGTTCACACTGATTCCTGTGGGTGCCAATCTTCCACCTCTCTTGAGACACGTCGTGGCCGTCCTGTTTAAAGTCGCATTGATGCTTCCGGTTGCGGGGATCAGCTACGAGATCATTAAGTACTCCGGAAAGTGTTCTGATAAGTGGTGGGCAAAAGCGATGAGTGCACCTGGAATGCTACTGCAGAAGCTAACAACCAAAGAGCCTGATGAACAGCAGCTGGAAGTTGCTCTTTCAAGTATCAAGGCAGTACTTTTCCTCGAGGATAAGTACAATCTTAAAGACGCCAAAGCTAAAATTCTTAATCTTGAAGAAATTGATATCCAAGGTCTTCATGAAATAGAGACCACTAATTCCACTCTTAAAGAATTCTTAGAGTAGCTACCCCCCGAAGGAAATTCACGTGTTCGATAAATTAGATGCTGTTGTCAGACGTTTTGAAATATTAACTGAAAGGTTAGCGGACCCTTCATTATATGATCGGGCCCAGGAACTTCGGGAAACGAATGAAGAACGTTCAAACATTGAGCCGATAGTAAATAAGTATAGAGAGTATAAGAAGCTTGTTGCTGACATCGAAGGCAATAAGGACATTATTCATAATGAGAAAGATGAAGAAATGCGGGAGATGGCCAAGGAAGAACTGGCCGAACTTGAAGCTAAGCTTCCTACCGTTGAACACGAATTAAAACTCCTTCTTCTTCCTAAGGATCCTAACGATGACCGGAACGTGATTCTGGAAATCAGGGCCGGGGCAGGCGGTGATGAAGCTTCCATTTTCGTCGCCGACGTCTGGAGAATGTATAAAAACTTTTTTGGGTCCAAAGGCTGGAAAGCTGAAGTGGTCTCACTTTCAGAAGGTGACCGTGGAATTAAGGAAATCGTTGTTAACGTTTCCGGAGACAAGGTTTACTCAAAGATGAAGTACGAATCCGGCGTTCACCGGGTTCAGCGTGTACCTGATACGGAAGCTCAGGGCAGGGTTCATACTTCGACAATCACAGTCGCCGTTATGCCGGAAGCTGATGAAGTCGGAGATGTCGAGCTGAACATGAATGAAATTCGAATTGATGTTTACCGTTCCAGCGGTTCAGGTGGTCAATCAGTGAACACTTCCGATTCGGCAGTTCGCTTAACTCACTTGCCTACGGGAATCGTAATTGCCATGCAGGATGAAAGGTCTCAGTTAAAGAACAAAGATAAGGCCTTTAAAATTTTAAAAACAAAACTCTATGATTTAAAAGTTCAGGAGGCCCATGCCAAGGAGTCCTCACTCCGTAAAGGCCTCGTGGGAACCGGTGATCGCTCTGAAAGGATAAGAACTTATAATTACCCTCAGGGACGAATTTCTGATCACCGTATCAACTACACCGTCTATAATCTTCCTAGTTTCATGAACGGTGACATTGAAGAAGTCATCGACGCTCTCATTGCCCATAACCAGGCCATCCTTCTTCAGGGAGCAGAAGAATAAAGACTCTGAAGGAAACATGGAGCTCTTTTTTTTTCGAGCATGAATCTGCTCTCCAGGAACGCTACCCAGGATTAAACCTCCATCGCTTTCTGATGGAAGTAAAAGATTACTTCAACTGTGACCTGGAGAACGCCGAACACGCAGTTCCTGAAAAAAAACAAAGTGAATTTGCTGATCTTTTAAATCAAGGCGTTCCCTTCGCTTACATCCTTCACTCCGCCGAATTTTATTACCAGAATTTCTTCATCAATGAAAACGTCCTGATCCCCCGGCCTGAAACGGAATACCTGGTGGATCTCATCGTGAATGAGTTCAAGGGCAAAGTGAAGCGAGTTCTGGACGTGGGAACAGGCTCCGGAGTTATTCTTCTTTCACTCTTAAAAAACAATGTCGGGAAGTCAGGAGTGGGAGTGGATATTTCGGAAGCTGCTCTTGATGTGGCAAAGATCAACTGCACCCGATTAAGACTGGAAGACAAAGCTTCCTTCATTAAATCAGACCGCTTGAGAGATGTTGAAGGAACATTCGACCTTATTGTTTCCAATCCTCCCTACATTAAAGTCAGATCCCATCGTGGCCTCGTTCACGAATCAGTAAATACCTTTGAACCTCACGAGGCCCTTTATCTACCGGATGACTTTTACAGTCAGTGGTTTGAAGATTTTTTCCAGGAAGTGCGCTCTCATCTCAAAGGGACATTTTTCATGGAAGGGCATGAACTCGAACTTGAAGAACAGGCCACTATCCTTAAGCGGCTGGGTTTTCAGGACGTGCAGGTTCTGAATGATCTTTCCGGTCAGAAGAGGTTTCTTAAGGCAAGTATCCTTTGAAATTCCGGCCATTTCTTCTTAGAATAAACCCAAATTCTACCTGGAAGGATTATGGATAAACTCTTAGTTACCGGACCAGCAACTTTAAATGGTTCTGTTCACATATCGTCAGCAAAAAATGCAACCCTCCCAATATTAGTTGCTACCTTACTTTGTCCTTATCCAGTCAAGTTCAGAAACATTCCGGAACTCATGGATGTTGGAACTATTCTTAAAATTCTTCAAAGCATGGGACTTAAGATCACGAAAAATGGAGCTGAGCTCATTGCAGATGCCACGGCCCTTGAAAATCAGCACGCTGATTACGCTCTGGTAAAAACGATGAGAGCTTCTGTACTGGTGCTGGGACCCCTCCTTGCAAGATATGGAGTGGCGAGTGTCTCTCTCCCAGGTGGTTGCGCCATTGGAGCAAGACCAGTTGATATTCATCTTATGGGGATGGAAAAACTTGGGGCAGAGATTCAGATTGAAAATGGATACATCAAAGCAAAATGTAGAAAGCTGAAAGGCGCCACAATCACACTTCCTTTTCCGAGCGTAGGTGCCACTGAGAACTTGATGATGGCCGCTGTACTCGCTGAAGGGTCTACTGTCATTGAGAATGCAGCAATGGAGCCGGAGATTGATGATCTGGCGGACTTTTTGATTGCTCAGGGAGTGAAGATTGAAGGAGCTGGCACCGCCAGAATCACTATCCACGGTATGGACATAAAAGATTTAAAGGCCCCAACCACACACTATCAGGTAATTGGTGACAGGATTGAAGCAGCGACTTTTATTATCGCTGCCATCATGAGCGGAGGGGATGTCAAAGTTGAAGGCTTCAATCCCAAGCATCTGACTTACGTTCTTGAGACTCTCAAGAAGATGGGGGCAAACCTTGTTATTGGCCCTGATTATGTTCATGTGAAAAAGTCTCAACGCCTCAAGGGAACGACAGTTGAAACGGCTCCCTATCCTGGTTTCCCGACTGATGTTCAAGCACAGATGATGGCCCTTATGAGTGTCGTTGATGGAAGTTCCATCGTTACAGAAACCATATTTGAGAACAGGTTCATGCATGTTCCTGAAATGGGAAGAATGGGCGCTAACATCACTTTAAAAGGAAACTCCGCTCTTATTGAAGGAGTCGAGTCACTGAGCGCGGCCCCTGTGATGTGCACCGACCTTCGGGCCTCTGCTGCTTTGATTCTTTGTGCTCTTGTTGCTCACGGACAAAGTGAAGTTCAGCGTGTCTACCATCTTGATCGTGGCTATGAGAAAATTGACGAAAAGCTTTTGAGACTTGGTGCAAAAATAGAACGAGTGAAGGGGTAATATGAGCGACTGTATCTTTTGTAAAATAATTGAAGGAAGTATTCCTTCCGCAAAAGTTTATGAAGATGAAAAAGTTCTGGGATTTAAGGATCTCCGACCTCAGGCCTCAATCCATCAACTCTTTATCCATAAAAAGCATACCAAAGATATTAACGATCTCGCTAAAAATGATCCTTCCCAGCTTGCTGATCTCTTCAATGGAATAAGACTTTATACAGAGGAAGAAGGATTAACTGAGAAAGGATTCAGGGTTGTTACAAATCTTGGGCCTCACGCTGGTCAAACGGTTTTTCATACACATTTGCACGTCTTAGGTGGAGAGCCCTTGAATGGATTTGGTGCATGAAGTATTACCTTCTGAATGTTTTCACTAAAAATAAAAAGAACGGCAATCAGTTAGCCGCTATTTTTCCGGAAAGGGAACTGACTCAGGAAGAAATGCAGGTGATCGCCAGAGAGTTCAACTTCTCAGAGACAATCTTTTTCGACCATCAAAAGAAAAATAAAATCCGTATTTTCACTCCAGTAAGTGAACTTCCCTTTGCCGGGCATCCGACAGTTGGGGCCAGCTGGCTTCTGCACTATCTGGCCTTCTTTACCGAAAAGAAATTTCAACTCGAAGTACCTCTGGGAATACTGGATGTGGAAGCAGGTCGAGAAACATTCATTACCTTTCCCGGAACTCCCCATGTGAAAGCTTATGAAGGAGATCTGGAAGAGCTCCTCCAGCATTCTCACGTTGAATTAACTGACATTGAGACTGAAAAGGTCAGAAGAGTTAATGTCGGGCCTGAATTTGTTATTATTCCTGTTACAACCAGGGCCGCTTTAGGCCAGGCTATATCTCCTGTTAACTTTCATGAGAAAGAAACGAAGGCTTATTACGTTTACTTTATTGATGACGAGCATGTAGCCGTAAGAATGTTTGCCCCGGGAATAAGTGTAAGTGAAGATGCTGCCACCGGATCAGCGGCTTGTGCACTTGGTGGTTTCATGAAAGAGGTTATGAAAAAAAGTTCAGGTAAAATTACTATTTCTCAAGGCTCTGAAATGAAGCGAGAGTGCGAGCTTAAGCTCCAGTGGGGAACTTCCATTTGCGTTGGAGGAGAGGTTAAACTTTGGGGAGAGGGTAATCTCCTAGACCTGTAACCCATTAAACAAGGCCGCGAGAAGTGTTCTCTGCAGCTGGTTCAGCTGAGCTGTTCTTGCCATGAAAATGATCGGGCTTCTTTCGATCTGAGCAGTTGCTACAAATTGTCCCTTTGGCTGATTGAACTCAGTCACTTCAAAAACTTCATGAAACTTTTCCAGGTACGTCTGCATGAGTTCTTTCTCTTTGGCACTTCCAGGAATGAAGTTGGCCTTTTTCGTTCCGGTAAGGAGGGCCTGAGTCAGTTTTGGTCTTTCTTTCTTTTCGTTGTTCTCATCTTTTTCTTCGCTGTTAACGACATCGTTAAAAATGATGGAGAGATCTGTGGCCCCGATGTTTCTTTTCATCCAGTACCAAAGCTCTTCAAAAAAACTCAGGCGGTCTTTTTTCCAGAGATCACGGAAGTGATTGGTGATAGTCCAGATGTGTTCGATGGAATTGAAGTTCTGGTGCATGGTCCAGCGGTTAAGGATCTTGGCGTAGACATCCTTGAACTGCTGGGCAGGCATACTCTCAAAGGTTGAAATGGTAAGATTTTCGTCACGGGCATCAAGAATAGGGTAGTGGGCCTTTTCTTTTTCCAGAATTCCCACCAGAGAACTGAAGTGCTCGTTATCATCAATCAACAGGCCCTGAAGGTTTTGGTCAGCGAGATCTGTCACATCAATAATCTTCGTTTCCAGCGAATTCTGCTGCCAATCTAGTTCTTTAATGAGCACCTGACTGCTGGAACGGATAAAACCGAGTGAAATAATCATGCAAAACCTTCCTTTGAACAATGAATATTAACAAAGGCAACTTTAAGTTACAATGGACTCATGGTGCATCATTGGGTGTTTTTCCTTTTGTTTTTTATGATTTCCGGACTGGTTAGTGCCCAGGACGAGCGCTATTTTCGAAAAATTTTCAGTGGGGAGCTTCCGAAAACCCAGGAAGAGTATCTGGAAGTCCCGGTGGCCCGGCTGAATGTCAATGGGGCCTCTTATAAAGTGGATTTAAACGGGGACCAGATTGAAGAAGTTATCCAACCTCAAAAACGGGATGGAGTGGATTGGATAGAAATTCGCAACGCCTCTCAAACCAAAATCTTCGAAGCTAAGCTCCTCGCCATGGGGGCCGAACGCGTGCTCTATAAAATCAAAATTGTTCAAATCTCCCCCAAAGTAAAGGCCTTGATTCTTTTTCTGGATGAGGGGTTCACGAGAGGAAGAAGGTTCGAATCCACTGCAAGATTCTTCGTCATTAGTTTTGAAAATAATGATCTGTCGAAGATGTGGATTGAACAAGGCCCGCATTTTTTTCATGAGAAAGAGAAACAGCGTGAGCAGTACTGGAGAAGAAGTTACACCGTGAATGTTTATGATGTTGACAATGACGGAGTGAAAGAAATCGGAGTGATGTATAACCACATTCAGCGTTACATGAAATATGCCGGAAATGGTGAGTGGATCAGGCTCTAAGAACTCACGCCTCAATTTGTGAACAATATCTAAAAAGTTTGAAGTTCGTTGTGACATTCGGGGAAACAAGTTTCCCCGAATGCTCGTTCGAAAGGTTTTTTTATTGGGTTTACTAGCTTTTAGAGAACGAAAGAAGTATTTATGCGGATCAGGCTCTAAGAAACTTTTCTGATTTTTTCTTCGCTCTTCTTTTCCCTGTCTCTTCTGTATTTCTCCAGCACCTCAATGTTTGAAGCACTTTCAATAGAAGCTTTCTTCCTCAGGTGAGACATCACTAAAAGCCAGATGACGAGCGGAAGGCAGAGAGCAAGCGAAATACCAAAAACAGCTTTCATGCCCCAGTTTGACTGTTCAGGAGTCTGACTGATTTTTGGCCCTACTGTTTTCTTGGGTTGAGATTCTATTCGCTGGATATCCTGCTCAAGATTGTAGAGTGATTCAGTTCCCTGCGGGGCCACCTGTTTGTCTTCAAATTCGATCCCTACAAAATCCTCCACGGCAGGTTTTCTCCCTACAGCATAAGAAGTTGTTGAAATGAGTAGAAGGCAGAGTCCAAGTGTGCGGAAAAGCATGATGAAATACTCCTTTGGTACTTATCGGTCAGAGATAAAAGATTCTTTAGCTAAAGATTCTGTCTGAATGTCCGATAAATTTTCGAGATATTTCTTCACTTTAAGGTCATTAACATGAAGATACTTTTTACTTTTATGCTTCTTTCATTCGCTTACGTTTTCACTCTCTGGAAATGGGGAGGACTTGAGAATTCGGTCACTGCAAAGTGGGAAGCCCAGCTTCAGTATGAGAAGAAGGCCCTTGCGCTTGCAAAAGAAAACCGGCTTTTAAGAAAACAGATTTCAGATCTTGAATACAAGGTTTCGGGACTAGAATCAAAAAACAAATTCTATGCGGCTCAGTCAGAGAATAAATCACAGAGAGCACGCACCATTGCCAGCGTTCCTGCAACCAACACCAATGATCTGGTCAATTTTGAAGTTTATAAGTGGACACCGGAGAAGCTTCTCGCCATTGGAGAAAAAGAATTTCATTTCAAAAACTATGAAAAGTCGGCGCAGTTTTATCATGAGCTGATCGTGCGATTTCCAAAGCATGAACTGGTTAACGACAGAGTATTGTTCGGGGCCGGAGTCGCCGCTTTTGAAACAGGCAAGCGCTATGACTGGTCTGAAAAATATCTTGCACGCCTGGTTAAAGATCACCCGGGTTCAGAGTTCTATCGAGGGGCAAAGCTTTGGCTCGCTCTTGCTCAATATAATCAGGGGGAGCACAAGAAGTTCCTCAAAACAGTAGAAGAGTTCCGACTCAAATATAGAAATACTGATGAATGGAAAATTTTAAGCAGGTATTATGAAGACATCTCTTACAAAATTAAGCAGTAGTATTTTACTTCTCACTCTGTCTTTCTCAGTCTGGGCCAAACCGGTTGCCAGGGTGACAAATGTGATAGGGACAGTGTTTGCTGTGACTGATGACGGTCAAACAAGCGTTCTGAAAGTGAATGAGCATCTTCCGGAAAAATCGGAAGTGATGGTGGAAGAAGGTGCTTCTATTACCCTCAACGACTTTTATGATTCGACTTACCATCTGGTGGGTGGATCGCATTTAAAGTTTTTCAACAAGTCAGTTCAGTTGAAGAAAGGTAAGACCTGGATTCAGTGTCTGAATGCACGTCAACCTCTGGCCCTGACCACGGCCAATGGTTTTGTCCATTTCTGGAAGGGTGAGTTCATTGCAACTTTCGATCATACTAACAATCGATCGCAGTTTCTGGTTGTAAATGGTGACGTGGAAGTTTCCAACATTCTCGATAGGAATATGAAGTATACAGTGCCGGCCGGAAAGTTTTCAATGATTGATCCTGAAGTTGAAAATGGACTTCCAAGATCTCCTACAAATGTAGGTCTTCAGTCTCTTAATTCTGCTCTTGCTGAATTTAAAAAAATGCCTGAGGAAATACAAACAACTCCAGAGCGATCCATTGCTTCTGTAAGTGAAACTCCAGTGAAAAAAGGTAAAATAATTTTCATCACCACTCACCGTAAGCCTGCTTCTGTTCAAGGTGGAGAAGCTCTCAAGTACTATAAAAAAATTGTTAACAAAAAAGCTCATTCTCAACCGATACACGTCAAAATTTACGGCTCAAGTTGGAAAGATAAACAATCCGTTCAGGCACCAAGGCATCCCGCCTCTGTTCAAGTTGTGGCCCCAAGTAATCCAAAATTTACACATTCTGCCCCCCTCAATGATCATGCGTTTAGCGAGTCCCTTAAGAAGCATCAGGTCGAGCAACCTAAGTATTCGAAAGAACTCGAAAATCTCATTGACGAGCTTAAAAGTTACTAGAACTTATAAAGTTGCGTTAAGTTGTTAATATTCTGTTAATATCCCCTTAAATTTCGGTTCCTTGGGGCCGACAAATAAATATTTAAGATATCTTAAGTTTAAGTTTCATCTAAACCAGCCTTAATATACGTCCCATGGAAAAGAACAGAATGCATGTGACAATTATTGACGACAACAAAGACCTTTTGGAAGTTCTCTCGAGCTCCCTCTCTGACTCCTTTGCGATTGAATCGTTTAGCGAGCCGGATAAGGGGATTGAATTCATCCGAAACAACCACACTGATGCTATCCTCCTGGATCTTCATATCCCAGGCAAAGATGGCTTCCAAGTGTACGAAGAGGTAAAGAAGGCCAAACAAAACCTTCCTGTACTTTTCCTCACTGGTGACTCAGACATTGGTGCCCGGGTGAAGGGACTTGAGATTGGTGCGGATGATTTCCTTTTAAAGCCGGTACAGACTGAAGAGCTGGTTGCTCGTATCAGGAATCGTATTGCTCTTTCTAAGCGTAATCTTCAGAGCAATAAACTTATCAAGTTCAAAGATCTTACAATTGACCTTGATGGCCATCAGGTCATCCTGAATAATCAAGCAGTAAGACTGACTCCAAAAGAGTATCAGCTTCTTCTTGTTCTATCTCAGAACCCTAACCGCGTTATCCACAAAGATGATTTAATCCATATGTTGTGGAAAGATGTACATGTTGAAGTGAATAATCTGGATACTCACTTCTCGAACTTGAGACGTAAACTCAAGCCTTTTTCTACCCACATCAAGACTCTCAAGAATCTCGGTTACGTCCTGCGCATATAGTTTCCAACTGCTAAATTAAGATAAATCAGCTATCCTTTGGTCATCAAAGGATAGCTTTATGTTTTATACTCAGGAATCAGCACTGACCTATGACGATGTCCTCATCGTTCCCAATTACTCGGAAGTTCTTCCCACTGATGTTGAACTTAAAACAAGATTTTCAAAAAACATTTCCATGAACATTCCCATCGCTTCTTCGGCCATGGATACCGTTACAGAATCCAGAACGGCCATTGTGATGGCACAGGAAGGTGGGATTGGAGTGATTCATAAAAATCTCACTCCCGAAGAGCAGGCCTTTGAAGTGGAAAAAGTAAAAAAATATGAATCAGGAATGATCATCAATCCCTTCACTGTCACTCCTGATCAGAAAATCTCCGATCTTTTTGAGCTCATGAAAAAATATAAAATTTCCGGTTTCCCTGTTGTGGATGGAAGCAACAAGCTTCTGGGAATTATCACCAACCGGGATCTGCGGTTTGTTTCCGATCACAGCAAAAAAGTAAAAGAGGTCATGACTTCTCAGAATATAGTGACAGCGCCGGAAGGAACAAGCTTTGAGAAGGCCAAGGAAATTCTTCAGAATCACCGGGTAGAAAAGCTTCCAGTGGTGAACAAGGAAGGCAAGCTCTGCGGTCTCATCACCATCAAGGATATCGAAAAGACCATTGCTTATCCAAACTCCAATAAAGACCAATACGGTCGTTTGAGAGTGGCCGCCGCCTGTGGAGTAAGCGACAAGGAAATCAAAAGGGCAGAAGCCCTTATCAAGGCCCAGGTTGATGCCATCGTCATTGATACGGCCCATGGTCATTCCAAAGGAGTGATCGAAATGGTGAAGACCATCAAGAAGATGAGTTCGACTGTGGATGTTGTTGCAGGAAACGTTGCCACTTCTAAGGCCTGTGAAGATTTGATCGCGGCAGGGGTTG
>JBKHWS010000058.1:0-14938 GCA_046566385.1 Bacteriovoracia bacterium | reverse complement strand
CTGCTTTCCTGAGAGAGCTCAAGGGCCTTGCTCATCCAATCTTTTAATTCCTGAGGAGAGCTTGGTTCAAGAAAAGGCATATGAAGGTGTTTAAAAAGATAACGTGAATCAGCTGGGGTCGAAGTGGAAATTGACCAGGGATCGTCACCCACTGCCACCACCACTCCTGATTTTTTATCTCCTGCAGGATTAGCGAAGTTTCCCACACTCAAGGCATCACTCGCCACGTGAAGTCCCATGGATTTCATGGCCACCAGGACATTTTGTCCTGCCATCTTAGCTCCACCGGCCATGGCCGCTGCATTGGCCTCGGAGTTCGCGATGACGACTCTGATTCCTTTCTTATGAAGCTCATCACGCTCTTCATGGAGGATATTAAAAAAGTCAGCAAGGGGAGATCCCGGATAACCTGTGTAAAGATTAAACCCTGCTTCCAGGGCCCCTTGGATCAGTAATTCATTGCCATTAAGAATCTTATAGCTCATTGTTTAGTCTCGGGGGTAAAACGTAATTTGTTATACCTTCCCTCAACCATTTGATCAAATGACAAAAAGTAATATCAAGGACTTAAATAATGGAAGAAACTATTCATATAGCCCAAACAGTGGCCGTTCTGGTGGATGGGAATAATATCGAGCGATCCTTAGATTCTGAATACAAGCAGAATATGATGATTAACTTTGATATTCTTATTCCCAAACTCTTAAGAGGCAGGGGCCTTAACCGACTTATCTATTTCAGAGAGGGAAAAAATATTTCCTCAAAACTGGCTGAGAGGCTTCACACAAAATTTCATGGGTCGGTCAGGCCTTGCCATAAATCAGCAGATATTCCCCTCAGTATCACTGCGACTCAAATTGCCAGTAAAGTTGACGCAATTATTATTCTCTCAGGAGATTCTGATTACGTGGAGCTGGTGAATCACCTGAAATCGGAAGGTGTGCGGGTAGAAATTTGTGCAGTAGAATCAACCACTGCTGAGGTTTTAAAGGTAGAAGCTGATTACTTCCAGCCAATTACGGCGGAAGATTGCTTCTCTCTTAGTCCTCAGAAGAAAAAATCCCGCCGCTGACTTTGACTTTCGAGGTCATTCATTTAAAGATTCCTCTAGAATATATTCAGGAGAGATAACATGTCGCAAAACCCTGCTGGTTTAAAAGGTATTGATCACCTAGAGTTCACTGTTGATAACCTCGAGTCACCAACGGTTAAGCTTTTTTCTACCATGGGCTTTACTCAGACGGCCCGGAATGGGGACTCAAGACTCTACACTCAAGGTCAGGTTCGCTTCCTGGTAAAAGCGTCTCAGGACGAAAATAATCTTGCCCGGAAGTATTTCAAAAACCATGGTGAAGGCGTTTCCAAGATTGCCTTCCAGGTTGAGAACGTTGAGAAGGCCTTAGACATCACTCTGAAGAATGGGGCCAAGCTCATTCATGATTTTAAAATTGAAGAAACAGAACATGGTATTACCAAAACTGCTTCCATTCAGGGTTTTGGTGATGTGGTAAACGAGTTTGTTGAAAGACCAACCAATGAATTCCGTCCCGGCTTCAAGAACATGGATACTGATCCTTCAGCCCGTCCCCTTGCGACCAGAGTTTCAAGAATTGATCACCTGACAAATAACGTCCCAAAAGGTCAGATGGATCATTGGGTAGAGTTCTACAAACGCACGTATGGTTTTCTTGAAACCAGATACTTTGATATTAAAGGTGCTAAGACAGGACTTAATTCGAAAGTAGTTCAGCTGGCAGATAACTCCATCATCATTCCTATTAATGAACCGGAAAAAGAAGGCGGAAAATCCCAGATTCAGGAATTCCTCGATATTCATAAAGGACCGGGAGTTCAGCACATCGCTCTGATGACTCCGGATATTATCTCTACCGTTGGTGAACTTCGTGAGAGAGACGTGAGATTTCTGAAAGTTCCAAAAACTTACTATGAAGCCATTCCAATGCGTCCTTTTAAAGTCACTGAAGATCTGGATGTCCTGGGAAAACTCAATCTGTTAGTTGATGGAGATGAGAAGGGTTACCTTCTTCAGATCTTCTCAGATACCTACATTGGACCGCTTTTCTTCGAGTACATCCAGAGAAAAAGTCACTGGGGATTCGGGGAAGGAAACTTTCAGGCCCTGTTTGATGCGATTGAAAGGGATCAGATGGAAAGAGGTTATATCTAAAAGAAATAATCCTTAAGAATATCATAACTTAGTTTTAAAATTGTCAGAAACACGATCCCTCTTAAAAGTCCGCGAACAAATTCGTTACCTTTTAAGAGGGCAAGCTTCACTCCTAATAAAGCTCCCCCTACATTAAATAGCATCATTGGTATGGCGAACTGTAACTGAAATTCGGTCCGAAGAGAGAATAACAGAGTGGCCGCGAGATTGGTGGTGAGGTTAATGATCTTTGCATAGGCCGATCCCTGAACAAAAGTCATGCCCAAAAGACCTACGAATGCAATGATCAGGAAACTCCCGGTTCCTGGCCCAAAAAATCCATCATAAAAGCCGATGACTGAGCCAATGAGAAGAGGCTTCCACACAGGAATGGCAACGTCAGGATCATGGGAAATTACCCCGAAGCTTTTATTTCTGATCGTGGTCAAAAAGACAATGAACAGAAGCACCATAAACAAAGGCTTCAGGATTTCATTACTGACCACCGAAACCGCCCAGGCACCAAGGAAGGAAAAAAGAAAAGCACTGAGAATTCCTGGAATGATAATGATCTTTACATAGGGAATGTGACGGGAAAAGCGGTAAGTGGAAACAGCGGTACCTGTCATCGATACAAGTTTGTTGGTGGCAAGAAGGCTTACTACCGGTATCTCAGGAAGGACCAGCATCAAAGCTGGTAACTGAATGAGACCTCCACCTCCTACTATAGAATCGATAAAACCTGCAGCAAAGGAGGTCACGCATAAAACAATGAGTTCAGTTGAAATCAATATCAAGCCTCAAGAATAAATTTTGTCAGGACCTGAAGAAGTGAATCGGAAAATTCAGTTTTAAGGTTAAACCCTGCCTGTATTCCATCTCCCACATTCCGTGAATGGCGAAGGGAAACTTCATTAGAACCAGGAAAGACCATATCATTTAAAGAAATGATTTTAAAACTTTCATTATTCTGGATATAGAATTTATTTCTATCATTAATCACAATTCCGATTCCGTGCTTTGAAAAGTTTAAAAGCTTAACGTTGAAATGAATGTTGGTATTACTGATCGGCGCCAATGTGACAAAAAAGTCTTTTAGCTCCGGGACAGGAAATCTGATGTTTTTCCTCTCCTCGAGGGCCTTCGCCATTTTGGGGTACCCGCAGATTAACTTATTGTTACTGATTTTAATGCTGTCACCATCCAGCTTAAAAATAAGATCACGGTGGTTCACTCTGATATAGACAGGATAATCCCGGTTAAAATTAAAACTGCCTTTTGTTTCAAACATCACTGAATCCTGAGAGGCCACGTCATCAATGTTTATGATCTTGTAGACATCCCTGGACTTCTCTCTGGTTTGCCAGATTTGTCCATAATCGTCGGCCGGGGCTTCTTTCAAAAGGGATAGGATTTCTGCGGCAAGGGGAATTTCACGAAAGTTTTCCATAGGGAATGATTTTAAACTCTTCTTAATCATCCACGGGAAGTTAAGGACTTAGCCCTTGCTTTGCAAGCAGCAATAGCAATTTAAGCCACTTATTTAAGGCAAAGGTCATCTTTGTCTTCTGCCGGAAGAAAGTCTTCCGTTAAGACTACGTTAAGATTGATTCTCCCCCTCGAAAGTTTCAAATCTCCTTACTATGATGACGCCAAACCGACATCCAAAAAGGATTTTTTCTATGAAAATTGCTCTTCTTTTACTTGTAACACTCATGAGTTGTTCTAAACGTGAACATAAGATTATTCAGAACAAAGGTTCTGACACTCTCGTTAACCTCGCTCAGTCATGGGCAGAGGAATATAAAAAGATTAAACCGGAAGTTGCCATCGCCGTTTCAGGTGGAGGTTCAGGAACAGGGATTGCGGCCCTCATCAACGGTACAGTTGATATTGCCAATGCTTCTCGTGCTATGAGTGCAGAAGAGAAGGCAACAGCTCTTAAAAATAATGGAAAAGAAGTTAAGGAATTCATCGTAGGACTTGATGCTCTTGCAGTTTTTGTCCATCCTTCAAACCCTCTGAAAGGTCTTACTCTTGAAGAGATTGGTTGTATCTATGGCGAAGGCGGAAAGTGTGACACCTGGTCTGACGTCAGAGGAACAGTCGTTCCGGGCTGTAAAGACAACAAAATCATCCGTGTATCCCGCCAGTCAAACTCTGGAACATACCAGTACTTCCGTGAAGCAGTTGTTGGTGAGAAAAAAGACATGAAACAAGGTTCTATGGATCTTAACGGTTCAAGAGAATCCATTGACTTGGTTGAGAAAACTCCTTGTGCTATCGGATATTCAGGAATGGGTTACCTGACTTCAAAAGTTACTGCTCTTTGTATTGAGAAAGACGGTGCTTGTATTTCTCCAAGTGTTCAGACTGCATCCGACAGATCTTATCCAATCTCACGTGAGCTTTATATGTATACTTCCGGCGAACCTTCAGTTGAAGTAAAGGCCTATATGGACTGGACACAAAGCGAAGAAGCTAAGGCCCTTATCATTCAATCTGGTTACGTACCACTTCCAAAACAAAACTAATTATGGAAATTAAAGTCGCACAACCCGAAGTTAAAGTAGAAGCGCCACCTCTGTCGATGGAGTGGCGCCATCGGAAAAGTAATAAGCCTCTTTCTGAGAGGCTTATTGAAGCTACAATTCGTGCCGGTGGCTTCAGTTCAATCATCCTGATCTTTGCGATTTTATTTTTCATTCTTAAAGAATCTTTTCCTTTTCTTGTAGGTAGATTTGAAGTTGGCGAGTTTTTCTTCTCTACAAACTGGAATCCAGCTTCAGTTTCAAAAATTTCTTACGGAATCCTTGCTCTGATTGTAGGGACTGTCACCGTTACTCTGCTTTCTATGGCCATTGCTGTTCCACTGGGACTGGCCTGTGCCTTTTATATTTCGGAGTTCTGCTCTCCCCGTCTTCGCGAAACTTATAAGATTCTGATCGAATTTCTGGCGGCCATCCCATCAGTTGTCTGGGGATTTGTCGCCATTATGATGATCAATCCTCTTATCATTAAAACTTTTAACGTGCCGATCGGACTTAACGTTCTCAATGCTTCTGTCATCCTGGCCCTTATGTCACTTCCTTTAATTGTCTCAGTTGGTGAGGATGCACTCCGTGCTGTTCCGGAATCCTACCGTGAAGCAGCTGAGGCGATGGGAGCAACCAAGTGGGAAGTGGCCGTGAGAGTCCTCCTGCCTGCGGCAAAAAATGGGCTTATGGCCGCTGCTCTCTTAGGAGTAGGCCGCGCTCTTGGTGAAACCATGGCCGTCCTCATGGCCACCGGTCACTCTATTCAGATTCCTCAAAGTATCTTTGATCCTGCTCGAACGCTGACAGCAACAATTGCGGCAGAACTAGGTGAATCTCCTAAGGGAGGAGAACATTATCAGGCCCTGTTTGCTATCGGTCTGGTTCTGTTCATTCTCTCACTCATAGTCAATGTCTCTGCTGATTATCTGATCCGCGGCAGAAGGAAGTAATTCATGTTTCATCCAAGTATTCACCTGCAGAAAAAAGAAATTAAGGAAAAGAGATTTAAGAATCTCCTGAGTTCGATAACCTTTTTCCTTTTCCTTCCGGCCCTAATCATCATGCTCTGGCTTTTTGTTAAAGGTGTCCCTGCTCTTTCCTGGGATTTCATAACTCAGGATCCCATCAGAGGGATGACAGCTGGAGGAATCTTTCCGACAATCATCGGAACTTTCTGGCTCGTCGTTATCAGTGTACTCATTTCATGTCCCCTTGGAGTGCTGGCGGCCATTTATCTTTCCGAATATGCGACAGACGGAAAAATTACCAGAATCATTCGTCTGGCCATATTGAACCTTGCTGGAGTTCCGAGCATTGTTCATGCTCTTTTTGGACTTGGGGCCTTCGTTTTATTCATGAGAATGGGAACAAGTATTCTCGCGGCTTCATGTACACTGGCCGTCATGAACCTTCCGGTGATCATCACATCGACTCTTGAATCCCTTAAGGCTGTTCCTCATTCTTACAGAGAAGCTTCCTGGAACGTGGGCGCAAGTAAGCTCCAAACGATCAGGCATATCGTACTACCCAATTCCATTCCGGGTATCCTCACAGGTTTAGTGTTTGCAGTGGGACGTTCCGCCGGTGAGACTGCCGCCATCCTCTTTACCGGAGTGGCCTTTTACCTGCCGTTTCTCCCTCAGAGCGTTTTTGATCAGTGTATGTCTCTATCAATGCATCTCTTTACCATTTCCACTCAGGTAGTCGGAATGCCGGAGGCCTACCCTTATGCAACGGCCCTGGTTTTGATTCTCCTCATACTTTCAGTCAATTCGGTTTCGGTGGCACTTCGTAGTTATTTCAGAACCAA
The DNA here is from genome assembly GCA_046566385.1 of Bacteriovoracia bacterium. Taxonomy (GTDB): domain Bacteria; phylum Bdellovibrionota; class Bacteriovoracia; order Bacteriovoracales; family Bacteriovoracaceae; genus Peredibacter. The sequence continues at coordinate 8,424 of JBKHWS010000058.1, read as the reverse complement.
GAGGAAGTGGTAGTTATGAAAAAGAAAATTGAAATTAAAAATTTATCCATTAAGTATGGTTCAAATAGTGTCATAGAAAATCTCAACCTCGATATCTACGAGAATGAGGTTCTGGCCATCATCGGTCCCGCTAACTCGGGAAAGAGCTCACTCTTAAAGGCCCTGAACAGAATGACTGACTTCAATAATGAAGCAAAAGTTTCCGGGGATATCCTGCTTGATGGGGAAAGTATTTATAAAGATGAAGACTCTACATTCTTAAGAAGAAGAATCGGAATGGTTTCCCCTCTTCCTGTCGGTCTTCCTATGACGATCAGAGAGAATGTCACTTACGCTCCCAGAATGGCCGGTTGTAAGAACCAGGCCGAGCTCGACTTCATCATGGAAGACTGTCTTAAAAAAGCTGCTCTCTGGGATGAGGTCAAAGACAGGCTTAATACCCTGGCCACGAAGCTCTCCGGAGGACAACAGCAGCGTCTCACAATTGCCCGTGCTCTTTCTCACCATCCGGAAGTCTTATGTCTGGATGAATTCTCCATTGCCATCGATCCGGTTACGACCATGAAAATTGAAAGTGTCCTGCACGAACTAAAAAAAGAAATTACTATCGTCATGGTCACTAACGTCATCAATCAGGCCAAACGCCTGGGAGATCGTACTGCGATGATGCTTCACGGACAGATTCTGGATCTCAATAAAAATGAAACTCTCTTTAATGGAATCGTAAACGACTCCAGGACAAAAGATTATATCGAAGGTTTATTCGGGTAATTTATGGAACTTAATACAGTTGTCAGCACTAATGAATTCAGCTTCTGGTATGGAAATTTCCAGGCCTTAAAGAAGCTTTCATTCAATATTCATGCTCATAAGATCACTGCTCTCATCGGTCCGTCAGGCTGCGGGAAAAGCACGTATTTAAAATGCCTCAACCGGGTCAATGAAAGAGGAACAGAAGTTTCTCACGAAGGAAGCATTCAGGTTTTTGGTCAGGATATTTATCATCCGACAGTGGCCCTTCCTGAACTACGTAAACAAGTCGGTATGGTTTTTCAGAAACCTAATCCTCTTCCCCTGTCCATCTACGAGAATGTCATTTTCGGAGCGAGAACCCATCTTAAAAAAGTCTCTAAAACTGAGCTGGATGAAATGGTAGAAAGTGCTCTTAAACGTGTTGATTTGTGGAATGATCTGAAAGATCAGCTCAAAAGATCCGCCCTTACTCTCAGCCTTGAAAAGCAACAGCGCCTTTGTATCGCCCGACTTCTACCTTTAAAACCTCGACTTCTTCTTCTGGATGAACCTTGCTCCGCCCTCGATCCAGCAGGTATTGAAGCGATTGAAACTTTGATCCGTGATCTAAAGAAAGATTACTCCATTCTGATCGTGACTCACTCCATGAGTCAGGCGAAAAGAGTTTCTGATGAAACTATTTTCATGTACATGGGAGAACTTGTTGAGATGGGTCAAACTGAGGCGATTTTTCAGACGCCAAAAGAGGCAAGAACAGCGGCCTATATTGAGGGAAGATTCGGCTAAAACTTTGACATCTTAATGAGTTAATCGCTATCGTTGACCAACAAATTTTTAAAAGTTCAACGCAAGGGGTTATCATGTATAAAGTCATCGCCGTCTATCGTGCACCTTCTGACGATTCTAAGAAAGCTGAACTTGATGAGTACTTCAAAAATACCCATACTCCTATTTGTTTCAAAATTCCTGGCATTAAAGAAGTTCGCGTGAACAAGGTTTTCGGTGGACCTACCGGTGATTCAAATCTTCACATGTTTGTTGATATGGTTTTCGAAAATAAAGAAGCATGGCAAGCTGCCATGAAAACTCCTGAAATGATGGAGTCCGGAAAAGATGCCATGAAATTCGCCGGAGACCTTGTTTCTGTTCATTTTGCCAGCGAAGAAATTGTAAAAGCCTGATCATGAAAAGTTTTGAAAACATCCTGGTTACAAAGAATTACCGGGATCATCAACATATCGCACTTATTCAGCTTAATCGCCCTAAGGTGCTTAATGCACTTTCCACAGATCTCTTGAAAGAAGTTGTTGAAGCTCTCTTTCACCTTGAAGATGACAAAGATGTAAGAGTCATCATCCTCACAGGAAATGACCGGGCCTTTGCTGCCGGTGCGGACATTAGTCAGATGGCGACTGCTTCTTCAATTGATCAGATTAATGACATTCGCTCCAGAATCTGGAAACAGATGTCTCTCATCACCAAGCCAGTTATTGCTGCCGTCAACGGATTTGCTCTTGGTGGTGGATGTGAACTTGCCATGTCCTGCGATTTTATTATCGCCGGAGATTCAGCGAAATTTGGTCAGCCGGAAATTAAAATCGGAACCATTCCAGGCGCCGGCGGAACTCAACGTTTAACGAAAGCAGTTGGTAAATCGAAGGCCATGCTGGCAGTCCTAACCGGTGAGATGATGGATGCTTATGAAGCCGAAAGGTCGGGCCTCGTTGCTAAAGTTGTTCCTGCCGAAACTCTCATGCAGGAAACATTTGAAATCGCCAAAGTTATCTCCAACCGAGCTCCTGTGGCTGTAAAACTGGCCAAGGAAGCCGTGAACATGGCCTTTGAAACCTCACTCAAAGACGGAATGGAGTTTGAGAGAAGAAACTTCTACCTCACCTTCTCCTCTAAAGATCAGAAGAAAGGAATAAAGGCCTTCATGGAGAAGAGAGAACCGAATTATGAAGGTAATTAGTTTTCTAACTCTGCTTATTTTATTCAGTTGTGCTCATAAAGAGGCGGTTCATCCTATTGAAGGACCGCTGAATGCCAAGCAGTTTAACTACCGGCAGTGCTACCTTGAGAGCAACTCCTTCAAAGGTAGAGCATCACCTCCTCCTGGCCAGATGATTGTAAGTTTTAAAATCACAAAGGAAGGAAAAGTGGAAGATGAAAAAATTCTTGAATCCACCTTTGCCAAGGACCCAAACTTTGAGGCCTGCGTTCTCGATCAGATAAGACAAGTGAAGTTTGGAAAATTTGATACAACAACAGAAGTTACTCAGCCCATAAATTTCATACCGGTGTACTAATGAAAACATTTGAAACAATTAAGTACGAAGTAAAAGAAGGGACTGCGATTATTACGATCAATCGTCCCCAGGTTTACAATGCTCTGAATGTTCAGGGGAAGCTCGATATCATTTCAGGAATTAAAGAGGCCAACAAAGATCAATCAGTCAGATCGATCATTCTCACTGCTGAAGGAAAAGCCTTTTGCTCGGGACAAGATTTGAATGACAGAACTGTTGATGCTTCCAAAGGAGCGGTGGATATTGGACATACCATTGAGACTGAATGGAATCCCTTGATCGATGCCATTCGCTCCTCTGAGAAACTTGTTATTGCCGCCATTAATGGAGTCTGTGCCGGGGCAGGACTTTCTGTCGCTCTTGCTTGCGACATGAAAATTGCTCCTCCGGGAAACCGCTTCATCTCAGGTTTTAGTCAAATTGGACTGGCACCAGACGCAGGCATGAGCTTTTTGCTGGTAAGACAGATGGGTTACACCAAAGCCCTTGAATTTGCTCTGTTAGGCAAGCCCCTTCTCTCAGAGGACATGCTGGAGTATAATTTTATCAATAAAATTGCAGAAGCCCCTCTGGAAGAGGCCATAAAACTTGCTTTGGAAATCAATAACCTGGCCCCTTTGTCAGTGAAAATGGTGAAGAAAAATTTCCAGTATGCTGCTGAGAAAGAGTTAGGGGATGTTTTAGGGCGTGAAAAGTACGTGCAACGATTTCTGGGCTTTTCACAAGATTATAAAGAAGGTGTAAGTGCCTTTCTGGAAAAACGAAAACCACAATTTAAAGGACAATAGACAGGAGATAATCCATGCGTGAGTACACTCAAGAAGATCTGAAATTATTTGATGAAATTAAAAACGGAAGAACGTTTGACTCTGATTCTGAAATGCCGGAAATCTACAGAAAGAACCTTCTGAACCTTCTCTGGATGCAGGCCGATTCAGAATATGCAGGTGGCCTTGGTTACATGCCATGGATTGCGAAAGCACCGAACGCCCATGAGCGCGTTCTTGTGGCCCAGATTGTAAAAGATGAAATGAGACATGCCCACGTTATTTACCGCATTCTCGATGACCTCGGAGAAAAAACTCATGACCACATGCTGAAGCACGAGTTTGACTGGAGGATTCCTGACGATCTGGCCAACATCGGATTCTCGCGAGCTAAAAAAGATAAAAGGGTTAATATCTTCTACTACCCTATCACTTACTGGGAAGACTTCTGTCTTTTCAACTTCCTCATGGACAGGGCCGCAGGCCACGTTCTTGAAGACACCCAGAATTCTTCTTACCTTCCATGGAAAAACGCCATTGGCACAATCTGCAAGGAAGAAAATATGCACCTTGCTCACGGTGATAAAACCGTAAAGCAACTGGCAGAAGATTCAAAGACCCATGATTTCCTTCAGGAGCGACTGAACCTTTGGTGGCCTCGAGTGATGAATACTTTTGGTAAATCAACAGGACAAGGCAACGATATCTACCAAAAACTTGGTCTTAAAAATCGCTCTAATGCTGATGTTCGAGCTGCCTTTGTTAAAGAAATAAATGAGAAATGCTCTGCCTGGGGACTTAAAGTTCCTGAGTACAAAGAAGAAGAGCAGCCAGTCGAATACACCCTTTCCTAGTCATGAAACTTCAAAAGGTAGTCGTTATTGGTGCCGGAACCATGGGTTCCGGCATCGCCCAGTGGTTTACTCAGCAAATGTGCTCAGTTGAGCTGGTGGATAATTCACAGGAGCAGCTTCAAAGGGCCCGGATTTTCATTCACTCATCCTGGGACAAGCTCGTTGAAAAAGGGAAACTTCAATCCAGCAATGTTCAGGAGATGAAGAAGCTTCTTGCAATTAGAACACTGGAAGATGTCTCAAAAGATGCTGACCTGGTGGTAGAGGCCATCATTGAAAACCTTGAGATAAAAAGAGAACTTTTTAAAAAGCTTGATGGTCATTTTGATTCTCACACCATCCTTGCCAGTAATACATCCAGCTTTCCTATCACTCTCATGGCCGAAGCAGTATCAAAGGAAAGAAAACCTCGCTTTTTAGGACTCCATTTCTTTAACCCAGCTACCATTATGAAACTGGTCGAAATTATAAAGGGTCAAGACTCCAGCGAAGAACTCTGTCGGGATCTATACCAGTGGTTTGATTCCAAAGATAAGAAACCAGCTATGTGCAAGGACTCACCGGGCTTTATTGTGAATCGGGTAGCAAGAAACTTTTACGGCGAGCCTCTGCGAATTGTAGAGACAGATGATGAATCAAAGATGAAAGAAGTCGACCATATCTTAAAAGAAGTTGGCGGCTTTAAGATGGGGCCTTTTGAACTCATGGATCTTATCGGTATCGACGTGAACTACTCAGTCACCTGCTCCGTATGGGAGGCCTACGATAAAGAGCCAAGGTTTGCTCCTCACAAGCTGCAAAAACAAATGGTTGATGAAAAGCGCTTCGGGCGCAAAACCAAGCGTGGATACTATACATATGACTAATGTAAGCTTTGAAAATATCCTTCTTAATTTTGGATTTGGAAGCAAAGAAGAAAAGAAACGAGTCCTGGAGGAAAATTCGGATAAAAACGTCTACATGGATCTGACCTGTTATGATCCCGCAGAATTTTATTCAGAGTTTCCTCAGTTAAAAGGATCCTTTGCCGCTCTTTTTTGTGATGAAGAAAAGAAAATAGAAGTCCATTATCAGGAAAAAGATGAACGGGTCCAGGAAAAACTGAAGGAGCTCGGCTTTTATCCTGTTGAGACCACCATCGTTTCCTGCGGTTTCATCTTTCCGAGAACGATTGTCCAGATTATCAATGAAGCCTACTTTGCCCTGGCAGAAGGTGTTGCTTCAAAAGAAGATATCAATCGCGCTATGAAGTTCGGAGTGAATTATCCAAAAGGTCCATTTGAGTGGAGTGAAGGCAGAGAAACAATTGTGAAAACTCTTTTAAGTGAACTTCTGACAAAGACCCAAGACAAGAGATACCTGCCCTCCCCCCTTCTATAGGTCAGGAACCTCCTGGGTGCAACTTTTGGACCCAAATTCAAATCTTTGCACCAAATATTGGTCCCTGCAAATCCTACCTTGAATGGAATCCTTTAATGATTTAAAAAGCAATAGCAGCGACTTAAGAGAAGTTTGTTCTGATTCTCTATAAAGTTTACACCCCTTCCCTACTGAGCAGCCTGAAGGGCTATGATTAGGAGAAAAGTGAGTCTTTTGATGATCAGCTCTTCCATATTTTTGGGTATAAAAAGGGATAGGTTCTATCTTTTAAAACACTATTCATTAGACCTGGCTGCTATGACCCTCATTCTGGTAACTCTGTATTTTTTTACGGAAGATACCAGCGATCTGAAGCTTTCAAGTTTAATCTACATTATACCAGGTATTCTCTTTGGTCTTGTGACTGCAGGATTACTGCACAATACTTCTCATAACAACGTTAAGAGTACTCTCTTAAACAGGGTTATAGGAGAATTCTGTGGTTGGTGGGTTCTATATGGTTATAAGAACTTCGTTATGATTCACTTCCTCCATCACATCTATACCGACAAAAAGCATGACCCTGTAAACCCGGAAGGAATGAGCTTTTTCGTTTTCCTCACTGCACCTATGCGGTACATGATTCGAAAGACAAAGGGTTGGTTATTTGAAGTGCACGGTCAGGGTAATAGCTATCATAAAATCATGCTACTGCAGACTGTTCTTTTTAACCTGATCCTTCTGGCCCGCCTGGCCCTCTGGTACATGGTGCTGGGAAAAGAACTTTTCTTTTTCTTCTATCTTCCCGGTTATATAAGCAATGTCATGATCTTTGCTCACATCAACTATATTTGCCATAGGGAGCTAGCAGATGGCTCAATTGAAATCGTAAATTTGAATCACAACTTATATTACAAATTTGCTAATTTTATGACTGCCGGTGGCTACTTTCATAAAAATCATCACATCAATCCAAATCTTTTCAACCCTCGCAGCTATAAGAGCGCCTGAAGTCTCATGCGCGTGGTTTGAGAACCAGATGAAATTTTTCTTTCGGTTTTAAGCTTACGGCCGCTACTTCCTGGGGAAATTCTTCTGAATCTAAACTTATCTGAAATCGTTGAAGGAACTTCAACACAATCAAAGTCATCTCTGTCATAGCAAAGATTTCCCCTACGCATCTTCTCTGGCCCCGTGAAAAAGGAAGAAAAGCAAAGGAGTTCTGATTCTCTTCCAGAAGAAATCTTTCCGGGATAAATTCCAAAGGGTTCTCCCAGAACTCCGGACTTCTTTGAATCACATAGATAGGTATCACCACATTGGTCTTGCCCGGAATTGAATATGAACCAAGTTCTGTTCTCACTTTGGTTTTTCTGGAAAGAACCGGAAAGGCAGGATAAAGCCTCATCGTTTCTAAAAGAACCAGTTGCAAGTAAGGTGTTTTTCCCAGGACATCCTGGGGCGAAGAAAGCTCCAGCCCCTGAATTTCCCTGAAGACTTTCTCCTGGATTACAGGATGCTTTGCCAGGAGGGCAAATAACCATGTCAGAGTATGGGCCGAAGTCTCGTGACCCGCCAGCATGATGGTGAGAATTTCATCCCTTAGTTCCGAGCGCGTTAGTTTTCCCCCTGACTCCGGATCCTGAGCATTCAAAAGACGGGAAAGAACAGTTGATTTGTTTTTATTCTTAGAAGCATTATCAATGATTTCTGTAACTATCTTTTCCAGATTCTTATAGTGCCTGTTAAATACCCGGTGTTTTTTTATCGGGATCCAGTATGGAAGAGGAAGAAGCTGAAAGATTCGCTCATATGTAACAACGGATGTGAAGCTCACAGCAGAGTTAACTTTCTGAGCGCGCAGATTATCCCCATCCATATCTAAAAACACCTGGCAGGCAATATCAAAGGTCATGGCCTTCATTTCTTCGCAAATATCAATACTGCCGGAAATCTTCTGAATTCTTCTGGTGATAATTCTTTCCATCTCAGGAGAAGCTTTCTCTACCGCTTTATTTCCAAATTCCCTGGATACGATGGCGCGGCTTCTCAGCCAACTTTGATAATTATTATTAGTAGCAAGTCCATTTCCTACGACCGCTTTCAATTCTTCTATCTGCTCACCTTTTTCATATCTCTTCGCATCGTCCACTAACACTTTCTTAATGAACTCAGGTGAGTAAATGATGATGGAGTTCATGGGCCAGGGAAAGCTAGTAATATGTCCGAACTCCTGGTAGACCTTGGTGAAAGCTCCGAGGATATCTTTTTGGAAGTGGCGAACATATTTGAAGAAATCTCTGCCTCTTGGGCCAGGAATTGAGGAGAGGTCTACAAAGGTAAAAGCCTTCCTAAGACTTGAATTTCGATTTTCACTTGCCA
>JBKHWS010000057.1:0-14991 GCA_046566385.1 Bacteriovoracia bacterium | reverse complement strand
AGCGGAATGGGATTGGGATTTTTTTGTGACTGAAACGTCACGCGGATAAGTTTGTGGGGCTTAAGGACGGATTTGGGCTCCATCAATGATTAAATGGAGCGGAAAACGATTTTATCGTAACTGCTCGTTTTTATTGTTTTCTTCAACTTTTGGTAACCGAAAGTAACCATTGGTCAATTTTTAAAGAGATTGACCACGTTTGCATAACTCTCTTGAGAAGGGAGTCTAATTCCAAGTTCCTCTGTAACTCCTCTCACATCATTGCCTACAAGTCTTACATAAACCATAGTGGTTTTAAGTTCCGCGTGACCCACAATGGCCATGACTTTAGCCACGGGGACGCCTTGCAGCAACAACTGTGTGATGAAGGTTGCACGAAGATCATGAAACCGAATCGGTGTGATTCCTATCTTCTGACAAAACTCTTTAAGAACCTTGGCCTGAATCCCTGCTTCCCAATCAGAGTTTCTTTCTAAAACGGGTGAGGTGAGCGAAGGGGAATCTTTTCTCAAGATTCGTAAAAAACGACTAAGTTCTTCAGAAATCGGCACAACCCTGCAAAGAGAACTTTTTGTAGGGCCAAACCCATTTTTCCTGTTCCAGCTCTTATTGACTGAAATGAAACCGCTTTCAAAGTCTATGTCCGACCATTGCAAGGCATACAATTCCCCAGTCCTCATTCCAGTAAGTAGAGCAAGGACCCAGTGATTGAAGAAAGGATGATTCCGCTTCTTTGCCTCATCTAAAAGGGTGTGAATTTCAGTTTTGTTGAAAACCAGTTTTTTAGATTCAGGGACTTTGACTTTAACCCCTTTCGCGGGATTTTTTGCTAATACTCCTTCTTCAACGGCCATAGCAAAAACTCTCTTGATGTGCTTAAGGATTCCTTTCCGGCTACTCGAACCGAGGTCTTCAACTTTGTTGTAGATCAAATCGTGAATGTCAGCACCGGTAATTTGTTCTAAGAACTTTTCACCGAGAACGGGATTAACCCATCTTTTGAAATGGCTCTTGTAATTAATTAAGGTGCTGTTTCTAAATTCGATTCTAATACGTTCAAGACAAATTTCAGACCACTCGTTCCAGGTGAAACTGTTAGGTACGTCCCTTAGTTTTAGAAGCTCCATTTTTAATCGTAATTCTTCTCTCTTCGCAGAAGCGATTGATGTCAGTCCTCGTTTCTTACGATTAACTTGTTTCCCATGGACTAAAAGCTTGGCATGGGCCTCATAAAAAGTTTTGTTGTTTTGTGTGTAGCTTCTAATGGCCATTTCAAACCTCCTTTTTAATTAGGAGGGACTGTAATGCCGTTGGAGCGAATCTCAGATGTGAACCCAATTTGTATGCTTCAATTTTTCCTCTGTGAACAAGAATCCTTAAAGCATTTGGGGTAATTCCAAGGTACGCCGAAGCCTTTTTAGTGTTAAACCATGTCGTGTTCTCGTCTTCAGTTCCGGCCAGTATGTGGTTTTGAAAGAGCATCTGAGAGGGGAGAACCCTCTCAGTGCGTTTATTATAGCTTTTTGTGAGTTTCTTGTAATGTAATTTATCCGCCATTCAGTCTCCTGTTTTTAGGATTTTAGAAGGAAGTGAATCCGATTTGATCTGCCCTGAATTCTGTAACCGTTTTCTTTTCTCCTTCGGTGGTGGTGAATTCCCGGATTTGGTTTTGGCCTCGCACAAAAACAGGTAGTCCTTTTTTGAGGTAGAGGTTGCAGTGTTCAGCCTGTTTCCCCCAGATGATGACCTTGTGCCAGATGGTCTTCTCTTCTTTCACTTGCTCCGCAAGTGTGAAGTTGCAGACAGGTTCTTGTTTTTGGGTGTAGCGAAGCTCTGGATTTTTACCAAGGCGTCCGAAAATAATTTTCTTTTCAGTCATAGTGCTATCTCCTAGTTGATTCCAAGTTTCTTCACGAGAAATTCGCCAAGGGTAAGTTTCATTTCAGATTTCTTGTTGTACTCATCCAAGGCACGTTCTACTTTTTCCATTTCGGTTAAACTGTTCTCTTGAATTTTTTCGATGTCCTTAGTTGTGAGCTTTGGAAGAGCTACTAAAATGAGGTCTTTCAGGATGATTTCTCTACCGTAGGATTTTGTGTTGGCCTGACTTAGCAAGTTTAAGATCATTTCCTTACTCTCTGAATCCTTGCTAACATCAATAAAAAATTTGTTCTGTTCCTTATTTGTAATGATTTCCTCATTCATCTCCTTCTTTTTTCTGCCCTTTCTTTTTTCTTTTCCTTCTTCTTTATTGGCTAGTTCTTCCTGCATTTTTCCTTCTCCTCCTAATTCAAAATATTTATTTCCTCTCTCAATACCGATCATTTCCTGATTTATTTGTACTTCTCCCTTTTAAATACCCAACCGTGCGAATTCCTCTTTTGCCTCTCCAAGACTGACCTCCTTCTCGAAACAACGTTGAGAGGGGGAGGTCAGTCTTGGAGAGGCAAATTGCTCTTTAAATTCGCACGGTTGGGAGAGTAAAAAAATTGACCCTGCTCACGAGTGTCTTGCATTTACCTGTCATTTTATCCGTCATTTTCCATCCCTTCTTTTTCCAAACACAAATTCAAGGTTAGTCTTTTTTCCAAGGTAAAAGAGCTCGAATTCATTTAGCTTACATTTGTTCCCGATCAGCCGAGGAGTGAACCCTAGAATGAAACGGGCCTCGTGGTTCTTTTGATCTCGTTCAAACAGAGGTCTTTGGATGGTTTCTCTGATAAAGCGCTGATAGGCCTCAAAGGTGGGCCTATAGTTAAAGACATAGAAGATGAAATCAAAGACATCATTTTTGAGATAGTCTTCTACCTTGTTTTGAACTCTTGTTTTAGATTTGCGTGTAACCTCGACTTCAAGTGCCATTTTGAAAGGACTTCCCTTGTTCTGGCCTTCAATAATGGCATCTGGGAGTCTTCTTATCCCTGAGTCATAGACTCCTCCCGTGATTTCATGGGGGAGTCTTGCGGAATCAAATATCTCCCATGTGAGTATTTCACAACAGAGTAAGGTTACAATGGCCTCATGGTTGAGACTTTCTTCCTGGAAGCCGATGAACTTTTTGGAGGTGAGGCTTGCGAGTTCTGGTGTAGGAGTGACGATCTTAGACATTCCGTTAAATGTTGTGGACTTCAAAAGTTTGCGCCTTTCAAGGTTACGGATGGCCCGGTAGAAACTTGTCTTTGTCCCTTGGTAGCCTGACATCTCTTGAAGTACGTTAAGGGGAATTGCCCTCCATTTCATGACCTGTGATAAAATTCCTTGGTAGTATTCCATAGAGTAATCAACGATCATGCTTGACCTCCTAATGACATAAAGTTTTTTCTTTCTTTTTTGACTTCCTCCTTGTTTTGTTGAGTTGCTTTTGCATCACGAATATTTAGTAGGTGAACGTCTTTGGGATTCATCGTAAGAAGAATTGCTTGTCCGACATGGAGGGATTTTAAATTTTCCGGGTGACAGATAAACTCGTAGGCTTCCCTTAAACTTCCCTTGAGAGATTCCGTTCCTCCTTCCGTCATCACCGTTTTCTTTTCGGATAGGTATGTTCCAAAAATGCTCGCTAGTTTCTCTGCATTTTCCGCATCAAGTTGTCGTTGAACGAACCAAGTCGAAAAGGATTCCATGAGCTGCTTCATCAAAGTTCCCGATCCTCCGATCATTTCCATATCGGAGTAGGATTGAGTGGCGATGGTAAGGTTAACTCCACTTGATCTCGCTTTGTTGGCTAGATCAATGAAGTCTGAATAAAGCACACTAGCAGCTTCGTCGATAAAGACACCTATCGATTTCTTGATGGCCTCTCGTTGATCGTCAAACCTCACACCGATGTTATGGGCGAGGATTTGAAGCTCACTTACGAACATTTTCCCTATCGTTTGGGAAAGGGTCTGGTAACCCATAGTAGATATCCCAATATAGACACAGCTTCCTTCTTCCCAGGCTCTCATAAGACTCATGGTTTCCACTTCATTTTCCACTTCGAACAGATGACCAAAAACGGAATGGACAATAAGATGAAGCTGGGTCCTAAGTCCCTTGGTTTCCTCGATGGCATACTTAGCCTCAAGTTCTTTGTAAATTTCCTTAAGTCCGAAACTTTGCTTTGATGAGTAGAGGTGATCTAGGACCTTCTTAAGTGCCTCTCGGGAACAGTTCAGATAGTACTCGTTAGGATAATCGCCCCAGTAGAACGAGCGCATCAGCATGATGAGGGCCTGGTCTGCGTTCATGGCAGGGAAGGCATTAAATTTTACCCGCTCTGGGCTGTGTTCAGAAAAAATGGAGCATTTCCGATTGTACTTCTTGCACAAGGCCTTAAAGTCTCTAATCGCTTCTTTGGTTCCCTTTGGGTCAATGAAAATAATAGGACGACCGTTTTTAAGGTTCTCCTCCATGAGAATGTTGAGGAGGTTTGACTTTCCCCAACCAGAGGCTCCAATGATGAAGGTATGAAGATGGGGAGTAAGATAACGAAGCTTATAAACTCCTTCTTGGTTAATTGACCAGCCAAGATCTTCTGCCTTTGTCACCGTTGTCTTATCAAAAAGCATTTCATAATCGACTTTCATTGGATGCTTGCTCTTGTCTCCGACCACAGACTTTTGGAAACTATTACCGAAATGTGTTGCTCCTTTCTCTACGAAGGCCTGCATAATTTCGACAAATCCCTCCACTAGGGGAGTAAAAAGGTCAAAGTTTTGGTTTCCCTTACTCAAAGCTCACCTCCCATGCTTTATGGGCCTCAATTGTAATGGTTTTTCCGTTTTTAAGTTCTTCGACTCGTTCAGGGATAATGTGTTCAATGATGTAAGGATTTTTGACCTTCCCCTTGAGGTGACTTGGTAAGGGGCCTGTCTCGACTTTGTACTTTTTTGAATCTGAAGGAATCACAATGGCCTCATTAAGCTTATTATCACGAGAAAGGGGAACTTCACTCGAAGGCAAGATCATGGACGGTAATTCTCGATTTTCTGGGTCATCCATGTGGAAGAGATAACCAAGGGCCGCTCCACCTAATGCCCCAAGACTTCCCCAAACGGCCGTATTAGGCATCCTTGATTCAGGGTCCGGACTAAGGGCATTCCCTCCAGCAGCACCGATGGCCGCTCCTGCTAACCCTCCATAGATGATGGATTTCTTCAAAGAGGAACAAGAGCAAAGGAGAGATAAAGAGAGAAAGATAAAAAGGTTGAATCTCATAGTTTGAACCTCTCGTGAAAATAGACCAAGACCTCTTTGCCTGCTTCGACATAGACCTTAGGTTCCTTGTTTTGAATCTCAGAATTCATCAGATTATTGATTTCATCAGTTGCCCCTAACGCACCATTAAGGAGTCGGTTCTTTGAAGTGTTAGCAGTGAGTTCACCTAAAGGAGTGCTGAGGCGTTCTGTTTGAAGCTCAATCATTCCTCGTGCAAACGAAGTAGCTACCGTCGCTGCCACAAACTCTTCTTTTCCAGTGTAGTAGTAATCGGCCTTAAGGCCACTTGAGCCGTCAGGGTTAAGAAGACTCACTTGCACATCAAACTCAAGATCTTCGTCTGGGATAATGAGACGATTGCAAGCGGCCACTACACGCTTGTACTTTGTGACTCCAACACAAGAAAACTTGGAACCACGAGGAAGACCCTGATTCTCTTTCACTTGGACCAATAGGGGAGATTCTAGATTGGTTGAAACGATGGAGTTTAAGAGAATCCCTCTAAACACCGTGCCTGTCTTGAAATCGTAGTGATTAGTAAAATCCCATATAGCCGGTTTCTGTTGATGAATTCCTAAGGCTTCGTTGATTTTACGATTCTGCTCCTCAAGTCGTAGTAGTGCTTTGTCAGTAGGATTAACTTGAGGACGTGTCGTTCTTGTTTGTGCCTTGGGTGCAACTTTTCGCCTTGGAGGCAGGATTTTAAGTTGCGCCTCCCCGGCCCAGCATAAACCGCTGAGTAAAATAAGCAAAATTGTGGTTTTCATAATTAGTTCAGTACCCGTTTGCCGTTAATAAACAGTGGAACACCTTTTGAGAAATGTTCTTCTCTTTCCACCTCTTTATCGTTGACTCTTAATGGCCCATCTCTCTTGTTTTGGACGAGAGTGGAGGAGTCTCCTTCAAGAATACGGAAGTCGGGATTTTCTAGCTTCTTAACAAAGGTTTTGTTTATAGCACCGGGATAGACATAAACGAAGGTATGATGATTTTTATCAACTGTTCTCACTTTGAACTGGAAGTGCTGTTCCTTAGTGATAACGACCATGTTCGTTTCAGCTATTTCCTTAAGAGGCTGAATCACTAAAATTTTCTGATTGTTTGATCGGTTAATGGCAAAGTCACCGTTCTTTCCAGCGCTCACATATTCAATTGGCTCTTGAAACACCAAGGTCGTAGGTGAACTGAGAGAAAGGAATAGAAAGGCCATGCTTTTAGCGAGGATGTAGAAATCCATCAGTTAACCTCCTTGTCAAAAAACTCATGTTCCCTGATTTTTGTCACTATGTAGTAATAAGGGTATTGACCGGAGTCATCTAAAAAGAAATCAAAGGCCCGAAGATATTCTCCATTGATGAGAACCTTGCATGATTTTTCTTTGCTCCAAACCCCTTTAATCTTTTCTTTGCCTGTGATGTAAAGGGCCGCATAATGATTTCTCGTGACAAGATCATAAAGCCCTTCATCCATGAGCTTCGGTGAGAGTTTCTTTTCAATCATTTGTGACATGACAACTGAGCAGAAATCTCTCTTCGGCGCTTCGCTTGTGATATAGGGAGAACTGATGAAGAAGTCCCTTTGGTGACTGACATAGATTAAGACTCCCATCATGATTATAAAGACGAGGAAATTGAACTTAATGCCCCACCTTTTTGCGGCTTCACTCACTTTATCCTTGTAAAAAGAGTTTCCCATCTCTTAACTCCTTCATCGTTTTAGGTTTCATCGTCCGGTGATAAATGTGGGCTGGTATAGGGGCCTTCCCTTCACCTCTGGGGAAGTAGATAAGGCCTTCGCGTCCTACAAAGTTTTTGGATAAACCAAACTTTTCTTTGACGGTTGCCTTATCTTGAGGAGAAAGTCTCTTCCACTTTGCTTCAGTAAAGTGAAACCCTCCTTCTGCTTTAGGTATTGAATGTGTGCTGGCACCTTCAGTCCTGTGGAAATCAAGAAACTTCGATTTATTGAAATCCATATTCCCTTGCAGTCCGCCTTCCTTCCTCTTGAAGTCGAAGGCTTCTCTTTTATAGGCGGAAAGGGGAATTAAATCGTCTTTGGCCTGTGGGTGATCTTTCACTGACCAGGCATCCTGCTTTCTTGCCGCTGAGGCGAGCTTGTTCTCACTTCTATTCACGATGGCGTCAGCGCCGAGAATAAATTTGTCTTTGATAGAAGTTGCCATGAAAGCATGTTTAACCTCAAACCCTTTTGCTTTTGCGCGCTCTCTTAGAGTTCCATTTTCGGAAAGATGAGAGACTTTAGGGGCGATTCCTTTTTTCTCAAGGATGTTTGATGCCCTATCAGAAAGGACACTCTTCCCAGCATTCATCAAAGGCCTGGTAGTTAAGCTGTGAGCAGTTTTTCCTGCAAGAGCTGCTTTTGCCCCAACCATTCCTGCTCCACCTATAAGAGTGCTCATAGCCGCCATTTGACCGATGTTTTCTGCAACTGTTGCCACTCCTGAATCACTCATGATCTTTGACGTAATCATAGGGGTCATCAGGAGGATAATCGTCATAATGAGAAGCTGAATGAGAGATTCAAGGTTCTGAATGATCCCACCTGTGTAACTTTTAAGAAAAGCATCTGAATCTCCTATGAGGCAAAGAACGATCGCCACCACAAAAGGCATAAGGATGCACCAAAGGCTTGTCTTGATGGCGCCTAAAAGAGATTTCGCCGTCATGGGGAAGATGCTCAAAAGGGCACATACTCCAATGAGAACGATCCCTAAGTGATATACCAGGCTGTAAAGTTGAGTGAGTAGGAAGAAAGCGATATAGGAAAGCAAGAAAATGATCAGCACAATGGGATCAGTGACGATCATTTCAACAATGCTTGAAAGTTTCTTCCAGACCCCTGCCTTCTTGTCCATCTTTACGTTGTTGTATGCAGTCAAAAACTTATTCTGAGGCGAGTACTTCTTCACAAGCTGGGAAGATATTGAAAGAGATTCATTCACAAAATTCACATGAAGGGGAGCAAGGAGTTTGATGGCCAGGAAAGCAATCATGCTTCTCTTCACCACCCCTTTAAAATCCCAATTTGTGAGGTATTCACAAACCATCGCCAAATAGAAGCAGGGGAGAATGAAAAGCAGTGCCGTGCGGTTCAAATACTCTGCCAGAGAAATTACGTTAGGATTGTGAATAAGGAGGAGTTCCTTCAAGAATGGAGTCATCTGGCCCCTCCTCTTTCTCCTCTTCGCTCAAGGGATTTCCTGTCCTGGAGGTTGTAGTATTTTTCCTTTTGAAGCTGGGCCTTCTTCTCATCCTTAAGCTGACGGGAGAGGAGTTTGTTCTGCTCTGATAGCTTGGACACCATTGCCTGACCGATCTGATTGGATTCCACTTGAGACTTGTAGATAAGTCCTGTGTTCTGGGCGGTGAGTTTTTGGGCCTGATTGGTGCTTTGAATGTTCCCCGTTCGTTTGAGCTGGTGATTGGCAAAGGCCACTTCTCTGGCCGTTTTTTGGGCCTTACGGGCGATTTCGCGCTCGGCCAGTTCGTTAGAAGCTTCGGAGGCTCTGTAATCGTCAATCAGGAATTTTAAAGATTCAGTTTCGGATTTCAGTGCCCGGATGGCCGCGTTGAGATCCCCAAGGTTATTAGGGTCACGCTCGGAAAGCTCAATATAGGTTTGGGCAATGTAGTGAATCCTCTCGGCCCTGAAATAGTGATCCTGAGCAATCTGATTGTATTTCTCCATTTGCTCTGTATGCTTTTGAGCATTTGTCACAAGTTGCTCCAACTCATTGAGTTGGCTTGCCGTTGTGGTGACAAGCTGAAAGAGCAGGGCGGTGTCACTGTCTGGGGCGAACAAGGTTGAGGCCAGGGCCTTCCTGGAAAGTTCAGGTGAGAGGATTAAATACACAATAAAGGGAAGAATCCATTTAAGCATGATTTACTCCAAGGTTTTGATACTTAAAATCCACAAAACGCTCGATGACATTGGCGTAATCGAAGAACGGGCCATAGACTTCAAAGAATTTAACAAGTTCGATTTTCTCTGGTGGCTCGGTATTAAAGAGGACGTACTCCTTCGGAGTAGAGTAGAAGCGAAGAATTTTTCTGATATGCTCCGATTTAAGATAAAATTCGGAATAGTAGCCTTTTCTTGATTGGACTGACTTGATTCTTTCCTGGTCAAACTCAGACAATCCGGAAATTCCTTCAGTATTCTGAGAAAAGATGAACTTGTAGTAGGAGAGGTCTGCGATTATGCGTCCTAGGTCAGAGACCATAAATTCTGAAAGAGATTGAGAGATGGCAACTGCGGCGGCGTATTCCTTACGAAAAGTCCTGAAGCTTTCCTCGATGTAGGTGGCATTCTTACGGAGGAAGCTCCAGACTTCATCAAAGACAAAAATCTTTTTCCCTTCAAGGCGCTTGAAATAGGCAATGAGATAGATAATTAAGGGGGCTTTGATCTTATCAGGAAAATCCGTTGTATTGACGTAGGTGAGACTCGTGATCTTTACGTCCTCATCCGTGAAGTAGTCCCAAAGTTCACTGAAATAAAGAGAGATTTCAGGGATTTCAAGTTCCAACTTGTCCACCAACTCTCTGAAGTTTGAAACTGTCTCTAAAGAGTCCTGAATGACTTTAAAAATCTTCCCTTCAAGCTTTGCCGATAGTTCCTTCTCGGGGATGACAGAAGTGACAAACTCCTTCAGATAAACAGCGTCTTTGAATTGGAGAGGGTTAAACTTCTGAGAAAAGATATTGGCCTTATGGTAACGGGCCATTTTATCAAAAGAGTTTCCCAGATCGAGGATAATGGCCTTTGCACCACGGGCGATTTCTTCATTAACCACCTTTTGTGCGGCCATGGATTTTCCAGTCCCGGAAACGCCTGTAAAAAGTGCATTGAAATTCAAAGACTCCGGGTTAAAGAGAGTGAATGGAACCTCGTTCCCGTCCACGGTCGTAAACTCATAGCCATTTGCCATGAGAGAATCTTTTTTTAGAGGAAGGAGGGCCGCCGTGTAGGAAGTAGGGCACTCGTGACTACGCTTAAAGAGTGGTTCAATTCCAAATATGACAGATGGGAAAATGCTACTTAGGGAAACAGACTCGATTAAAAAGACAATATCCCGCTGCTTAAGCTCTGAAATCAGAATTTGTGTTCTCTTGTTCAACTCCTCAATAGACGGAGCCTTTACGAGAAACCAGCCTTCGGCGTCAAACATCAACTCTTCACCCATCATCATGGCCTCAGTCATCTTCTCGGCTTCAGAGTATGAAGCTTCTGATTCAAGATTTCTTATATTTTTATAGAGATTTGCGTGGTGAAGCTTTCTCTGAGTGTTAATGTTTCGTTTGGCCATATCAGGATGAATCTTTCTGAAAGAGATTAGCAAGTCTCCAAGTTGTTGCAGATCAAAGTGGTTAAGACTTTTAGGCATTTCATAGAGGTTGACCATCCTGAAATAGGTCGAGTTAAAGTGAAGGAAGTCCTCTTGGACGACGACATCTGAGTAAAAGTCCTCCGCCCCAAGAAGTTCTGTGAAAGCATCTGTTACTTCTTTGAGTTGGCAGAGGGGAAGAGACATTTGTTCATTGGTGGTGTTGAGGAAAAGTCTTTCGCCAATCGAATAGAACTTGTACCAATGAGATTTCTCCTCTTTCATGCCAAGAAGCTTTTGTAGTCCAGAGACAGTTTTTTCTTCTGGAATGGGAAGTTGATTAAGACAAGTAATCAATGAGCTTTTCCAGGAAGAGAACATTTCTTCCGTCATTTGTTCGCAGTCTTGGGGGAAAATTTCAAATACCACTGACCTTCCTCCTTGAAGATCAGTGATTTTTGCTCCTTCTATTTTTTTAATTATGTTAGTTAAGCTCATGGCCTCTCTCTTTTGCATTGGTTATGGCCAGGTGAAGGGACAAGTGGTCTTTCTTCTTTAAAAGGAATTCAAGATTGTGCTTGGGAAAGAGCTTTCTGGAGACAAGCAAGCACCCATAAATTCCAATCAATATTGCAAGAACGACCTCTTGGGAAATATTTAAGAAGGAACTCACGAACATTAGGCCTGTGAGCTTAAAAATGTCTGAAAGACTTATTCCCCAGATCAAAGGTTGTTTCTTGAGAAAGACAGGATATTTCATCACTGTTACCCCACAATGTTCTTAAGCCAGTTAAAGGCCGACGTTCCACCCAGTGTGACAATTGCTCCCATGATGGTCATACCCATTAATTGGGAACCCCTGGGATTTCCTACCACCATAAAGATTCCTGAGATGGCAAAGCCAATTGGGACGAGAAGCATGGCGATTTTGTTTGTACGATTTGTCAGATTACTGGCAATCGACTCGAGATCCCTGGCGAACACCGGGTGACTCATAAAGAAGTAAAGGGCCGTAGTGATAGAGTACTGAAATAAATTTTTAAGCCTTCTCATAGAAACTCCTTAGTTGTAGAAATTGTTAATTGCGCTGACGACACTGATGTCGTAGGTGTCAATGAAGACCCGATCATCAGCTAGCTTAAGAACGTTCCAGTTGAACCACCGACCCCACTGATCTATGTCTTTTGAACTTTTGGAAACTGGCCATTTCATATTGTAGGCCATGGCCGCAGTCAGTTCCCAGCAGGTGTAGCCCTGTTTACCTGAATATGAGACAAGTTTGATACCATCCCAGGTCGTTTCAACGTGTGTAACGAGCTTGAGTGCCAGGACATTATCATCGTATTCAAAAATGGGTTTGATCTTCCCGATTTCGTTAATGGTAATGTGAATCATGCCATCCTTCCAATTAACGGCTACTTTCTTCTCCTCAACCAACTGTTTAAGGGGAAATTCATCTTGATTTATCATGAGATAAATAAGACCAAGCTCTTCCGAAAAATCTTTTTTGAATTCAAAACTTTCTGGGCGATCTCTTTTTTTGAAGACGTTCATTTTGAGATGACAATAAAACTCCCTGGCACTGCAATTTTGGCCACAGCTCCCTCCTGCGGAAGAAGGCCTATCCTCTAACCGCTCCAGCTTGTCACCGGCTTTGAATCCAGGAGCCAAAATGAGGTCAACCTTTGAATTAGGAGAAACATAACCAAGAGGATGAATCCTATAATCATTTTCTCCTGAGGCTTGCATCTTTATGGCCACTTGCTTTTCTTTGGACTGTGTAGCCAGTTCCTTGCCCGTTACATAAGTAACAGCAAAGCTATCCCCCTCCTTGAAATCATAATCGAGATAACTCCGGTTGATTTGATCGGTGAGAACAAACCACTTACCTTGCTTGTCCAGAGACTTAACCTCTTCAAGATAGATATAGTCAGGAAGGTTGTTTTCAAACTGGAGCAGCTTCTTCAGTTTGTTGTCCTGGATGGCATAGTTACCTTCAAACACATGATTTAAGAGCTCATTCAGGCGTTTTTTTCCTTTGAATGGAGCAACAAAATAATTTTTTATGTCCAGGGGATGACTGACGACGACTTGTACAGTCTTGTCTTTGATCGTCTTCATCAATTCAGAGTATTTGATCCCAAGATCAGGAATTTCAAAATCCTTTACCTCCGAGATGATGAATTCACCTTTCTTAAAGAAATTGTCCTCAATAAGATTCAAGGGGAGATTTTGAATTTCAATCTTGAACGTTTCAGTAACATCAGTCAGAAAAGTCCGTTCTACTTTCTTGGTTTCCAGAAGCTCATAGGTTTCTTTTTCGTAATCATAGTAATAGAAGTTCAATTCAAGGTTTTTGACTGACTTATATAAGGAATTTGGCTGAAGCTTGACCGTATTTTCAATTTCTACAAATGCCGAACCGACTAAACCTCTGCTAAAATACTCCTCTAGGGTCAAAATTTCCTTGGCCATAAAACTAGGATCAATTTGAGGATATTTGACCCAAGTTAAATCACTGGCCTTTATCTCACCCATAATATGAGTTGCAAATTTGCCAACCTTGGCCGACTCCTCAAAGGCCTTCTCCCTAACAAAAATTTCTCCCACACGATACTGGAAATCAGGATCATTTCTTCCTGTTTTAGTGCTGATTGAAGTAACCCAACCATTATCAGGTTTACCTGGTGGATGAATATTCAGGAAAATTTCAAAGTCCTGAAGAAAGCGGACTCTTAATTCAGGGATATTAGCTACAAACGGATTTAGACCCGATTCTTTCTCTTCAAGGTCATTGATACGGTCGCCATCAGTATCCATCTTGGCAAGGTCTTCTGGCTTTATTTCTTCATAAGTCCTCGATTGTGTCTTAGATTCCTTGTCTGGGGACTTATAGGAACAAGCACCGAGAGATAATAAAAGAATAGGAATAAAGTATTTCATCTGTTGTCCTTGATTAAAAATAACGATGTAGGTTTCTTCTGATTTTCAAAAGGCCTTGAGTGACATCTTTGTTTTGACGCTCAAACCTGGATAAAAATCTTTCAAGAGTTTTGATTTTGCTTAAAACTCTTCGAGCTTTCTCTTCTTTCATAATGCTGTTACCTCCATGTCAGTAAGTTCCTGATAGATTTCACGAATCATCTGAATAAGTTTCTGATTTGTAGTAAGTTCATCGAGGCTGATTGAGCCAACTACATCCATGAAATCGTTTCTGAGTCTGTTGACTTTTCTTTTCATAGCTTCTCCTTGTTTACTTCCAGAAAGCGACATACTCCTGATGATAGGTTTTTATCGAACCATCTTGAGATGAAGACATCGCTTCAAACCGTTTGTGATGGTGAACAAGCTTTGCGAGACATTTTTTTATCCATTTCATAAGTCCTCCTGTCCTTAATTGGACACTCTTACTTAATCAAAGTGGATGCCAAAATTTTGGAATAGAATTTTTAAAAAGTTTTGATGAGTTACTGGTGGAAGATGAAGTGGGCTGTGATCGAGTTGATCACAGAATTGTGATGGTCTCGATCACAGTTTAAAAGCTTTAACATCTTTTGCTTTATCTTAGACGTCATCATCTTCAGCATTAGTGCCTATGGTGTAGTTGGTTTATTATTGGGAGATGGAAGAAAAGGGGCTATGCTGGAAGCTTTTTGGTTTCAAATTATGACCAAGGCTCTTACTAAGGTAGCGAAGCTACCTTAGTAAGAGCCTCAGGAAATGTCAACTAATTACATGAATTTACAGGTTTGTAACAAATAAAACGTGCTTGTAACATATTTTTGTTACGATCACGATTTATATGTTACAATAGCGCCATGAGAAGTATAGCTGAGAAGACAATTAAGAAGTATCTGCCAAGCCTTAGGGTTGAGGGGAGGTCCGTGAGGCTTAAAAGCCTTCCAGCTCTTTACCAGGGTCTTTATGAATTCGAAGAGCTGGATATATTTGAACAGCCCTTTTTGGTAATTAAGGTTAAGCATAAGGGGCTAGGGCCAAAAGACTTTAAGAAGCACAGTAAAATACTGAGGGCCAGTCTTGATTATCCGCAAATCTGGTATCTTAAGGAGCTTCACTATAATAAGGTTCAGCGTATGATCGAGAACGAGATGAATTTTGTTATAGAGGATAAGCAGGTTCATTTGCCGTCTTTAAATGTTTCAATTAGGCCAGAAGTAGTGAAGGCAAATCCTATAACTCAGCTTTCTGGAATGTCAGTAAATATGCTTATTAGAGAAATACTCTTAGGCGATCTTACTGGTAAAAGTAAGGTTGAGATTGCAACACTTTTTAAAACTACAAAAATGTCAGCTGGAAGAGCCATTGAGCCACTTTTAGAAAATGAACTATGTTTTGAGATTAAAGTTGGCGTCGTAAAGAAAATTCAATTTAAGGATCGTTCTGATCTTTGGGACTATCTTAAAAAGAATATTAATTCACCAGTT
>JBKHWS010000056.1:0-15082 GCA_046566385.1 Bacteriovoracia bacterium | reverse complement strand
ATTCACTACAGGCATTAACCCTTACGCTGCAGGATCAGTCATGGCAGAGTTTGGGAACACCAAAGTTCATATCACTGCTGTTGTCCAGGAATCGGTTCCTCCTTTTCTCAAAGGTAAAGGACAAGGATGGGTGACTGCAGAATACTCTATGCTCCCATCTGCTACTCATACCCGTTCTGATAGAGAAAGAAAAGGAGCCTCGGGAAGAACTCAGGAGATTCAACGTTTGATCGGAAGATCTCTGCGCTCCGTAGTAGATCTCAATAAACTTGGTGAGCGCTCCATACTCGTTGACTGCGATGTTATAGTTGCTGATGGGGGAACTCGTACCACATCAATTTCTGGCGCCTACATTGCGCTTGAAATGGCTGTGAAAAAGCTCATGAAAGATGGCCTCTTGAAAGAAAGCCCGATTAAAGACGGACTTGCTGCGATATCAATCGGCATTAACAAAAACGATGAGATTATTGCGGACTTAAACTATGAAGAAGATTCGAGCTGTGGCACTGACATGAACATTGTCATGACCTCCTCTGGAAAATTCGTGGAAGTCCAGGGAACAGCAGAAGGTGAGCCATTCTCTATGGAACATCTGCAATCACTTCTTTCTTGCGCCCAAACGGCACTAAAAGTTGTGATGGAAGAACAGAAAGCTGTTCTGGAAAAGCTATAATGACTTCTTTTTTACTGGCATCTGGTAACGCTCATAAGGCCCAGGAGTTCAAAGAACTCTTCCAGGATGTGCTGACGATTAATCCCGCACCAAAAACCCTTGAGGTTGATGAGACAGGAAAAACCTTTACTGAAAACGCTTTTCTGAAAGCAAAGGCCTACTTTGATACTTATAAGGTTCCGGCCCTGGCCGATGACTCAGGTCTTGTGGTTGAGGCCCTCCCGGATATTCTTGGGGTCCAGAGCGCACGATTCGCACCGGAGTTACCGGACTACGCCGACAAGTGCAGGAAGCTCATCGAGCTTCTTCAAAATAAAGAAAACAAACATGCTTATTTTGTCTGTGTTCTTTGTTTTTATTTGTCTCCTGACGAGGTTTATTTTTTCGAGGGCCGTGTCCACGGGGCCATTGGAAATGAGTTAAGAGGGGAATTTGGATTTGGATATGATCCGGTTTTTATTCCATTCAGAAAGGAAGAGAATGGAAAATCTCTGGCGGAACTTCCTGAGTGGAAGAATGAGTTTTCGCACAGGGCCAAGGCTAGTCAGGCAGCCTTACACTTCTTTAAAGAATCAATGGACAAAACACGTAAGAAGCCTTAAATATATTGCTCACTATTTGTGTCGGGGTGTAGCGCAGCCTGGTAGCGTATCTGCTTTGGGAGCAGGTGGTCGTTGGTTCGAATCCAATCACCCCGACCACTTTTTCAATTCATACAAATTCAGGACTTTATTCAAGAATCTGCAATGCGGTTTCATAATCAACTGGTAATTCATCCGAAGTAACTTCCCACAATAGAATTTCTTCCATGGCAGAAGCTTCTTCAACCAATGAAACAGGTAAGCTGGTAAAAATCCCCACAGCGAGTATAAGCACTAAGGCAAAGGCCAGTTGTAAACCAACTCCGATTTTAAATTTGGGCTTTGGTAAAGGGCCCTCCTTCAGAGGTGGAGCATGTTCACGCATAAACTGATCAAGCTTTTTAAATTCATTGTCATTCATACATCAAATCCTTTCGAAAGCAGTAAGCTTTTTAGTTTCGCCTTTGAGGAGTGGAGGCGAGACTTGATTGTTCCAGAAGGTAACTTTAAAACTGATCCTATTTCCTGAATTTTCATTCCTTCATAGTAATGGAGAATGAGCACGACCCTCGCATCTTCATCCAGATCAAGTAAAGATTCTTGGACTGCACGCTGCTCAGGAGTGAGACCTCTTTCTTCGAATGCCTCGCCTTCAGAGTAACTGACCGTCTTATGAGCTCTCAGCCAGTCTCTTCCGACATTGATGGCAACCTGGAAGATCCAGGTTGAGAGCGTGCTTTTAAAGCCGAAGTGAGGAAGACCTTTCCACGCCTTAAGAAAAGCTTCCTGGGTCAGTTCTTCTGCCACAGAAAAATTTCCTGTCATTCCCGAAAGAGTTCTTCGGACCCTTCCATAGTGGGTCCGATAGAATTCCTGGAAAAGCTCTTTACTTTTTCCGAATCGGATCATTTAGCTATCCTTGCTTCTACGCTTGTTCTTCCACTTTTCTTTGCGGCTCTTCCTAAGTTCTTTAAACTTCTGCAACTGATTCGGTTCGAGAATGGATCGCATCTCAAGCATCAAGGCAAAACGATTTCTCTGGAATTCATCGCGGGCCTTCTGAAACGAATCAAATTTCTTAGTTAGTTCTTCCCGGCTTGCATCGGGATTTGCAAGAGCTTCATGAAAAGCCTTCTTTTCAGACATAAAATTCTTCCTGGCCTCTTTAATTGACCCCTTGCCCTTTTTCCTGATTTCTCTGACCTTGGAAAGTTGTTCATCAGTTAGTCCGAGTTCCTTTTTTAAAAACTCGCCCCGCTTATGCTCTTTTGATTTTTCCTTCGAGGCATGAGCAAATCCTGTCACGAGAATCAACGACAGAATCAAAGTGAAAAGTTTCATTTAAATCCCCTTTTTAAAATGATACCGGAATTCCTTGTTTATTAGACGTAAAAGGGGAGAAAAAGGTTCAATCCTTTAAGAGAAATGTATGAAAACCTTAATGATTGTTGAGGGTTAAGAAGCTGCTTTTAAGGGACACATTGTAGCTTCAGGGACTCTACATCATTCCAGGGCAGCGTTTTCATGCTACGGACTCTCGTGGAAGGGAGGATAGTATAATCACGATCACTCCAGAATTCTTCACCATAAAGAATCAGCCGTGCTTTTGGCCCTGTGATGATGCTTTTCACCTTCCCGGTCCAGTCAGTCTCACCAACTTCCATCTCCGGAAGATCCACTCCATCGTAGAGAGTAATCTCTCTTCCTTCATATCCTGGCCGATCATAAAGTGTGGCCCAACAGCCTGTTCCTTGTGCGGTATCAAAAGTAGAAATGACAACGACGGGTCTTTCACCATCCGCCTTCTCTTCCTGAGCAAAGGCGGATCCCATCAAGATAGCGAGGATCATGAAAACGACAAATGCCCAGAATGCAAATGAGTAACTTCTTAGGGTCGCTTCATTTCCATAGTTACGGTCGCTACTACTCATGCTTGTCACATTTCTTTCAAAGTGTCGGTTACGATACCTGTTGGGAGAGATAGCAAGAATGAAAAAAGTTAGAATGAGAGCAAAGGCTATGTAGTCAAGCCAGGCCACTCCGTACCATAGCGGTCCGACTGCCGGTATCCAGAGAGCCAGTGCCCAAATAGGGAGGAATAAGATTAAAAAAAATAATCCAATCCCCGGCCACGTTCTTTCTCCTTCATATCCAAAGGCGATAAGGAGAGTGAAAAGAGCAGCGATGATTAAGGCCCCTAATATTAATTCCATAACGCTTTTCCTCCGTTAACTATATGGCCGAGATGTCTTGTCCGCCTGACTGTTTGAGGACCTTTTCATCGGGCTGTTCTTCCTGGTACCTCTTAGTATCAGGATCGATGCCATTCAAGGCCTTCAGTCGTTCGTCTTCATAAATGTGTCTTTCTCTCTCGAGATTCTTGAGACTATCCTCAACTCCTCTGAGTCTTTCCCGATCATCGCTCTTGAGCTTTCCTTTCATGATTTTTAAAAAGCCTCTGACTTCTTTCACTTTATTTTGAAAAAATTCTGGAAACATACTGGGCCTCCTTATTGTTCTGTTTTAAGCTGCAGTTTGAGTGCCAATTGATTTCATGCCTAATCTGGTTGGCGTTGAGTCATTGACTCCTTTGAGAGGGAAAGTAAGAGCAAAAATTCTAGACAGGCCGCTCCTTAATAGGGGAAGATGAAGCATCTTTAAATTTATCTGACTGAAATGGATGCAAGAGGCGGAATTTTCTGTTGGCTTAAAGACACACACAAACACTTTTCGAGAGGGAAGACATGAGGCTTAACAGGCTCATCATTCAGGGTTTTAAATCCTTTAAAGACAAGACAGTCATTATTTTTGATGAAGGTATCACCGGGATCGTAGGTCCTAACGGTTGCGGTAAATCCAATATCGTTGATGCTCTATTCTGGGTAATGGGTGAGCAGTCAGCTAAACATCTTCGTGGTACTTCCATGAAAGATCTTATTTTCGCTGGCTCTTCCAAATACACCCCAGCTTCTTTCGCCGAAGTGACTTTGGTTCTGGATAACGTGAATGGAAAGCATATCCATATCAATGGAGCTGTTGCCAAGCCACACGAAATCCATCTTACCCGGAAGCTTTACCGGAATGGTGAAACTGAATACCGGATTAACGGAGAACCTGCCCGTCTGAAGGACATCCATGAAGTTTTCATGGATACCGGAGCTGGAGCAAAATCTTACTCAATCATCGCTCAGGGTGAAATTAACAAACTCGTTCAGGCAAAACCTGAAGAACGCCGGGTAATGATTGAAGAAGTGGCAGGGATTACAAAATTCAAATTAAGAAAACGTGAGTCTCTTAAGAAAATCGAGCAGACACAAAGTAACCTCATTCGTCTGGAAGACCTTCAGAACGAAATTTATAAAAATTTGAAAAACCTCGAACGTCAGGCGGAGAAAGCTGAGAAGGCGAAAACCCTGCGTGAGCGTATCAGAAAGTATGAGCTTATTGTTGAGTCTCATCGTGAGCATGATTACCTTCAGGATTATGTAAACGCTCATTCCATGCTCGAAAGCCGTGCGGAAGAGCACGAGAACCTTTCCATGAGAAAGTCTCAACTGGATCTACTTCTGGAAGATGAAAAAATCCAGAAGACCGACATGATGGAAAAGATCGATGTCGCTCAGGATGACTTCAATGATCATTCAAGACAACTGGCCGCTGCTGAAGAGCGGGTTAAGCATCTTAAAAAATCACTGGTAGAAAAAGAAAAACAAATAGAAAGAGCCCAGAAAGAAAATGAAGAGCTCAATGTTGATATTGAAAAGCGTACTGAGCGTCTGGAGGCCCTGACTGCTCAGCTGGAAGATCTCGAAGCTAATAACTATGAGCAGATGGATTTCTCGGCACTAGAGGAAAAAGTAGAACTTCTGAAAGGTCAGATGTCTGATCTTGAGGAAGAGATCTCTGAAAAACGCCGCATCCTAAACTCTTCCAAAGAAAGACTTCAGGCCCTGGACAATGAAGCTTTCAAGAACTCCTCGAAGCTTGAAGAGTACTCAAGGCTCCTTCAGGACTTAACTTCTGAAATTGAGACTCTTGAAAAGAGCACGTCAAACTTCACTGATGATCTTATGAAAGATCGCGCTACCGTGAAGTCTTCAGGGGCGAAGGTCGAAGAATTTAAAACCATCCTTCCGGTCCTTAAGGAAGAAGTTGAAAATCTAAACCTTGAGCTTAAAACGAACGATGCAAAATATCGTGAGCTTTCCCGGGAAGTGATTCAGATTGAGTCAAAGAGAAACTCTCTCATTGAGATCAATAATTCAGCCGAAGGCCGTCGTGCCGGAGCTGTTGAACTGGTTCAAAAAGTAAATGATGGTACTCTTGAAGTACTGGGTAAGCTGATTGGATGTGATCCGGAATATGCAGTAGCAGTTGAGCAGCTTATCGGCGAATCGCTCGATGTGGTTCTGTCTACTGCCGGAAAAGAAGCGTTTGCCGGCTTGATGAATGATTTTGAAGCAACTGTTGACCTCTTATGGCCACAGGAAGCGACAATTTCTCAGGAGTCCATTGGCAGACTTGAAACTCAGGGCTGTCAGGGTATGAAGGCCCTCTCTGAAATCGTAAGAATTAATAATCCAGAATATGCAAATAAACTTTCAAAGATCCTTAACGGGTTCTTTGTTGTCGAGAACTTAACTACGGACCTGGCCTCTCGAATTAACCCCGAGATCCAGTTTAAAGGACTTGTTTCTAAGGATGGAAAAGTTCTCATCAAAAAAGTCGGCAACTCAGTACTTTACGGTGTCCGTAATGACTCTGCGTCTGAAGCTCAAGGGATTGTTCAGAGAAACAATCTCATCCAGGAAATGGGTGTTGAACTTGAGGCGAAGCAAGATGAGCTCGCAGTTCTTGAAACGACTATCAAGCAAGTCGAGAATGACTTAGCCGAAAAGAGAGTCGCACTCGAAGAGAAGACTAAAGAGTTCAACGAAGTGAACACTCTTTATGCTGCCACGAAAGCTGCTCTTGAAAGTAAGGAGGCCAATCAGTCTTCAAACTCTTCCCGACTTCAGATCCTTCAGAATAGAAAGTCTGAAACTTCAAGATCACGGCTTGATCTTCTGGAAGCCGATGAAAGACTCCTCAATTCAAAAGAAGAGCTAGAGGCAGCTGTTAAAGATGTCTCATCTGAACTTGAAGACATTGAATCCCGCTATCAGGAGCTAAAGAATAGCTTTGAGAATGAACGGGATGAAATGATGGAGCTTAAAGTAAAAGCTCAGAGTTATCAGCAGCAACTTACTTCGCTTAAATCCCAGATTGAAGACGTGAACAGTCAGATTGACCGCTATAAAGAAAAACAACAGGCCAATCTTGAACTCCTTGATACTTATCAGACCGAAATTGAAAACGCGCACACAGAGGCTGAGCAGGTAGAGGCATCTAACCAGGAAATGGCCGAAGTCCTGGCCGAAAAAGAGTCTTACCTCAATCTTCTGAAAGATCAGATCGCCCAGATCCTTCTTTCTATGCAGGAAAAAGAATCCGAGCTGAAAGAAATCAATCAGCGCCTTAATAAGATAGAAAAAGAAAATGTAGAACTTGAGCTTAAGACAACTCAGATCATTCAGGAAGAAGAGCTCCTCGCAAAGGACATCTTTGAGCGCTACAAAATTGACCTGCGTTCAATCCTCATGAAGCACCTTGAAATCACTTCAGAGAAAATAGAAGGTCTTAAGGATCTTTCCGGTATGTACTTCATGGAAACGGAAGATGGTCAGAAAGAAATTGAATGTCAGGAATATGAGTTCGAAAAACGTTTTCCTGGTCAGATCAAGGAAGCCAAAGAAAAA
Organism: Bacteriovoracia bacterium; assembly: GCA_046566385.1. Classification (GTDB taxonomy): domain Bacteria; phylum Bdellovibrionota; class Bacteriovoracia; order Bacteriovoracales; family Bacteriovoracaceae; genus Peredibacter. The sequence continues at coordinate 8,030 of JBKHWS010000056.1, read as the reverse complement.
TTCAAAGATTATAAAACTGATTTTAACAGGCTAGGGGAAATTAACTGGCAGGCCATTGAAGATTATGACCGTCAGAAGCTCCGCTACGACTTCCTGAAAGCTCAGGAAGAAGAGTTAAAAAAATCACTGGTAGACCTTCAGACAGCGATAGCTCACATCGATGAAAAATCTAAAGAACGCTTTAAGGAAGCTTTCACGGAAGTGAATGAGCGCTTCTCTAAGGTATTCCCGATCATCTTCGGTGGTGGTGAAGCAAAGCTTGAAGTCACAGGTGATCTGGATTCCATTGACTGTGGCGTTGACATCATCGCGAAGCCACCTGGCAAAAAAATGCAGTCCATCACGCTTATGTCCGGTGGTGAGAAGGCCATGACAGCAGTGTCTTTGATCTTCTCAATCTTCCTGGTAAAACCTTCTCCGTTCTGTCTTCTGGATGAGGTTGATGCTCCTCTGGATGACGCTAACGTAGGACGATTTAATGAACTTCTTCGTGAGATGAGTTCTGAATCCCAGTTCATTTTGATTACTCACAATAAGAAAACCATGGAACTGAATGACACTCTTTATGGAGTGACCATGCAGGAACCGGGGGTCTCAAAGGCCGTCTCAGTTCAACTCCATTAGTGGTTTGTGGACAGGGGAAAAGGGACTTATGGATGAGGATTCTTTCCCCTTTTTAAGGAACGATTATGAAATTATTTCTGCTAGCTTTCCTTCTACTACCGACAATGGCCCTAGCTAAAAACTTTGTTCCCTCTTCTTTCTCCGCCAACTACGAAGAAAAGCTACTTTCGGCTACTGGTAAGGAGAAGAAGAGTTTTGGGAAGATTGATTATAAATTTCCCGGACACTTGCGCTTTGAAGTCACCAGCCCGGTTAAGTCTCTTTTTGTCGTCAATCCTGACAAGGCTTGGTTTTATCAGCCAGCTTTTGTTAAAGGCGAAAAGGATCAGGTCACAGTTCAGAAAGCTGCCAATCTGCCGCTGGTTAAATTTCTTGATTCGGTTAAAAATGGAATCGAGGAGTCGAAACTTTTTACCACCAAGTATGATAAGAACGATCTCATTTTAACTTTTGTTAAGACTATTCAGAAGGAAATGGGGATTGAGCAAGTCATCCTTCATGCTTCAAAAGATGCACGGGAAGTCAAAAACATCGATGGGTTTGATACCATCACCTTAAAGCATGTGAACAAGAATAAGACGAATATTAAACTCATTGACCTGAAGGAAGACGTAACTTTCTCTCCAGGTCACTTTGTCTTTAAGCCCTCACCGAATACAAAAGTTATTTCCAATTAACGACTAAAGCACGTTGTCTGATGGGTGAGAATGCCATCGGTAAATTCCTGTATGTCGACTTGCCCTTCTGAAGGGGAGAAAACCGTTTCTTCTTTTCTGAGAGAATCATCCATTGTTCTTGTGACTTTAAGATCTTTTCCACTGCAAGTGGCGGACTCGCTATAATTGGTTTCGTTGCCGTCCTGAGTTTGAATAGTAACATCTCTTAATTCACCATCGGTGATGACATATTGCCGGAAAGTTCCTGACTCTCTTACAAACGTGAATTTAAAGAATGGCTCTTTGGCCTTAACGGCAATGGCCTGAATTTTATTTGTCGATTGGCATTTCCGATATTGTGAAGCGAATTCAGGACACCGTGCCTGTGCAGAGAAAGAAAACAAGAGGGACACTGCTATAAACTTTTTCATAAGACCTCCGTGTTTATCACGGGGATAATGAAAGCTTATTTACCTTAATTGCTCGAATGAATTTTTCTTTAGAATAAAAAACCCCCGAAAGCTGCGCAACTTTCGAGGGTCTTTTTGGGTAGGAACTTTGGCTAAATCCCGTAGGCCTTAATAAGGACCGCCAAACCGAAAATATTAATCATAAGTGTGAGACCATAAAAACCGAAATTCAAAGGGACCTCCTTATGCAGCAACCAAGTTGATATAAATGTCTGTCGTATAATCTTGCTTGTCCTGGAACTGGATTTTATTGCGTCCAGTTGTTAACAGGTCCTGAACTTTAAGATCCAGGTCACAATCTTCATAAATAGAATTTAGTGAGCTCGAAGCAGTCCAATTGCAATCAATCAAACTGCAATTCTTGAAATTGCAACCGCGTAAGTGGCTGAATTCAAAACTGCAATTTTCAAAAACACAGTTTTCAAAGGTAACCCCTTGAAAATCGCAGGCATAGAATACGCAATCGGAGAAAACTACTTGCCGGTAGGTGCTCAAGAGAATGCGAGAGCCGGCCAGAACCTGGGAGGAGATGACGACCGAAGCTAACTGTTCGTCCTTAATCAGTTGATAACTTTCAGATGATTCTAATTGAGTCTTTTCAATTGTTTGGGTGAACATAGCTCCTCCGATTGAAGCGTTATTCCTGACTGCAATGATATGCAATTTGGCTAATTGCGTCAAGCAATAAAATTGCATCAAGATATTTTTTTGCAATCCGATAAGAAAATCAAAGGGGTGGACCATGATTCGTTTTAGTCCCGATTTTTTAGAGAACCTAATCCCAGTAGTACGTAAGTACATGCAATTACGGGGAGGGATCAGCCAAAAAGAGCTTTCGGAGCAGATGAATATCCATATCTCCACCATGAGCCGATTTTTTAATTTGAAAACTAATAGCGTTGACGAGCAACTCGTTGCGAACATGATTGCAACTTTAGGGATTCCACTCCATGAAATCATTGATGGAGTTGAAGAAGACTCTACTGACACCTTTAAACGCTTAGTGCAATTTTATAAAGAACAAAAATCTTCCGATCAGCAGAATGAGGAAGAAGTCCGGAACACTGAAACGAAGACGAAAACCAATGCGACCATCAATGTTGGAGGCCGCAAGCAACAGATGCCTTTTGGTGAAGCTGGAAACAGCGGGGTCACAAAGACTGATGTTTCGATTCGCGAGAAACTCGAAACCCTCTCTCCAAGACAAAAAGCGTATCTGAATGACTTTTTGAATTTGAATCCAAGTGACCGGGACTTGATGGTTGATTTAGGTGACGCCATCTTCAGGTACTTCCGCCAAAGGAATGTGGAGTTTTGATTCGTTTTGTTTTACTGATTTTGATTTCTGTTTCTGCCATGGCCGCACCCAAAGAAGTGGAAGTGTGGTTTCTTTCCAATCGTAAGACAACTCAATTAGAAGATTTCCTGAATCGTCCCCAATACGTCTACTTTTCAAAGACCGCTGAGCTTCAGTGTCAGCCAATGGGCGACCATTGTTTTGATCCTCAGTATGGCCTGTATAAGAAAGATGATATGAATGCTGAAATGGTGAACGCCCAGGAACTCGATAAAGACGGGCCCTCCATACCAAGCGGTGCTTCTATTGATCGCGATCTCATAAACTGCGACAAGAAAAATTACTTCGATGTCTTCTGTGGGAAAGCGAAAAAAATTTCCCAGGGACAGGCAAAGCTTGAGCTGTGGGTAGATACCAGCTCATCCATAAAAGAATTTGATTACACAGATAAAGAAGGCGGCTGCTTCAGGAAGTCACTGGTCCGAAGACTCGACGAGAGTTGCGGCTTCAATCAGAAAGTTAACGTCATGATGTTTGATACTTCCATCAAACAGGCCGGGTCCATTGATCAGCTTTGCAATAATCAGGGACTCAATGACTACAAAAGATTGATAGACTGGATCGAGCGCTCGGATGCCAAAAAGCTGGTGGTGATTACTGATATTTACGAGTTTCATAAAGAGTTTTCGGATTACATTGAGAGTATCAATGGGAAATTCCGGGGAGACAAGGATCCTCTTACCGCTCAGGAAATGCTCTCTCTGGCCGATGAGCTTGCCAAAAGCTGCAAATAAAATCAAAATCCCTCCATGAGTCTAAAAGTCCTCCTGTCATGGTCACAAAAAGAATTTTCTCATCTCCCGTGGAGAAAGAATCGCTCTCTCTATCGAACTCTTGTCTCTGAGATCATGCTTCAACAGACCACAGTGGGAACCGTTCTTAATCACTACGAGAGATTTTTAAAGCGCTTTCCTGATCTGGAGTCCCTTGCAAAGGCCAGTGAAGAAGAGCTGACCGTGGCCTGGAAAGGTCTTGGTTACTACCGACGTGCCAGGAATTTGAAAAAAATTGCAGAGGAGATTTTCTTTCATCACAAGGGAGAGTTTCCCTCAGATCTAGAGACCCTCATGAACATTCCCGGCATCGGTCCCTATACGGCCAATGCCCTTATCGGAATCGGCATGGATGAGAGGGCCCTGGCCGTTGATGCCAATCTGGAGCGGGTTATTGCAAGACTCTTTGGCATCAGAACAGAGAAAGGCTTGAAGCTCCAGAAAGAAATCCAGAAGCGCTTTAATGATAAAAAGATTTTCAACCAAAAGATCTCTTACCGAAGTTTGAATGAAGCCTTGATGGATCTTGGCAGGACCTATTGTCAGGCAAGAAGAGCCACCTGTGAACTGTGTCCTTTAAAAAAAGATTGTATGGCCTTCACTGATGGAAATCCCCTCGAGTTTCCTGTGATGACAGAAGAAAAAAAGAAAAGTATCGAGCATGAGATTCACTTACTCAGAGTCTTTGTCCTGAAAAAAGACAAGCTTTTGGTCTACAAGAAGGCGAAGAATGAGTGGCTCTCTGGACAATACGAAGTCCCGACTTTTGTTCTTTCAACGACAGATAAAACTCTTAAGCAATATCCTCATCTCAAAACAAAGCTTAAGTCAGAGCTGTCATTCAAAACCGGGATCACCAAGTATAAAATTCAAAATCATGTAGTGAGGATGACCGAAAAAGAATTTAAGATTCTTCCCTTTAATGTGAAATCGGAATGGCGTTCTATCTTATTGGAAGAGTCTAATTTCTCAACAACAACATTGAAAGCACTCGAAAGGCTTAAAAAATAAAATTTTACTTTAATGAGTACTTTTCTCTCAGTTGAGATTCAACGTACTTTCGGACTTCTCTTGGTGACATTAAATCAGGAAAATCCATGCAAAATTCTCCTGAATCAAGCCCATTTTGAACAAGCTCAATAATTTCCTGCTCATGAATATCAGGATGAATCTTCTTTTGTAACTTCTTGGTTAATCTAATCAAGGCCCTGGAATCTTCCTCTGCATATGCGAGAGCTTTTTCTTCCCTTGGTGTAAAAGACGAATAGCTAATTAAAACTATCGCTGGAATGCTTAATGCAGCAGTTACTAATGGAGCTCCCATAGCTGATGCGGAGAGAGCGAAACTATTGAGGTAATAACCTGTTGTTTCAGCTTTTTCTTTTTTCAATGTTTTGGAGTCTATGATCCTTTTATAAATCTCAGGACAGGAAAGCGAAAAGCTAGCAAAAGAGTTCATCGAAAAAATTGAAAGAATAGTAAATAGTATCGCCTTTTTCATAGCATCTCCTGTGCCGGCAGTTTATATGAAAAAAGATAGAACCAGGGGAAGGTGTTACTTCTTTTCAAGGGCCGTTCATTTTTTAGACAAGCTTCCTTGTAACAACAAGTAGATAGCTACCATATTCGGACCTTCTCTTCTTTTCATATAGTGATAAAATAGGGGAAAGGGGTGAGTTTATGAAAAAAAGCTGGTTTGCAATTAAGACTTTTTACACACAGGAAGCAAAGGGGACTGCTAAAACCAAAGACAAAGAATATCTGAAGACGTCAGTTTCGCTTGAAGAACGAGTTGTTCTCTATCAGGCCAAGAACATTAAGAAAGCGGTCGAGCAAGCTGAAAAAGATGCCAAGAAAATCTGCAAGAAAAGTTATAAGAATGCTTACGGCGAAAGTGTCTCCAGGAATTATACCGGCCACTATGATGCTGTTGAATTAAGCAAGAAGCCAGGAGACAGAGTTGTGATCTTTTGTCTAGCCGATGTTTTTGAAACTAAGGCTGAAATGAATAAGGCAATCAAGGTGAGAGCGGGAATTTTCCATCGCAAGAAGGATAAGTTTAAAAAGAGATTTGAAGAGAAGAAAAAAAACCGAGATCAGGAATAAGCCGGATTCTGTATTAAACTATCATTCCTCTAGGCCCAGAGTTACCCCTGGACTCTTGCACCCAACCCGTGAGCTCCTCGAGCAAAATCACCGCTCACCTATTTGGGCTTGCACCTCGTAGAGTTTACCTGGTTTCACTACAGCATTACCTGTACATACTTTCTGTTGCACTTGTCCTCGCCTCACGGCGGACGGGCATTACCCGCTACGATGCTCTATGGTGTCCGGACTTTCCTCCCCCTTGCGGCGGCGATAGTCCCCTGATCTCGGTTAAGGGCGCATCTTAGCTCTAGCGGTGGCGGTTATCAAGCCCCATAAGGAAGAAATATACGACTGCATTGAGGGCAGGTTTTAAGACCTTTTTCCATGTCTATCTGGGACTCGTCTAAGCGGGAGATTTTATAACGGCAAAAGTAGCAACTGCCATTCTCAATTCGGGTGAAGGGGCCATGGGCGAGATTCTTGGCGGATATTTTCTGAAGAGTGCTTTTAAAGTCTGATGGAAGTTCATCCATCAAGGCATCTATGCGAAGAGTGATATTTTTAAGTTCATTGTGGATGTGGTCGATTTCAGATCTACTTTCTTCCTGAATATCCAGTATCGTTTTTTCAATACCTGCGGCAAAGGTTTTGCTGTCTGAGAGCTCTGCTTCGATGGCCTCGGTTTTAGTTAAAAGGTCGAGACCTTTTTCTTCATCCTGACCAATTTGCACAGAATAAGTCTGAATCTTTAGATCATCTCCACCCATATCAATCAGGCGCTGTTTCTGTTCACTCGCTTGTTTGATCCTTGCCTCAACTTCGGCCAGTTCCTGATGAATTGATACAAGTTCTTGCTTGAGTTTAGTACTTTGCATCTGAGCGGCTTCCTGACGCTCTTTGAGCTTGGATACCCGTTCTTCCTGCTCTCGCTTTGCTTTCTCGAAATTGTGTTTCATTTTCGTCAGAGAATCGATCTCTTTTAATTTTAAAAAAGGCTTAACACTCACTTCATTTTCCTTAGATTTTGACGATAATAAGTTACACGATGAAATCCAATTTAACTTACCTCAAAAAACTCGAACTGTTCAAGGAACTGGACAATTACAAAGACGGTCAATTCTTTGCAATTGCTGATCAGAAAGTAAAAAACCATCTTCCCCAATGGGTTTCATTCTCTCCTCATATCTTCTGGCTAAAGAACCCGGAAGAGGAGAAGAATCTTGAAATCTATCAGAATGCGGTGGAATTTTTCCTGAAGCAGGGGATTACCCGTTCATCAACCATTTATGCGTTTGGTGGCGGAGCTACTACTGATTTTGCGGGCTTTGTGGCCGCCACTATCCTCCGGGGAGTTAAGTGGGTGGCCATACCAACGACCCTGCTTGGAATGATCGATGGTTCCATCGGAGGCAAGGTAGGTCTTAATATGCCTATTGGGAAGAACCAAATAGGCGCCTTCCACTTACCTCAGAAAGTTTACATCTGTGGAGATTTTCTGACCTCTTTAGCTGAGAAGGAATGGATTTCCGGAAAGGGCGAGGTCCTGAAATATGGCTTCCTAAGTCGGGAAATCAATGAGCTCATTTTGAATAAGGCCTCAATTGAAGAGATTGCAATTGCCTGTGCTAAATTTAAAAACGAAGTGGTTGAGAGAGACTTTAAAGAAACCGGTGAGAGAATTCATCTGAATCTTGGTCATACCCTGGGTCATGCCTTTGAAATGGCCTTAAAGATCCCTCATGGGCAGGCCGTGGCCATGGGTCTTAAGTATCTGTTTAAAATCATGAGGAACGTCGAGGCTTTAGGGCAATGGGAAAAGATGGTGAAGGCCTTAAACATGCCTGCTGAAAAATTTGATATCGATAACTATCCTCATTTTGATATGAAAGTCTTCTCCAGTTTCCTTGAGCAGGATAAAAAGAAGATGGATTCTACCTTGCGCTTGGTACTCGTAAATGGCGTTGGCTTTTGTTATGTTGAAGAAGTTTCCATGAAAGACTTCAAATCAAAAATACAGGCCTATGAAGAGTTTAAGCGTTAAGAAAGGTTGTCTCCATTCCAC